>NZ_BAAAXV010000001.1:0-675778 GCF_039535785.1 Nonomuraea helvata
CATGCCTGGCTGAGACACTCTCGGCTGAGACACCTTGACAGATTGCATAACGCCGTTCTCGCCGAGGCAGTCGCAGCCGAGCTCCAGCGCGTTGGCCATCTTGCCGAGTCCGACGTCGCCGGCGTCGAAGGCGTTCTTCCACCAGTGGTTCATGCTGGTCGAGCCGTACGGGACGACCATCTCGGACAGGCTCGCGCGGTAGACGACGGGGCGGACGCGGCCGCCTTCCACGTACGAGATCTCGTGCAGCACGAGCCCCTCGATGGGGTGCATGGACGCCCGCAGCCGCCACGGCCCCCAGCTCAGCGCGCCGTCGTCCACGGTGAAGCCGGGCCCGTCGGGCTGGACGATCTGCAGCGGCGCCAGCTCGCGGGCGCCGCCGTCGTAGCGGCCCGAGGCGCGCGGCACCGGGACGACCTCGCCGTCCTGCAGCTCGACGACCTCGCCCGTGTCGCGGTCGAGCAGCACGACGAGGTTCTCGATCGGGTGGGCGTAGCCGTTGTCGCCGGGCCCGTCAAGCGCGTACGCGACGCAGCGGGCGAGCCTGCGCCCCTCACCGTCCACGGGCAGCCCGAAGTTGCTCGCGGGCCAGGGGTCGACCTGGACCATCGCCATGTCGGTGACCCCGCGCCTGGCGCACGCGGCCTGGAAGCCGGGGTCCTTGCGGACGGCCTCGACGTTGGCCAGCCACTCCTCCACCATGATCGGCGGCTGGGCGGCGAGGGCGTACACGCAGGAGACGAGGCTCCCGTCGGGCACGGACACCGTGACCATGCAGGTCCTGCCGAGGTCCTTCTCGTACGTGACCACCGTGACCTCGCGCGGGAGCGGCGTACCGGCCCAGCCGAGCACGGCCTCCTTGGGCGGCTCCGCGAGGACGCAGTAGGCGATGCGCGCCCGCGGGTCCACCGCGCCGGACGCCAGGGCCGCCCGGCAGGCTGCCGCGGCCTCCTCCTCCGTGAGCGGTGCGAGCGGGTGGCGTACGGTGGCGCCGGCCGGGGCCTGGGTCATGGGGGGGTTCCTTCCGCGTGGCCGAAGAAGTCGAAGAGCCCTGCGACCACGAGTGTGACACCGGGAATCGCCGCGCGGTTGATCATCCCGATCCCGGACGCGGAGATCGCCACCTTCCGGCCGCCCGGAATGCGGTCACATCGGCACGATGAGAGCCTGGGGGCGGCCCGTCGGGAAGGCCCACACGTGCTTGCCGGCCGCGATCATCAGTGCGAGCGGCGCCTTCAGCCCCAGCCGGATCCTGCGAACGGCGGCGCCGACGACCGGGGCGAGCGCGAAGAGGTCACGTCCCCCGCCGGCCAGCACGCCGTTCGCGCAGGCCAGGAACGGCACCGGCCCCGCGGGAGCGCCCACGAACCGCCGCGGCTCGCCCGACCAGGCGGAGACCCGCAGCAGCCCGCCCGCCACGCTGATCCACAGGGAGCCCGCGCACACGGTCATGCCGCCGCGCTCACAGGTCCCGAGATCCACCTCCCTGGGGCCGCCACGCAGCACGGTGTCGCGTTTCGAGGTCCACCACAGGCGCTCGCCCTCGACCGCGCACAGGTCCAGGCCGGGTAACTCCACAGGGTCGCCGAGGCGGCCCGGCTCGATGAGCCTGCGCGCCCGATCGGCGCCGACGGCCCAGATCTCGCCGCCGCCCGCGAGCACCCGGCCCGTGAAGCGCGCGCTGGCGATCGGCGCGCCGCGCTGGTCGAGCCAGTACACCCGATCGGCCGAGGCCCCCGCCAGGCAGCCCTGCGGCAGGGAGTCCGCGGGCAAGGAGTCCACGGGCGACAACGCGGCGAACGTCCTCGGCACCACCACGGTCCCCGCCAGCGCGCCGGGCATGCCCGCGGTGCCGGCCACCGTGGCCGGCACCGCGGCCAGCGAGCGTAACCCGGGGAGGGCGCCGGTCTCGTCCGCGGCGTCCAGCGGCGTGCCGGACGTCGTGTACGCCCGCACCCCGCCGCTGCCCGCGCACCAGACGGAGGCGCCGTCCGACGCGGCCGCCAGGACAGGGCTCGGCAGGTCGATCCTCGTGACGGCGACGTCCATGCGCCGACCATAACCGCCCGCGATCCGAGCTCCGGACAGGGGTGCCCGGACACGCGGGCATCCCGGCATCGGCCGAGGTCAGCAAGGCTGCGATCATTGACGCATGCGTGTTGCGGTGATCGGGAGCGGCATCGTCGGAGCCAGCGCGGCCTACTATCTGAGCCGGCGCGGCGCGGCGGTGACCGTGGTGGACGGCGGGTACACGGGCGAGGCGACCCACGCGGGGGCGGGCATCGTGTGCCCGTGGGTGGACCACCCGGAGGACGACGACTGGTACCGGCTCACCCGCGAGGGCGCCCGCCACTACCCCGGGCTGGTGGAGGAGCTGGCCGAGGACATCGGCTACGCCACGGTGGGCGCCCTGCTGGTGGCCGAGGACCCGGTCGATCTGGAGCCGGTGCGCGCCCTGCTGCGCCGCCGCCATCCCGGCGCGCCGGAGATGGGCGAGGTCACCGACGTGGCCACGCCGTCCGAGTTGTTCCCGCCGCTGTCCGACACCCTGAGCGCGCTGCTCGTGCCGGGCGCCGCCCGGGTGGACGGGTGCTCGGTGCGCGACGCGCTGCTGCGTGCCGCCGTCGCCCACGGCGCGGAGATCCGTACGGGCGCCGCGGCCCTCACCCCGGCCGGCGAGGTCGTCCTGCACGCCCTCACCCGCGAGCCCTTCCCGGAGACCGCGCCAGCCGCGCCGGCCGCGCCGCTGCCCCCTGAGCCCGCCCCCGGGGAGGTCTCCGGTCAGGGCGGGTCCTGGCGGCAGGGCGCGCCGCTCGCGCTCGCGGAGCCGCAGGGCCCCGTGTCCACGAGAGCCCCCCGGTTCGCGGGCGAGGGTGTGCCGCTCGAGGCCGACAGCGTGATCGTGGCCGCCGGGGCGTGGACGGGCCAGGTGTGCCGGCCCCTGGGCGTGGAGCTGCCGGTCTTCCCCAGGCGGGGGCAGATCCTGCACGTCACCATGGAGGGCGTCGACACCGCGTGGTGGCCGATGGTGCTGCCGAGAGTCGGCCCGTACCTGCTGGGCTTCCCCGACTCGCGCGTCGTCATCGGCGCGACCGTGGAGGACGTGGGGTTCGCGCCGCGCGTCACCATGGGCGGGCTGGACGAGGTGATCTCGGCGGGGCTGCGGGTGGCGCCCGGGCTGTTCGCGGCGACGGTGGCGGAGGCCAGGGTCGGTCTGCGCCCCGTGTACGCCCCCGGCCGGGCCCTCATCGGCCGGCTGACCGGGCGCGTGGTGGTGGCGACGGGCCTGAGCGCGTACGGGCTGACGGCGGGCCCGTTCACCGGCGAGATCGCCGCCTCGCTCGCCCTCGGCGAGGAGCCGCCCATCGACATCACGCCTTACGCCCCCGCCTGAGCGGGTACCTGCCGGAAAATCGCGGCAAGCGGCCACGTATCATCGGATTCCTCCCCACCGTGACCCTGTGGGGAGGCCGCGTTGCCGCTGCTCGCGCTGTTGGTGCTGGTCCTGTTCGCGTCCGCCTGCGCGGCCGCGCCCCCGGCGCTCCCACCACCGGCGCCTCCGCCGGTGCCTCCGCCGCCGCCCAAGCCTTCGCCCGTCCCTCGGGGGCGTCCCGCCGAGGTGAAGGTCCCGTACGAGGCCTCGGGCGTCTACCGGGTCGTGCCCGGCGGCGCGCCTCCCAGGGCTGGGCGCGGGGAGGTGGTGCGGTACCTGGTCGAGGTGGAGCGCGGCCTGCCTTTCGACCCGGACGTGTTCGCCGCCCAGGTGCATCGCACGCTCAACGACGTACGTGGCTGGGCCCGCTTCGAGCGTGTCGACCACGGCCCGGTGCAGGTCCGCGTCGCGCTGTCCAGCCCCGGGCTCACCGAACGCCAGTGCAGTCCGCTCCGTACGGGCGGCGAGCTGTCCTGCTGGAACGGCGAGCGCTCGATCATCAACGCCCTCCGCTGGGCGAAGGGCGTCCCGCAGTACGGCGGCGACCTCGCCGCGTACCGGAACTATCTGATCAGCCACGAGGTCGGCCACAGCCTGGGCCACGAGCACAGCTCCTGCCCGGGACCCGGTCGCCTGGCCCCCGTCATGACCCAGCAGTCGAAGTCGCTGGGCCACTGCCGCCCCAACCCGTGGCCCTTCCCCGAGCGCAGACCGGACGGAAGGGAAGATCGGCCACAATGACCATGGTGGCCGGCATCGTCATCCGGCGGCGCACAGTCAACGCGGTATGACCTATCGCGATATATCGTACAGACGGGAACACTGGGGAATCCCGTTCGGTTGGGCGGGATGGACAGACTTTTTCAGGGGAGAGTGGGCGATGGCAGGAATGCGGACGGCGCGGCGGATCCTCATGGGTGGCGCGGCCCTGGCAGCGGCGGGCTGGGCAGTGCGCGAGGTCCCCGCTGAGCTGGGCGTGCGGCCTCTGACCTCAGGGCCGGACCGGGTGGCGAGGATGCGGCGCTCGCCGCAGTTCAGGGACGGCACGTTCTTCAACCCGATGCCGGAGCCCACCAACCTGATGACCACCCCGCCCGCCGGCCTGCTCGGCGAGCTGGCCAGGAACAAGGAGCAGCGCCGCCCCGGCGGCCCCGTCCCGCTCCGCGTCCCGCCGTCCGACCCGCCGCCCGCCGACGGCCTCCGTGTGGTCTGGTACGGCCACGCCTCCACGCTGGTGGAGATCGAGGGCAAGCGGGTGCTGTTCGACCCGGTGTGGAGCAAGCGGCCCTCCCCGTCGCAGCTGGTCGGCCCTAAGCGGCACCACCCGGTGCCCATCGAGATCCGCGAGCTGCCCCAGATCGACGCGATCGCGATCTCGCACGACCACTACGACCACCTCGACCTGGCGACCGTGCGCTCGCTGCTCGGGACGCAGAAGGCCCCCTTCCTGGTGCCGCTGGGCATCGGGGCGCACCTCGAGCGGTGGGGCGTGCCGGCATACCGGATCATCGAGCTCGACTGGGAGGAGGAGGCCCAGGTGGCGGGGCTGCGCTTCGTCGCCACGGCGGCCCGGCACTTCTCCGGCCGGTCCCTCACCCGTAATGACACGCTGTGGGGGTCCTGGGTGGTGGCCGGGGCGAACAAGCGGGTCTTCTACGCGGGCGACTCCGGCTATTTCGAGGGTTACCGCGGCATCGGGTCGGAGCACGGGCCGTTCGACCTGACGCTGATGCCGATCGGCGCGTACAGCCCCGCCTGGCCGGACATCCACATGAACCCCGAGGAGGCCGTCAACGCCCACCTCGACCTCGGAGGTCAGCTGCTGCTGCCCGTGCACTGGGCGACGTTCACGCTGGCGCTGCACCCGTGGGCGGAGCCGGTGGAGCGGCTGTGGCGGGAGGCCAAGGCACGGGACGTCAAGATCGTCGTACCGCGTCCCGGCGAGGCCGTCGACACCTCCGCCGCCCAGGTGGTGGAGGGCTGGTGGGAGCTCCTCAGCTGACCCGTCCCCCTCGGCCGGGCCGTACAGTCTTGGGGTGAGCAACCTGGAGCTTGACCCGCGGGAGATCCGCTGCGGCGCCGACGCCGGCGCGGACAGCGAGATCCTGGAGGGGCGCGCGGTGCCGCTCGGCGGGCCGCGTGCGATGACGGTGAGCAGGAGCCTGCCGGGCGCGCACCGGCGGATGATCGGCGCGTGGTGCTTCGTCGACGCCTACGGGCCGGAGCGGGCGACGATGCGGGTGCCGCCGCACCCGCACACCGGCCTGCAGACCGTGAGCTGGCTCGTCGCGGGCGAGGTGCTGCACCGCGACAGCCTGGGCACCCTGCAGGAGATACGCCCCGGGCAGCTCAACCTCATGACCGCCGGTCGCGGCATCTCGCACTCGGAGGAGTCGCCGGAGACAGTGCTGCACGGGGTGCAGCTGTGGGTGGCGCTGCCCGGCGAGCACCGGCACACCGGCCCCGCGTTCGAGCACCATCCCGTGCTGCCCGTGCTGGCCGGACCGGGCTTCGAGGCGAGCGTGATCATGGGGTCGCTCGGCGGGGTCTCCTCCCCCGCCACCGCGTTCAGCCCGCTGGTCGGGGCCGAGATCGCGGTGGACGACGCGTGCGAGGTGCCGCTCTCGCCCGGGTTCGAGCACGGGCTGCTGCTGCTCGACGGCGCGGTCGAGCAGGTGACGCCCGGCTCGCTGACGTACCTGCCGCCGGGGCGGTCCGGACTGCGGCTGTCGGGGCGCGGGCGGGTGATGCTGATCGGCGGGGAGCCGTTCGGCGAGGAGATCGTCATGTGGTGGAACTTCGTGGGCCGCTCCCACGAGGAGATCGCCGCGTTCAGGAAGGACTGGATGGAGGGCGAGGGGTTCGGCTCCGTCGAGGGGTTCGACGGGGCGCCGCTCCCCGCGCCCGTCCTGCCCGCCACCCGGCTGAAGCCGCGCGGGCGGGTGCGTTAGCTCCGGTACGTGTAGATGACGCCGAGGTCGGCGGCCCCGACCGGTACCTCGGCCAGCAGGCGCACCATCCTGCCGGTGAAGTCGATCACCTGGATCTGCTGACCGCCCGTGGTGCCCGCAGTCACCCAGCAGACCAGGTGATCGTCGTCGAACCAGGTGGCCAGGCCGCCGCACGGTGACTCGATCCGCTTGACCTCGGCGCCGGTCCGCGCGTCGTACACGCAGTTGTTGCCGCTGGTCAGGCCGGGGCAGTCGGTGACGAACAGCGTGCCCGACGGGGAGAACAGCGCGTCGGCGAAGCCGGCGCCCACGTTCGGGACGCGGCGGACGCGTGTGCCGGCGGCGTCGAAGAAGCGCAGGGCCTGCTGGTCGGTGTCGTTGGACATGGCGACCACGCCGGTGTCCGCGCCGTCGAAGCCGTACCTGATGTTCTTGAGCGAGCCCTCCCTGAGGGAGGCGACCGTGGCCTTCCTGGTGGTGACGTCGAGGACGGCGAAGCCGGTCGACTGCCAGACCTCCTTGACCGGCTTGCCGACGTTGAGCAGCAGGCGGGTGCTGTCACGCGACCAGGCCTGGATGTACGCGCTCAGCGGCTGCTTCGAGGTCCTGACCGAGAACTTCTCACCCGTCGTCCTGTCGGTGATCTCCACGTTGTCGTAGAAGTCGATGAAGCTCTTGCCGCGCTTGGCAAGGTAGCGGCCGTCGGGCGAGAGCATGGCCTCCAACTGGTCCTGATATTTCGTGAACCCTCCCGTGAGGGAGTCGCGGGCGTAGTACACCCACGCGTTGGTCTTGGCGTCCCTCACCGAGTACGTCGTGAGCCTGACCGGGTCGTCCGGGCTCTCGTAGAACGTGGCGGCGGTGCCGGGGAGCCTGATCGGGGTGAGGTCCGCGGTGGGGACCGGGGAGGCGGTGGGGCTCGGGGAGGCCGTGGTGGTGGCGGGCGTGGGGAGTGTGGACCGCTGCCTGTGCTGCAGGTTGATGACGGTGACCACGACGAGGGTGACGGCCGCCACCAGGGCCACGCCCGCGATCGCGCCGCCGATCAGCCAGTTCTTCCTGTTGGACGGGGGCGAGGGCGGGGGGCCGTACGGCATGGTCGGGGATGACGTCCGCGGCTGGTGGTAGGCCGAGGGAGGCTCGAAGACCGGCCGGCCGCTGGGAGGCGGCGGCTGGTCGCCTCCCAGCGGCCGGTACTGGACCTGCGGCTGCTGAGGGTAGGGCGGCTGCCGCTGAGGCCCGCTCCCGGCCTGCGGTGCGCTGCCCACCGGAGACGCGCCACCCATCGGGGACGCGCCACCGGCCGGAGGTGTGGCGCTCACCGGAGGCGGGCCTGGAGGGGTGCCGCCGACCGTGGTGGCCGCGCGGTGGAGGCCGTCCGGGATCGGGGCCGGGTGCTCCAGGAGGCGGTGGATCACCTGCTCGGCCGTCGGGCGGCGGGCGGGGTCCTTCACGAGGCAGGCCGCGGCCAGTTCCCGCAGCGTGCCAGAGAGCCGCGCGAGGTCCGGCTCGCCGTTCAGCACCCGCTGCACGGTCGCGGGCACCGTCTCGGCCTGGAACGGCCCCGTCCCGCCGGCCGCGAAGACGATCGTGCTCGCCCAGGCGAACATGTCGGCCGCCGGCCCGACGGGATCGCCGAGGAGCTGCTCGGGCGCCAGGGACAGGGAGCCGCTCACGGGCACGGTCGCCGTGCTGGAGGTGGCGTCGAGCGCGGTGGCGATGCCGAACCCGATCACCCGGGGCCCTTCGCTGCCCAGCAGCACGTTGCCGGGGGTGAAGTCGCGGTGCGCGATCCCGGCCTGGTGGATCGCCGCGAGCGCGGTGGCGGTGCCGATGGCCAGCCGGTGAAGCGCGGCCCCGGTGCGCGGCCCCTCCTCACGCACCGCGCGCAGCAGCGTCGGCCCATCGACGTACTCGCTGACGATGTAGGGACGGCCCTCGTGCACGCCGGTGTCCAGCACCTTCGCGGTGCAGAACGGCGCCACCCGCTGCGCCGCAGCCGCCTCCCCGGCGAACCGCTCCGCCGCCGCCTCGTCACCGGCCAGCTCGGGACGCAGCCATTTGACGGCCGCCCGTCTCCCCTGCTCGTCCACGCCTAGATAGACGACGCCCTGTATGCCCTCTCCCAGCCGTCCCCGGATCTCGTAGCCCCCGAGACCAGCCGGATCCCCTGCTCTGAGCTCAGTTATCGACGGCATACGCGAATTATGAGCCGCTAATCTTGCAAAGCGCTTTCATGCGATGCTTTCCGTCTGGCCCGCCACGCGCTCGCGTGAGTCGCTGGATCGGCTCAAGCCGGGCTTGACCGAGCCGGGCCCTGATTCTCTCCCAGTACGCGGACGACCACCGCGACCAGCGCGTTCTCCGAAAGGTATCCATACTCACGAGAGTCCACCGACTCCTCGGGGTTGTCGCCGAGGACCACGATGCGGCCCGCAGGGACGGTCTCCTCGTCGACGTGGGCGAGCGCGGGGACGCGGCCGCGCGGCACGGGATCGCCGGGCAGCGCGTGCACCCGCTTGATGACCAGGTCGGTCACCGGCCCCACATGGAGGGTCGCCATCCCTCCATCGGCGGACGGCACTTCGATGTGGACCGGCCGCTCCTCGGCCGCTCCTCTCAGCACGACGACATCGCCTCTCCGTACCTTGGAGACGTCTGCGACACGCCGCGTCAGCAGGCGTGTTCCCGGACCGTAGGTCGGCTTCATGCTGTTGCCGATCACCGTGATGACGAGCAGGCGCCGCACGGCGAGCCCCATCCATGCCGCCGCGGTGACGGTAAGGGCGCAGGCCAGCGCGATGAGCATGGTCAACCCACCCTTTCGCCCGTGTGGTGCTCACTCTGGTAACCGGCCGCCTGCAGGGAGAACATGCGCGCGTAGTCACCGTCGAGAGCCAGTAACTGGGCGTGCGTGCCCTGCTCGGCAATGACACCGTCATGGAGCACGAAGATCAGGTCTGCGTCCCGTACGGCGCCGAGGCGATGCGAGATCAGGATGCTGGTCCTTCCGCTTCGGATGTTCCTGAGCCTTGTGTGCAGGTCATGTTCGGTGTCGGCGTCCAGCCCGGAGCTGGGCTCGTCGAGGATCATGACATCGCAGTCCTGGCGCAGGTAGGCGCGGGCCAGGGCGATGCGCTGCCACTGCCCGCCGGACAGGATGACTCCGACGTCCGAGCCGACTGGGCCGGGCCCGGCGAAGAACATGCGGGTCAACAGTGTCCGGTAGCCGCGGGGCAGTGCGCTGATGGCATCATGGATCCCCGCGAGCTCCGCGGCCTCGCGCAGGCGGACCTCGTCGTCCAGGGCGGACAGCTCGCCCACAGCGATGTTGTCGGCGGCGCTGAAGTCGTACGCCATGAAGTCCTGGAAGACGGCACCCATCCGATCGCGAAGCTCCTCGTGCGGGAGTCGGCGGATGTCGGTTCCGTCCCAGAGGATGGCGCCTCGGGTCGGCTCGTAGAAGCGGCACAACAGCTTCACCAGCGTGCTCTTGCCGGCACCGTTGGCCCCGATGAGCGCGATCGTGGCGCCCGCTGGGATGAACAGGTCGACCCCGCGCAGCACCCAATCGTGGTCGTCGCTGTAGCGGAACCACACGTCGCGCAGCCGGATGCCGTCGCGGAGCGCGGGCACCGGGCGGACGGCCGAAGCCGGGACAGCCGGAGGGGTCGCGCGCAGGACGGCCTCGTAGTGCTCGAACATGAGGGCCTGCTGGTACGCCACAGTGGTTGAGACGATCAGGTCGGTGAGACCGGACTGGGTACCGGCCACTGCGGCGATGAACACCGACACGTCCCCGATCGTGAGCTGACCGCGGCCGGCCGCCACGACCATCCACAGCAGGCCTGCGCTGGAGGCAAGGATCGACAGGAGGACCAGCACGGTCTGCGTTCCCAGCTCACGCCGGTCGAGCCGGCGCTTGGCCGCGTTCGCGGCCCGCCGTTCGGCGATCATCCGGCCGCGCAGGAACGGGCCGAGCCGGAACAGGCGGATCTCCTTGGCCGCCTGCGCGTCGGTGAGCAGGTTCGCGTAGAACAGTTCCCGTCGCTGGGCCGGGCCGATGTCCATGAACATCTTGTGCCGGCGCCGTGACACGCGGAATTCGGCGACGAACCCCGGGACCGCCGCAATGACGACTATACCGGTCACCATCGGGCTGATCAGGGCCAGAGAACCGATGAAACCGACGAGCGACAGCGTCCCCCGGAGGATGCCGAAAGCCCCCTCGAGAAACCCCCCGGGCGCGAACACGCTTTGCTGCGCGAGCCGGAGCCGGTCCAGGAAGGCCGGATCTTCCAGGCGCTCCAGCCCGACGAAGCGCTCGATCGCCTTGAACAGGCCGTCCTGAGCGGTCAAGGCCGCTCGGCGGTCTATCTCCGCGACCAGGTACCTGCGGATCAGCGGAGCGACCCCGCGTACCAGCCCCAGCAACGACAGAACCGCCACCGGCCACAACACGTCCGCGAACCGTACCCGCCCGATCAGGCCGTCGATGACCGCCTTGGTGAGCCAGGCGGCCGCCACCCCTTGCGTCCCGATCAGGATCTCGAGCAGGAGATAGCCCCAGATGGCCGGCATGGCCGCCCGCCCGCAGAGCCCGACCAGCCTTCCACCGTGCCGGACGGCGCTGAGGGCGGGACCCGCCGTAGCCCATCGCATCACGTTCCGGCCCTTCCGAGGGAGGCGGGAACATGCGCACGCGCCACCTCGCCGACATCGTTGCTCACCGCCCGCACCCGCGCTTGGTCGCCGATCACGCAGAACGAGGGAAAGGCCGAGACCTTGAAGGCGCTGCCGACCGGACCGTCGTAACCTTCCACCACCACGTGAGCGGCCCGTGCCAGCGGCTCCACGTAGGACGTCGGATCCTCCGGTCCTCTCGCCACCACGGCCAACGCCAGCTGTCCCTGGTCGCGAAGCTCACGTGCCTGCTCGACGAACGCGGGGATCGTCTCCCGGCAGGCCCCACAGCCGGTACTGAAGAATCCGATCAGTGCTCCAGCCGTCAGCTCATCTCGCGTCACCTGCCGACCGTCAACCGTCTGTGCCGTGAAATCACCGACCGTCTCACCGACCGCCAGGAAACCGTCCCGCGCGATCCCGTTATTACGTACCCGAGCCACCAGGGTCGCAAGATCCCTCACCCGCTTCGCCAGGGCCAGCACCAGCACCAGGTTGAGCAAGCACAAAATCCCGACGAGTACGACACTCACGACGAGCAGCGTCACGCCATCCCCCTTCACCGCTGTTTGCCGAACGCTGTTCGATGCCGACGACGGCCGATCTGGTGCCTGAACCGCGCAAGCACGAGAAGGCCGTCTTTGGGGAGCGCTTGAGGCCGCTGGACTCCAGACGGCTCAAGCGCTCCCACGATGTCATCTCGGGCAGCGCCAGCAGTAGGTGCCGTGTACGGGGTCATAACCCTGAGTCCCGGTGATGATGCACTTGCCGGTCGAGGGATAACATGTCACGCAGTAGGAGGTCTGGCAGCCGCCCGCCGCCTCGGCCTTCTCCTGCGGCACGAACGCGCTGATCAAGCGATCACCCAGCCGAGTGATGAGTTTGGTCACGAGTGCACATTCCCTTCGAATCCCGGGCACGCCATGAGCCCGTCCGTCTGATCTCCGCTGAACGCGCAAGAGGCACTCAGCCGCAGCGGGACATGACACGTGCCATGAAAACAAGAATTTCCAGGCTCGCATCGGCCGATATGCGTACCGTCACGATAAGTTGACTTCTCCAGACGATGCCGGATACGGCTCGGCCGGGTCAAACGTTTGCACGCTGACGCAATATCGCAGTTCACTACCCTGCTCCCGGGTTCTCCACGCTCCCCTGTCTGCGACGCGCCGGTCGCTCGCCGGCTGTCCCTCCCGTGACGGGTCGATCGCGCCTGTGACCTGGGCGTAGAGGCCAGATCTGACATACCCCGACGAAGAGTCAAACCATTCTGCCCGAACGGTAGTCGAAGGGTGAGGAGGTCCGCTCGGACGAGACATAGGGGGCAGGAAGTGTTGCGCATACACTTCACCGATCAGGATTTACGGCGGATTACTTTGGCCGAGGACACGGACCCGCTGTGGGACGTGCTGTTGAGCTTGCATGTGCTTCAGGAAGGGCGGGATCTGGTTTATGGGGAATGGTGGCGACGGACGCGACAGGTGAAAGTCAGCGATATTCGCCTGTTGCTGTCATTGACGCCGCCCCGCGGATATTCGCCGGACTTCCTCACCCCGGGGCGCGGGGGCGCCGCGTTGGAGGAGCAACTGGACGGGCTGCTGTCCACCCCGACACCACGCTTCCGCGAGGAGCTGAGCTATTTCAGTGACAAGCAGCCGAACGCATCGTCGATCAGGGCTCTGCTGGACGGTGGCGCTCCGATGCTCGACCGCTTGGGCAACGCCATCACCAGGTATCACCGTGCCGGGATAGCCCCGTACAAACGCATGCTGCGACCGCACCTCCAGGCCGACCGCGACCGGCGGTTGCACGGGCTCGCCGACGGCGGCGTCGATCGCCTGCTGAGCGATCTCCATCCTGACGTGGTGTGGGATCCACCGGTCCTGCGCGTGCTCGACTACGTCGAACACGACGTGCACCTTGAGGGGCGCGGAATCGTGCTCCTGCCGTCGGCGTTCTGCCGCCGCCATCCGATCACGCTGCGGGACACCGATCTGCCGCCTGTGCTCGTCCTCCCCGTACAGCCTCCTGTCGGCTGGCTGCCTCGCGTCCGGGCGGACGGCACGATGGAACACGAACCGGTCGTGGCCCTGCTCGGGCGGACGCGCGCGTACGTCCTGGAGGAGGCCGCGCGGCCCATGACCACGACAGAGCTGGCCCGGCGCCTCGGCATCTCGCTGGCCATGGCGAGCCGGCACACGACCGTGTTACGCAACGCCGGCCTGGTCGCCTCCAGGCGTGAGGGCAACACCATCTTCCATCACATCACCGCTCTGGGCAGGGGCTTGCTCAACGGCCGGCCGTTCACCTGACCCGCCGCTCTCGGAGATCAACGGCGAGCACCTCGGCGTCGTCATCGGCGTGCACGGGACCGATCCGGCACGGTTCTGACGCCTGCCGGGGAGCCCGGGACCGGGCGCCGATACGATGCCAACGCCCTCCTCACCGGGGTTGGGGCCTGCTCACCGGACCGCCTCGAAGCCCGGGGCAGTTCAACAGGACGGAACAGCGTGGATATCGGCACACAGGCAGAAATCAGTCCGACGCCGGCGTCTGGCAGCGCCCGGCCCAGAAAGCTGCTCCTGCGCGCGCTCGCGGGAGAGCGCACCGAGCGGCCGCCGATCTGGCTGATGCGGCAGGCCGGACGCTACCTGCCCGAGTACCACCGGGTCCGCGAGGCGGCCGGCGGCATGGTCGGGCTCTGCAACTCGCCCGAGCACGCTGTCGAGGTCACCCTGCAGCCGATCCGCCGTTTCCCGCTCGATGCCGCCATTGTCTTCGCGGACCTTCCGCAGGTTGCCGCCGCGCTCGGCCAGACCTTGGACTACCGCGCCGGCGAGGGGCCGGTACTGACGCCTCCCGTCCGCTCGACAGCGGACATAGCCGACTTCCTGCGCGTTTCCCGTCTCCATGAGGAACTGGCCCCGGTCTACGAGACGGTCAGGCAGCTTGCCCGTGCCCTGCCTCCCGAGGTGACACTGATCGGGTATGCCGGCGCGCCGTGGACCATCGCCACCTACATGGTCGAAGGACGCGGCGGCGGCCCGTCGGAGCACGCCGTCGTCAAGCAGTGGGCCCTGAGCGACCCGGAGGGGTTCCAGCCCCTGATCGACGTGCTCACGACTGCTGTCATCCAGTTCCTGGGCCGCCAGATCGAGGCGGGCGCGGAAGCGGTCCAGTTGTTCGACACCTGGGCCGGGATCCTCCCCGACGCCCTCTTCGAACGCTGGTGCGTCAAGCCGGTCGCCGCCATCATCGCAGCGCTGAAGGACAAGTACCCGGGCGTTCCCGTCATCGCCTTTCCCCGGGGCGCCGGGCTCGCCTACGACGGCTTCGCCGAGGCGACCGGCGCGGACTGCGTCAGCCTGGACGCCACGGTCCCCCTTGACTGGGCCGCGCAGAATCTACAGCGCGGCCTCGGCCGCTGCGTGCAGGGCAACCTCGACCCCCAGCTCCTGGCCGCCGGCGGCCCGGCACTCAACGCCGAGACAGACCGCATCCTGCGTGCCCTGAGCGGGGGGCCGTTCGTGTTCAACCTGGGACACGGCATCATCAAGACCACGCCCCCGGAGAATGTCGCCGCCCTTGTCGAGCAGGTGCGCTCCTGGACCACGCCCGTCCCGCCGCACCCGCTGGGCAATCACACGGGGTACCGGCCGCCCAGCGAGTAGCCCTCTTCGCGGAACTGGCGACAACCCCCTTCGGCGCAACCGCCGGTGCCGGCAATCCCGGCCATCTCGTGCGAGGCGCCAGGTGCACCCAGGCCGCGTCAGCGCGGCCAGAATGCGCAGGTACCCGGCCGTCTTGGCGCGCTCACGACCGTTGGCCGGCTCGGGCGGGGAGAGTTCCGGAGGGCGGTGGAGCAGGGACCGCCGTGCCCGGGCGACCGATGCCGCCACCACCCCAGCCGCCCGGCTCGTGCTCATGCTCGCCGCCGTTCACGCCGCCCGCACCGGCGCCATCCGCTCCCTGCTCCTCGATGACGTCGACCTCGGCAACCGACGGCTCACCATCGCCGGCCGCACCCGCCCCGTCGACGAGTTCACCCATCACATCCTGCTCAATGGCTCGATTACCGGCGCACCCGCTGGCCGAACACAGCCAATCCTCACCTGTTGATCAATCAGCTGAGTGCCCTCGACACCGGTCCGGTCCCAAGATCTACTTCGCCAAGAAGCTCCGCGGTCAGGCTGCGACGCTCGAACGCCTTCGCGTTGATCGGCAGCTTGAAGAAACCCTCGCACACACCCGGACCCGCTCCCCCTCGCCGCTGTGTTCGGCCTCGACCCGGCAGTCAGAGAGATTTGGAACGATATCCGGCGTTAACGGGGTTCCTGCTGGTCAGTGAGGCCTACCACCTCCCGCTTACAGGGAGGCTCGCGCCGGAACCGCGGATCCTACAGTGTCAAAATGGTTGGTTCCAAGAGGTGGATCAAGAGGTCACGCCGTCGCGGAAGCGATCTTCGCAGCGGGGCTTGTCCCGGAAGAACAGAGCGACGAGGAGACCCGCTGCCAAGCTGGCCACCGCGCCGACGAGCACCGCGAGATGCATGCCGTCGAGGATCGCCGCGATGTCGCCGGCCTTGGTGCCCGCCAGGGCGACCGCAGCGAGCACCGGGATGCCCAGGGTCAGCGCGATCTGCTGGCTCATCGTACTCAGGCCCGTGGCCAGGCCCTGCTCCTGGTTCGGCAGACCGGACGTCGCGATGACCGTGTAGGAGACCAGCCCCATGGCGTGGCCGAAGAACGCCACCGAGACACCGGCGAGCACGATGTAGAGCCCCGTGTCGCTGCGGCCAACCGTCAGCAGGCTGAGCAGTCCAAGGCCCTGGATGCCCAGAGCGGTGACCAAGGATGCCTTGCTGCCGAGCTTGCCGATGATCTTGGGTGCCACCAGTCCTCCGATGATCGCCGCGACGCTGGCGCCGCCGAACGCGAGGCCCGAGGCGGCGGCCTCGTAGCCCAGCACGTCCTGGAGATAGAGCGTCATCTGGAAGACCACCGCGCTTGTCATACCGATGACGAACAGGCCGGCGAAGTTGCCCCAGCGTACGCTGGGGCGCTTGAGGATGTGCACGGGCGCCAGCGGGTTGGGGCTGCGCAGCTCGACGAACCAGAACGTCACCAGCAAAACGACCGCGACCGCCAGCGTGGCCAGCACCACGGGGGAGCCCCAGCCGTCGCGTTCCGCCGCGGTGATGGCGTAGACGAAGCTCAGCAGCCCCCCGGTGACGGTGACTGCGCCGGGTACGTCGAGGCGGCTGCGCGCCCGGTCACCGGCCTCGACGAGCACCCGCGGCGCGGCAGCAAGGATGATGACAATGACCGGCAGGTTGATCAGGAAGGCCCAGCGCCAGCTGAGCAGCCCCGTCAGCACTCCCCCCAGCACCGAACCGAGCGCGAACCCGCCCGTCAGCAGGGTTCCGTTGAGTCCCAGGGCACGTTGGCGCAGTGGCCCCTCCGGGAAGGACGTCGTCAGCAGGGACATGGCGGCAGGCGTCGCCATAGCGGTGGCCAGGCCCTGGCCCGCCCGACCGGCCAGCAGCATGCCCGGCGTCTGCGCGAGGCCGCCGACGAGCGAGGCCACGCCCAGGAGTGCCAGGCCGAGCAGCAAGAGCCTGCGTCGGCCGAAGAGATCCGCGACCCGCCCGAACAGGAGCGTCAAGCCGGCCGCAGGCAGCATGAATCCGGTGACGATCCACTGGAGGTCGCCGACCTGGAATCCCAGGTCGGTACCAATAGTTGGCACGGCGATGTTCAGCACCGAGAAGTCGACCGCGAGCATGAACTGCGCGCCCAGCAGCAGCGTCAGGATCAGTCGCTGCCGGGACGTCATCCGCTGTCGCGCAGGCGCGTCCCTCACTTCGGTGGGTGCATCGAGCTCGGTCATTGCCATCCTTTCGTCTTCACCGGGTCGCACGCCCGGTGACTCACACCGGCACTGGCGGCCGTTCATACAGGGCCGGGTATCAGCCGAACCGGCTCGCGATCGGGCTGCCGCAACAAGAAACACCGTGGGGCGAGCGGGGGTTGCATCAGCTGGGCGTCAGCACAAGGGCGCTGAGCGGGAGCCGGCCCGATGGCGGCTCCCGCTCGGCTGCTGCGGGCCGCTGGCCGCCCTCTTGTCATCCGGGGTGAGTGGGCGTCGTCCAACCCGAGGGCGGCGGAGCGATCTCCGGCGCGGACTACGCGCTGAGATTCGTCGGCCTCATCGAAAAGGGGAACCACCACCGGGCCCACGTTCAACCTGGCGTACTAAGAGTCGCTGCCGCACGAGCGCGGGGTCCATGAGGGCTGATTTCTCGCGTGAAAGACGGTACGGACGTTCGGCGCTCCTTGCCCAGCGGTATTTGTCACTTCCTCCCAGGCGTATCCGTCACTTACGCCAAGCTGCTTGGAGTAGTTGCCACCTTGATCATTACGTTAGGACACCGCGTCCTCGCGAGCATCCCGGTCGAGACGATCCTTCAAGGCCTTGAGCGGGCTGTCCCAGTCGCGAGCCAGTGCGGCCAGGAACCGCTGCGCCACCTGCATCGGCCAGGAACACAGCCGGCAAGGCATCGATCGGCCAGCGTCAACCGTTCCGGCGGGTCGGGGCGTCCGCATCACAAAGCCGCGATCGCCGACGCGGGCTGCGTGGTGGGCGAGGCAGGATCCGTGCCAAGGATGGTCGACCCCGCCGTCTGCTCTGTACGATCGGCCTGATCTTGGTGCGCGATGCGAGGAGATCGCTGATGGCCGATCCGATGAGCTTACGACGGGCGCGGACATTCCTGCGGGGTACGCTGGCCGTGGCTCTGGCCGCGGTGGTGACGGCGTTCGCACCGACCGCCGAGGCGGGGGCGCACGCGAATCCGCAGTGGACCGAATGCGCCGGCATCACCGACCCCGATCTGCAGTGCGCCGCCGTGACTGTGCCGCTGGACCACCGGCACCCGCGAGGCCGTACGATCTCGATCGCGATCTCCAGGCTCCCCGCCACCGACTCCGCCAGGCGCCGCGGCGTGCTGCTCACCACCGGGGGCGGGCCCGGCGGGCCGGGAGTGCCGCTGCCGAGCACCCTGGCGCCGTTCCTGTCCGCTGACGTCCGCGCCCAGTACGACCTGATCGGATTCGACATCAGGTTCGTCGAACGCAGCACCCCCATCAGCTGTGGGCAACCCGTCGAGGAACCGGCCGGCTACTGGGTCCGTACGGCGACACCCGGGAGCTTCGCCGCCGACTCCACGAAGGCGCGGCAGTACGCGAAGGACTGCGAACGCGCCGCGCGATGGGCGCTGCCCTACGCCACCACCGTGAACGCCGCCCGGGACATGGACTTCATCAGGGCGGCCCTGGGCGAGGACAAGATCTCTTACCTGGGCGGATCGTACGCCGGGATGCTCGGCGCCGTCTACGCCGCCCTTTTCCCGCACCGAGTGGACCGGTTCGCGCTGGACAGCCCGGTCGACCCGGCCACCGTCTGGCGCCCGTTCGAACTGGCCCGCACCCCGGCGTTCGACCGAGGCTTCGCCGAACTGGCCGACTGGATCGCCGAGCGGGACACCGACTACGGCTTCGGCGACACCGCTCAGGAGGTCACGCGGGCCGTCAGCAGCTTGCTCGATCGGGCGCGGACGTCGCCGATCGTCATCGCCGGTCACCCGTGGACCGCGGGCGAACTCGGCTCCTTGATCGTGGCCGGGACCTACTATGAGCAGTACGCAGGGCTGATCGCCTCGGCGCTGGCGGCCGTCGCCGCCGGCCAGGAGCCGTTGGTGCCGTTCCCGATCCGCCCCGTGCCGCCGCCGGGTGTCGCCGGGGTGCCTGCGGACAATCACACGGCCGTCAATATCGCCTACCGCTGCGCCGACGGTCCTTGGCCCCGCGATCCCCGCACCTACCTGCGGGACCTCGCTACCTACGGCACGCGGTACCCCCTCTTCGGACCGGCCAACGCCAACATCACGCCCTGCGCCTTCTGGCCCCCGGCGATGGACCACCCGGCGCCGCCGACGCCCGGCCAGGTATCCGACCAGGCCCCCGGCGTACTCGTTACGGGCGCGCTCAGGGACGTGGCGGTGCCCCTCGCCGTCAGCCGGGCCGTGGCGGCCCGCCTGCCGGGATCACGCCTGGTCACCGTCGACGCCCGTACGCACGCGCCGTTCCCCTACCACGGCGACGCGTGCTTGAACGGAGCGGTGAACGACTTCCTCTCGGCCGGTGTGCTACCCGCGTCCGACCTCGCCTGCTGACCACGGCAGGGCAGCCTTACGCTGCGTATCGCTGGGGACGGCGCGGGCTCGAACGCCGCGAGCGGTGGCGGTTCCTCGACCACGTGGTCGAGGAACCGCGGTCGCCGCCGCCCACCGGAGCAGGCGAGCCAAGGTTCACGCACACTTACCGATGATCCGCTGCTCTCCGCTGAGGACGGACGTCACGGTGAGATCCGGCATCTCGCGCCGTTGAGGTAGAAGGCCGTAGGCGCGGGATTGCTGCCCGTGCTGGAGCCGGTGAAGCCGATGCGGAGGGTCTGTCCGGGCGCGATGTCGCTGTTCCACTGCGGGTGCCCGGCCGTCACGGCCGTGCCCGTCTGCGACCAGGCGGCGGACCAGCCCGAGGTGACGCGCTGGCCCGCGTCGGGGAAGTTGAACGTCAGGCGCCAGTCGCGGATGGGTGTGCTGCCCGTGTTGGTGATCGTGAGGTTGGTGCTCATGCCGGAGTTCCACGCCCACGACGCGTACGTCACGTCACAGTCGCCCACCGGCGGCGGCGTTGGTGACGAGATGACGTCGTTGTAGATGGTCACGGTCACCGTGGGGGAGGCGGGCCCTGGCGTGTTCCACGTGTCCACGGCCACCACGTCCAGGATGTGCGTCTGCGAGGGCACGCCGAACGGCGGCCACGGCAGGTACACCGTGCCCTCGGTGGCCGTCGCCTGGAACGTCGCCATCGTGGTGGCTGTGCCGTCGCGCCGCTCCCGTACCCGGTAGCAGGCGATGCCGTTGTTGTCCGTGGCGGCGGTCCAGCGCAACTCGACCGAGTTGAACAGCACCCGTACCACCTCAAGTGTCGCGGGCGCGGTCGGCGGACTGTTGCTGGGGGGTGGTGTCGGCAGCGAGGTCCCCGTACTGCACGGGGCCGGCGAGCCGGACGGATCCGGCGACGAGGACGGCACGGCGTCCAGGGCCGCCATGGCGGTTCCGGCGAGCAACGCGATGAACGCGACCGCCGCGACGAGTCCCGATAAGCCCACCCAGGTCTTCTGCATCAGCCAGCACCCCTCCGTCGCCCGGCCGTCTCGACGGACATTGTGTGCGCGCTCATGCATGGGGGCAACGAACCACTGGATCCACCGCGCGTAGCTCCTGGTGAACCGTGTGGGCGGATGAATCTTTCAATTCCTGGACCGGGTTTAGCCGTCAGCCGGATATCGCTGGGCAGTGACATCTATCTCTGGCAGCCTCAGCGTCAACCCAAGGTTGACGACCTGCTTGCGTCAACCTATGGTTGACGCATGGATGCCACCGTACGTCTCGACGACCTCATCAACGCGATCAAGAGCCGTCACCCCGACGGCAACGCCCTGGAGCAGCTCACCGACGCCGTGACGCTGGGCGAGCACCTCGGCGAAGTGGCCGATCACCTCATCGGCCACTTCGTCGACCACGCCCGCCACTCCGGCGCCTCCTGGACCGAGATCGGCCGCAGTATGGGCGTGACCAAGCAGGCCGTTCAGAAACGGTTCGTGCCCAAGGAGGGAGGGCTGGCCGAGCAGATGGCCTCCTACGGCCGCTTCACCCCTCGCGCCCGCAACGTGGTCGTGGCGGCGGAGCAGGAGGCCAGGGAGGCCGGCAGCGAGACCATCGAGCCGGAGCACCTCGTTCTCGGCCTGCTGCACGAGCCGGAGGCGCTGGCGGCCAAGGCCATGGTGCGGCTCGGCGCGCCCCTGGACCAGGTCAAGGAGGTCATGAAGGCGATGCTGCGCCCCGGCGGCCAGACCGCGCCCGACCTGCTGCCGCTCGCCCCGCAGACCAGGAAGGCCCTGGAGCTGACGCTGCGCGAGGCACTGCGGCTCGGCCACAACTACGTCGGCACCGAGCACGTCCTGCTCGGCCTGCTGGCCCTCGGCGAGGGGGCGGCCGTGGCCGCGCTCAACGGGCTCGGCCTGACCACGGAGACCGCGGAGCCGGAGATCAAGCGCATGCTCCACACCGTCCTCGGCCAGCCCGGATGATCGGTGATTAGGGCCCTCAGCGGGCCCTAATACACCGATATATGCGCGTGGTCGTAGTGGTTGGCCGTCGTCCCACCCCGGTCGGACATGGTGCGCCACGTGCCTGTCCTGACGTGCCAGATCCGCTGCCGGTAGATGACGTACATGATCCCGAGCCGCTTGGCGTTCTTGATGACCCAGGCGGCGATCTGGTTGCCGCGCTCGACCTCCCCCGCCGACGGCATCGCGCCGCCCCGGCTCAGCATGAAGTCGCAGGCGCGCCCGAGCGGATGCTCGCCACCGTCCTGGATCGTCCGGTAGCACCCGATCCCGAACGGAACGTCGAACCGTTCCCCGATGAGCTGCTTGACCAGCCGCATCCTGGGCGTGATGTTGTCGGACCCGCCGGGCAGCTGCGGCACCCACGTGCCGTCCGGCCGCCGCACCCCCGGAGCCGTGTACAGCTGATCGATCTTGTCCTTGATCCGGTCGATCTGCTTCTCGGCCTTCTTCTTCCGTTTCTCCAGGTCGTCGACCGTACTGGTGAGCTCCTTGGCGCGGGCGTCGGCCTCGTCCTTGGCCTGCTGGTGAGCGTCCCTGACCTGGGCGTAGCCGCGCAGCCGCGCGTCCTGGAGGTCGACGAGGTGCTGGTTGAGCGCCATGCGACCGAGGAAGGAGGACGGGTCCTGGTTGCCGGCGAGGAGGGCGAGCTGGCCGGTTTCGCCGCCCATGTACTGGCTGACGGCCATGGCTCTGAGCTCGACGGACTCGCGTTCGTAGACGGCCTGGGCGGCGGCCAGCTTCTCGCGCGCGGCTTTTTCCGATTTTTCAGCTTTTTGCTGGGCGATTCTGCTGTTGTAGTACTCGGTGATGAGCTTGTCAGAATCCTTCTGGAGCGCGGACAGCTCCTTCTTGAGCTGCTTCACCGTGGGCTTGGGCTCGGCCTCCGCCGGAGTCCCCGCCATCAGGAGCACCGCCCCGAGTGTCACCGCAGAGAGCGTACGGACTGGGCCGCGTAGCCGGTCGGCACGGGAGGCAACCGCCACACTTCTCCTTACCCCGAGCCGCAGGGCAGGTTCCGGTCAGCATGTATTCAGGCCGGGGGGCGCCCTCTATCCGACTGCTGATAGTAGAGGATCACGCCCCCCGGCACACAACTCATGACTTTTCGTTATCACGTGGTCGCCGGACCCTTCGCACCACGATCTGCCGTCCGACCAGCACCGAGCCCGGCACGACCACCAGCCCCAGCAGGCTCGATCCCAGGCCGAGACCGACGTCGGCGTCCAGCACCCCGTCTCCCTTGCCGCTGAGGAGCGGCACGTTCACCGAGACCTTGACGGAGACGGAGATGAGCGGCTTGTTCCTGACCGGAGGCTGCGTGCCGGGATCCGGAGCGCTCGTGGTGGGCGGCCGGGTCTCCGGTGGCCGGGTCGTCGGCGGCCTGGTGGCCGGCGGCTCGCTGGTGGAAGGCCGCGTCGTCGGGGGCCTGGTGGCCGGGGGCTCGCTCGTGGGCGGACGTGTGGTCGGGCGCGCGGTCGGCCGGTTGGAGGCCGTCGGCTGCCGGGTCGTCGGGCGGCCGGTCGGCTGCCGGGTGGGCGCGGGGGGCTCGGTGCGTGGTCCGCCCCCGGTCGGCCGGACCACGGGCGGGACAGACGGGACCGTGCTCGGCTCACCGACGTACGTGACGGGCGGCGTACCCGTGACGGACTCGCTCGGGGTGGGGCCCAAGGAGGTGGGCGCCGCGGAGGTCGGTGGCGCGGAGGTGGGAGCCGCCGAGGTGGGCGAGGCGGGCGCCAGGGTGCCCGCCGGGGAGGACGTGCCGGGCGGCAGCGCGACGCCCGGCCCCGGCCCGGGGGCATCGGCCCAGATCACGAACGCCGACGTCACCGCGGCCGCGGTCGCCAGCACCAGCCCGCCCGTCACCACGAACTTGCCCGCCGGCGTCAGCGTCGTCTTGAACACGGTGGTGGTGCTCTCCGCGGCGGCCGTCTCCGCCCTCGGCAGCAGCGCGGCCAGCGGCACGGCCAGGGCACCGAGCCCGGCCCGTCCGCGCTGGTCCCATTCCTCCCCGTACGTGGCCAGCGCGACCTCTTCCAGCTCGGTCAGGAACGCCTCCGCCGACCCGGGGCGCCCCGCCGGATCCTTGGCCAGCCCGTGTTCGAGCAGCGGGCGCAGCGGCTCGTCGACGTCCTCCAGCGGGGGCGGCACGTGCTGGTGCTGGTAGGCGAGCGCGGCCACGTTCTCGCCGTGGAAGGCCCGGTGGCCGGTCAGGCACTCGTAGAACACCAGCGTGGCGGCGTACACATCGGTGGCGGGGCCGGCCGGGGCGTCCTCCCACTGCTCGGGGGCCATGTAGGAGGGGGTGCCGACGAGGGAGGCGGTCTCCCCGAAGTGCGCCGCCACGCCGAAGTCGACCAGCTTGCTCTCGCCGTCCTGGGTGATGATGACGTTCTCGGGCTTGAAGTCCCGGTGCACGACCCCGCGCTGATGCGCCTCGGCCAGTCCGAGCAGCGCGCCCTTCAGGACCACGAGCGCCGCCTCCGGGCCCGTCGCGCCCTCGTGCTCCAGGAGCCGCCGCAGCGTGACGCCGTCGACCAGCTCCATCACGATGACGGCGTCGTCCTCGCCCTCGACGTACTCCAGGAGGCGAGCGGTGTGCGGGCTGTCGATCTCGCGGATGACCTCCGCCTCCGCCCGGAACCTCCCCACGAACTCCTCGTCCGCGCGCAGCGGCTCGGACAGGTGCTTGATCGCGACGGATTCTCCGTCGGAGTCCCGTACGGCGAGCATCACCCGCCCTGTCCCGCCGTGTCCGAGTTCCCGGATCTCGGTGTAGCCGGGAACTTCCATCCTGGGACCTCCTGACCGGATAAAGATCCTTATGTCAGGACGCTAACCTGGGGTCACACCCCGTGTCGAGCCCCTCCGCAAGAGTGATCGCCCCACGACCACAATCGGTATGTTTACTACGTTACATAGTAGGTTCCGCGATCATCGTGTGGAACGACCGGATTCCCCTATTTCATCCCCTATCACTACGATTCCCGCGTGTCCCCTGAGCAACACAGCAACACGACAGCCGTCTTCGTGAACCAGAGCGGCCGCCGTCGAAGGCTGATCATGATCGGCTCGATCGCCGCGAGCGTCCTGGCTCTCGCGCTGCTCGCCGTCGTGATCGGCGGAATGTTCTCCAGCACGACACTGTCAGTGAACGGCTGGCCGGGTGACCGCCCGGGAGCGGCGGACCGGACGGCTTCGCCGGATCGCACGCCGACGCCTCGCCAGCGGTCGTCCGAGCAGCCGACCCCCTCAGTGACACGTCCGGTGGCGACACGCTCGCCATCACGCCGTCCGACCCCGAGCGCCACCCGCCCGGTCCGGCCGTCGGCGACATCCGGGCAGACCTCGCCGCGACCGGCGCGGACCACGTCGCGGCCCAGCACGGATCCGGAGTCCAGCTCCGAGCCCACCTCGACCGGCCCCACCGCCGACCCCACGGACGCCGCGACCGAGCCGCCCGGCAAGGACCGGACGCCGCCGGGACTGGATCCGAACCGGACGAAGGGCCCGAAGAAGTGAGCTCGCGCGCCCCCTCTCCAGGGGACAAGCTGGTGTGGCCGTCCGCGCCGGTCCCCGCCTGGCAGGACTACCGCTCTACTCAGCCAGGGGACGGAGCACCGCGGAACCCGCCTGCGCAGCCGCCCGCACCGACCGCGAGGCCCCCGGCCGACCCCAAGGGCCACTGGTTCCCGCTCGCCGTCTGCCTGCTGCTGGCCGCCACCGCGCTGGTGCTCAACGGATACGTGACCAACGTCGTCGGCGAGACGCACGCGCCCCCGCCCGCCGCCGGCTCTCCACCCCCTGAGCTGGAGAAGGTCCGGCGCGGCGGCCCCGTACTCAACATCACGGCGAACGGGCCCGCCAGCGCCCGCCTGCCGAGCAGGACGATCGCGCTGACGTTCGACGACGGTCCCGACCCGGCGTGGACTCCGCAGGTGCTCGACATGCTGAAGAAGTACGGCGCCAAGGCGACCTTCTTCACCGTCGGCTCCAAGGTGGCGAAATACCCCGAGCTGGCGCGGCGCATCGTCGCCGAGGGCCACGAGCTGGGGAACCACACCTACTCACACGCCGACCTCGCGGCGCTGCCGGCCTGGCGGCTCAAGCTCGAGCTGTCGCTGACGCAACGTGCGCTCGCC
Source organism: Nonomuraea helvata (assembly GCF_039535785.1). Taxonomy (NCBI): domain Bacteria; kingdom Bacillati; phylum Actinomycetota; class Actinomycetes; order Streptosporangiales; family Streptosporangiaceae; genus Nonomuraea; species Nonomuraea helvata. The sequence continues at coordinate 25,465 of NZ_BAAAXV010000001.1, forward strand.
GGAGCGACAGGGCTGCACACCACGCTGGCCCGCCCGCCGTACTCCTCCACCCCCGCGGCGATCTCCGGGCCGCAGTGGGCGGGGATGAAGGCCCTGGCCGCCGAGGGCTACCTGGTCACGCTGACGGACCTCGACACCAGGGACTGGAGCCGCCCAGGAGCATCGAAGATCGCGGCGTCGTCGATCCCGGACAGGGGCCGGGGCGCCGTCGTGATGATGCACGACTCGGGCGGCGACAGGCGGCAGACCGTCGAGGCCGTCGGGGCCGTCCTGCGGGAACTGACCGGCAAGGGCTACCGCGCCGTCACGGTGACGACGGCGCTCGGCATGCCCTCGGCGCACCAGCGGGCCGGCGGAGTGGAGCGGTTCGCCGGCTCCGCGCTCAACCTCGCCCAGCGTGCCTCGGAGGCGTTCGCCGGCGCGCTGGCATGGGTGCTGCTGGCCGCGGGAGCGCTCACCTTGGGGCGGCTCGGCTTCTTCGCCGTGCTCGCGTGGGTGCACGCGGCCCGCACCAGGGGTGGCAAGCGGCGCAAGGGCCGGGCTCCCGTGTGGTCCGCGCCCCCGCCGGTGACCGTGATCGTGCCCGCCTACAACGAGGCCGCCGGGATCCAGGCCACGGTGCGGTCGCTGGTCGACACCACGTACCAGGGCGAACTCGAGATCCTCGTCGTCGACGACGGCTCGACGGACGACACCGCCGAACTGGCGGAGGCGCTGGGACTCCCCGGGGTACGCGTGATCCGCCGGCCCAACGGCGGCAAGCCGGCCGCGCTCAACACCGGCATCGCCCAGGCCGCCCATGAGCTGGTCGTCATGGTGGACGGCGACACCGTCTTCGAACCCGCCACGATCGGCCACCTGGTCCGCCAGCTGGCCGACCCCGCGGTCGGCGCGGTGAGCGGCAACACCAAGGTCGGCAACCGGCGCGGCATGATCGGCCGGTGGCAGCACGTCGAGTACGTCATCGGCTTCAACCTCGATCGGCGCGCCTTCGAGCTGCTCGACTGCATGGCGACCGTGCCCGGCGCGATCGGCGCGTTCCGGCGTTCGGCGCTCATGGCGCTGGGCGCGGTGAGCGCGGACACGCTGGCGGAGGACACCGACCTCACGATGGCGCTGTGCCGGGCCGGATGGCGCGTGGTCTACGAGGAGAAGGCGCTGGCCTGGACGGAGGCGCCGACCTCGCTCGGCCAGCTGTGGAAGCAGCGCTACCGCTGGTGCTACGGCACCCTGCAGGCGATGTGGAAGCACCGGCGCGCCGTGCTCGAGCCCGGCCCGTTCGGCCGCCGCTGCCTCGGCTACCTGGCCCTCTTCCAGGTGCTGCTGCCCTTGCTGGCTCCCGTCGTCGACCTCATGGCGATCTACAACACGGTCCTGGGCGATCCGCTCCCGGTCGTCGCGGTATGGGCGGGTTTCGTGGTGGTGCAGGCGCTGACCGGCTGGTACGCCCTCCGGCTGGACGGCGAGCGCGCCTCGGCGCTCTGGGTGCTGCCGCTCCAGCAGTTCGTCTACCGCCAGCTCATGTACCTCGTGGTCATCCAGTCACTGGCGACGGCCCTGCTGGGCGTACGGCTGCGCTGGCACACCGTACGCCGGGAAGGGACCTTCAGCGGTCCCGGGGACGCCCCGGCCCACCCGTTCCAGGTCCGCGTCCCCGAGGGGAGCCACTAGAGTCAGGCGGCGGGCCGGGCCGGTCGGCCGGCCAGGTAGCCGCGGACGTTGCGCGCGGCCGTGCGTCCTGCGCGGTTCGCGCCGATCGTGCTGGCGGACGGGCCGTAGCCGACGAGCTGCAGCGCGGGCTCGTTGACGGCCTGGGTGCCGTCCACCTTGATCCCGCCGCCCGGCTCCCGCAGACGCAGGGGCGCGAGGTGGTCCAGGGCCGAGCGGAAGCCGGTGGCCCAGATGATCGTGTCCGCGGCCAGGAACCCGCCCGTCGCCGAGTGCTCGTCCGCGGGCCAGGTGACGCCGTGCGCGGTGACGCGGTCGAACATGGGCAGGCGGTTCAGGACGCCCTTCGCCAGGGCCTCGCGTACGACCGTGCTGTACCCCAGGCCGGTGACCCCCACCACGCTCTGCGGCGGGAGACCGGCGCGGACGCGCTCCTCGACCAGGGCGACGGCCTCGCGCCGGGCGTTCTCGCCGAAGTCGCCGTCCCGGAAGACGGGCAGCCGCCGCGTGACCCAGGCCGTGCCGGCGGCGACGCCGGCGATCTCGGAGAGGACGTGCATCGCCGACGCTCCCCCGCCCACCACGATCACGTGCCGCCCGCTGAACTCCTCCGGCCCGCGGTAGCTCGCGTAGTGGAGCTGGCGCCCCTCGAAACCGGCCGCGCCCGGGTAGTAGGGCCAGTGCGGACGGGTCCAGGTGCCGGTCGCGTTGACCACGGCCCGGGCCGACCACTCCCCCGCGCCCGTGGCGAGCACCAGGCGACCGTCCGGGTCGCGCCGCACGGAGGTGACCTTCACCGGTCGTACGACGTCCAGCGCCAGCTCCTCCTCGTAGGCCGCGTAATACGCGGGGACCACCTCGGCGACAGGGCGGCGGCCGTCCACCTCCAGGTCGCGGGGCACGCCGGGCAGGTCGAAGATCCCGTGCACCTTGTCCATGGTCAGCGAGGGCGAGCGGTGGCGCCACGCCCCTCCCGCCCCGTCGCCCGCGTCCAGCACGACCGGCTCGAACCCGAACCTGCGCAGGAAGTACGCGCTGGACAGCCCCGCCTGCCCAGCGCCGATCACCACTACCTCGGTCTCCTCCACGATCACGTGAAACCGCCGGAAGCCTCGCGGTCTTCCCACCGGCCGTCAGAGCACCCGCCCGGGTCACGCGCCGTACGCGCATGTGCCCGCTGGAGGCGAGCACGTTCGTGCGGGGCCGTCGGGAGGCGGCCGAGCAGACGATCTCCGAGCTCACGGCCGGCGCGGCGTCCGCAGGTCAGCCCGTGAGGGCAGCACGCCGACGGCCGCCAGCGCCTCGTCCGTCTGCGCCCACTCCGGCAGCGGGAAGCCGGCAGCGTCGCCGGGCATGAAGTCGAGGATCTCCCGCCCCTCCCCGTCGGTCCCGTGGGCGCGGGGCGCCCCGGCGAACCCTCGCCCCTCCAGGTGGCCGAGCAGCGCGTGCACGGCCGGGGTCCAGGCCCCGGCGGGCCGCCGTACGGTGTCGCCGGCCCTGACCACGTGGTTGACGCCGCCGCCGGTCAGCACCTCTTCGTCAGCCACAGCCGCCACTCCCCCGATCAATCGCACACCACCACCGGACCCGGACGATGATCGCCCAGTCCGGCGGCCAGTGTGCCATGGGGCGCCGGGACGCGGCACCCGATTAACCGTCCCCCTGATCAGCGGCGGGCGCGGAACGCCACGGCCGTCGTCGAGGTGATCGCCGAGACGAGCACGGTCATCACCAGCACGGTGGCGATCGGGCTCCTGCGGCGGGAGGGCGCGGCCGCGACCTGCCGCCGCAAGGGCTCCCGGGGAGTCACCTTCGGCGTGGGGACAGGGGTCGGCGCGCGTACCGGCGTCGTCCAGGGCACCGGCCGCCGCACCTGATGCGGCACCTGATGCGGCACCTTGCGCGGGCACTGCCCCACCTGGACCCGGCCGGTGCACACCCCGCCCGGGAAGATGGTCACGCCGGGCACCGTGACCTTGGGCGCCGCCCGTCTGCCGGGCGGCATCGAGATCGACACCCCGGGGACCGGCTTCCGCCAGGTCCGCACCCGGGGCACGGACACCGTGGGCCCGACGGTGACGCCTTTGGGGGGCGCGGGCGGGCGTACGGACACGCGTGGCACCGGGTGGGGCCATGGATGAGGCCCTGGCCCCTGGTCGGCCGCCGCGGGACCGGCGACGGCCACGGCGGCCAGGGCCACGGCCAGCAGCAGCGGCGCGCGTCTGACGCCCACGCTCACAGCCCCCCGCCGATGCGCGCGAACTCCTGCAGCGCCCCCTGGAACGCCTGAGGCCCCACGGCCAGCGGTCCAGCGAAGGCGTGGGAGATGTCCCAGCTCAGGTACGTGCCGAAGCCCAGCAGCCCCGCCGTCGCCACCAGCGGCAGCATCGCGAGCCCCTTCGGCCTGGCCCCGGCCAGGAACGGGAAGACGACGACCAGCGCGCCGGTGAGGATGGTCAGGACCAGCAGGCCCTGGGGAGGCGTGGCGGCGGCGTCGGCGGTGCGCTGGGCCCGCGCCGCCGAGAGCGTGCTGAGGTATCCCAGCACGCTGGTCCTGGCCTCCTTCTGCTGGTCGCCGGTGACCGGCAGGTTCGTGACGCGGCCGCGCAGCTCGTCGATCCTGGCGGCGCCGACCGGGTCCATCCGGCCCTCGCCCATGAGCGGCCACTCGTCCCTGACGACGAACGTGACATAGTCGCGCAGCGCCCTGCGCACGTCCTGCGGCGCGGCGTCCGGCAGTCCTGAGGCCGCCCAGTACGCGTCGACCGCCGCCTGGCTCTCGGCGTGGGTGTTGAGGCGGGCGGCGTCGGCCGTGGTCCAGGGCACGATGATCGCGATCGCGAACACCAGCAGGAACATGGCCGACAGCATCGCCCCGGCGTGCGCGGCGGACGGCCCGTTGGGGTCGCGGTCCTCGCCGGCTCTTTTGACCTTCCTGAACACCAGCGCGGTGAGCGCCACGGCGCCCACGGCCGCCAAGATCGAGAGCAGGTACGCCACCATGAAGAATCTCCCGAACCTCGTGGATACGTAACGTCACATTACTATCACACAGTGCAATGTTGGCGTCAGGCGCGGAAGAGCAAAGTCCCGGGCAAGCGGCGGGGACGGTACCCTAGGCAAAACTGCTGTGAGCTGGGCAAACATAAGGAAGGGCCCATGAGCGAGCACGTCCACGTCCGCGTCAACCAGGGTCTGGCGGTCAGCGAGGACGGAAATCTGATCGAGGAGTACCGCTGCGGATGCGGTGCCACCTGGACCCGCGTCCACCGGGCCGACGAGGGCCACCCGGAGCCCTGACCGCCCGGATAGCGGGTCTGCTCCCGTTCGGCGCGCGCTGATGCCGCCGGATGGACGGATTGTCGATCATTGACCGCCGTCCCTCACTATCCGTCCAGCAGGATGATGACATTTCAGGAAATGTGGGCACCATGGCGGGCGTGAATCTCAACGGCCGCAAATTCGTGATGGTGAGCTCCACAGCGAGCGTCGTCGACCAGGACAGCCCTACGGAGTTCCACTATCAGGAGTCCGACGGAGTGGTGTGGGGCAGCTACACCGGCGACACCGTGACTCACGGGCACTTCGTCGGCACACGTGACGGCGACCTGGTGTCGATCTCGTACGTGCACGCGCTGAAGGCCGGTGGGACGGCGGGCGGCCAGAGCAGCAGCCGCATCGAGAAGGCGGACGACGGGCTGCTGCGACTGGTGGAGGAGTTCAGTTTCGACGGGGACGACACGGTCCACGTGAGCGTCTGCCGGGAAGTCGCCTGACCGCGCCGTCGCGCTCAATCATCCTTGCGGAGTGCGGCGCGGCCCTCGGCGGCGCCGACGAAGCGCATCTTGCCGAGCGGCACGCCGCTCTGGGCGCCCTCCTGGACGGGCCGCCGTGACGGGCGGGACCGGTCCCTGTCGCGGTCACGGTCACTGGGCAGCACGTACGGCCGCCTGAGCACCTCGTCCAGGATGAACACCGTCTCGGTCGCCTTGACCGCCGGGATGTTGGCCAGGCGGTCGGTCACCATGGTGTGCACGGCGGCCACGTCGGACACGCGTACCTGGATCATGGCGTCGTGCTGCCCCGTGGTGATCGCGCAGTACTCGACCTCCGGCATCCGGGCCAGTTCGGCCCTGAACTGCTTCCACATCTGCTGGCGTACGGTCACGAAGATCAGCGCGGTGATGCCGAGCCCGGCCCGCACGTGGTCGATCTCCGCGGTGAAGCGCTTTATCGCGCCGTCGGCGCGCAGCGCCTCGAAGCGGGTGTAGGCGTTCGCACGGGAGATGCCGACCCGCTCGGCCAGCGCGGCGACCGAGATCCTGCCGTTCTCGCGCAGGACCTCGAGGATCTTCATGTGGATCTCGTCCAGCTCGAGACCGATGCCGATCCGTCCAGGCTGACCGCCACCGCCAGCACCATTTCTAGAAATATCACTCATCATTACCTCACTGACCTTTATATACGTCTCGCCGACCGCGCGGGACCTGGACGTTCTGCCGCACAATCCTCGACATCCTTCTGACGAACGTCCAAATCTTGGAGGACCTACCATGGCAACCCGCTCGCAGACGGCGGCTGTGCTGCTCGCCGGTGCACTCGCCCTCGCCGCCTGCGGAAGCGGCGGCAGCTCCCAGTCCCCCGCCGCCTCCGGCGGTGGCGGCAAGACCCTCGTCATCGACACGTCCTTCGACCTCAAGACGGCCGACCCGGGCCGCACGTACGAGCCGACGGGCCTGATCGTCGGCAAGGCGGTCTACGAGACGCTGCTGACGTTCGACGGGGCCGACGTGACCAAGCCGGTGCCCGCGCTCGCGGAGTCGTACGAGCTGAGCAAGGACGGCAAGACGCTGACGCTCAAGCTGAAGAAGGGCGCCACGTTCTCGGACGGGTCGCCGGTGACGGCCGACGACGTGGTGTTCTCGCTGACGCGCGTGCGTGACATGAAGGGCACGCCGTCGTTCCTGCTGGACGGCGTCGAGGTGGCCAAGACCGACGACTCGACGATCACGCTGACGTCGAAGACGGCCAACCCGGCGCTGCCGTACATCCTGCCCAACCCGGCACTCGGCATCATCAACAGCAAGCTCGCCAAGCAGCACGGCGCCACCGAGGACGCCCAGGACAAGGCCGAGCAGTACCTGAACTCGGCCTCCGCCGGCTCGGGGCCGTACGAGATCGAGTCGTTCAACGTGAGCAGCCAGGTCACGCTCAAGGCGAACCCGAAGTACTACGGCACCAAGCCCGCCTACGACAAGGTCGTCATCCGCAACGTCGAGGCGGCCACGCAGAAGCTGAACGTGCAGCGCGGCGACAGCCAGGTGGCGCTGAACCTGTCGGGCGACCAGGTCACCGGCATGCCCGCGACCCTCCAGGTCAAGAAGACCGCCTCGGCGAACGTCATCTTCCTGCTGGCCAACCAGGACTCCGGCGTCAGCAAGACCACGCCGAACGCCAAGTTCGTCGAGGCGGTGCGCAAGGGCGTGGACTACGCGGGCCTGCTGGAGCTGGCCGGCGAGGGCGCGACCCAGGCGCCGGGCGTCATCCCGTCGCAGCTGCTCGGCGCGCTGCCCGCCGCCGCGGCCACCAAGCGCGACGTGGCGGGCGCCAAGGCGGCGTTGGCCGCCAGCGGTCTGACGAACCCGACCGTCAAGCTGGAGTACCCGAGCGAGCTGACCGTGAACGGCCTGTCGTTCCAGCCGCTGGCCGAGCGCGTCCAGGCCAACCTCAAGGAGGTCGGCATCACGGTGGACCTGCAGCCCGCGCCGGTCACCACGGCGCTGGACAACTACCGCAACGGCAAGGAGGAGCTGGGCCTGTGGTACTGGGGCCCGGACTACCCCGACCCGAGCGACTACCTGGCGTTCCTGCCCGGCAAGACGGTGGGCCTGCGGGCCGGCTGGAAGGCGGGGGCGGCCAAGGAGATCGAGGCCGCCGGTGCCAAGGCCGCCGTCGCGATCGGCGACGACGCCCGCAAGGCCGCCTACGAGGACGTGCAGACCAAGCTCAACGCCTCGGGGCCGTTCATCCCGCTGATCCAGCCGAGCCAGAACATCGTGACGGCCGCGTCGGTGACCGGGCTCGAGTACCACCCGGTGTGGACGGTGGACGTCGCCGACCTCGGCGTGAAGTAAGGGGTCTCCTAGGTGTCCGACAATCCGGGCGCGCCTGACTCACCGCCCGGTCCCGGTGCTGCTCGCCGGGACCGGGCGGCACGGGTCCATCCGCTCGCCCGTTTCCTGATCCGGCGCATCCTCCTCGCCGTCCTGATGGCCTGGGGCATCACGCTCGTCACGTTCATCCTGACGAACCTCGTCCCCGGCGACCCCGTGGCGGCCAACCTCGGCCAGCGGGCCCTCGGCGACCCGGCGATCGTGGCGCAGTGGCGGGCCGAGCACGGGCTGGACAAGCCGCTCTGGCAGCAGTACGTGATCCACCTCCAGGGGCTGTTCCACGGCGACCTCGGCGTGAGCCAGCAGAGCCACCGCCCGGTCAGCCAGGACCTGGCCGAGTTCGTCCCGGCCACGCTGGAGCTGGCCGGGGCGGCGATCCTGGTGTCGCTGCTGCTCGGCGTGGCGTTCGGCGTGATCGCCGCGCTGCGCAGGGACCGGGCCGCCGACCACGTGCTGCGCCTGCTGAGCCTCATCGGCATCTCCGTGCCGACGTTCTGGCTGGCGCTGGTGGCGTTCTACGTGTTCTTCTACCGCCTGCAGCTCACCCCGGGCAGCGGCCGGGTGGACGCGGCGCTCGGCGGCGCGGCCCCCGCCGTGACCGGGCTGCAGACGGTGGACGCGCTGCTGGCGGGCCGGTGGGACGTCTTCACCTCCGCCGTCGGCCACCTCGCCACGCCCGCGCTGGTCCTGGCGCTCTACACGATCGGGCTGCTCACGCGCTTCACGCGCTCGGCGGTGCTGGAGGTGCTGGGGCAGGACTACGTGCGCGCCGCCAGGGCCAAGGGGTTGCCGGGCCGGACGATCCTGTTCAGGTACGTGCTGCGCTCGGCCCTCGTGCCCGTCATCACCGTGGCGGGCCTGGCGTTCGGCAGCCTGCTGTCCGGCACCGTGCTGGTCGAGGCGATCTTCGCCTGGCCCGGTATCGGCCAGTACGCGTACAAGAGCGCCACCACCCTCGACCTGCCCGCCGTCATGGGCGTCGGCCTGGTCGTCGGCATCGTCTACCTGGTCATCAACCTGATCGTGGACGTCCTGTACGGCGTCATCGATCCCCGAGTGAGGCTTCAATGATCTTGAAGCGACTGCCCGAGGCATGGCGGCAGCCCCTGGCCGTGGCCGGCGGCGTGCTGGCGGTGGCCTGGCTGGTCGTCGCCCTGGCCGCGCCCGTGCTGGCGCCGCACGACCCCCTGGCCCAGGACCTGCCGCGGCTGGCGGCGCCCGGTCCCGGGCACTGGTTCGGCACCGACCAGCTCGGCCGCGACATCCTCAGCCGCGTCATGTACGGGGCGCGGGTGTCGATCCCGCTGACGCTGCTGCTGGTCGCGCTCTCGGTGCTGATCGGCGGGCTGCTCGGCGCGTGCGCCGGGTACTTCGGCAAATGGGTCGACGAGACGATCATGCGGGTGGCGGACCTGGTGTTCGCGTTCCCGACCGTGATCCTCGCCATGGTGGTGGCGGCGGCGCTCGGCGCGAGCCTCACCAACGCCGTGCTGGCCGTGCTGGTGGTGGCCTGGCCGGCGTACGCGCGGGTCACGCGCGGGCTCGTGCTGGGGGTGCGGGAGCGGGAGTTCGTGCTGAGCGGCCGGCTGCTGGGCTTCTCGGTGTGGCGCTCGCTGCGGGTGGACGTGCTGCCGAACGTGACCGGCCCCGTCCTCGTCCTGGCCACCCTCGACATCGGCACCGCCCTGCTCCTGCTGTCGGGCCTGTCCTTCCTGGGCCTCGGGGCCAAGCCGCCGTCTCCCGAGTGGGGGGCGATGGTGGCCTCGGGCGTGGAGGTGTTCGACAGCTGGTGGGTGGCGACGTTCCCCGGCCTGGCGATCCTGACCGTGGTGCTGGCGTTCAACTTCCTGGGCGACACGCTGCGCGACGCGCTCGACCCCCGTACCGCCCGCGCGATCAAGGAGCGTGCGCTGTGAGCACCCTGGACATCACCGGGCTGAAGGTGACCATCGGCGGCAAGGAGATCCTGCGCGGCGTCGACCTCACGCTCGAGCCGGGCCGCGTGCACGGCCTGGCCGGGGAGAGCGGGTCGGGCAAGACCATGACGGGGCTGGCCGTGCTGGGCCTGCTGCCGCACGGCGCCCGGGTGTCGGGTTCGGTACGGCTCGGCGAGCGCGAGCTGCTCACGCTGCCGCCCAAGGAGCTGAACCGGGTGCGCGGCGGCGAGGTCGCCATGGTCTTCCAGGACCCCGCGACGAGCCTGCATCCGATGCTGACGGTCGGCAGGCAGCTCACCGAGCACATGCGGCACCACTTGAAGCTGGGCAAGGCCGAGGCGCGGGCCCGGGCGGTGGAGCTGCTGGGCAAGGTGCGGATCCCCGGCGCCGAGGAGGCGTACGGACGGTATCCGCACCAGTTCTCCGGCGGGATGCGGCAGCGCATCGCCATTGCCATCGCGCTGGCCTGCTCCCCCAAGGTGCTGATCGCCGACGAGCCGACCACCGCGCTGGACGTCACCGTGCAGGCGGGCGTGCTGCGGCTGCTGCGCGGGCTCTGCGACGAGCTGGGGCTGGCCGTGCTGCTGGTCACGCACGACCTGGGGGTGATGTCGGCGGTGGCGGACGAGGTGAGCGTGATGAAGGACGGGCTGGTCGTGGAGTCGGGCCCGCGCGGGCGCGTGCTGCGCGAACCCGAGCACGCCTACACCCGCTCCCTGCTGGACTCCCTTCCCGACGCGGAGGCACGATGACCCTCCTGACCATCGACCAGCTGGTCGTCGAGCACCGCACCCCCGGCCGCCCCGCCGTGCGGGCCGTGGCCGGGGCCAGCCTCGCGGTCAACCCCGGCGAGGTCGTCGGCCTGGTCGGCGAGTCCGGATGCGGCAAGTCGACCCTGGCCCGCGCCGTCTGCGGGCTGAACCCGATCACGGGCGGCTCCATCGCGTTCGACGGGGAGCCGGTCACGCCGCTCGGCCTGCGGCGCAGGAAGCTGACCGGGATCCAGATGGTGTTCCAGGATCCGTACGCGTCGCTGAACCCCCGGCGGCGGGTCGGCGACCAGATCGCCGACGGGCTGCGCACCTCGAACGACACCGCCACGTCACCCGCCGACCTGTTGGAACGCGTCGGCCTGCCGCGGGACTTCGCCGGGCGGCATCCGCACGAGTTCTCGGGCGGGCAGCGGCAGCGCATCGCCATCGCCCGCGCCCTGGCCGCGCGGCCGCGGCTGCTGATCGGGGACGAGCCCATCTCGGCGCTGGACGCCTCGGCGCAGTCGCAGGTGGCCAGGCTGATGCGGGACCTGGCCGTGGACTCGGGCGCGGGGCTGCTGTTCATCAGCCACGACCTGTCCGTGGTGCGGCTGATCGCCGACCGGATCGCCGTCATGTATCTCGGCAAGATCGTCGAGGTGGGCGACACGGCCGAGGTGTGGGCCGACCCCAAGCACCCGTACACGAAGGCGCTCCTGCAGGCCATCCCCAAGCCGGACGGCATGGGCGTGCTGCCCGCGGAGCTGCCCGGCGACGTGCCGGATCCGGCGAATCCGCCGGGAGGGTGCAGGTTCAGCCCCCGCTGCCCGCTCGTGATGGACGTGTGCCGCGAGAAGGAGCCGGAGTTCGGGCCGGTCGCCTGCTGGCTGCACGAGCCGAAGTGACGGCCGCGCCGCACGACGCGCCCGCGCCCCAGTCAGACCGCCGGCAGGCGACGGCGCGGCTCGCGGCGGTACGGGCGGCCATGGACGAGGCCGGGGTGGACGCGCTGGTGCTGCGCTCCTCGCCGGACTTCCGGTTCCTCGGAGGCGGCGAGGGCGCGTTCCTCGTGGTGACGCGGCACGTCGTCGCCGAGACCGCCGACCCGGCCGGGATGCTGCCCGAGGGGGCGCGGCGGGTGGGGGTGGATCCGGAGATGCGGGTGCGTGAGCTGTTCGGGCTGGCGATCGAGGCCGAGCTCGTGCCCGCGTCCTCCGTGCTGTGGCCGCTGCGGCTGCGCAAGGAGCCGTACGAGGTCGAGGCCGTCCGGCGCGCGGTGGCTGCGGCCGAAGAGGTGCTGGCGCAGGCGCGGGAGCTGGCCTGGTTCGGGGCGACCGAACGGGCGATGGCCCACCGGCTGCGGGTGCTGGCGGCCGAGTCGGGGTGCGAGGAGCTGCTGTCGCTCCGGGTGGCGGCGGGCGAGCACTCGGCGCTCCCCGCGCACGTGCCCGGGGAGCGCGTGATCAACCCCGGGGACGCGCTGACGGTGTCGGTGTGCGGGCGGTGGGGCGGCTACTGCGCCGAGGTGGCCAGGGTGTTCGCGGTGGCGGAACCGCCGGAGGACTTCGAGGCCATGTACTCGGTGGTGCTGGCCGCGCATCGGGCCGGGCTGGCCGCCGTACGGTCCGGCGGTCCCGTCGGAGAGGTGGCCAGGGCCGTCGGCGAGGTGATCGACGGGAGCGGGTACGGGCGCTTCGCGGCGGCGCACGTCGGCCGGGGCGTCGGGCTGGGGCACGACGAGGGGCCGTGGCCGGGCGAGGACGCCGTCTTCGCGGCGGGGATGACGTTCTGCCTGGAACCGGGCATCTACCTGCCCGACCTGTTCGGGGCCCGGGTGGCGGACGTGGTGGTCTGCACGTCCGAAGGCCCGCTCCCGCTGGGCGCGTACCCGCACACGCTGCAGGTGCTGGAGCGCTAGAGGGATCCGGCGAGCCTGCGGGCCTCGTCCGCCCAGCCCGCCAGGAACATCAGCGCCTTGCCGCGCTCCCTGTAGCGCCGGGCCGCGTCCACGGGCCTGGCGCCGCCGTAGCCGACCTGCGTCGTCGCCACGCCGGCCAGCATCATGGGGGTCAGGAAGTCGTACTTGACCGCCGAGGCGCACACCGCCAGGCGTACCAGCCGCTCGTCTCCCCGCCATCCCGCCTCGCGCAGGCCGCGCACGTAAGCCCCGTAGACGGCGGCCTCCAGATCGGGCAGCAGGTCGGCGGGCAGGAACAGGTCGAACACGCTGTCCGGGATGTGATTGCCGACGTCCTCGCCCAGCGCGCCGTCGCCCGCGAACGCCCAGTCCACCAGCACGCTCTCGCCGCCCCGGTCGATCACGTTGCTCGGCCACACGTCGAGGTGGCAGAGCGCCCTCGGCAGCGACTCCAGCACGGCCAGGAACTCCTCGCGGTCCCGGTGCAGCCGCACCAGCTCGCCGCGCAGCCCCGGCGGGAAGTTCTCGCTGATCAGAGGGTGCCGCCAGGCTTCGTCGTCCTCCAGCAGCTCGTACGGCACCGGCTTCGACCCCGCGTAGTCGCGCAGGAACGACCGGCTCAGCCACGGCCGCTCCACCTCGCCCGCCGCCCCCTGGGCCAGGCCGAGCTGACGGCCGAAGAGCGCGTGGCGTCCGACGTCCCAGGCGGTGCCCGGCCGGCCCGCCACGTCCTCGGTCCACAACGCCAGGTCGCCGTCATCCCGTTCGACCAGCTCCAGCAGCTTCGGCGCGGTCACCCCCGAGCCCGCCCAGAGCTCCGGCAGGCCGTCGGCGTAGACGTCGGCCTCCCTCCGCCAGTAGTTCCAGTGGCGCGGATCGTCGGAGTGCTCCCAGCCCGCGCCGCCCGCCTTGCGCCGGGTCAGCACCTTGAGCACGGCAGACCTCGACCCCCTGCGCACCCGCCAGATGCCGCCCGTGACCGCGTTCTTGGGGTTGTGCGTGAGCGGCTCGACGATCGCGTCGGCGCCCCCGAGCACCCGCACCATCTCATCTTCCACTTGCGTAACTGTAAACCTTTAACAGTGTGTTATGACTCACAGCAAAGGGTAGTCAACAGAACATGCTGCGCATCGGCACGTGGTGGTCCGCCAGGTCGATCGACGTCGTGGCCTGCGGGTGGCACGACGGCGGCCCCGGACCTGTCGAAACGGGCATCAAGCTCATCTACGGCGTGGGCGGCCCGGTGCCGGAGTTCCCCGGGCTGCGCGTCGGCACCAGGGCCGCGACGTGCGCGAAGGAGATCGCCGCGGCCCTGGCCCAGGGTGCCGACGTGGTGGGCACCGCGCCGGGCTGCTGCCCCGCGGCGCCGGTGGTGGCGGCGGGCATGTGGCACTACGGCTGGACCAGGAACGACCTGGGCGCGCTGGCCGGCGCGACCGTCGCGGGGCTGGTGCTGGTCGCGCAGCCGGGGCCGTGCGCGGTGGAGATCTCCCGCGACGGGCACGGCTCGCTCGACGGCGACGTGACGGCCGCGCGTGCGTGCCTGGCCGCCCGCTTCTCCGGCGGCCGCTACCGCACCCCCGAGGTCACGGTCCCGCTGGAGTCGGTGCGCCTCAGCCAGGAGGCGCCCAGCAGGATCCTCATCAGGGCCCGCCGGCCGCAGACGTCGTAGGGTTGGCCAAGGCAGTACCACTACGTCGTGGAGAGAGCGTGAAGATCACCGGAGTAGAGCTGCGGCGCATCGCGATGCCGCTGGTGGCGCCGTTCCGCACGTCGTTCGGCACCGAGACGGCCCGTGACGTCCTGCTGGTCAGGGTGGTGACGCCGGACGCCGAGGGGTGGGGCGAGTGCGTGGCGATGGGCGAGCCGCTCTACTCCTCCGAGTACACCGACGGCGCGGCCGAGGTGATCCGCCGCTTCCTGCTGCCCGCGCTGCCGAAGACCCTGGACGTGCACGACGTCGGCCGCGCCCTGGAGCCGATCAAGGGCCACCGCATGGCCAAGGCGGCTCTGGAGACGGCCGTGCTGGACGCGCAGCTCAGGGCGGCCGGCGAGTCGTTCGGCCGGTTCCTCGGCGCGGCCCGCACCCGCGTGCCGTGCGGGGTCTCGGTCGGCATCATGAGCTCGATCCCCCAGCTGCTGGACGCCGTGGCGGGCTATATCGACGAGGGGTACGTCCGCATCAAGCTCAAGATCGAGCCCGGCTGGGACATCGAGCCGGTCCGGGCCGTGCGCGAGCGCTTCGGCGACGACCTGCTCCTCCAGGTCGACGCGAACGCCGCCTACTCCCTGGCCGACGCCCGGCGCCTGGCCCGGCTCGACGCGTTCGACCTGCTGCTGATCGAGCAGCCCCTCGCCAACGACGACCTCGTGCAGCACGCCAAGCTGGCCCGGCAGCTCAGCACGCCGATCTGTCTGGACGAGTCCATCGAGTCGGCCGAGCACGCCGCCGCCGCCATCGCGCTCGGCTCGTGCTCGATCGTCAACATCAAGCCCGGCCGCATCGGCGGCTACCTCGAGGCCCGGCGCATCCACGATCTGTGCCGGGCCAACGGGGTCGCGGTGTGGTGCGGCGGCATGCTGGAGACCGGCCTCGGCCGGGCCGCGAACGTCGCACTGGCCGCGCTGCCCGGCTTCACCCTGCCCGGCGACACCTCGGCGTCGCGGCGCTACTACGCGACCGACATCACCGAGCCGTTCGAGCTGGCCGACGGCCACCTGGACGTGCCCACGGGGCCGGGCCTCGGCGTGGAGCCGATCGCCGACGTGCTCGACGAGGTGACCACCGGCACGGAGTGGATCACTCTCTGAGGGCCGCGCCTCTGTGCTACGCTCCCTTTCGATCTCTCACCGTGGGCCATAAGCCTCGCCAATCAAGCTTGTCCGTGTCCGATGACATGGAAAAGGTGAGAGTCACACGCCACATTCCGGCAAGGCGGTCTGTGTTGATGGTGACCATTCGGCGAGCAAGCACACTGTCCGACGTGAGGGCGCGGCGATTCCTGCCGCCATTCCGGGCATCGAGCCCCCTCTCACCTCTGCCGTAACCCGGCGTCAGCGCAGCTGATCTGCGCCTTTCACCCCACCACCAGGTCATTCCCACATCCCTGGCCGGTCGTGAACCCGGGAATGCGGTGTCGCCTGCCCGAAACCCACGGCCGGTGCTCTCCCGTACGGAGGTAACGCCCCGTGTCCGCCCTCAATCCGGTCGAGTCGCCGTCGGCGAAACGGCCGTGGCTGGTTCTCTGCGTCCTGTGCACCGGCTTCTTCATGTCGCTGCTGGACGGGACCATCGTCAACATCGCCATCCCCACCCTGATCACCGACCTCCACACCTCGTACGACGAGGTGCTCTGGATCGTCGACGCCTACCTGCTCGTCTTCTCGGTGCTGCTGGTCACCACCGGGCGGCTCGGGGACCGCTTCGGATACAGACGGCTCTTCCTGATCGGCATCTCGGCCTTCACGGTCGCATCCGCTCTCTGCGGCCTCTCGGACTCGCCGGGACAGCTGCTCGCCGCGCGAGTGCTGCAGGGCGTCGGCGGAGCGATGCTCTTCCCCCAGGTGATCGCGTCGATTCTGGCGATCTTCCCGCCGCGGCAGCGCGGACGCGCATTCGGGGTCTTCGGGGCGATCGCCGGCTTCGCGCCGATTGTCGGCCCGATCGGTGGCGGCTTCATCCTGGCGCACCTCGGCCGGCGCTGGATCTTCTTCATCAACGTGCCCATCGGCGTGCTCACCGCGCTCCTGGCCCTGGCGTTCGTCCCCGCCCTGCGTCCGGCACGCACGCACAAGCTCGACCTCGTGGGGGTGGCGCTGGCCACGGCGGGGCTCAGCGGCATCGTCTTCGGGCTGATCGAGGGCGAGCGCTACGACTGGGGAACGATCACCGGGCCGATCGGCATCACGTCGATCCTCCTTGCCGGCGCCCTGCTCCTGGTGCTGTTCGTCGTCTGGCAGCGCGTCCAGCGCGGCGAACCGCTGGTGCCGTTGGAGCTCTTCACCTCCGGCCGCGGCTTCCCGGCCGGCAACGCGATCGGGTTCGTCTTCCAGTTGGGCATGATCGGCATCTCCCTGGTGCTGGTCGTCTATCTGCAGACGGCACGGGGGTACTCGCCGCTGCAGACGGGGCTGGTCCTGCTGCCCAACGCCGTTCTCACCGCGATCGGCTCGGCCCTCGCCGGCCGATTGTCCGACAAGATCGGCGGCAGGCTCGTCCTCCTGGCAGGTCTCGCCACGCTCGCGCTCGGCCTGGGGGTCCTCGTCGTGACGGCGCGCGCGGACTCCAGCGCGTGGCAGCTCCTCCCCGGGCTGCTGATCATCGGACTGGCCGGCGGCGCGACCTTCGTACCGCTGCAACACGTCACCCTGGAAGGCGTCGATCCGCGCCTGGCAGGCGCCGCGTCCGGGGTTTCCGGCACCACCCGGCAGGTCGGCGGTGTGCTCGGCACCGCCGTCCTGGGCGCCGTCCTGTCCACGTCCCTGAGCTCGGCCCTCCGGCATGAGGCAGAGGAGCGGGCCGGGCGGCTGCCCGCGGGGCTGCGCTCGCAGTTCGTCGAGGCCACGATGGCCGGAGGGCACCAGTTCAGCCCTCCGGCGGCGCCGCGCGGGTTGCCTCCTGTGGACACCGCCCTTTTCGTGCGGGCCGGCCATGAGGCGTTCACGGCCGGGTACGTGTCCGCGATGCACGTGACACTGCTCGCCTCGACCGCGCTGCTCGTCCTGGCCGCCCTGTTGTGCTTCACGCTCCGAAAGCCTTGACGGGGTGAGGAAGGAACGGCGTCACCCACCTGCACGGCCTTGTGGCCTCGACCACAGCATCGCCGATGGATCCCGCTAGGTGGCCGAGGTCAACGGCTGGATCGCAATCGTGCCGACGCATCATGACGGAGAGCGCGGACTCCAGCGCGTGGCAGCTCCCCAGGCTGCCGATCATCGGCCTCGCGGGCGGTGGCCGACGGCGACGGCGTCAGGCGACGCCGGGCGCGGGGGTCAGCGAGGCTTGGTGGTTACCGTGGAGGGATCCGGCGCTGTGACCGACACCTTGCTGCCCCACTTCGTGTAACGGGTGTTCACCGTGCTGGTGTAGCTCTCTCCGTCCTCCGCCATCGTGTACGTGGACGTCACCCTGCTGACCAGACCCGACGATGACAGCGTGAGGGTGTAGGAGATCTTCAGGCCATCGTGTTCTTTACCGATCTTCGCGGCGGAGACCCAGGCCGACACGGCCTTGAGCTCCTTCAAGGTGACCGAGCCGGAGACGGAGTTTCCCGTGGTCTTCCCGTTCTTGAGCAGTGTGGCCAGGGTGTTGGGCTCGGCCGGGTTGATGAACTGCGACCACGAGTCGGGCATGCCGTAGTTCTTGCTCTTGTACCAGGTCTTGCCCTCGGGCAGGAGGCGGCTGATCTGGTCGCCCGAATAGTAGCCGGTCTTGCCGATGGCGATGACGCGCTCATACTCGTCACCGTCCTTCGCCGTGATGTCGAACGCGGCGATCTCCTTCCTGCCGAACTGGAAGACGCCCTTGATGTCGCGGGCGCCCCGCTCGTCGGTGCCGTCCGTCCACGTGACGTCGCCGGTGAACCGCACCCCGTGCCCGGCGGCGACCGTCGCCTTCAGCACGCCGACCGGGTCCTTGGGGGCCGCCTGTGCCGGCGCGGCGGCCACCGTCAGCATGGCGAACACCACTGTTGATAAGATCCTCTTCTTCATACAGGCGATCATGCCGGAGACGGACGACAACCTGGAGCCCAAGGTCGTGTGCTCCCGCAAATCGTTATCCGGCTGAGGCGGTTGCCGTAGGCGCCTCAGCCCCAGGATGACGCGACCGGACCGGAAAGCCGCGCGCGACGTTCAGGTGGTCATGCCCGTGAACCAGCATGCGTTGTGGGCGTCTCGTGATCATGGCCGGCAGAGGAGGTTGTCATGAGTCACCCACCGAGGTGGGGCGAGCCGAGCCCGGACTGTCACGGTGGTCTGGCCGTGATCGAGAGCAGTGTCCTGCTCTCATGAGCTCGCGGACGGCAGTCAGCCGCCCGGTGGTACCGGGACGATTACGGGTGCTCTGCGGCGTCGCGGCCGTCGTGCTGCTCGCCGTGCTGCTCGGCGGGGAGGAAGGCCCCCATGTGCCTTACCGGCCGCCTTACGACATCAGCTGCCCCGCGTGGACCGAACTGCACCGTGGGTTCGACGACACACGGACAGAGGATCGCGAGCGTGCCTTCCTGTGCCTGGTGCGGGACGCGGGCGGGCCGATGTTCCCTGATGACAAGTCCGACCAGGCCCTCCTGGCGTCCGGCAGGACATTGTGCGCCCAACCGGGGTGGAGGAGAGCCGACGAATGGCTGCGCAGCGGGGACCGGACAATCAACCTGCACGGTCTGGACAGCGCACTGGTGTTCTTGTGCCCCGACGTCATCGGAGGCCCGGATCTGATGCCCTCGGACGAACAGATGGTCAAGGAGGAGGCCGACTACGTCGCCGCGAGCAACGCCGCCTGCCGTGACCCGTGGCCCAAGACACGGGCCCGCAAGCAGGGGACTGCCGCGTACTTCACGTCCGAAGGCGGCGGCTATCACCTCGCCGACGACGCCGATCCGGACAACGAGGACAGAGCCGAGCGAGACCAAGACGGGTTACTCACGAGCGAGAAGACCGGCGTGGGCATCGAAACGATCACAGAGATGAACGTCTGCGTGACCGTCAAGGCTTTCGACAAGGCTCCGCCGCTGCGGCTCAAAGGCTGGCAGGAAGTGGCCGAAGTGGGGGTCACCAGCCGCAGCGGCCGTCTGATGGTGCCGGCCATGCAGCCGGGCGGCGGGGAGGGGGCCGGGCGGGCCCTGCCCAATCTGGCGGTCAAAGGGCCGGGGCACTACCGGGTGCGGGTCTACGCGCGGGGCGACGAGGACGCCGTCACCATGCTGCCCTCCGAGTGGCATCTGATCGTGGTCTATCCCGGACGGTCCAAGAAGGAGGTCGTCTATCGGTCTCGTGGGTGACAGGGCTGATGCCGCGACCGGGCCGACATGCGGAGATCGCTCTTCGCGCAAGATCATTCTCATCGCCGATGGCCTCGGGACCGGCATCACCTGGTCAGGCGGCCCAGCAGCCGGTCGGCCTGGGGGCCGAAGGTGGCGTCCCCGGTGTCCCGCGCCCGCTCCAGGTACCGTACAGCCTGGTCGGTGTCGCCGTCCTGGCGTTCGAGGTAGCGGCGCGACAGCCGCTCTCCGAGGTCCGCGACGTCGCCGTCGTCCACTTCCGGCCGGACTTCGGATGGGAGCACCCGCTACGCCTGCCTGACTGGACGACCGAGGCTGCGACGGACCCGGTCCGCCGCGGCTCGTCACGTGCTCGGCCGAGCCGTACTCCCCCTGCGCGCCCAGCACCAGAGCCTGTCGAATGTCCGTACCATCGCCGTCGACGGCGAATGGCCGGGGAGCGTGCCCCGGCCAATTGCGCTTGCGCGGTCGCGGTGGGCAGGCCGACGAAGATCATTCCGACGACCGCCAGCACTGTCAGGAGCTTCGGTGCGCCTCTTATTGAGGCTCTCCCCCGGCTTCGACCAGGCAACCCTGGGAGCGAAGACGGTCGGATGGTCTTGTTGATCACGGATTCTCCTCCATGGATCGGGGTGCCTTCGTGGCCTGCTCCGACTGTGGCCCCGGGCGGTGGGCCGGCGACATTCCGGATGTTAGGGATTGACAGCGCAGGTCACGGTGTGCGGGTCGCGTGCCCGCCCATGGCAGGAGCGACTTTCGCCGTCCACGGGACAGGACCGGAACGGAAGAAGAACGGAAGAGCGGTCTCGTAGTGTCCTCCGATGTCGGCCGCTCCAGGGGGAAAGCCGATCGCCGCCGACCGGCGCCTCGTGACGGGGCAACGCGCCGGAGTACGCCTCGGCTGGTCGCTGCGGCTTAGGGTGCGGTCGAATCGGGGGCAAGATTGAGAACACGCGTGCCTGGCACCGCCATGCTGGTCGTCGGGGGCCCTGCTGTGCTCGCCGCCGCCCTGGGGCTGTGGCGGATCGACGAACCCTCCTACTGGGCCGACGAAGGGGTGTCGGTGGCGATCGCCGGCCGTCCGCTGGCCGATCTGCCCACCATTTTGGCCCACATGGATCGGGTGCACGGTCTCTACTACGTGCTGCTCCATTGTGTCTCTGCGGTGGCGGGCACGGGTGAGATCGCGATGCGTCTTCCGTCCGCATGCGCCACCGTCGCGGCGACGGCCGTACTGGCCGCGCTCGGCCGTCGGCTGGTCTCCTCCGCGACGGGCCTGTTCGCCGGGCTGATCTACGCGCTGCTGCCCGTCGTCAGCCGGTACGCGCAGGAGGCCCGGCAGTACGCGTTGGTCACCGCGCTGATGATCGGCCTCACCTATCTCCTCGTCGTCACGATCGACGCGATGCGGGACGGCCGCCACCGGTGGCGGCCGTGGGCGGCGTACACGATCATGCTGGCGGTCGCCGGATGGCTGCACCTGTACGCGCTGTTCATCCTGCCCGCCCACGCGGTCATCCTGCTGTCGGCACGAGCACGGGCCACCCCATGGCGGTGCTGGATCCTCTCGGCCGGAAGCGCGGGCGTGCTGGTGGCACCTCTGGCCGTGGCGGCCCTCGGCCAGTTCGCGCTGGTGTCCTGGATTCCCGTACCGGATCTCGGCACCGTCCGGTATCTGGGACGGCTCGTCTTCGGGGGAAACCCTGTGGCGATCGTGACCGTCCTCGCTCTCGCCGTCGCGGGGCTGTTGTGGCGGCGGCGCGACGGCTTGCCGGCGCGGTCGGCGATCGGCAGCGGCAGGACCCGGCCGACGACGCCAACCAGCGTGCCGGGTTCGGGGCCGTCGAGGGTGGCGACGCTCGAGGTCGCGAACCTCGACGTCGCGGTGATGCCGCGCGGGCAGATCCGGCTGAGCGTGCGGACGGTGGCCCTGCCGTGGCTGCTGGTTCCCAGCGGGCTTATGATCGTCGTCTCGCTGATCGGTCCACCCATCTTCTACCCGCGTTACGTGCTGCACAGTGTCGCGGCCCTGGCCCTGGCGGCCGGCGCGGGCCTTTCCTCCACCGTCTCCTGGGCGGCCGGCCGGATGCCCGCCGCCCGGCTGGTGATCCCATCGGCGGCGCTGGCCGTGCTCGCCGCGTTCACCGGCCCGGCCCAGGTGGCCATCCGGCAGCCGCTCAGCAGGCCGGACAACCTCCGAGAGCTGGCCCACACCCTGCGGGACAACGCCCGGCCGGGCGACGCCGTGCTGTACGTCCCCGCCGGGAACTGGATGTCCACGCTGCCCTATCCGGACTCCGTCGCCCGGCTCGACACGCGGAGTCTGAACGCTGACGGGTTCTTCGGCGAGCTGTCGCCCGACCAATTACACCGAGCCGCTGGGCCTCTTTCTCGCATCTGGGTGGTGGAGGGCAAGACGAGCTACGGCAACGGCGCGCGGATGCGCGATGATCCCCGATTCCGGCGTACCGCCTACTGGTCATTCCGCACCAGGCAACTGTCCCTGTACGAACGCCTGCCACCCCGCGGGAATAGATGATCGGGGCGTCGATCCTGCCCGACCTGGATGGTGCCCCAAGACAAGCGTGCCACCGACTTCTGAACGTCTGCACCTGAATGCGAACGTCCTGGTCAGCGCGTCGGCTCAGCCCGCGTCGTCCGCCGCGAAGCTGACGTCCGTCGTGTCGACGGTGCACGCGCGGCGGCCGGGCGCGCGGTGCCAGCGCCAGTAGAGGTTGGTGTGCGAGATCACCTGGTCCGGCGGCGGCGCGCCGTACTCGCTGAGGTCCTCCGTCGTGTGCGCGTCGGCGACCAGCGTCACGTCGTACCGGCGGACGAAGGCCCCGTGGAGGGTCGAGCGGATGCACTCGTCGGTCTGGGCGCCCGCGACGACGAGCCGGCCCACCCCGCGCTCGGCGAGCACCGCCTCCAGCTCGGTGTCCTCGAACGCGTCGGCGTAGCTCTTGTGGACGAGCGGCTCCGCATCGCGGCAGGCCAGCTCCGGCACGTACTGCCAGGGCTCGCTGTCTCGCGGGAGACGGTCGTCGGAGTGCTGCACCCACACGACGGGCACGCCCTCCGCGCGGGCCTTGCCGATCAGGGTCTCGATGTTCGCGATCACGCCGTCGCGGTCGTGGGCGCCGGCCATCACACCGGTCTGCACGTCGAGAACGAGCAGCGCGGTGTGCGGACGATCGGGCAGAGTCGTCATGGATCCCTCCTGCTTCCTGCTCAGCCTGCCTGGCGCAGATCGAGCTCCAGCAGCCGCGCGCGTACGGCGGCCCGCCGGGCGTCACGGCGGGTGAGCCGGAGGACCTGAGCCATGCCGCGAGCCTAGACCGCGGCACCGACACTGAACGGCCCTATGCTCCGCCCTCCCCCTCCGCGTCCTGGGAGCCGGCGCCGGACAGCTCGAGCGGCGTCGAGCAGGCGGTGCAGCGCGGCGGTACAGTCGCCGGGCGGAGCGGAGCTCGGATGGGTGCGCCAGGCCTCGTCGATGATCGCGGCGACGGTCATACGCGGGCTGAGCGACGACCGCGGATCCTGGAAGACCGTCTGCGCGGCGGGTTGCTGCGACGTTCGTGCCGCACGCCTCCTCCGGCGGGGACAACCACATCGACGTGGCGAGCTGTCCGTTCCAGATCCCGCTGGGCGCGCTGCTGCCCGTGCGCGTGCGCGATGTGCTGGCCGCCGGGAAGGACCCCGGCACCACGCACATCACGAACGGCCGCTACCGCCTGCGCCCGGTGGAGTGGAACACCGGCGAGGCGGCCGGCGCCCTGGCGGCGCACCGCCTGCGGTACGGGCTCGAGCCGGCGCAGGTGCACGAGGACGCCGCCGCGCTCGAACGGTTCCGGGCCGAGCTGGTCGCCGACGGGTTCGAGCCGGCCCGGCCCCAGGTGCGAGGGTACTGAGCCGCCTCACCGGAGGGTTGCGGTGAAGGTGCGGCCGTGGGCGTGGCGGATCGTGGCCTGGACCAGGGTGCCGCCCGGCACGCGCCGTACCGTCACCCCTTCGTCGGCCGTGTCGAGGCGGAGAGGCGCGCCGTGCAGGACGACGCTGACGCGGTCGCGTCGCATCGTCGGGTCGGACAGGGCGACGGTCGTGCGCTCGCCGTACCGGACGATGACCGAGGCGGGGCCGTCGACGAGCAGGCGCTCCACCGGGCGGGGGCCGTCGGCGAACACGTTGGCGGCGACGATCCCGAGGGTCCTGTGCTTGATCGCCTGCACGTGCCGGTCGTTGGCCAGCACGGTGAGCGGGCCGTGCGTGTAGCCGCGCAGGCGGGCCTCGGTCGCGTTCGGGACCAGGGCGTAGGCGAGTGCGGTGAGGTGGCCGGTGGCGGGGTGGTTGATCGAGGCGGTGAAGACGTTCTTGGTCACGCCGGCGGCGGGGTTGGACGTGCGCACCACCTGGCGGCTGCGGGTCACCGTCTCCAGCCCGGCCGCGACGGGCTGCCGGGTGAGAAAGGCGTAGCCGATCGCGGTACGGCGGGTGCCGTTGGCGTAGCGCAGCCAGCGCGGCGGCGTGGTGCCGCCCGCCTGCCAGGCCCCGCCGTCCCAGCTCTCGCCGGTGAGCGCGACCGCGTCGCCGGGAGCGGCGATGCGGCTGTCCACGGTGGTCACCGCGTCGCGGCCGCCCTGGCCTGAGACGTTCGCGGCCAGCACCACGATCTCGTCGTCGAGCATGAACCAGGACTTGGTCGCGCGGGCGTTGCGATAGACGACGAAGTCGTCGGGCAGGGTGCCCGCCTGCTTGGCGGTGTAGGCGGCGTCGTCGGACTGGACCATGCCGGCCGCGCCGTACGCGCCGAGCGTCGCGCCGCCGGAGAAGGCGTTCCCGGCGCGGGGGAAGTACACGTAGGTGTTCTGGGACTCCGAGGAGGAGGTGAAGTTGAGCGGGTGTCCCGGGTTCTCGTACCAGAGGCGGCCGTACAGCTCGGGCACCGTGCGCCGCTCCTCCACCGGCGCGGTGATCCCGGCCAGCCGGTACGGCGAGACGGCCGTGTAGTAGTCGACGCCGAAGACCTCCCGCTGGTCCTCGCCCGCGAGGTACAGGTAGTACGCGCCGTCGCCCTGGAACCAGGGCATGAGGTTCTCGCCGCTCATGTACTCGTACTTGCTGATCCGGTCCGAACTGCGCGCCAGGGCGAAGGCGTAGCCGGGACGCCGGTGGACGGTCCGGTCCATGGCGTTGAACGCCACGCAGCGCTCCGGCGGGTTCAGGTCGGCGGCCGGGATGGCGGAGTCGGCGCGGATGGCCGCGTAGCGGGCGACGCTGACCGGGGAGACGAAGGATGAGGTGTCGGCGGCCGGCAGGAACTTGACGTACTTCTTCAGGGCCAGAGCGCCGGCGCCCTCGACGTGGTCGGCCAGGTCGGCGACGGCCTCCACGATCACTCCGACGTCGGCGTACCCGGTGGTGGGGCGCGAGACCGCCCGCCCCTTGACGATCTCCATCATCCACCCCTCGAAGATCAGCGGGGCGAAGCCGTCGGCGACCCAGCGGTACACCACAGCGGCCAGGTCCTCGGAGGCGCCGCCGCTCGTGGCGCCCTCGAGCGTCTTGAGGGTCTGTACGACGCGGGTGAGCAGGGCCTTGCCGTACGAGCCCGTGTAGGCGACCGAGTGGTGCTGGATGAAGGAGCCGTCGCGGTAGTAGCCGTCGGTGTTGCCGTGCTGGAGGTTGTAGGGGTCGATCGTGGCGAAGACGGTGGCCTGGTCGGAGATGGCCTTGCCGACGCGGGCGTCGTCGCCGGTGAGCGCGCCCTGCACGATCCGGTTGGCGGTGATGTCGGCCAGGTTCGCCCCGGTGTGGAAGCGCGAGTCGAGGTCGACGTCGCCGTCCTTGCCGCTGCGCAGGTAGGCGTCCATCGAGGCGAGGTACGTCGCCGTCAGGTCGGGCCGTTCGTCCCGCACCCGTTCGGCCAGCAGGGCCAGCGTCCTGCTCACGTGGGTGGGGATGCCGATCTCCCAGTTGTGCCAGTTGCCGTAGTAGCCCGCCGCCTGGTCACCGAAGTAACGCTCGTGCAGCCACCCCAGACCGTCGATGACCCGCCGCTGGGCGGCGGCGTCGCCCTCCAGCGCGCTGCCCGGCGTGCGGGTCGCGAGCGCGATCTCGTACAGGTACTGGTAGGCCAGCCGCAGGTTGACGTCGTCGGTGCCGAGCTTCAGGCCGGAGAACAGCTCGCCGTCGCCCGCCTTGTCCATGGCGGCCAGCCGCTGCCTGGCGGCGCCGAGGATCGCCGCGAGCTTGGCGGCGACCTCGGGCCGGGCGTTGACGTCGGGGGTCCCCGCTAACATCGCCACGGTGTTGGCGATCAGCCGCGCGTGATCGATCCCCGCCGCGGCACGTACGGGGGCGGCCGCGGCGAGCAGGCCGGCGGCGGGGATCAAGGAGAGAACCTGGCGACGGGACATGTGCGGCACGGCGAACTCCAGGCCGTTGGGGGGATATGCCGGGCTCACCCTACATGATCCATTTTTGTCGGCCTAGAAAGCGCGCGCGTGGTCAGTTCTTGAGTACCTCCACCCAGTAGCGGCCGTCGTCGTCACGGTGGGCACCGTGGATGTCGGTGGCCAGGTCGGGGAAGGCCCGGTCGAAGTCCTCCAGAGCCCGCAGGTAGGTCATCAGCGGGCCGTCGTGCGGGCCGGTCGCCTCGCCGGGCATCAGCATGGGGATGCCCGGCGGGGTGACCACCACCGTGGCCGCGGCGACCCGCCCCGGCAACCCGGTCAGCGGGACGCGCTCGGTGCGGGCCCGGATCATGGCCTGGTAGCAGTCGGCGGGGGTGGACACCGGCTCGGGCAGCGTGGTGAAGACCTGGTCGAGCAGCTTCCCGACCTCGGAGTCACGCAGCCTCTCGTGGGCCAGCGTGCAGAACTTCTGCAACGAGATCGCGGGCGGCCCGAAGCCGGGCAGCACCTCCGCCAGGGGCAGGTCGTCGTCGTAGGCGTTCTTGAAGTCGGTGAGCGCGTCGATCAGCGTGCCCCACTTGCCCTTGGTGATCCCCATGGAGAACAGCACCAGCAACGTGTGGTCGCCGGTCTTCTCCACCACGATGCCGCGCCGCTCCAGGTAGGCGGCCACGACGCGGGCCGGGATGCCCCAGTCGAGCGTGCCCGTGGCGGCGTCGGCGCCCGGGCAGGTGATCGTCACCTTGACCGGGTCGAGCAGGCAGTAGCCCTCGGACATCCCGTCGAACCCGTGCCACGCGGCCCCCGCCTCCAGCGTCCAGCACCGGGGCTCAGCACACAGCAGTGCCGGGTCGGCGTCGGCGAACGAGACGGTCTGGCCGGTGCGCGGGTCGATGACCGCAGGAGGCTGCCAGACGCCGAAGAACCAGCCGGGCCGCCGGCCGTCCTCGCGGATGCGGGTGGCCAGGCGCACCATCGCCTGCCGGAACCGGACCGCCTCGACGATCGCCTCCCCGGTGAGGAACGGCCCCGACGGGCCGTCCATCATCGCCGCCGCGACGTCCAGCGAGGCGATCATCGGGTAGAGCGGCGACGTCGAGGCGTGCATGAGATAGGTCTCGTTGAACGCGTCGTAGTCGACCGGCGCCCGCTCCGCGGGGCGGACGTGCAGCATCGCCGCCTGCGACAGCGCGGCCAGCAGCTTGTGGGTCGACTGGGTGGCGAACACGGTGGGGCGATCGGGGCCGGGCAGCGTGCGCTCGTCGATCGCCATGCCATACCGGCCGGCGTAGAGCGGGTGGAACCGGGCGTAGGCGAACCACGCCTCGTCGAAGTGCACCCGCGGCACGCTGGCGCCCAGCAGCTCGCCGACCCGCACCGCGTCGTAGCACACCCCGTCGTACGTGGAATTCGTGATCACCGCGTACGACGGCCCACCCGTGGCGAGCAGATGAGCGGACACCCGCTCACGGACCGCCTCCGCCTCCAGCGTGGCCGGCGGGACCGGGCCCGCCAGCCCGAGCCCGTTGCGCTCCGGCACCAGGTAGACCGGGCGGGCGCCGCTGATGGCCAGCGCGTGCTGGATCGACTTGTGGCAGTTGCGGTCCACCAGGACGGTGTCGTCGCGGGCGATCGCGTGGTGGCCGACGATGCGGTTGGCGGTGGAGTTGCCGTTGACCACGAAGAACGTGCGGTCCGCGCCGAAGACCCGGGCGGCGTTGCGCTCGGCCTCCCCGATGGGGCCGGTGTGGTCGAGCGGCGATCCGAGCTCGGTGACGGAGATGGACAGGTCGGTGCGCAGCAGGCGTTCGCCGTAGAAGTCGAAGAACGCCCGCCCCACCGGCGACTTGAGGAACGCCACGCCTCCGGCGTGCGCCGGCGTGTGCCAGGAGTAGCGGTGGTGGTCCTCAAGTCGCCGCAGCGCGCCGAAGAACGGCGGGAGGATCTTCTCGGCGTACTGGTCGGCCGCGTAGGCGATGCGCCCCGCGATGAAGCGGGGGGTGTCCTCCAGCGGGAAGACGTAGCCCTGGATGACCTCGTAGACCCAGAGCGGGAGCTCCTGCTCCTGGGTCATCAGGAAGACGGGCAGGCCGCGGAACCTCCTGGCCACCGCGCCCAGCAGCTCCTCGGCCCCCGGCGCCTCCCACGCCGCGAGGACCGCCGTCAGCGACGCGTCCGACCCGACCACCGCCAGGGCGTCCTCGGCCCGATGGGTCCAGCGCACCTGGAGCCCGAGCTCGTCCATCGCCGCGCACACGCGGCGGAGCTGCTCGGCGAGCGCCGAATCGGCGTCGGGGCGTTCGGTGACGGCGGCCAGAACCGTTCGTTCCATGCGGCACTCCATGATCGGGGGAAGGGACGGGTGGTCCTATCGCGATGGTAACGGTGTGCGGCTGAATGACAACCCAACGTGATGATGTGCCCCATGGAGCTATGTGCGTACTCCCCCTGCTGACCCCGTGCTACGGGGGTGGCTGCGAACGGCGACGTCCCCGCGCAGCGAGCCCGAACACGTCCGTCACCCGCTCCGCCAGGTCGTCCTCCGTCATCGTGGCATCGACCTCCAGGGTGCGCGTACAGACGCAGGCCATGGCGGGCGGCCAGGCGGCGACCGATGGTCGACTTGCCCGCACCGCTCCCACCACCGATCCAGAGAACGTGCCGGAGCCGCTCGCGCAACACTGAGACCTCCGGCAGCCATGAGATCACCCTTCGGAGGCGGCCCGCCGCGACTGGACCCCGCGCACGCGCTCGACGTCGAGCTTGGTCGACCGGTCGAAGCGGTAGATCCCGTTCTCCTCCTGGAACACGTCGGTCAGCTGCGTGTAGCAGTATCCGAACATGTCCGGATCGTCCAGCAGCGCCTCAGTCAGGCCCGCGAAGCGGGCGTGGAACTCCTCCTCGCTCCGTACGCGCTGGCCGTAGCCCCAGGAGCTCTCCCGGTCCGCGTCCTGGTCGGTCCCGGCGAGCTCCGGGTTCCACCAGATGCCGCCGTACTCGCTGACGAAGTACGGCTGGCCACGGTAGGGGACGGAGATGGGCCGCCCGGCCGCGTCGTTGACGAAGGGCTCGTCCTTGCCCAGGCCGCTCAGCTGCCCGGCGAACGCGCTGGGCTCCTGCTCGTAGTTGTGCGAGTCGTAGACGTCCGTCTCCGGCACGCGGTGGCTGTAACCCGAGGCGTCGATCACCGGGCGGGTGGGGTCGGCGAGCTTCGTGGCCAGGAACATGCCGCGGGTGACGTCGTCGAGCTGGGTGACGTGGTCGTGGATCACCTGGGTGGTCTCGTTGAGCGGGCACCAGCCGAGGATCGACGGGTGTGAGACGTCCCGTTCCAGGACCTCCAGCCACTGCGTGATGAAGGAGGCGGTCGGCTGCTGCTCGTGCCCGGCGAAGGCGCCCCAGTCGCCGAACTCGCCCCACACCAGGTAGCCCAGCCGGTCGGCGTGGTAGAGGAAGCGCTCCTCGAACACCTTCTGGTGCAGGCGCGCGCCGTTGAAGCCCGCGGCCAGCGACAGCTCGATGTCGCGCACCAGCGCGGCGTCGGTGGGCGCGGTCATCAGGCCGTCCGGATAGTAGCCCTGGTCCAGGACGAGCCGCTGGAAGACCGGGCGGCCGTTGATGAGCACGCGCTTGCCGTCGATCGCGATCGAGCGCAGCCCGGCGTAGCTGTCCACGGTGTCCGTGACGGCGCCCCCGGCGTCGAGCAGCTCGACCTTGACGTCATAGAGGAAGCCGTCGCCCGGCTCCCACAGGCGTACCCGGTCGGACGGCAGCTCCAGGCGAACGGACGGGGCCAGGTCCGCGTCGGCGCGGGCGCTCGCGGTGGCGACGACGCCGCCGCCGTCGGAGACGGTGACGCGGACCGAGCTGCCGGGGCGGTTGCCGGACAGGGGGACGACGACGGCGAAGGAGGAGGTCGCGACGTCAGGCGTGATCCGGGGGCGGCGCAGGTGCACGTCGGGGACGGGCTCCAGCCACACCGACTGCCAGATCCCCGTCGTACGGGTGTAGAGGCACTCGTAGTTCTGGTACTTGGTGGACTGCTTGCCCCGCGCCTGGGGCTCCTGCCGGGGGTCGCGGGCGCGTACCACGATCGTGGCGTCCTCACCGGGGCGCGCCACGGCTGACAGGTCGGCCATGAACGGGGAGAAGCCGCCGCGGTGGCGGGCCACCTCGACGCCGTTCACCCACACCGTGGCGTCGTGGTCGACGGCGCCGAAGTGCAGCAGCGTCCGGCGGCCCGCCCACGCGGCCGGGATCGTCACCGTGCGGCGGTACCACACCGCCGCCATGAAGTCGGTGTGCGCGAGGCCGGACAGCTCGGACTCCGGCGCGAAGGGCACGGTGATCGTCCCGGAGAGCTCTCGTTCGCGCAGGCCCCGCTCCAGGCCGGAGTCCCCGGCGTCGATCTCGAACTGCCACGGTCCGTTGAGGGTGAGCCAGTCCTGGCGGGCCATCTGGGGGCGGGGATATTCCGCACGGGGGACGTCGTGGGGAGCGGAACGCGACATCGGACACCCTTCGAAATTTGCAGATATGTGCAAGTCAAGACCTTTTGCTACGTAGCAGAGTGTGCCACACTCCCTCCAATCGGAGTCAACATCCGGCTACCCCGCGTTGTGAGGGCCGGCCGGACCCTCTGCGAGGAACCACGTATGAGCAAGTGGCCCACTTCCCCCCTCTCCCGCCGCAGGGCGTTGCAGGCCATGGCCTTCGTGGTCCTGGCCCTGTTCAGCCTTCTCATGCTGGCGCCGTTCCTGTGGGCGCTGAACACCTCGTTCAAGTCCGAGGCGGACGCGAGCGCGTCCCCCGTGACGGTCCTGCCCGAGGGCGGGTACACCTGGGACATCTACGCGCACATCTTCCGGACGGGCGACATCCCCACGTGGATGGTCAACTTCCTGCGGATCGTGCTGCCGCTGTCGCGGCCGATCATCGCGGCGGTGGCGATCTTCACGTTCGTGGGCGCGTGGAACAACTTCCTGTGGCCGTTCATCGTGACCAACGACCCCGATCTCATGACCCTGCCCGTCGGGCTGCAGACCGTCATGACCGGCTACGGCCTCGCCTTCGCCCAGAACATGGCGAGCGCCGTCCTGGCCGCGCTGCCCCTGATCGTCGTCTTCCTGTTCTTCCAGCGGCAGATCATCAAGGGCATCGCCACCACCGGGCTCGGCGGCCAGTGACCACGGGACGCAGGGTCGCGGTCCCGCCTCACTGACTCGACTCGCGCACCTTCAGCTGGAAGTCCACGACGATGCGCGGCTCGTGCCCGCTGGGCTTGCCGGTGATCTGCTCGTGGAGCATCGCGACGGCGTTACCGGCCAGCGCCTCGACGTTCGGGGAGACGGAGGTCAGCGACGGCGTCGAGTAGCGTGCCTCCTCGGCGTCGTCGAAGCCCACCACGGCGACCTCCTGCGGCACCCGGACGCCCCGGTCGTACAGCGCCCGGAGCGCGCCGAGGGCGCAGGAGTCGTTCATCGCGAAGATCGCGTCCGGCATCGGCCGTCCGGCGTCCATGTGCTCCTCGATCGCCCGCCGGCCGTCCTCGCGGGCCCAGCCGGCCTCGACCAGGAGCTCCTCGTACGCCGTCAGCCCCGCCTCCTCCAGCCCCTCGAGAAAGCCCTGCAGCCGCGCCCGTCCCGTCTGGCTTTGGTCGGGCGCGTAGCCGAGCAGCATCAACCGCCGCCTGCCCGTACCCGCCAGATGGCGTACCACCGCCAGCGAGGCCTCCCGGTTGGGGATGCCGACGTGCGGGATCTGGCCCTCGAGCACCTCGTCCCCCACCAGCACGACCGGATAGTCCGCGCGGCGGCGCTGCCCGTCGTCCGGCCGGAGCGACAAGGCCACCATGATCGCGCCGTCGGTCAGCTGGTTGCGGTCGCCCGTCAGCACCTTCAGCTCACGGGCCCGGTCCCCCTCCGTCAGCTCGATCAGCACCGTGTACCCGAGTGCCTCGGCCTCGCGGACCACCGGGCCCGCGAGGTCGGCGAACAGACGTGCCCTGAAGTCGGGGACGACGAGCGCGATGAGCCCCGTACGGGCGGCCCGCAGGCTCCGGGCCGCCGCGTTGGGGACATAACCGAGCGCCGCCATGGCGTCGAGCACGCGCTGGCGCGTCTCCGGGCGGACGTACTCGTAGTTGTTGACGACGTTGGAGACCGTGCGCTGGGAGACCCCGGCGGCACGGGCCACGTCGTGCATGCTCACGGCCATCAGGGCGGCGCCGTACACGTCGCTGTCACGGCCTTCATCGTACTGTCGGGAGCAGCCCGAACTCATCTGGATTCCGCCTCAGGGCAGGGCGGCCCGCCTATTCCGATGCGATCGCCGGTTTGCGGCGCTGGACGTACAGGCGGTTGCCCTCCGGGCCGGTCCATTCCACCCGCACGACACCGGGCACGGCGGCGTCGGCGACGCGCGACGGGTCGGCCCAGTAGCCGAAGTTGGGGTTGCGGAAGAACGTCGCCCACAGGTGGCCGCCGTGGTCCACGAAGAAGTTGTTGTGGCCGGCGCCGACGCCCGCGGTCCACCGCTCGGAGTACGGTCCCTCGAAGCGGTCCGAGACGGCGACGACCGCGTCGTACTGGTACTGCGTGCGGCCGGGGCCGGGCGGGTCGTAGGCGTATCGGGTGCTGCCGTCGGCATTGGGCGAGGACCGGTTCCACGCGGCCTGGAGGAGGTAGTACTTGCCTCCGTGCTTGAACACGTACGCGCCTTCGAGGTACGGCTCGGGCGAGTAGGGAACCTGCTGGAATGTCGGAAGGTTGGTCGTCGGGACGATGTCCTCCATGTCGTCCCGGAACTTCGCGTACAGGTGGTTGTGCAGCACCAGCCACGCGTCGTCGCCTTCGGAGTAGAGGCTCCCGTCGATGTGGTGGTAGGCGCCGGGCCTGATGAAGTTGGGGCCGCCGATGACAAGGTCACCGAAGGGTTTGTCGGCGTTGCCCTCGACGAGCCGGTACGGGCCCTCGAGGCCGCCCTCGCTCACGAGCATGAACGAACCGACCTTCTGGGAGTGGTCGCCCATGCACGCGACGATGTACCACTTGCCGCGGAAGTAGTGCACCTCCGGGGCCCAGGCCTGGCCCCGCTTGCCGAACCGGTCGTCGTACCAGTACTCCTGCCACGGAGCGACGACCATGCGTCCTGGCCGGTTCTCGCCGACGAACTCCGGAGACCAGACCTTCCCCTTCTCGGCGCCGGGGCGGATGCCGGTGGTGTCGACCAGCTTCCACGGCCCCCGCATGGAGTGGGACACCCACATGAAGATGCCGTCGTTCCACGGGCCGGCCGCGGTCAGCCCGGGCACCCGGGTGGTGCCCGTGGCGACGTAGACCGGGCGGCCGTCGACGACGAAGCAGTTGACGTAGGTGTCCCGCATCCAGACCCGGCCGAGCTCCTTGTCACGGGGGCGCAGCTCGAGCGGGAGGATGAAGGAGTTGTCCGCACGCGGCCACAGGTCCTGCCGGGTGTCGGCGAGGCCGTAGGGCTCGAGCTCAGGCCAGTTCGACGGATACCGCCGCATCGATGCCGCCTCTGTCATCGGGGCCGCCTGCGCAGCGGTCGCGGGCAGTGCCGCCACTCCTAAAAGGCCGGCCGCCCCGGTCAGCAAGGAGCGTCGGCCCATGGGAAACCCACTAGCGGAACTGGTCATCACTCACACTCTCCAACGTCGGCGCCGGCCGAACTCACTCCTGGTAGCCGGCGGCATTGCGGAGAGTCTGCCCAAGTTGCTTGAATTACGTCAATAGTCCGGAAGAAATAGCCGGCCGACGCCGGCGGCCGCCGGCCGAGCCGGATCACGTCACGTGCGGGCCGGCGCCTCCCTCACGCGCCTCCCTCACGCGCCTCCCGCAGCTTCCCCGTGGCGATGTAATCGACCGCGACCCGGTAGAAGCCGGCGATCGACTCGCCTTCTTCCGCCCCGTCACGGAACTGCTTACGCACTTTCACGAACGGGAAGGCCACAGTGCCGTCCGGAAGGAGCACACCCCACCCGTCCTCCTCCGACCAGCGCCAGCTGCCACCCGTGGCGGCGACGATGCAGGCGCCCAGGAACGAGCCGAGCACGCCGACCAGGCCGCCGATCCGCTCCAGATCGAAGTCGGGCCGCGCACGCTGGCGCTCGATGAAGCCGTCCACCCACTCGACCGACTCCTCGTTGAGCCCGAAGTCCACGTCGCTCACCGGCCCGAGCCGGTCGATGGCGAGGCTGACGTTCGCCTCGATCTGCTGCAGCTCCTCTTCGTTCATCTGAGGATGGTTACATCAGCCGCAGATCCGATCAATTGGCTTTCCAGCTCGACAGCCCACCGGCCGGCGCCGGCACCTCGGGCCGGACAGGACAGCACCGGAAGGGCGACCGCCGCCCTGCTCAGGGAGGCGGTCGCCGGGGCGGCATCAGGGGTAGTACGCGGCCAGCTTGGCCTTGATCTTGGCGACGGTGCCGTCGAAGGGCATGGGCTGCGGGTCGCCGTTCCGGTAGTCGAGGAGCTGGACAGCGTACACGGCGCGGCCCTGGCGGACCACGGCGACCCAGAAGCGGTACGTAATGGTCGAGTACGGGTTGCTGGCGGCGGTGACGCGCAGGACGTCCACGCCGTCCGCCTCACCGACCTTGGTGATGTCGAACACGGCCGTACCCGTCTCGGCCGGCGGGTTGCGGTCGACGCAGGTGGCCAGGTCGGCCCGCCACTGCCGCTCGAAGGCCGCCGCGGCGTCCGCGCTTGGGAAGACCCAGACGTCGTTGTAGGAGTGGAACGACGTCGGCGTGGCGAATCTCGCGCCGAGGCCGGCGCTCGCGCCCGTGCGGCGTCCGTAATCCCAGCAGCTCGGGCCGTTGACGTCGTGCTCGGAGTACGGGTCGATCCACGGGTCCCCGTACGCCTGGCCGACCGGAGGCTGCTCCGCCTTGGTCAGCAGCACTCCGCGGTCGACTCCGGCTTCGGTCGTGCCCCCCTGGACGGTCGAGGCCGGTGCGGCCACGGCGGTCGCGGGGAGGGCGGTGAGAAGCATCGCGGTGACGACGGTGACACCGCCCAGAGCGGCCCGAGCTGCGGCTAAGTGCATGAGGCGTCCTCTCTTCGGAGCTTGACTCCATTGATCATTTGACGTCATGCGATAGTGTCATGCGAATTTGAACGATCACAAGAGGCATCCAGGCGGACCACTGCCGCGGTCCTGTTCTCCAAGGCCGAGGCGCTCATCGGGCTGACATGAGCCGCGGCCGGTCTCGGCGACGCCGGGGCTGCGGCCTTGCCGAGCAGGCGCTAGAGGTCGCCCGCGAACGCTCCTTCCGCCTGCTGGAGGGCCTCGCCCTGAGCCCGCTCGCCGATCTCGCCCTGGCGAGTGCGGACCCCCTCGGGAGCGGCGCGGCTCGCGGAGCAGGCCCTGAAGATCCATCGCGACACCGGCCACCGCATGGCCGAGGCCCGCACCCTGCGGACACTCGGCCAGGCCACTGGTGACGCCGTGTACGGGCCGCCCATGTCAGTTACTTGGCAGGACATGGCTGCTGTATCGGTGTCGCGACATCCCAATCGCAGAAGTTGGTGCCTATCTGGATCCCGTTCACGATGAAGTCCCAGCCACCCCTCATCCACTTCACCCCCTTTTCGAAGTCGTTCACGAAGGCACGGCCACCGTTGCGGATAATCCCCACGTTGACCCCCATGACCAGCGCTCCCGTCGCAGCCTGCTCGCAGGAGAATCTATCCCCGCCGCCGAGACATCCGGCCACGTCCTTGCCTGTAGAAAGCAGGCTGGCACCGAAGGCGACGTACCCCACGCCGGTGACGACAGCGGCGGGAACGCTGAGGGCAGGAATAGCGACCGCGACTGCGACTATGCCCAGGATTCCGGCGACCGTGCTGATGTGGTCCCAGACCCACGTGGCCTGACTCTCAAGGCTGTTGGCCTCCCGGAACGCCGCGAGCGCACGCGCGGCGCGGTCCGCGATATCCTTGACAAGCGGCCGACTAGCCGGTCCCGTTCCGGGCTTGTATCTGCAGGCGATCCAGCACTCTCCGTCGGGAGCGGTCCTGGTGTTGATCCGCCAGTAGCCGTTCTTGGTCGCGACCTTGCTGGCCGGGCCTTTTCCGGGCTTGTATCTGCAGGCGATCCAGCACTCTCCGTCGGGAGCGGTCCTGGTGTTGATCCGCCAGTAGCCGTTCTTGGTCGCGACCTTGCTGGCCGGGCCCTGGCCCGGCTTCCAGCCGCAGCCATTGGCGCATTCGCCGTCTGGTGCCTGCTTCCACAGCATGCCGGTCGGGTCGCTGAAGGTCACCGGGTTGTTGCCGGAGTAGGCGTAAGCGCTGAACTGCTGGGGGTTGGCCGTGTCGAGCACCGGATCGACGGACAGGAACAGGCCGGTCTCCGTGTCGTAGTCGCGGGCGCCCAGCCTGGTGAGCCCGGTGGAGGCGTCTTGCGTGCCACCGACGAAGCCCCTGCTGCCCGGCCAGCCCTGCGGCGCCTTCCCTCGTGGTGCCCCGAACGGATCGGAGCGACGTTTGGAGGCGGTCAGGGTAGCTGGATCAACAGCCAAGTCAGGCGTGCCGTGGTGGTCGGCGAAGAGGTAACGCAGGCCCGCGCCGGTCCGCACGGCCACGGTCGCGCTGCCGTGGGTGTAGTACCGCGTGCCGATGCTCTTGCCCGTGGCCTTGTTGTAACGCACCTCTCCAGACGGCAGGTAAAGGGTCGCGCCGGTGGAGTCGCGGGTGATGAGCCGGTTTCCGTCGGGCGTGTAGACGTAACCGGTGCTGGACACCGTGGCGAGCAGGCCCTCGACGTCCCAGGTGAGCGCCTGCCCGCCGGGACGCGACTTGGTGTTGCCGGCCGCGTCGTAGTCGAAGGCGTCGGTCTTCGTGCCGGATGGGCCCGTCACGGTGACGCTCGTCGGGGCATGCGGCCGGGGCCGGCCGGGGGCCGGGTAAGTGGACGTGGTGACCGTGTCGGCCGTGCCGCCGAGGCCGTGGCGGGTCTGCGACGTGCGACTGCTGACGACGTCGTACCGGTAGCTGGTCCAGTAGGGCGCCGCGCCCCCGACCGCGCTGCCGGGCGCGCCCACGCAGTCGTCGGTGGCCGCCCAGGCCTCGGTCAGCCGCCTCAGCCGGTCGAAGCCGAAGCACTGGACGTCCGTGCCATCCCCTGGCGTGGTGTTTGCGATCTTTGTGACGTTGCCTGCGGGATCGTAGGCGTAGGTGGTGTCGTCGACCGTGAGCGCGCCGGCCTTCTCGCGTTCGACGAGCGAGCGGGACAGGTTCCGGGTGGCGAGGTCATAGTTGGCAGTCCACCAGATCTGCGGCATGTCGGGGTCGCCGAAGTGGATCTGGCCGACCTCGCCGAATTCGGTGTAGCCGGTCTTGTCCACGTAGCGGTCCCGGCCCGTGAGCTCGTACGGCGAGCCGAGGTCGTCGTACGTCTGGACGAGCGTCTCGGCGGGTACGTCGACGCCGAGCGCGGGGAGCTTCGTCGCATCGACGCTGCCGTCCGCGAGGTACGTCGTCGTGGTCTCGTAGGTGCCCGCCAGCCCGTCCCCGGTGTCAGGGATGGTGATCCGAGTCCCGGTCGGCCGGTAGCCGGGGTCGTACCCGAGCACGGTCGTGGTGTACGCGACGCCGCCGTCGTAACGGGTGGACGAGTCCAGCCGGCCCTTGGCCAGGGTGTCGTAGGCCCAGGAGGCCAGCTTCGTGCCGGTGGGTGCCCCCTCGTGGACGGAGGACTTCCGACCCAGCGCGTCGTACACGGTGGCGACCGTGGATCCACGCGCGTCGGTCGTGGTGAGGAGTTGGCCGGCATCGTCATAGGTCATGGTCGACGTGCCTTTGTCAGGGTCCACTGTTCTGATCTTGTTCCTGCGCAGGTCGTATTCATAGCTCCACACGTTGCCCGCGGCGTCGGTAAGCTTGGCCAGGTCTCCTGCCCTGGTGTAGGCGTAGTTCGTCCTGGTGAAGGAGTCGCCGCCGGGCTGTGCCGCCATGTACTGCCGCAGCTCCGTGGTCTGGCCGCGGGCGTCGGTGTAGGTCGCCGTGGGCGTGCCGCCTGCGGGCGGCGTGACCTCGACGTGGTCGCCGAAGTAGCGAGTGGTCGTCGACCACTGTGCCTCGTTGAACTTCTCCAGCGTGGCCTTGGTGAGCCGTTCTGCCCCGTCGTACTGGTTGACCGTCTGGGACGGGATGAGGGTCTCGTCAGCGGGCTGGACCAAAGTGGTGCCCGGGTCTCCGTTCGCCTTGTAGGCGGCGTTGGACTTGGCCACGAGACCGCGCGCGTCGTAGAAGGTGTCGGTCAGAATGCGCCCTCCGCCCCAGCTCGGCGCCTGTGTCTGCCGCTTGCGCAGGAACCCGTCGAGCAACTCATAGCTGCTCACCAGGTTGCCGTTGGCCTTTAACGTCTCGGTGCGGACCCAGGTGGCTCCGTCATTACGGACGCCGTAGGAGAAACGGAGGTTCGGGGTCTGCCTGGCGTCGTGGGAGCGGCCCGGCAGCCATACACCCGTCAGGCGGCCCAGAGGATCGTAGGTCTGGTCAGTGCGCCGGTCGTTGGCGTCCACCGTCTTCACCGTCTGGTTCCTGGCCGGGTCGAGCGTGGCAGTGGCGGTGTGACCGAGTGGGTTGGTCGAGGTGGCCGAGGTCGGCAGACCGGTCTCGGGCTCGTACGACGTGGCGGTCCTGCGGCCGAGCGCGTCCTTGGACTCCTTGACCCGGCCGTAGCCGTCGTAGGTCGCCTGCGAGACGGTGACGTAACGCGGCTCCCCGTCGACGTAGTCGCGCACGTGCTCCGTCTTGGTCACGTCCCCCGCGATGGGGGCCTGACCGGGGGCGCCTCCGTCGTAGGAGGTGAGCACATCTGAGATGGCGTCCCTGGGCAGCACCGGGGTCGTGTCGCAGTTGACTCTGACCGTCCTCTCGCGGCTGAGAAGCACCAGCCATGCCTCGTCGTTCCGGGCGTACTCCCTGGTGGTGCACCGGTCGTCGTCGGCGGTGCTCACATCGCCGCGGTCGTCCACCTTGACCGCCACCGGCACCAGCATGTCCCCCTGGTCGTAGGTGGTCGTGGAATCGGTGCGCCGCCAGCCGCCGGGGATCGCCGTGCGGGTCCGCGTACGCTCGACCTGCACCTGGTACGCCTTGCGCGTGCCCTGCGTCGCCGTCGGGCCGCGCTGCCAGGGGTCGTAGATCGAGCCCTCGACCACCGGGCCGTCGACCCCTTCGTAGGTGAGCTCCTCCCGCAGGAAGCCGGCGAGCTGCGGCAGGTCGTCCAGGGTCCCACCTTGGGAGTCGGTGACCTGCGACGTCCGGGTGCCGCCGGCGGCCTTCTTGTCGCCGTGCAGACCGCGGAAGTACAGGTAGCCGGTGGCCGACTGCGTCAGGTCGCTCGGGTCCTTGGGGTTGCCGTGGCGAACGCGGACCTTCGCGTACCCCCGCCAATCGTTCCAAGACCGGTACTCGGCCGGGGTGAGCGGATCGTCCACGTACGCCCAGCCGGCGTCGCCCTCGTAGTCGTAACTGGTGTACTCCGTGGTGTTCCCGCCGATCCTGTCCACCTCGCCCACGTAGGCGACGACGTACTTGTGGAACCAGTCGTTCAGCGTCTGCGCGCCCTCGGGAGTCCACCTGACCGGGAAGCAGCGTTTGGGGTTGTCGTCGGGGGTGGGTTTGGAATCGGTCGCGCACTCCGGGGCCGCGTAGTTGACCTCGATGCGGCCGCCGGACTCGGTGTTGACCGCGTACACGCGGTACTTCTTCATCGGCCGCAGGCCGTCGGTGTTGGAGTCCACCCGGTTCGCCAGCGCGAGCTTGTCGAACGTCACCGGCGGGACCGACGCCTTGCCGCCCACCCTGCCCTCATGGGCGACGCTCTTCAGCCACAGGGCCGGGCTGGTGCCGTCGTCCACCGCCGGATAGTCCTGGTCGAACGTCCAGGCGTCCACGTCGCAGTAGTCGGTGCAGTCGCCGCCCAGGATCTGCGTGGTCACGCCGGTGAGCCGCTTGGTCGACCAGAAGGTCGGCGAAACCTGAGTCGGGCAGGTGGCGGCCTCACAGTTCAGGTACCACGGCACGTCCGGCCAGCTGGCCGCGGTGCGCTGCGCGCAGTCCTTGCCGGGGGCGCACCTGTCGACGGCGGTGAACATCACCCTGGCGGGGGCCCGCTGGGTGTACTCGGCGCCCTGGCGAGTGCCGTACTCGATGCGCTGCAGGGTACCGCCGCGGGTGTAGGTCTCCTTGGTGGTCGCCATGTTCGCCCCGTACGCGTTGGTCTCGGGCGCGTAGTAGTACGTCATCGTGTTGCCGTGCGGGTCCACGACGTAGTCGAGGTTCCACCGGTAGGCCTGGCGGCACTTGGACGCGGCGAACGTGGCGGCATGGCACGGCTCCCCCGCGTCGTTGCCGTAGACCGGGACGGTCCACGCGGACTCGGTCTGGGGCCGGCCGTCGGTCCAGTTCGGGAGGCGGTTGAGCCCGAAGTGGTACTGGGTCCCGTCAGGCGTGGTGATCCGCCAGTACTCGCCGTCGTCGTCGCCGTTGGCGGTCCCAAAGATGTGGTCGACCCGGGAGCCGTCGTCCTCCTTCATCCGCCACTGTTTCTTGCCCGCGTCGTACACCAGCTCGCTCGAGTGGCCGCCGAACGACACCGTGACGTACTCGAACTGCTTGGTCGCCGCGTCGGTGCCCCAGCACAGGTCGCCGGTCTTCGGGCCGTCGTACACGCAGGACTTGTACCGGCGCTCGATGCTGCCCGACCAGAGCGACCAGCCCTCCCCCAGCCATGACGCCTGGTTGTTGCTGGTCGCGATGCGACCGTCCACCGAGGCCGAGTTGTACGTCGCGGCCAGCTCCGGCTTCAGCCCGCCCGGCACCTCGGGGGCATCGAGGGGATAGGACCAGGTGAAGGCCCCCGTCTGCGTGGACACCTGCCAGGACGCCGACGGCGACAGATCCGTCGCGCGGTAGTCGCCGGTGTCACCGGAGGGGGACGCCTCCAGCGCGTAGACCGTGTCCTGCGCCGCGGCCTTCACCTCGGCCGACAGCAGTCCACCGGCGTTGCGGCTCGTCACCGGTGCGGGCCGTGCGCATTCGGCTTTGGACGGCGTCGTCACCGCGCAGGCGGGCAGCTCGACCAGGCGCAACCGGGAGGCCCAGTCGGCGCCGTAGAGGTCGCGGAAGCCGCCGTAGTCGAGGTCGAGCCTGACCTTGCCGTCGCCCTGGCCCCCGTCGGCACGGCGCAGGCGGAGCAGCAGGCCCCCCTTGGCTGCCAGCAGCTCGATGCGGACCTTGCCAGGTGGCTGCGCCGCGCCCGCCGTTCTCTTGTCCATGTCCGGTCCCGGCGCCGCCGGGCTGATCCGTACGGGCAGTCCCCCGACACGGGCCTGTGCGGGCTCGGCCGCCGTGCGCGCGTCTGTCAGGGCGATCTCCGCCACGCCCGGCTGGGGCAGCGTGAGCTTGGGCGCCGGGCTCGCAGGACCCGGGTTCCGCCTGACCTGCCGTACCGGCACCGGCTCCACCTTGACGGTGGGCTCCTGCTGCGGCTTGTGCGGACGTAACCCGGGTGCGGCCTCGGCCGCTCCGGCCGGCGTCACCAGCGTGGTGAGCGCGACCAGCACGGCCGTCGCCGCTCTCGTTCTTCTCATGACCACCCTCCAAGGCCCGTCGCGACATAACCGAGCGGCTTCACCTGCGCCTGGCCCTCGCAGCCCGGGTCGAGCGACTCGAAGCGCTCACCGGAAGCGGTGACCTTGCACCGGTAGAGCCGCGTACTGTCCACCCCTGGCGGCGGCTGTGTCCAGAGGTTGCCGATCCACGCGGTCGCCACGGCCGCACCCTCGCAGTCGGACTGTGTGGAGACGAACTCGTCCGCGCCGTCGCGGCAGGTCCTCAGCGCCACGGTGTCCGGCAGCGTGGCCAGCGCCACCATGCCGAGGACCGCTTCCGGCCGATAGTCGCCGGGCACCCCGAACGCGCTGCTCACGCGGTCACCCGGACGCGCGCTGCGCACCAGCGCCCCGTACGCCCGGGTGAATCCGAGCGGGCCTTTGACCGTCTCCCCGCCGCAGGTGGGGTCGCTGGAGTCGAAGTTCTCAAGGGTCTTCGTCACGGCGCACCGGTAGAGGGCGATGGTCGGCACGTCCTTCGGCGGGTTCAGGTACACCCGGCCGTGCTCGCCGAGCTTGCGGTGCCCCTCGCAGTTCGGGTCCATGGAGGTGAACTGGTCCTTCTCCTGGTAGAGGCAGGAGTAGAGGACCCGGGTGTCCGCGGCGCCCTCTGGTGCCGGCAGCCCGTACGAGCCGTCGAAGTGATAGCCCGGCGGCACAGAGGCGGTGCCCGTCAGGTGGTCGCCGTCGTGGCTGTACCAGCGGGAGATCTGCCCCGCGTACGGGGACGACGGCCGGGTCGCGGAGTCGCGGAACGCGGCCTTGATCTGGTCGTCGGTACGCACGCCGGAGTAGACCCGCACGTCGTCGATCGCGCCGGCCCAGAACTCGGCCGGCCGGCCCTGGATCCGCGATCGGCCGATCGCGAACGGCCCGCCGGCCTGCCAGCCGCCTTCGAGCGGCAGGCTCGTGACCTGCGCGCCGTTGACGTAGAGCCGGAGCCGCCCTGAGGCGACGTCGCGGACGGCGGCGAGATGGGTCCACTCGCCGCGGGTGGCCACGTCGGCGGACTCGGCGTTCGTCCCGGTGGTGCCGTTCCCATTCTCGTCGGGAACGGTCACGCTCCACTTGCCGCTGCTCGCACGGTATTTGATGGCGAATCCGCTGGCCTGGCCGGTGCCGTCCTGACTGAGCACGGTACG
Organism: Nonomuraea helvata; assembly: GCF_039535785.1. NCBI lineage: Bacteria > Bacillati > Actinomycetota > Actinomycetes > Streptosporangiales > Streptosporangiaceae > Nonomuraea > Nonomuraea helvata. Next base: position 68,118 of record NZ_BAAAXV010000001.1, read on the forward strand.
GTCGGAGGTGCCAGGATCGTCCATCAGCACCCAGGCCATGGCGGTGTAGCTGCCGTCGGTCCTCACCACCGGCCCGGCCGTGGACAGGTAGCCGGTGGTCCCGTTGAGCCGGGCCGCTCCCCCGCTGTTGCCGGGCCCCCAGGTGACGCCGCCCGTCGCGGTAGCTGTCCTGAAATTTCCAGAAACGTCCGCTGCGGTCACGCCCGCTGTCTCGTCCAGCGGCCACAGGCCCTCGTCCAGGCTCGGCGTCGTGGCCAGCTCCCTGACCTCGTCCTCGCCGAGAATCCGGTCGTAGACGCGCACGTCGTCGACCGCGCCGGGCCAGCGGTCGTCCGGTTGTCCGCCGAACTTCCCCCGCCCGACGGCCAGCGGTCCGGCGGCGTTCCATGTGCCGGTGTGCTGCAGCGTGCCGCCGAGTTCGCCGTTGACGTAGATGCGCATCCGGCCGTCGGCGGCGTCGTACGAGCCGGCGAGATGGGTCCAGACACCCGGCCGCACCGGGGCGTCCGCCGTCACCCGGTCGAACGTGGGGTCATCCCCGTCGGTCTGCGCCATGGTGAACTCCCACTTGCGAGTGCCGCCGCCGTACTGCAGGAAGAACCCGCTGACCTGGCTTCCGTCCTGGCTGACGGCGGCGTACCAGTCGTCGTCGGCACGGTCGAGGCGGACCCAGGCGGCGACCGCGAAGCTCTGGTCGGTGCGGACCGCGGGGCCGCCGGCGCTCATGTCGCCCGACTCACCGTCGAACCTGAGGGCGTCCCCGTTCCTGCCGGTGGTCCAGGCCGCGCCCTTCAGGTGAGCGCCGTCGTTGGTGACCGTGCCGGTGCGCCCGTTGCCGGAGGCGTCGCTGACCGTGCTCTGGTGGCCGAAACCGTCGAGCTGCCAGTGCCCGGTCGAGGGTGTGCCGCGGCCCGCCGCGAAGTGGTAGTGCCGGATGTTCTGCCCCACGTTGCCCGCCCGGTCCACGCTCTGGACGTACAGGTCCATCGGGCCTCTGCTCGGGGGCGTGACCAGCGCCTTGGCCGGCCCGCCCGGCGCGTCGGCGCTCACGAACGCGGGCGGCGTGGTCCCGGCGACGGAGGCCGTCCAGTACCGGTAGCGGACCACGTCGCCCACGCCGTTGGCGCCGAAGCTGAAGGTCCCGGTACGGCCCACGCCGCCCCCGAGGTCGTTCTCCGGGTACATGTCCGATGCCACGGTGGGCGGTTTGTCGGGCGCCGTCTGGTCGACGGTGAGTTCGCACCAGTCGGTCCAGTCGCCGGAGTCCGTGTGATCGGTCGTCTGCGCACGCCAGCGGATCTTGTTGCCGTTCCGGTAGGCGCCTCCGGGGACGGTCACCGCGAACTCTGCGCCCGAGCCCTGGTCCAGGGTCGTGCTCCCGCCGATCCGGCTGTCGCCCTTCCACCACTCGAACGTCACCGCCACCGGCCCGCCGTCCGGGTCCGTGGCGGTGGCCTTCAGGCGCGGGGCCGCGGTGTAGACGTACTGCCCGTCCGCACAGGGGCGGCCCTCGGACGAGAGGTCGAACGGCTCGTCGGGGTAGGAGTTGTAGTCGACGATCAGCGAGGGGTTGGTGTCGAACTTCTTCCACGCGAGCGAGTCGTTCTCGTCACCCGCCCGGAGCATGAACGCCACGCCGGCGGAGCCGGAGCCGAGCGCGCTCTCCACGTTGCCGGTGACGGTCCAGCCGATCACGTTGGCCGGGCAACCGCTGTAGCCGAAGGCGACGTTCTGGCCGCCGATGTAGGTCGCCCACGGCTGAGTGTTCCACGTCAGACCGGGGCCTATCGGCCCAGTGTGGTACAGGTCGACCACTCGCGGACTGCACGATGGCGCGTAGTTCTCGCGGGCGTTGAACTGGGCGTTGAGCACGTGCTTGCCGCGCAGGGCCCCGATGTCGAACAGGAAGTACGACCGGTAGCGGACGATCGGCCGATCCCAGGCCGAGTAGCCGACCTTCGCGACGGGATCGCCGTCGCCGCCCCAGTAGCTGTTGCCGGCCAGGCCCATGTCGGCCACCTCGGCCCAGCCCGACTTGGGGGCGTCGAGGCTCGGTCCGTTGGCCGCGAGGGTGACGGGGAAGGCCGTGTCCTTGGCGGCCAGCTGCTTCCTGTCGACCTTGACGGGCAGTTCGTCCAGCTTGCCGTCGGCCGCGGCCTCGCGGGTCTTCACCGTCAGCGTCTGCGAGAGCCCTTGCGGAGTGGCCGTCACCCGTAGATCGATCCCAGGCCGCACCTCCTGGTAGACGGCCGTGGAGCCGGTGAGCACCGGCTTGGGGAGCGGGCCGGGCCAGCTCACCTCCACGCTCTTGCCACCGCGCCGGTAGCGGGCCAGCGGGCCGTCCCCGCCGCCGGAGAGCGTCAGGTCCTCCGGCGTGGCCGCGGCGGAGACCGTACCGTCAGGGTTGACCCGCAATGTGGTGTCCACCGGCACCCACGTGCCAGCCCGCCGCACGCGGGCCGGTTGCGCGTTGAACGTGGCCGTCAGCCGCCCGTTGGGGTTGGCCACGACCTGCCGCGTCTCGGAAGTCAGCGCCGTGACCTCCACGGGCTTCCCGGACGCCCGCGCCGCCACGACAGCGGCCTGCTCCGGAGCGGGTCCTGTGCTGTCCGCACGGCCCGTGCCGTGCACCACCGATAAAAGGGTGGCTGACGCCACCACCGTAGTCATAAACCGCCGCATGGCCGCCCCAGAAGAGATCTTCACATAGCGGTCACAGTGTGCGGGGAGCGCCTGTCGTCTTGGCGACGCCGCCCATGGGCCCGCGTCAGCGCGACGACAGCGAAACGACAGGGCAGCTCGCCAGAGTGGGCTCCGCGCGGGCCGGCCCTCCTACGCTCCGTCCTCCGCCTCCCGCCTGGCCGGGCGCGGGCAAGCTCAGGGAGAGTCGTTCACGACAGACGCAGGCCGGGGCTCCGCGTGAGGCCGAGGAGGCCGAGCAGGTCGTCGATCATCTGCTCGAACAGCGGCTGCGGATCGTCGAAGGCGAATCCGTGGTGTCCGTAGACGGCCATGCAGACCAGCCCGTAGATCTGCCGCCAGCAGACGACCATGAGGAACGCCACGCCGATGGGGAACTTCAGGCCGACTTCCGAGCGGTAGGTGCGCAACTGTGCTGCCAGCACAGGGTCGATCTCCTCGTCCGCCGGACAGGTCAGCCGCCCCTCGTCCCACAGACGGGCGAACAGCCGCCCGAACAGGCCGCCCAGCTCGCGCGCGATGACCACCGGGATGCCCTCCTCCGACTCGGCGACCTTGGCATACCCGGCGCCCATGAGCAGGTCGAACTCGACCTTGTTGGCCACCGACCACTCGAGCACGGCGTGGGTGCCGGCGTGCAGCTGGGCACTGAGGTCGTCAGAGGCCTGGCGTCGCACGGCCCGGTCCACGGTGTCGATGAACTCCGCGGTGATGTCGTCGTAGATGGCGCGTACGAGGCCCGCCCTGCCGTTGAAGTAGCGGTAGAGGGCCGGGGGCGTCACGCCGACGCCGCGGGCCACGGCGGCAAGGGTGAGACCCTCGATGTCCTCCTCCGCGGCGATCCTGCGGGCGACGACCTTGGCGTCACGTTCGCGCGCGTCTCCGTCACCGCCGACGCCAGGAAGACGGCGCTGGCCGAGACGGCGAAGCGCCTTCCGGCCGTGCTCGCCGCCCAAGGGCCGGTCGCCTGCTCGCGGAATGACGAAGGGTGGCGGGCCACGGCCTACGACGACGCCTTCCGTACCCCTGTCGCCGACTTCTCCAGTGTGACGCTCGCGCCACTCCTGACCGAGATCGCCGCGAAGGCGGGCGGCGCCCGACGCTGCCCGCGCACCATCCATCCCTCCGGCAGATTCGCGGCCAACCCAAGCGGGGTGGCCGTGGGGTGGAACCTGATCAAAGGGGCCGAGCTGGAGATCCTCGCGAACACGGTGGACCGTTACGAGGACGCTCCGCTCCGGCTGCCGTTCGGCATGAAGATCGTCGTGCGCGACGGCGGCCTGCGCCACTGCGACCCCCTCGCCTGGATCAACGCCACCGACCTGCTCTGCCTGGGCGGGAGCAACGACCTCTACACCGTGCAGGTCAACCCCGGGCTGGCCCGGGACGACATCGATTACGTCCAGCACACCGAGGTGAAGGCGAAGAAGAAGATCGCCCCCGAGACCGAGACGCCGATCATCTCGGTGGCCGTCTCCCGGGACCGCCGCTCCCTGATCATCGCGGCCGGCGAGAACAGCGACTCCGGCACGGCCAAGCTCTACCGCGTCAGCCTGACCTCCCCCTCCGATCCGGTGGAACTCGGCCCGATCCCGGCGGAGTCGAGGGAGCACTTCACTCTCCTCAGCAACTTCCAGCAGCCTGTACGCGTCGACGGCACGTCGCACTGACCCCCCTGGGGTCCCCTTCCCTTGGCAGGCGGGCCTTGGATGCCGGCGGCGCGCCGGTCTCAGTACAGTGGCGGGGTGGCAGGTGAGCAGCTGAGCGTGCGCGTGGACAGTTGGATCTGGTCGGTGCGGCTCACCAGGACTCGTTCGATCGCGTCCGACGCCTGCCGGGGCGGTCACGTCCGGGTCAACGGGGTGCGGGTCAAGCCCGCGCACGCCGTACGGGTCGGCGACGAGGTCCGGCTCCGGCACGAGGGGCGCGAACGCATCGTGGTCGTCTCCCGCGTCATCACCAAGCGCGTCGGCGCCGCCGTGGCCGCCGAGTGCTACGTCGACAAGAGCCCTCCGCCTCCGCCCCGCGAGGAGGCCGTGACGGTGGCCGTCCGGGCTCGCGGCGCGGGCCGTCCCACCAAACGCGAGCGCCGCAGCATCGACAGGCTGCTCGGACGCCCGGCGGCGGAGGGTCGGCGGGACCGCCGGCCGGGCCCGGAATGACCGCCGGCTTGCTCACTGACCAGCACGGCTTCAGCGTCTACGACACCAGGTGCGAGCGGTTCTCCAGGGTCTCGGCGATCGAAACAGGGCGGCGTGGCGCGGACCGGGAAGGATAGGCTCCCCGCGTGATCTTCCCCGGATCGGCGCGTACCGATCAGCCCAAGCCGTCCCCCGCTCGACCGTGATCGATGAAGACTGACACGCGACCAGTCACCGGCTCGCTGTGGCGTGACCGGGACTTCCTGATCTTCTGGAGCGCGCAGACACTCTCGGTGGCGGGCGACTCGTTCGCGCTCATCGCGGTGCCCCTCCTGGTCCTGAACGTCACCGGCTCCGTCACCCAGATGGGTCTGCTCACCGGCGTGTCGGGGGCGGCGTCGGTGGCGGCTGGGGTGTTCGCGGGAGTGCTCGCCGACCGGTTCGACCGGCGTCGGCTGCTCATCCTCTGCGACCTCATCCGGCTCGTCCTGTACGTGACGATCCCGGTGGTCTGGGCCTTCGGCCAGCACGTCTGGCTGCTGTACGCGGTGCTGCCGATGGCCGCGGCCGTGGGCATGGTCTTCCAGGTCACGTACGTGGCCGCGGTCCGCGGCCTGGCCGGCGAGAAACGCGTCACCGAGGCCAACGGCATGCTGTATGCCACAGCCGCCGCGGCCGGCATCCTCGGCCCCACCCTCGCCGGGGTGGTGACCGGCCACCTGGGCCCGACCGCCGCGATCACCATCAACGCCGCCAGCTTCGGGCTGTCCGCGGCCGGCGTCCTGCTGACCCGCGCCTCCCGGTACGCCGTCGAAGCCATCGAGCCGGTGGAGCCCGCTCCCCACCGACGGCCGTGGCGGGAGTTGCTGGCCGGGGCGGAGTTCCTGTTCCGGCACCCGGTGCTGCGGACCCTGACCGTCCTGCTGTCGTTCTTCATCTTCATGACGCTCGGGCTGACCGACATCGTGATCTACCGGCTCAAGCACGACCTCGGCCAGGCCGATTCCGTGGTGGGCGTCGTGCTGGGAATCGGGGCGGCCGGCACGATGATCGGCTCGATGCTGGTGGCCCGAATGCGGCGCATCCTCGGCTTCGGGCCGCTCTGGATCGGGGCGCAGGTCGTATCGGGGCTGGCCATCCTGGGCCTCGGGCTCGCCCGCTCCGTGTGGGGTGTGGCCGCCATCATGGCGCTCTATCTGGCCTGCGTCAGCCTGGCCGGCATCTGCTCCATGTCGCTGCGGCAGCAGGTGACACCCTCTCACCTGCTGGGCCGGGTGACGTCGGCGTTCTGGACGATCCACTTCTCGCTCGGGCCGGTGGGCGCGGCCGCCCTCGGCTGGGCCACCGCACAGTACAGCGCTTCCACGGTGTTCGTCTTCGCTGGAGCGGCCTGCCTGCTACTGGCGCTGATCGCGCTGGTCACGCCCGTACGACAGCGCCACCCCGAGCACGCATGACCTCCTGATCGGACTGGGATCACGTACTGGTCTGGACCAGAAGTACGCGCAGGGGGCACTGGTATTGACCAGCAGAAGGGGCAAATGATCGAATGTGGGCGATTCGGCCCTCTTTTAGCAGGGTTTCGGGTCTTGGCTCCGATTCTGCCCAGGAGGACGCTTGTCCCTCAGCCGCCTGTTATCCGGCGCGATCGCCACGACGCTCTCCCTCCCTCTCCTCGTCCTGACCAGCCCATCCGCGCAGGCGGCCACCGCCCTCGTCAACCCGCCCGCCCAGCAGGTGGAGAGCCGCGACGACGGTTTCCCCCTCACCCCTGTGGTCGGGCTGGTCCGTACCAGACAGAGCGACCCCTCGGCAGAAGCCGTGGTCCGCCGCACCCTGGCCCGGGCCGGTGTCAAGCAGGTCCGCGCCACCTACGAGACCGATCCCCGCACTCCCGTCACCGTCTGGCTCGGCGACGGCGCCACCACGCTCGGCCGCCTGGGTGTCGAGGACGCCACCGGGCTGCCCGCCGAAGGGTACGTGCTGGCGGCGGGCCGCGACGCGAGCGGCCGCAAGCACGTCGTGCTCGACGGCGTCGACGCCGACGGCACCTACTACGCCGCCCTGACCTTCCAGCAGCTCGTCCGCGAACACCCCGGCAACGACCGGGTGCCCGGCATCGAGGTTCGCGACTGGCCCGGCCTGCGCTACCGGGGCTCCGTCGAAGGCTTCTACGGCACACCGTGGACCCACGAGGAGCGCCTGGCGCATCTCGACTACCTCGCCGCGCACAAGATGAACACCTACGAGTACGCGCCCAAGGACGACCCCTACCACCGCGACCGGTGGCGCGAACCGTACCCGCCGGAGAAGCTGGCCCAGCTCGGCGAGCTCATCAGGCGGGCACAGGCGGGTCACGTCGACTTCACCTTCGCCGTCTCGCCGGGGTTGTCCGTCTGCTACAGCTCGCCGAGCGACGTGACGGCGCTGCTGGCCAAGTTCGACGCGCTGTACGCGCTCGGCGGGCGGTCGTTCACCATCGCCCTGGACGACATCGACTCGGGGCGGTGGAACTGTGACGGCGACCGTTCGAAGTACGGCGCGCCGGGCGGGGCGGCGGCCGGCAGGGCGCAGAGTGAGCTGGTCAACGCCGCGCAGGCGTGGGCGGCGGGCAAGGGCGACGTCGCGCCCGTGCAGATGGTGCCGACCGAGTACTACAACGTCACCGAGACGGCCTACAAGAAGGCTCTGCGCGAGCTCATGAGCCAGGACGTCATCGTGCACTGGACCGGCACCGCCGTCGTGCCCGAGAAGATCACCAAGGCGCAGGCGGCCCAGGCCAGGAAGGTCTTCGGGCACCAGATCCTGGTCTGGGACAACTACCCGGTCAACGACTACGCCGGGGGGCGGCTGCCGCTGGCCCCGTACGACGGGCGGGAACCCGGTCTGTCGGAACACCTGGCCGGCATCATCTCCAACCCGATGAACCAGCCCTCCGTCAGCCGGATCGCGTTGTACTCCTTCGCCGACTTCGGCTGGCACGACACCGCGTTCAACGCCGAGGAGTCGTGGCTGCGTGCGCTGACCGAGCTGGCCGGGGGCGACGAGGCCCTGATCCGCGCCCTGCGTGACTTCGCCGACCTGAACTTCTTCGACGGCCGCCTGCACCGCACGCAGTCGCCCCGGCTGGCCGCCGAGGTCGCCGCGTTCTGGCCCGCCTGGCGCGAGGGACGGCCGACCACGCTGCGAGAGCACGCCGAGCGCCTGGGGGCCGCGGTCAGACGGATCGACGAGAGACTGCCCGACCGGGCGTTCGTCGCTGAGGCCGGCGCCTGGCTGCGGGCGGCCGAGCTGTGGTCGAAGGCCATGGTGAAGGCTCTCGACGTTCTGCGAGCGGTGCGGGACGACGACGGCAGGAGGGCCGTACGGGCCGCCGACCAGGCGCGCGAGCTGGTCGCCGCCGCGAACGCCATCCGGGACACCCGCGTCCCGCACGACGCCCAGGCCCCGCGCGTCGGCGACGGCGTGCTGGACAGGTTCGTCACCGACGCGCTCACCGAACTGGACCGCTGGATCGGCGTCACCTCCACCAGGCCGCGCGCCACCACCAGCCTCGGCACCTACCAGGTCAACACCCCCGACCGGATGGTCGACGGCGACCCGGGCACGTTCTACTGGAGCAACAGCTCACCAGGCTCCGGCGACCACGTCACCGTCGATCTCGGCGCCTCCCGCGCGATCGGGGACATCACGCTGCTCATGGGCAAACCGGGCAGTCCGAACGACTACCTCCACGCGGGAGCGCTGGAGGTCTCCCGTGACGGCGTCGCCTGGACGCGGCTGGCCACGGGCACGACCGCCGAGGTCAAGGTGGCGGCGCCCGCCGGCACCGTGGCCCGCTACGTGCGCTACCGCGCCACCGCCGCCAACAGCACCTGGCTCGTGGTCAGGGAGTTCACGGTCCAGGTGAGCGACGACTCGGTCACCAGGATCACCGTCAGCGGCACCCCGGCGGGCACCGGCCTCGACCTGGCGGCCGACGGCGACCTGGGCACCGCGTACGCGGCGGGCACGGCGCCGGTCCGGGGCGACGCGCTGGTCGCCACCCTGTCCGGGCCGCGGCTCGTCGAGCGGATCCTGGTCCTCGGCACCGGATCGGCCGAGGTGCAGGTGCGCGCCGACGGCCAGTGGCGGGCGATCGGACGGCTCGCCGGGCCCTACACGGATCTCGATCCGGAGGACGTGCGGACCGACGCCGTGCGCCTCGTCTGGGCGCCCGGCGGACAGCCACCGCGGATCGCCGAGATCGTCCCCGTTTACGGCGACGGCTCCGCCGCCACCCTGATCGCGGACCCCGCGGCCATGGACGCCACCAAGGGCGTCGAGGCGACGGTCAGCGCCACGTTCGTCTCCGAGCGGGCCGCCGACGTCACCGGGACGCTCAGCGTGACCGGACCTGAGGGCTGGCGGATGCCTGAGGACCGGCAGGTCACCGTGCCTCGGGGAGGGGGGCTGACGCTGCCGGTCCCGTTCACGCCGACGGCGTCGGGCACCCTGCGGATCGTGTTCACCCCCAGCCGTGCGGAGCCGGTCGAGGCCCAGGTGACGGTCACCGCGCACCGTCCGGCCGGCGACGCCGACGTCGCTCTGAGACGACCGGTGACCGCGTCCTCGGTCGAAGGCGGCACCTCCTTCGCCGCCGCCAACGCGGTGGACGGCGACCCGGCCACCCGCTGGTCGTCCGGGCGCGCCGACGGCGAGTGGCTGGCCGTGGAGCTGGCCCAACCGGTCGACGTGGCCAAGGTGACGCTGCGCTGGGAGGCCGCGTACGGCACGGCGTACCGGATCGAGGGCTCGGCGGACGGCGCCACGTGGCAGCCGCTGGCCACGGTCTCCGGCGGGGACGGCGGCATCGACACGCTCTGGCTCGACGAGCCGAACCAGACACGGTTCCTGCGCGTGCAGGGCGTCAAGCGCGCCACGAGTTACGGCTACTCGCTGTGGGAGCTGGAGGTGTATCCCGCCTCCTAGCGGGAGGCCGTTCGGGCAGACTCGGTGGCTGGTGAGTGAGCACTCTCGCCTCCTGGACGGGTGAGCCCGGCCCGGACCGAAACCCCGGAGGGTTCCGGTCCGGGCCGGGTCGGTCAAGGCTGCCCGCCCCGGTATCCGACCTGGGACAGGATCCGGGCCAGCACCCCCGCGTACGCGGACGTCCCGGCGTCGTTCGGATGGAACGACTCCCGGCTCAGACACACCGGGTTGGAGGGGTCGGGCGGGTAGGGAATGCAGGTCGCCGGGGCGTCCCCGGCGTGGAAGTCGCCCTCACCGTTGGGGTTGATCATGATGGGGTTGATCCAGGACGCGCCCCCGCACGCCTCGTGGCCGGCGAAGTCGCTGATCGGGCTGGCCGCGTACACCTCGAACGGCGGGTCGTTCGGACCTCCCTCGGACTGCAGCTGGGAGACCAGCTCCCACTGCTTGCCTTCCATGTACCGGGCGAGCTCGCCGAGCGCGGTCGCCTCCCCATCGGTGATCAAGGATATGCCGGCGGCGCTGCAGCCGCCCGAGGCGATCAGTTTCGGATAGCTCAGCAGGATGATCTTCGCGTTCGGCGCCCTGTCCGGGGCGTGGATCTTCCTGATGGCCTCCTTCAGCTTGCCGGCCGTCCGGTCGATGATCGCCTTGTACGTGGGCAGGAACGTGTCGCTGGTGCACTCCACCACCGGGGCGATGCAGGAAGTGAGCGCGTTGGTGAAAGCGTTCTCGTCGTTGCCGCCGAGCGTGAGCGTGACCAGCGTGGTGTTCTCATCGAGCACGCCCGAGTCGATCTGCGCGATCTCGTGGAACTGGCCGTCACCGTCCTTGTACCTCTCCGGGTACTGCCAGGACCACGGAACCCCGTCCCCGATCACGTTCCAGGTCTTCGCGCCGGAGCAGGCCACGAAGCCGAGCTCGTGGTTGGCGTCGAACCGGTCGACCAGCGTGCCCAGGTTCTCGCTGTCGCCGGGCAGGACCACCTTGCGCGAGTAGGCGTCGTTGCTGCGCCGGCAGGCGTTCCAGTAGGGCGTGCCGTGGTCGGCGTCGGACTCGGAGAAGTAGTCGCCGGCGCCCTCGCCGGAACTGTAGGAATCGCCGAGCGCGGCGACGATGTGCTTGGGCTTGGCGTTGAGCTTCTGGACGGCGAGCGCGTCCCAGGCCACGCGTACGGTGCCCTTGCCGTCCTCGGTGATGTTGCTGAGGCGGATGCTGGGCACGGTGCCGTTGAAGTTGTACACCCCCAGCGACACCCAGCCGTTGCGGCCGAGCTCCTGCGGCAGGTAGCGATGCTTGGTGTAGGTACGGCTGCCGTTCACGTCGATCTCGTAACGGGCCTGCTGCGTGCGTGCCCCGATGACCGGCAGATGGACGAGGATCCGGGCCCATCCGGCGCTCTGGTTCAGCGTCCAGGTGCCGACGGCGCTGCGGGCCGACTCGCTGTCCGTGATGGTGTTACTCATCCAGAACTGGCCGGCGAACCCGCTGCCTATCTGATGGATGTCGATCTTGCCTGGATAGTTGCCGGCGGCGTTCTGCTGGAAGGTGAACCGGAACCCTCCGGGCAGCGTGCCGCCGTCGGCGTAGTCGGGGGAACAGCCGGGCCTGATGGATGGCGTGCTCTTGGGCAGGTTGTCGATGACCAGCGCGCCCTGCGGCAGGCCGGTGAGGCGGCAGTTCGGGGCGTAGTTGGTGGCGTCCTCCTGGTAGGCGTAGCCGGCGTCGAAGCGCTCCCTGCCGTTGCCGCAGGTGGTCGGGCAGTTGGCCTTCCACGTGGACGCCTGGTGCCACCAGCATTTCAGGTCGTACTGGCCGAGGGTGTTCTTGTGCGCGCAGGGACCGGCGGGCTCGCCGATCACCTCGGGGTCGTTCGGCGTGTGGGACTCGCCGGGGTAGCAGTCGTTGCTGGCCGCGCAGAACTGCACGACCGGCGGTTTGACGTTGTAGCGGTACTCGTTGGCGTTCCACCAGGCGTACAGGTGGGAGTACACCAGGGTGCCGGGGCTCTCGATGAGCTCGATCGGGTGGCCGGCGAAGCCCAGCACCTTCTCCGGGTACGGCCAGTGCTGCGGGTGCGCGGCGTCGGCGTAGGAGGTCTCCATGAACGGGGGACGGTCGGCCGGGTAGCGGGGGTTGACCGGGTTGTTCAGCCAGCCCAGTCCCCACGGGTTCGGCCCGCTCGGCTGGTGCAGGCCGGAGTTGTAGGCCCACACCGCGAAGAACCAGTTCTCCAGCCCCGCGGCGGTGCCGTTGTTGACGATCAGCCCTGCCCCGCGGGTCTCGTTCCACTTGTCCTGCAGCATCTGCAGGCCCTTGGCGATGTTGGCGGCGAAGTCGAGGGCGATCGCCCGCTGCTGGTTGACGGGCAGCGCGGTCTCGCCCGGCTTCTCCTTGCCGGCCAGGCGCATGCCGTCGGTGACCTGCATGATGCCGTAACCGCAGTCGGCCTTGGCCCAGTCGATCGCCCAGTCGTCGCCTTCGTCGCTGTTGTAGTAGTTGATGCCGAAATAGTTGCCGATCAGGGGGTTGGCCGTGACGCCCGGGATGGCGAAGCGGGCGGCCTGCCACGTGTTCGACTCCTGCACGGCGACGCCCATCATGATCTGCGCGGGCACGTGCCCGCCGCCGTCGAGCGCCCTGGGCGGGAACAGGCCCTGCGGCGTGTACGCGGGCATGCCCAGGTTCTTCCAGTTGGCCGGCCGCTGCACGTTCAGCACGCCGAGCACGGCCTGGTCGACGGCCCACTCCACCTGCCGCGGCTTGGGCTGCATGGCCTGGCTGCCGGGGTCGTTGCGCGCCACCGAGCAGACCTGCTGGCCGCCGTCGGCGGGGTCGTTCGGGCCGCCGCCCACGGCGAGCGCGGACCGGCCGAGCGCCGGGCTCGGCTCCGCGCCGCCGCCCGCGCCGTCCGCCGGCGTCACCGAGAGCGTGAACGGCTTGTTCGTGGCCAGCGACGTGGCGGTGATGTCCACCCGCTGCGGCGCGTCCGGGTCGGCGGGCGCCACCCGCGGGTCCTTGGTGTTCGTGCGCAGCACCGAGGTCACCGCGAGGCCGCCGGACAGCGACACTCCCGCGTCGGACGGCACGTCGGCGAGCGCCACGCTCGGCGCCGCCGCGGTGCGGGCCGTGGTGGACTTGGCGCCGGTGACGTACACCTGGCCGCCCCGGGCGGCGCGTACGCTCAGGCCGGTGATGCCGCCGGTGGCCAGCGTGGTGACCGCGTTGCCCTTCTCCATGTCCACGCGGCGCACAGAGGCGTTCTGCTTGTCATCCATCTGGGCGTACACGACGCCGCCGTCGGCGTCGGGGGTCAGCCGGTACGGCACCCCCTTGGCCGAGGCCAGCACCGTGCGCTTGCCATCGGGGCGCACCCGGACCACCGCGCCGGAGTCGGCGGCCACGATGCCGTCCTTCACCGGCACCGCCGAAGTCAGCTGCCCCGGCACCTCGATGGGTGACCCCAGCTTCCCCTTGACCGTGTCCAGTTCCAGCAGCCGGGTCGAGGTCAGGTCCTCCCCGCCGCCCTGAGTGAGCACCACCGACTCCGACGGGCCGCAGCCCGGGTTGAAGTAGGCCAGGCTCGTCTGCGCTTTCAGCTTGCGCACCGGGCCGCCGTCGAGGTCCACGATCGCGGTGAACCCGCCGCGATCGGCCAGCTCGGCCTTGTTGGTGAACGTGCGGGGCGCGTACACCACGACGGCTCGTTTCCCGGAGGCCGTCACGCAGACGTTGCCGATCCACGCGTCGGTGTCGAACCCGGGCTCCGACAGCGAGGCCGCCGTCCGCCACCGGTAGCCGTCCTTGGCGTCGGCCACCAGCACGTGGAGACCGGTGGCATCACCCGCGGTGGTCACCGCCCGGTCGGATGATTTCTCCCACCCGCTGCCCAGCAGTTCGGCCCGTCGGCCGGGGTCGACGCTCTCAGGGGCGGCGGACGGCGTGGCCGGGGCCGTGAGGGTGTTCTCGGGCGGCGGCTTCGACGGCTCGGCGCTCGCGGGAAGCTGCATGGATAACAACATGGAGATCGCTAAAACGGTGGTCAGGGATTTTCTGGTGCGCACGGGCACTCCTTGAGACGAAGGTCAGGCGTTGTAACGGAGCCAGATCTGGTGTGCTTGGTGGTGGCAGTCCCACTGGACGATGGAGGCGAAGTCGTCCAGCGCTCCGCCGAGCACTTCCATGCACAGGTTGGTGCCGTCGTTCTGGTGCACGTTGGGGTCGGTGCTCCTGGTGATCCACACCTGCTCGGGCGTGAACTGGTAGCAGCTGATCTGCTTGATCGGCGCCATGAGGTCATGGCTCCACGCCATGAGGCACTTTCCGGTGTAGGCGTTGCCGAGCAGATGGAAGTCGATGGACCCGTCGCCCTCGGTGTGCCAGAGGTACCACATCTGCCCGGCCATGCCGGCGACGCACCTGTACTGCACCGCCGGCGCGCCGTTGTCCTTCGACCCGTTCAGAATGTCCAGGCACTTGCCGCTGTTGAGGTTCCGGTAGGTATAGGGCCCGATCCAGGAACCCTGGAGCCGTGTCCCATCCCTCATGGTCGGTGGCGGGGGCGGCTCCGGCACACCCTCACCGGTGACGGACGCCGCCACCCGCATGGCCGTGTCGGTGTCCGGCTGACCCGCCGACGCGCTCGCCGTGCCGGACAGACCCAGAACGAGCAGCACGACGGCTGCGATGGACGAGAGCAATTCTCTGATGCGCATGATGCTTTCCTTCTTCGGGCGGCAGGCCGAACTACCTGACCCTGGCCGAGCCGGACGCTTGGCCCAGGATCAGGAGCATGAGCGTTGAGGAGATGGGGCTTGTGCGGCGAGCGCCCGGAAGAAGCGCGTGCGATCGGCCGCGCCGGATTCATCCACGGCCGGCTATTTCCACGGGGTGCAGACGTTGCGGCCCGTCCAGGTGCAGGCGCCGCCGTAGCAGTCGGGCTGGTTGATGGCCTGGATGTCCGTCCAACTCGCGTTACATGGGGTCCTTGCCCGAGCACGTGTTCCCGTAGCAGGTGGCCGCGGCGCCGACCGGATCGGTCCGCGCCGCCTGCGACTCGGCGTACGCGACGCTGCCGGCGCCGAACGTGGTGAACAACGTGGTTGCCGCCGCGCCTACGGTCAGAGCGGCCCGACGTTTCATGCGTACCTCCGGTTGGCGTTGTGCATCACATGTCCTTCGAGCGGGCTGCCGGGCACGGGCAGAAATTCTTGACCAACTGGCGAAAGGCTCGTGCCCCATGTACAAGATCCTTCGACGAAAACCGTTCTTGGGATCGAGGAGATTGCGCCGGCTGCAATTACCCGGCGGGCGCACGGATTCTCCTTTCTCAGCTCAATCCGTTTGTCCGACGCCACACTTTCACGGGCGCCGTGAAATCAGAAGGGCAGCGACCGGACAGCGACCGGACATTTGGCGGATGCCGAAAGCGGCGATGACGAAGATGCCGACGATGCCGACGAGGGACAGAGCCGTCCTGACCGCCGCGACGGAATCGTTCTGGAGAACGATGCAGGTGAGAGACCACTGAGTGGAGCGTCGAGAGCTCGATGTGTTGCTACCCACAGGAGTCGTTAATTCTGGTGATGGCAAATTCTAAAGCTGTTTGACGTGAACTCTGCTTCGCTGTGAATCTTGAGTGGCTGGGGGCTGCGTCAGCGTGCCTTGAAGAGGTGGCGACATGCGGGCCTGTCGTCGGCGGATGCGATGATGGTGCCGACCATCTCGGTGGCGATGGCAGTGATGATTTCCGGGTTGGGGGCGGGTTCGGACCAGCGTGATCGTCACGGGGCCCAACGAGACGGTCACGGCGGTCGGCGCCATCATGACCATCTCCACGTCCCATGACTTCTCAACCGTGGTCTGAGCCTTTGCCCACGTTCGTCGCCTGACGGTCACCGCCGCCCAGGCCCTGACCCCCACGGCGGCCGCCCAGGCACCACAGCTCGCTAGACGTGCCCGGCCAGGCCCTCGGACAGCAGGGCGAAGGCATGTTCGGCGTCGGCGACCGCCTCCGGATAGCGCTCTTCGGCGGTCTGGCCCCCGTCCAGCGCCTTGGAGTTGTCCATCGTCAGCAGCCAGTGCGTGGCCACCAGGTGGGTGGCCGCCAGGCGCGCGGTCAGGGCGGGCACGCCTGCGGTCTCCTGGAGCGCCTCCGTGAGCGCCCGCTCCGCACCCTCCTGGAAGCGGATCGCCCTGGACCGTAGCGCCGGGGTCTCCCGGACCATGCGGGTGAGCGCGAGAATCTCCGGGACGTCGTTGAGGCCGGTGATCGGGTCGCGGTCGCGCAGGCCGTCCAGGAAGTGGTCGCGGAGGGCGGCCAGCGGCGCGACGCCCGGCGGGCGGGCGCGCACCACGCGGGCCGACTCGGTCTCGTGGTCGGCGAAGCGGTGGACGACGAGATCCTCCTTGACCGGGAAATAGGCGAACAGGGTCCGCTTCGACACCTCGGCGGCCTCGGCCACCTGTGCCACCGACACCTGGTCGAACCCGCGCTCAAGGAAGAGCGCGATGGCAGCCTCCGAGATGGCGGCATGGGTCCGTGCCCGTTTGCGTTCGCGCAGCCCTGTCATGGCTCCACGATAGCAAGAACCTGCACTCGAACTTTTCTTGCTACAGGTATATATTTGCACCCGGTCGAGTATTTTGGGGAGGAACGATGATCGAAGTGATCGTGGCGGGCGCCGGACCCACCGGGCTGGCACTGGCCTGCGAGCTGGCTCTGGCCGGAGTGGAGGTCCTGGTGGCGGAGCGCCTGCCGGACCGGATCAAGCAGACCAAGGGCGGCACGATCCAGCCGCGCGTACAGGAGTTGCTCGAGCTGCGCGGCCTGCTGGAGCCGATGCAGGCCAGGGCGGTCTCCCGCGAGCCGGCCGGCGGGCACTTCGCGCTGCTGCCCGTGCCGCTCGACTGCACGGCGTGGGACACCGCGCACCCCTACCCGCTCGCGATCCCGCAGTGGGAGATCGAGGAGGTGCTGGAGGAGCGTGCCACCGCACTGGGGGTCAAGGTGCTGCGCGAGACCGAGGTGACGGCGGTGGAGCAATCGGACGACGGCGTGGTCGCGACGGCCGGCGACCGGCGGATCGAGGCCCCCTACCTGGTGGCCTGCGACGGCGCGCACAGCACGGTCAGGAAGCTGCTCGGCGTGCCGTTCTCCGGCAGGCCGGGGACGTATACGGCGGTGCTCGCCGACGTGCGGCTGTCGTCGGTGTCCGACCTCGTGCCGAAGGCGCTCGGGCACATCAGCACGATGACGCGCGAGGTCGACGACTGCTGGGTGATGCTGGTGCCGCTGGGCGGCGGCCACTACCGGTTCACCGGCGGGGCGGCGGGCGCGGAGCCGGCCAAGGACAGCCCGGTCACGTTCGAGGAGATCGCCGAGATGCTGCGCATCGTGTACGGCGAGCAGACCGTGCTGGACACCGTGGACAACGCCTCCCGGTTCGGCGACGCCACCCGGCAGATCGACAGCTACCGGGTGGGCAACGTGTTCTTCGCCGGCGACGCCGCGCACATCCACCCGCCCTTCGGCGGGCAGGGCCTGAACCTGGGCGTGCAGGACGCCTTCAACCTGGGCTGGAAGATGGCCGCGGTGCTGCGGGGCCGGGCCGCGACCGACCTCCTGGACACCTACCACGCCGAACGGCACCCGGCCGGAGCCTGGGTCCTGCACATCACCCAGGCGCAGCGGGTCTTCGCCGACCCCCGCCCCAGCGCGGACGTCATCGAACTGCGCAAGGTCTTCACCGACCTGATGCGCCTGCCCGAGGCCAACAGACACCTGGCGGGCCTGATGTCGGGCCTGTCCCACTCCTACGACCTGCCCGGCGACCACCCGCTGGTCGGCCACCGGGTCGCCGGTCTCGATCCGTCGCTGTTCCTGGCCGGCAGGCCCGTCCTGGTCGATCTGGCCGGGATGCTCCCGGACGACCTCGGTGCCACGCGCGTGGAGCCGGTGGACGGCCTGCCCGGCGCGATCCTGGTCCGTCCCGACGGCTACGCGGCCTGGGCGGCGGACACGGATCCCGACCTGGACGCCCTCGTCGGCCATCCGTGCTGGTCGCTCATGGGGTAGGTCCGCGGAGAGACAGCCGTGTCCGATCGTAGATGGATATGATCAACCTGTGTCGTTCGCCATGTACTCCGTAGAGTGAGACCAAGCCGGGCGTACCGGCGACGCCACGGCTGTGAAAGCGAAGGACGTCAACTGCCACCGCCTGATGCTGGTGGTTTGCTCTCACGGTCCCGTGTGGCTGAAGGGAGGCCGGTAGCGTGTGGCTGGTTGACGGCAGCCCAGCCCGCGGCGCCGCGTCGGGCGATGTTGCGGGCCGCGATGTGATCGGCGTGCCCGGCGAGCCCACGCTGTTCACCGTCACCCGCTCCGGCGGGAAGGTCTCGGTCTCGTCCTCCCGCGCCACCGGCTGGAGGTACGAACTCGCCTGACGAGCCGGTTGACCTTGTCACGGGCGTCAAGGTTTACCCTCGACCCCTCTGACATCGACGAACGGACGCACATGAGCACGGATCGGGCCACCCTCCTCAAGCACGACCAGAGCTTCTTCGACGCCTTGGTGGCAGGCGACCTCGGCGTGCTTGAGGAGCTGCTGTCGGACGACTTCATCCTGGTGGGCCTCCAGGACGGGGCCGTCGCCGACAAGCGGATCGTTCTTGACCTTGTGGCGTCCGGAGCTCTGGAGTTTCCCCGGATTGACTCGTTCCCGGATGAGGCGATTGTCCGCGTCATCGGGAACGTCGGCATCGTGGTGGGGCGTACCGGCATGAACGTGACCAACCCGGACGGCACCATGTACAGCGCCGGGAGCCGTTACACCCACGTGTACGCCACCGGCTCCCCCGGCGCCTGGCGTCTCACCTCCGCCCAGGGCACCGCCATCAGGCCCTGACCGCCTTCGCCTTCGCAGAGCGTGCCGGCAGCAGCGAGACCGAGCCCAGCAACCAGTCCGCCAGAAGGTCGCGTTCGACCAGGATCAGCGGCGTCCGTGCGCCCAGCGCCTCTTGTCTGGCCTGTTTGGTGAGGCTGCCGGACGTGACCAGCACGCCGGTGTGGCCGGCGAAGGTGTTGGCCAGCGCACCCAGGAAGTTGCGCACCTCGGGCGCGCCGACCGTCTTGCTGTAACGCTTGCACTGGACGGCGTACCGGCCGCGCCCTGGAGCGACGGCCGTGATGTCCACGCCACCATCACCGGCGCCCCCGCACTCGCGGACCTTGCGGAAGCCGTCAGCGATCATCCGCTCGGCGACGAGGTGCTCGAACGCGGGGCCCGCCATCCGGTCGACCTTCTCCAGTTGGGCATTGGCGGCCAGGAACCGCCGTCTCTCCGCCTCGATCATGCGGTACCGGAGGACGAGCCCGCCCACGAACAGCACGGCGAGCAGGCAGGCGGTCCCGGCAGCCCAGCCGGGGTACTCGCTGACGAACCACACGACGACGACGCTCAGAAGGCAGCCCCCCGTAACTGCCCATTGTCTCTTGCGTGCTCTCCGCTCAGCGCTTCCTCTCTTGGAGCCCCTCGCCATGGTTCCTCCTGGATAGGTGGTGTGGAACACGCACACCTGCCCCCCAGGCGTTGAAATGATCACAACTCTGCCGGAAGCGGCGGCGCTGGTGCTCGACCGTGGACGGCTTTACTGCTCGTTCTGGGACAGGTGGGCCTTGGCGTCGTCGTAGGAGGCCTCGCCGCTCGCCTCGGCGGGCCGGTAGACCAGGTACAGCACGCCCGTCGCGAACGTCTCGGACTTGATCAACTCCAGCGGGACAGGGTTCTCCCCCTCGTCGAACAGGCGCTCGCCCTTGCGGACGGCGATCGGGTGCACCAGCAGGTGCAGTTCGTCCAACAGTCCCGCGGCCAGCAGCTGGCGGACCACCGAGACCGAGCCGCTGATGGCGATGCGGCCGCCCTGCTCCTTCTTCAACGCGGTCACGGCCTCGGCCAGGTCGCCCTGGAGCAGCTCGGAGTTGCGCCAGGTGAACTCCAGGGGCTGGCGCGACACGACGATCTTCCGTGCGTCGCCGAGCGTCTTCGCGAAGCCGGCGTCCTCGCCGCCCTCGGCCTCCCGCTCCGGCCACGCTCCGGCGAAGCTGTCATAGGTCTTGCGTCCCAGGAGCAGGGTGTCGGCCATCTGCCCCGACACGGCGGCGCCCATCTCGTCGTTGAAGTACGGGAAATGCCACGACGCCGGCTCCTCCACGACACCGTCGAGCGAGATGAACAGGCTTGCGACGATCGTCCTCATGAAATCCTCCAAGGAAGGGGCGGGCCGTCCGGCCCGGCCGTTCTGATGTGCTTGTAGTCTCGCGGGGCCGGCTTACGGATTGCTTAAGGTCTCCCTTTGGGTCGGGCGGAGATACGACCGGGGCAGGCTGGGTAGCGCGCTGCGAATGGGATCGACTCCGGCATCCGGGCTGCGGCGGCGGCTCATCACTCTCTTGATCGCCGTTCTGCTGCTCGGCATCACCGAGTCCATGATCGGTCCCTACCTCGTCCTGTTCGGTGTCGAACGCCTGCGGTTGTCGGCACTGGAGATCGGCCTGTTCGTCTCGCTCACAGCGGTCAGCGGCATGGCCGTCAGCGTCTGGTTCGGTCGCCGCTACGACCGCCGTCCCAGCCGGTGGCCCACGGTGGTGGCCGCGGCGCTGGCCGGGACGGGATACCTGCTGCTCCTGCTGACCCCGTCATATCCGCTGCTGCTCCTCATCGGTGTGGTGTTCCTCGGCGCGGGCAGCGCGGTGTTCCCGCAGCTCTTCGCCCTGGCCAGGAGCGACGCGGACGGGCCGGGCGGCGGCACGCCCGTCCTGCGCTCGGCGTGGTCGCTCGCCTGGGCGATCGGCCCGCTGGCAGGTGGCGCGCTGCTGGGCGGGCCCGGCTACTCCGGGGTGCTCACGGCCACGGCCTGCGGGTTCTGCCTGGTGGTCGTGGCCGTGTTCGGGGTCGATGGCCGCTCGCCCGCTCCGTCCCGGCCCGTCGAGGAGCGGACCGACCGGCAGCTGTCCTCGCCGGCCGTCGCGCTGTCGATCGCCGGCTTCGTGCTGTTCCACGTCGCGATGTTCTCGGGCGCGGTGGCGCTGCCGCTCTATGTCACCGAGGCGCTGCACGGCTCGGCCGGTGCGGTGGGATGGATGTTCAGCGTCTGCGCGGCGGCCGAGATCCCCGCGGCGCTCGCTCTGCTGGTGTTACCGGGCCGCTGGAGCAGGGAGCGGATGATCCTGATCGGCATGGGGTTGATGATCGCGTACTTCGTGCTGGTGGCGGCGTTCACCGGAATCGTGGCGCTGGTGCTCGTCCACATCGCCCGGGGGGTGGCCATCGCCGTGGTGGGCGCGCTGGGCATCAGCCACATGCAGGACCTGCTGCCGTCCGCTCCGGGACGGGCCACCACCTTGTTCGCCAACACCGCGACGGTCGGCTCGCTCGTGTCGGGCATCGCCGCCGGCGGCATCTCCCATGCCCTCGGCTACCGTGCGGCCCTGCTCGCCTGTGGCGTGCTCAGCGCCGTGGCGTAGCTGCTGTTCCTCCTCGCACGGCGTCGGGCGGCGGCCGAGACGGGGAGCCCTGCCACCGAGCCGGTGTCCCGCCGCCGGCAGCGGGCTGTCGAGGCTCGTCACGCCGTGGGACGCGTAGAGCTCCCGGCCGCCCACCAGCACCCCGACAGCGACACCGGGTAGGCCGAACTCCTTGGCCGCCGTCGCCACGAAATCGGCCGGCTTCTCCTGTGACATCGTGTTTCATCTCCGTTCGCAGACGTCCGGCATGTGCACGCCGGCCGAGGCTGCGGATGCGGCGGCCTCGTACGGCTGGCGTTGCACCCAGACGATGGCCGTCGCCGCTGACGGCGCTGAGATCGCGCTGTCATGAAGCTCCGGCCGCCGTCCGAGGGTCGCGCCGACGGTCCCGGCGCTCAGCTGCCAGCGCTGGACTGGAGCGCGTGGTGTGCGCCTGCGGATCGCGCGGCTGCCTGGAAACCTACGCCAGCACCGTGCCATCCTCCGCTGCGCGGAGCAGCCCACCGGGCCGCGAGCGCGCTCGGCATCGCACTGTCCGGCGCGGTCAACGTGCTCGACATCGACTCTGTCCTGCTCGGCGGCAGTTTCGCGCTGCTGTCGTCGTGGCTGACCGACTCGGTGCGCGCCGAGATCGACCGAAGGGTGCTGACCGCCTCCTGGTCGACGGTCACCGTCCGCCCCACCCTGCTCGGCCCCGACGCGGCCGTCATCAGCGCGGCGCTCACCTCCATCGACCGGATCCGCCGCCGCCCCACCACCTGGCTGGCCCGCCAGAGCCGAACTGTCAGCCGCGCCTGCTACCGGTGGCGGCCTGCCACGCGCCGACTTCAGCAACCCGCTCCGGCGTCCCCAGCTCAGCTCTTCGAGCTACAGCAGGGCGGCAACGAGTTCAGCGAATTCCTCTGGAGTGGCGACTCGCACCCCGAGGCTCTCCGCCTTGGCCCGTTTGGAGCCCGCCTTCTCCCCCGCCACCAGCAGCGACGTCTTGGCGGACACGCTGGAGGAAGCCTTGCCGCCCGCCCGCTCGATCAGCTCGTTCATCTCGTTACGGGACAGAGCCGCCAGCGGCCCGGTCATCGCGCCGGTGACCACGACGGACATCGAGGCCAGCGGCAGCTCCACCGCCGTGCCGGGCGTGTCGGGCGCGTCGGAGGCGGGCGTGACGCCGGGCTCGGTCATGTTCACCCCGGCCTGGACGAGCTTGTCGATGAGCGGGGCGAGCTCGGTCAGCTCGGCGACCACGACCGGCGCCTTCTCCGGGCCGATGCCCTCCACCTGCTGGATCGCCTCGGCGTCCGCGGCGCGGATGGCGTCCATCGTGGCGAAGTGGCGGGCGATGCGGCGGCTCATGGACCGGCCGGTGCCGCGCACGCCGAGCGCCGCGAAGACCCGGCTGAGTGGGCGGCCCTTGGCCTGGTCGATGGCGGCCAGCAGGTTGTCGGTGCTGGTCTCGCCCATGCGCTCCAGGCCGAGCAGCTGCTCGCGGGTCAGGAAGAACAGGTCGGCGAAGTCGGCGATCAGCTCGGCGTCGAGCAGCTGCTTGATGCGGTTTTCCGCCAGGCCCTCGATGTCGAGCTGGTCGCGGCCGACCGCGTAGATGATGGAGGCGATCGCCCGGCACGCGCGCCCGCGCACGCACCGCCAGCGCTCCTGCGAGCTGTCGATCGCGTCCCCGCACGACGGGCAGACCTGCGGGATCTCGATGGGCCGCTCCTCCCCGGTGCGCAGGTGCACCACGGGTGCCTCCACCCGGGGGATCACGTCGCCCGCTTTGTAGACGGTCACGCTGTCGCCCAGCATCAACCCGCGACGCGTGATGTCGGCGACATTGTGCAGGGTGGCGTAGGTGACGATGCTGCCGTCGAGCTCGACCGGCTCCAGCACCGCGCGTGGGGCGATCACGCCGGTGCGGCCGGTGTTCCACTCCACCGCGAGCAGCTTGGTGATCTTCTCGGTGGCGGGCAGCTTGTACGCGACCGCCCACCGGGGCGCACGGGAGCTGAATCCGGCTTCGGCCTGGTCGGCCGCCAGGTCACACTTGATCACGATGCCGTCGATGCCGAACGGCAGCTCGGCGCGGACCGCGGCGATCTCCCCGACGCGCTCCTGTACCCGCTCGAGGGTCTCGGCGACGGTCCCGGCCACGGGTGTGGCGGCCGTCGTCTGCACGCCCTGCGCCGCGGCCCAGTCCATGATCTGGCTGTGCGGCAGCTCCCGGAGCCGCACCGCCAGCTCCGAGGTGTCGTCCGGGGACGGCAGGACGCCGTAGCCGAAGAAGGTCAGCTCGCACACGTACGGCCGGTCCTGCGCGCGCAACGTGCCCGCCGCCGCGCTGCGCGGATTGGCGAACGTGGTGCCGTCGTGCGCCTGCCGCTTGGCACAGGCCTCCTCGAACTGCGAGGCGGTCATCATGACCTCGCCGCGCACCTCCACCGTCACCGCGTCGGCCAGCCGGTCCGGCAGGCCGACGATGGTGCCGACGGCGTGCGAGACATCCTCACCGGCGCTCCCGTCGCCGCGCGTGACCAGCTGGGCCAGGCGGCCGTGCCGGTAGCGGGCCGAGATCGCCAGGCCGTCGAGCTTGGGCTCCACGCTCCACGCCGTCACCGGACGGCCAAGCCGGCGCTCCACCCCGGCCGCCCAGTCGGCGAGCTGCTCGGCTCCGAACACGTTGTCCAGGCTGAGCATGGGCACGGTGTGCGGCACATCGCCCACCACGGCTCCGCCGGCCACCTTGCCCGTGGGCGAGGACGGCAGCACCGCCTCGGGGTGCTGCTCCTCGTACGCCTGGATGCCGCGGACCAGCCGGTCGTAGGCGTCGTCGTCGAGCGTGGAGGTGCCGTCGGCGTAATAGGCCGCGGCCGAGTCCACGGCCAGCTGAACGGCTTCGGCGTAGGCCGTGTCGTCGGCCAGGACGGTGACAGGGGGTGCGTCGCTCATGGCTCCACCATGCCTGGTGCCACCGACAATTCCGCAGCCGACCGATCAGTCGGCGACGAGGGTGTCGAGCGTGAGGGTCTCCTCGCCGGACGGGCCGGTGAGCCGGATCGACAGCTCCCAGGCGCCCGTCATGAAGAACAGGTCGTCGCCCTCGGCGACGAAGTGGCCGGGCGCGGTCTTCCTGGCGGTGACCTCGGGCATCGAGTGGCCCATGGTGAGCATCACGGCGGCGACGGTGACCGTGTCCGCCTGGCCCTTGTCCACCTGTACGTCGATCGCGTTCCGCTCGGCGGTGACGGTGACGGCGTAGCGGGTGCCCGTCGTGGTGACCGGGGTCGCGCCCGAGGTGCGGGCGACGATGAACGCGGCCACCACGGCCGCCACGAGCCCGGCGAGCACCAGCAGGCTCCTCAGGCCCTTGCTCCGCATCATCGGGGGACCTCCACGGTGAAGGGCACCGTGGTGATGCCGCGGTCTGTGGCGTACTGCGTCCAGGCGAGGTAGCGGCCCGGCGCGGGGAAGCTGAACGTGAAGCGCAACCGGCTGCCGGGTGTCCCCATCTCGTGGACGTGGCCGAGGAACTGGCCGTCCTGGCTGCGTACGATGAGGTGTCCCGCCATCCCGAGCCACGGCCGCGTCGTCCCGCTGGTGCTCACCTCGACAGTGGCCGGCCGTCCCGCCTGCGGTACGGCGGGCGTCACCGTGACCGTCCCGCCGGGGGCGGCGGCGGCCTGGTCCGCCACGTCGGACGTGGCATTGGACTCGGACGTGGACTTCCCCGGCCCGGTGACCGTGAAAGAACCGGTGAGGAGCTGGCCGCCGGAGTCGGTGCGTTCGAGCTCGACGTAGGCGAGATAGCGCCCGGGGCGGTCGGCGCGCAGCCGTACCTCGAGGCAGCCGGGCGCGGTGCGCAGCGGATGGACGTGGCGGAAGTAGCGGCCGTCCTCGCTGGTGACCACCAGGTGCGCCATGGCCTCGTGGTGGATGGTGAGGTCGTCGACAGGTCGCCCGGTGGACCCGTCGAACAGTTCCACCCGCGTAACGAACTCCTCGCCCACGGCGGGGCGGGCGGGGACGGTGGTGACGACCCGCTGCACGTACGGCCGTCCGATCGCGGAGTCCGTGGGGCGCGGCTCGGCGCCGTCCGGCGCGCCGGCGGGCAGCCACGGCTCGAGGACCACGACCAACGCGGCCACCGCGACCCCCGCGGCGGCCACCGCGGTCACCACGAACGCCGGACGGCCGCGCCGGTTGAACGCCCCGGTGAGCAGGCCGCCCACCAGGAGCAGACCGGCCACGAACAGGCCACCGTAGATCAGGAACTCCCACCCCGACCCGCGGTCCACCAGGACCCGGAACGGGAGCACGGCGCTCTCGCCTCCGGCGCTGACGGTCAGCTCGTGCGGGCCGGTCTCCTCGACCCCCAGCTGGGCGGGGCGGCCAGGCGCCACCGTGCCCTGCACGACGCGCCCGTCGGCCATGGAGCGGAGCCGCAGGCTCAGCCCCGGAGCGGTCGGGAAGCCGATCACCTCGACGCGCAGCGGCCCCGGCACCCTGGTCGTGGCCTTGATCACCAGGGTCAGCTCGGAGCCCGCGATCGTCTGCGCGATCCGCAGGTCCGCCCCCGCCTTGACGACGTGTGCCGCCGCCGGTGGCGCCAGCGCCACCAGCAGCAGGGCGACCAGGCAGAGTAGCCGGGTCATGCCCGCCGGTCGCCGGACCCGCCGGCCTCCGCGGGCATCGCGTTCGGGAGGAACAGGGCACCGAGGGCGAGGCCGATGAGACCGGCCACGATGGGTGCGCCGGTCCACAGTTCGGGTACGGCGGGCAGCCGCCCGGTGACCACGGAGGCGACCGCGATGTACAGGGACCAGGTGGCGAACGCCGACAGACCGGCGAAGGCCCAGTAGGCGGCCCGGCGCTCCCGCGAGGGACGCAGCCACCGGATCAGCAGGTCGCCCACCACCCCCGCGGCGACGAACGTCAGCAGGATCGGCAGGTTGCGGAAGGCCGTCTGCGCGCCCGGCATCAGCACGCCGACCACGGACAGCACGGTCACGCTCCCGGACGGAAGCTGCCAGCGCCGCAGGAGGAACAGCACGGGAGCGAGCAGGATGACGTTCGTGATGACCATCGACGCGGCCAGGCGGCTGGTGCTGCCGTCCTCCACGCTGGAGAAGGCCTGGACCACGCCGTTCGCGCCCCATTCCATGGCGTCGGCGTACGACAGGAACAGCGACACCAGCGTGGCGCCGAAGCCGAGCCCGATCAGCGCGGGCAGCAGCCGCGACAGCCGGGGCCGGTCCCCGACGTCCGGGGCGTTCCAGGCCGAGCGGAGCGGGGTCGTGATGATGAGCATCATCGTCACGATCAACCCCAGGTGGGAGGGGCTGAACAGGATGTCGATGGTCTGCTCGATGCCCAGGAACGTGTGCCACATCATGTCGGCGAACCCGAACGCGGCGAACGCCGGGATGGCGACCAGCCCCGCGAGATACCCGTTCGGCACCGCGGCCAGGCCGCTCCGGCCGGCGCGCACGTTGCGGTAGACCTGCCAGATGATCCAGGCCGACACCGCCGCGAACCCCGAGTAGAACGCCGCGTGCCAGGGCGTGAAGAACGTCTCCAGCCCGGCCAGGTTGCTGTGCGCCCAGGCGTCGATCATCAGCCCCACGCCGAACCAGACGCCGAGCAACGCCATGACCAGGTCCGTCCGGGGGGTCACCCACGTGCGTGTCTCCCCGGAGTCCGCGAGCAGCCGTCGCACCCCAGGACTCACCGCCGTCATCAGTACGCTCCTTCCAGTCGATCCGATCTTCCGCGACCAGGTCCGGAAAGGGAACCCGGCTGGCACTCACGGAGAGGTACGGTTACCCGCACCCCTCATGCGTTCAGGTACCGCAGCACCGCGAGCACCCGCCGGTGGTCGTGGGCGCTCGCCTCCAGTCCGAGCTTGGCGAAGATGCTGGTGCAGTGCTTCTCCACGGTGCGTTCGGCGATGGCCAGCCGCTCGGCGATCGCCATGTTCGTACGTCCCTCGGCCATCAGGCGCAGTACTGCGCGCTCACGCTCGGTGAGCAGGCCCAGCGGGTCGCCGGGCTGCCGGTGGCGGCCGACGAGTTGCTCGACGACGACCGGATCCAGCGCGGAACCGCCGGAGCCCACCCGCCGGATGGCCGCGGCGAACTCGGCCAGGTCCGACACCCGGTCCTTCAGCAGGTAGCCCACGCCCTCGGTGCGGCCGCCGAGCAGCTCGACCGCGTAGCTCACCCGTACGTGCTGCGACAGCACGAGCACCCCCACCGCCGGGTGCCGCTCCCGCAGCGCGACGGCCGCCCGCAGCCCCTCGTCGGTGTGCGTGGGCGGCAGGCGGATGTCGAGCACGGCCACGTCGGGCGGGTCCTTCTCGACATGGGCGAGCAGGTCCTCGGCGTAGTCGACGCATGCCGCCACCGTGAACCCCGACTCGGCGAGCAGCCGGGCCAGTCCCTCGCGGAACAGCGTGGAGTCCTCGCAGATCGCTACGCGCACGGCAGGACCACCTTCAGCACGGTTCCCTTCCCCGGTGGGCTCTCGATCGTGAGCTTGCCGCCGTTGGCCTCGGCGCGGTCGGCGAGCCCGGCGAGCCCCGAGCCGCGCGCGGGATCGGCCCCGCCGGCGCCGTCGTCACCCACCTCGACCCAGAGGCGACGGCCGTCGTGGGCGAGCCGTACCCATGCCTTCGACGCGGCGGCGTGCCTGGTCACGTTGGCCAGGGCCTCGTTGACGATGTAGTAGGCCGCGCTCTCCACGGACTGCGGCAGCGGCTGGTCCAGCGCCAGATCGCAGGTGACGGCCATGGGGGCGACCGCGGCCAGCTCCTTGACCGCGCCCGCCAGGCCGCGCTCCGTCAGCACCGGCGGGTGGATGCCGTGGCTGACCGCACGCAGGTCGTCCAGCGCGGTCAGCACCGCCGTCTTGGCCTCGCCGATGAGCGGCACGGCCCGTCCGGGGTCGGTGCCGGCCTCCGCCAGCCCGAGCGTCATCGCCGCCGACAGCAGCCGCTGCTGGACGCCGTCGTGCAGGTCGCGTTCGATCCTGCGGCGCTCGGCCTCGCCCCACTGCAGCATCCGCCGCCGCGAGGCCGCGAGCTGCCGCAGCCGGGCCCGCAGGTCCGCGGTGAGCCGCTCGTTCTCCAGGGCGAGCGCCGCGGCGGCGCACGCGGCCTCGACCAGCAGGGGCTGCTCGAGGAGGGCGGCGTCGTGCACGAGTACGGCGAGCGGCGCCTCGCCCTGGTCGACGCGGGTGACGACCCTGCCCGGCCCCGGGTCCAGGGCGACCGGGCGGCCGTCGGCGTCCACGTAGCGGTCCTGCTCGGCCGTACAGTAGCCCACGATCAGCCCCGGGTCGCGCAGGGTGGCGGCCAGCTCGTCACGCAGGCTGTGCGGCCGTTCGCGCCTGCTCAGCCGTACCACGAGGTCGGCCACGCGGCCGTGGTCCATCCGGCTTCGCATGAGTCCGGCCAGGTACGCCAGCGGGACCGCCATGAAGGCCCCCAGCATGACGAGCGCGAGGGGGACCCGCAGCGGGTTCGGGCCGAAGAGGCCGGACATGCGGTCCACGGCGAAGGAGGCCGTGGCGAGTATCGAGGCGCCGGTGACCGGCGCGACCGCGCGGCGCTGCGCCACGCTCGCCTGCTGCCAGCGCTTGACCGTGAGAGCGAGCACCGCGCCGGAGATGAGGACGGTCACCTGCCAGGAGGAGTCGTCGAGCGCGACGGCGAAAGCCCGGAGCGGCTGGGGCAGGGGCAGGTACGTGGCGGCCTGGGCCGAGGGCAGCAGGAGAGCCGCCACGTACGCCAGCCCGGTCACCACCCGGTAGGACACGAAGCGCAGTCTGCCGGTGGGGAAGGCGAGGAACAGGTGGCAGGCGACCGCCGCCCACAGGCCGCACAACGCCAGCGCCCACAGCACGTCCCCTGGACGGGCCAGCAGCTGCTGCGGGAGCCAGGCGACTCCGACCGCCACCATGAGCGGGCCGACCTGGTTACGTGGATGCTCCCGCCAGGCCACGGTCCCGGCCGTGAGGAAGGAGACGCCGACCAGCGCGCCGAGCATCCAGATCGGGCCGTGCCGCCAGATGGGGCCGTGACCGGTCCCGAGGACGTTGACGACCAGCAGCCAAGCCCCTGCCGCCGCGACGGCGAGTAAACCGGTGGTGCCCCTGGAACGCGTCGCCATCGCCCACCCCCGTTGGGGATTCTACGGGCGAACCGCCCGGAATGAGGCTGCGCGCGGGCTCGCGGTCACCGCGAGGTGAGTCTGATCACCGGATATTCGCGGTCGGATTTGCTCTGGTACTTCGCGATGCGGGGCTGGGCGGCGGCGATGCGCTGCCAGGCCCGCTCGCGGTCGGCGCCGCCGAGCCGGTGCGGCGTCACCGGCATGGCGGCGCGGCCTGGCAGTTCGATCGAGGCCTGGTCGGGGTGGGCCATCAGGTTGGCGTGCCAGTCCGGGTGCCGGCTCCCACCGCCCGACGCTACGATCAGCCAGGCGTCCTCGCCGTCGGCGAACCACGCTGGTTCTGTGCCATGTCGCCGACGTTAGGCAGCGGGGCCGCCGGCCTGTTTCTCCATTCCTGATCGGTCCGGTCCGCCCCGCGACATGGATCCGGCGGGGAATATTCCGTTGCGGTTTCTCTGCTGATGGCCGCACTATGTTCGGCATGTTCCTGCACGCTCTCCTCGCCACACCCGCGGTGCCGGGTGTGCTTGAGCGTGCCTGCGACGGCCTGGAGCGCTGACCTCTTCCCGTACGTCCTGAAGTGACCCGGCGGGGGGAGGTTGTCGGCCCGGACGGGTCACGAAATTTCCAGGTATGTCAGGAAGGAACCATGGCCAAGCAGGCCTACGTACGGAACAAGCACCACCTCAACATCGGCACGATGGGGCACGTCGACCACGGGAAGACCACGCTGACCGCGGCCATCACGAAGGTGCTGGCGGAGCGGGGGCAGGCCACGTACACGCCGTTCGAGCGGATCGACCGCACGCCCGAGGAGGCGCAGCGGGGGATCACGATCAACATCTCGCACGTCGAGTACGAGACCGCCACCCGCCACTACGCCCACGTGGACATGCCCGGCCACGCCGACTACGTGAAGAACATGATCACGGGTGCGGCGCAGCTCGACGGCGCGATCCTCGTCGTGTCCGCGCACGACGGGATCATGCCGCAGACCCGGGAGCACGTGCTGCTCGCCCGGCGGGTCGGGGTCGAGCACCTGGTCGTGGCCGTCAACAAGGCCGACGGCGCGGACCCGGAGCTGACCGACCTGGTCGAGCTGGAGCTGCAGGACCTGCTGACCGAGCACGGCTACACCGGCGTCCCGATGGTGCGGGTGTCCGGGCTGCGGGCGCTGGCGGGCGACCCGGTCTGGACGGCCTCGATCGAGGCGCTGCTCCGGGCGGTGGACGAGCACATCCCCGTGCCGGTGCGGTACGTGGACGCGCCGTTCCTCATGCCGGTCGAGAACGTGCTCACGGTCACCGGCCGGGGCACGGTCGTCACCGGGGCCATCGAGCGCGGCGCGGTCCGGGTCGGTGACACGGTGGACGCGCTCGGATTCGGTGACGGGTTCGGCGCGGTCGTCACGGGCGTGGAGATGTTCGGCAAGACGATGGAGCGGGGCGAGGCCGGGGACAACGCGGCGGTGCTGCTGCGCGGCGCCCGGCGAGATGACGCTGCTGTCCCCCGACGCCGGAGCGGTCGCCCGGCCGGGTGACACCGTGGACGTGGTGGTCGAGCTGGGCAAGGCGGTGGCGCTGGAGCCCGGGCTCGGCTTCGCGATCCGCGAGGGCGGCCTGACGGTCGGCGCGGGCACGATCCTCACCGTGCCCGGCTGACCCGCACGACCGCACGGCGTCGCGACCGGCTCGTTCCCGTCAAGGGCACGAGCCGGACGGTGTCGCGACCGGCCCGTTCCCCGTCAGGGGCGCGAGCCGGTCGCTGCCGCCCGTCAGCTGGGCTCGAACCTGAGCCTGAACGTCGTCCGCCCGGCCCTGAGGTCGTACGCGGGAAGGGCGCCGGGGCCGCAGGTCGCGGTGCCGATGCCCTGCTGGGCCAGGTCCAGGCCGATGTGCAGGCGGTCGCCCGGCACCAGGTCGGGACGGTGACGGGCCCGGTCCAGCTCGGCCGCGCTCCACGGGCGCGCGGTCAGGCCGAACACCGGGTACCCGCGCACCTTGAAGGCGCCGAAGTCGGCCCATCGCACGTCCGCCCGGTGGCCGTTCTCCTGCGGGAACACGTACGGGATCTGGAGCTCGTCGATGCTCGCCCGCCAGCGGCCGACCCTGGCGGACATCCCGGTGTCCGGGTAAGCCTCCCCCGGCCCCCTGCCGAACCAGGTGACGTGCTCGACCGTGCCGGCGGGCAGCGTCATGTTCAGGCCGACGCGCGGGATCGGATCGGTCCAGTCGCCCTCCGGCTCGATGTCCACCGTCAGCTCCAGGCCGCCGCCCACCGCCGTCCAGGTGTACGTGGCCCGCATGCCGAGGTCGGTCACGGCGGGCGCCACCCGGGTGCGTACGGTCAGCCCGTCGCCGGCCTCGATCCCGTCCACGCGGTGGGTGAGCCGGTGCAGGCCGAGCCGCCGCCACTTGCCGGCCAGCCCGCCGTAGGTGTCGTTGTCGGTCGGCGCCCGCCACAGGTCGAGCCGCGGTCCTTCGACCTCCGTCCCGAACAGCCGCACGAGCCTGCCGGTGGCCGCGTCGAACTCCGCGTCGCCGAGCACGTGGTGCTCCCGGCCGTCCAGGACGGCCCGCGCCGGAGCGCTCACCACGGCGGGGGCGGCGGGTTCCACGGGCGAGGGGAACGGCTTGAGCGGGGCCTGGCCCCAGGCGACCTCGTGCCCGGCCGCGGCCCACGGCTGGTCGGCGGCCAGAACGGCGCGCACGGTCACCCACAGCTCACCGTCCCCAGCCGGTGGCGGGGGCAGCTTGACCTCGCCGCCCTCGGCGGGCACCGTCAGCCGGTGCTCGGCCACCGTCTCCCCGTCCGCCTCCACGGTGACGACGAAATCCAGGTGCGACAGGTCACGGAAGCCGTGGCCGTTGACGACCCGCACCACGCCGTCCCCGAACTCGAAGCGGACCGGCTCGAACACCTTCTTCAGGTCGTGCAGGCCGGGCGACGGCGTACGGTCGGGGAACACCAGACCGTCGATGACGAAGTTCGAGTCGTGCACGGGCTCGCCGTAGTCACCGCCGTACGCGTACTCGTACGTGGGGTGCGCCAGCCCGTGGTCGATCCACTCCCAGATGAACCCGCCGGCCAGGCGCGGATACCGCTCGAACAGCTCCTGGTACTCGGCCAGCCCGCCCGGCCCGTTGCCCATGGCGTGGGCGTACTCGCACTGCATGAACGGCATCCCCCGCCGGCGTTCGTCCAGCGCGGGGTCGTCGAGGGGGGCCTCCTCGCGCCGCCCGATGGCCTCGACCTCGGCGTGCGAGGCGTACATGCGCGAGTACACGTCGGTGTGCGCGCACGACCGGTCGCCTTCGTAGTGGATCGGCCGGGACGAGTCACGCGAACGGGTCCAGTCCGCCATGACGGCCAGGTTGCGGCCGACGCCCGCCTCGTTGCCGAGCGACCACATGATGATGCTGGGGTGGTTCTTGTCGCGTTCGACCATGCGGCGCATGCGGTCGAGCAGCGCGTCGGCGTAGCGCGGGTCGTCGGTGGGGTTGGCGCGCCAGCCGACCTCGCCGAAGCCGTGCGTCTCGAGGTCGCACTCGTCGATCACCCACAGGCCCAGCTCGTCGCAGAGGTCGAGGAAGTCGGGGTGGGGCGGGTAGTGGCTGGTCCTGACGGCGTTGACGTTGTGCCGCTTCATCAGCAGCACGTCCTCGCGCATCGTCTCGTACGGGACCGCCCGGCCGTGCTCCGGGTGGAACTCGTGCCGGTTCACGCCCTTGAACAGCAGCGGGCGACCGTTGGCGAGGAGCACGCCGTCGACGATGGAGATCGTGCGGAAGCCGATGCGCAGCCGCACCGTCTCCTCCGGGAACGTCACGACGGCGTCGTACAGGCGGGGGGTCTCGGCCGTCCACGGCTCCACCTCCACCGACACCTCGGTGCCGGGCGCGAGGTCGGCGACGCCGAGCTCGGGGACGCTCAGCGTCCCCTCGCCCTCGAAGCTGAGCGTG
The DNA here is from genome assembly GCF_039535785.1 of Nonomuraea helvata. Taxonomy (NCBI): domain Bacteria; kingdom Bacillati; phylum Actinomycetota; class Actinomycetes; order Streptosporangiales; family Streptosporangiaceae; genus Nonomuraea; species Nonomuraea helvata. The sequence continues at coordinate 101,578 of NZ_BAAAXV010000001.1, forward strand.
CCCCGGCCGTCGGCGTAGGAGGCGTGCACGAAGACGTCGGCGCTGGAGCGGGTGAGCGTGACGTCGCGGAAGATGCCCGGCAGCCACCACATGTCCTGGTCCTCCAGGTACGTGGCCGCCGACCACTGGTGCACGCGGACGGCGAGCACGTTGCGCCCGGGACGCAGGTACGGGCCCGCGTCGAACTCGGCGGGGAGCCTGCTGCCGGTCCAGAAGCCCAGCTCGTGGCCGTTGAGCCAGACCCTGGCGAAGGACTCGGCGCCCTCGAACCGCAGCCGGCCGCCCGTCCAGCCCTCGGGCAGGTCGAAGACGCGCCGGTAGTCGCCGGTCGGGTTCTCGTCGGGGACCCGGGGCGGGTCGATCGGGATGGGGAAGTCGACGTTCGTGTACGCGGGCGCGCCGTGGCCGTGGAGGTTCCAGTGCGACGGGACCGGGAGCGAGTCCCAGTCCGAGTCGTCGAAGGACGGCTCGGCGAAGTCCTCGTGAACGTTCACGGATTGTGAGAAACGGAAGCGCCACGTCCCGTTGAGGTCGAGTGCGGGCGCGTCTGAGCGGAGTGCGGCCCTGGGTTCGAGCAGTCCCGAACCGGGGGCGAAAGTTTCGAGGTCCATCGTGACCGAGCCTAGAGGTTCCAGATGGTTTCGTCACCGATGAGTTTTCTGTCCGCTTGCATGTACAGCCGCCGCGCTCATGCGTCCCCGAGGTCGTAGACGCGGCGCGCATTGCCGGCGCCCACCATGAAGGCCACCCGCATGGCCTGCTCCACCGACCACTCCCCCTCGGCCACGAATCCGCCCAGCACCCGCGCCATCGCCCGCCGCCACAGCAGCGCCCCGAGGTGGTGCAGCTCGGCGGGCCCGAAGGCGTCGGACGAGAAGAGGATCTTCGCGAACGGCGCCACCTCCAGGCTCTCGGCCACCACGGCCACGCTGCGCGCCCCCGTGTGGCTCACCCCCAGCCCCACGTCGAAGAAGACGTTCGGGTACGCGTGCGCCAGGAACCCCGCCTGCCGCTGGTAGGGGTAGCAGTGCAGAAGCAGCAGCGGCACCCCGGTCGGCTCGGCCAGCTCGATCAGGCCGCGCAGCAGCAGCGGGTCCGACCGGCGCAGGTCCACGTCCGGATCGCCGAACCCGATGTGGAACTGGAGCGGTAGCCCGCGCTCCAGCCCCGTCCAGATGAGGTGGCGCAGCAGCACGGGGTCCGTCAGCCGGCCGCCGCCCGCCGACAGCCAGCGCCCTGCGGCCTCCGTGACCTCCTCCCGCGCGGGTGGCGCGGGGTCGAAGTCGAGCCCGTGCCGGTAGGCGGCGACGCTCTTGAGCCCGCGTGCCGTACGCGTGCGCTCCCACAGCGCCTCGGCGAACCGGCCGGCGAACGCGCCGGCCCCGCACCCGGCGGCGGCCACCTGTTCGGCCACGCTCTCCAGCCGCACGATCTCGTCGGCGGGCACGCCGCTCGCCTCGGCCATGCCGGACGGACCCAGCAGCTCCTCGCTCCGGTAGCCGGTCTCGACGAGGAAGTGCCCGATGCCGGCGGCGGCCAGCAGCAGCCGGTTCGTCTCGGCGGCGCCGAGCCGCGCGCGCCTGGCGAGGTACTCCTCCGGCGTGCAGAACGGCTCGAGCCCGAGCACCGGCGCGCAGTGGCGCAGGATGGCGTGGCCGAGCTGGGAGTCGAACTGGGTCATCCACGAGGGCACCGGCCGGTCCGACTCGGTGATCAGCTCCTCGAACGCCGTGCGTGACAGGTCGTGCGACGTGGCGCCGTGCACGTGGTGGTCCACCAGCGCCATCTCCTCGATGGCCCGCACGAAGCCGCTGGGCAGGAGGTCGAGCTCAATGGACATCCGCGAGGTCTCCCAAGGTCAACGTAGCCGTGTTACCCCCCGAGGGCGAGGCTTCACGCGCCCTGGTGAAAATTGTGGCCAAAGGTGACAAGAACCACGAAAACTGTTTCAATCCGGGATAAGTGACCAAGAGGCCTGCACCGCCGGCTACTACCGCGCCCGGGAGAACCGAAGGGCAGTGAATGCGCCGCTTTGACCGTGTCCTGGTGATCTCCCCCCACGCCGACGACGAGGTCCTGGGCTGCGCCGGGCTGATGGCCGCGCAGGCCGGGGCAGGGGCCGAGGTGCACGTCCTGTATCTCGCGGTGGACGGCCTGCGCCACTACGGGCTGGACGGGGCCACGAGCTACCCGCAGCGGCTGCAGGAGATCGAGGCCGTGCGGGACCTGCTCGGCTTCACCTTCGAGATCGCGTACGGGGACGCCGGGCTGACCGAGCGGCTCGACACGCTGCCGCGCAGGGAGCTGGTCGACCTGTTCGAGCAGGCGCTGAACGAGCGGCGGCCCGACCTGCTGCTGCTGCCCGGCTTCGCCGACCACGACCAGGACCATATCGCGGTCTTCGACGCCGGGTTCGCCGCCGCCCGGCCGATCGCGCAGCAGTCCGGCAGGTGGCTGGTGCCGAGCGTCCTCATGTACGAGATGTCGAAGATCCAGTGGGCGTCCGAGCCGATGCCCCGCTCGACCGCGTACTGCGACATCTCCGCGCACATGGACGCGAAGCTGAAGGCGCTGCGGGCGTACAAGAGCCAGCACCGGCCCGCGCCGCACATCAGGAGCGAGGAGGCGGTGACGGCGCTGGCCACGTTGCGCGGGGCGGAGATCGGTGTCGCTCACGCGGAGGCCTTCGGGGTGTTGCGGGAGGTCCTGTGAAGGCGGACGCGTTCGCGCACCGGCGGCTTCACCCGTGGAGTCGTACGTAGTCCACCAGCGCGTCCAGATTGTCGACGGCGGCCGGATCGAGCTCCACCCCGAACTCGGCCTCCACGGCGTCGATCAGCCGCAGATAAGCCAGCGAGGTGACGCCGAGATCGCTCAGCCGGGCCTGCCCGGACAGCACCTCGCCCGGGTCGACCGCTCCGTCGGCGGCCTTGGCGATCATGTCGGCGAGCCGCTCGCGGAGCTCCCCATCCATCTGCACCTGGTGAACCCTCCCTCGTCGGGGAATCCGGGGCGAGTGTGTCACGCGCTGCCAGATGTCGGCAAGCGCCTGCGGGGAAGGGGCTGAGGCGTCATCCCGCCGTATGACGTTCTTCGCCGAATGGAGCCCGGGCCGAGATCACGTGTCGTTACCCTGGCACGCGACCCGCCGCCCCATGACTGGAGCAAGCCGATGTTCGGGCGCTATGTGAAGTCGCAACTGCTGGTCTTGCTCTGTGGTGGGCTGGTCGGGCCCATTTTCCTGTTCGTGTACTTCGGGATGAGCGCGGGGAGCCGCGAATACGTCCAGTGGCTGCTCTACGGCGGGCTGCTGGTCACGGTGGCCGACGTGCTGATCGCGCTGGCTCTGGCCAGGTCCGGCGCGAGGTCGGCCGCCAAGGCCGCCGCCCTGGAGCGGACCGGGGTTCTGGTGCTCGCCCAGATCACGGGCATGTCGGAGACCGGCACGAGGGTCAACGACCAACCGCTGATCAGGCTCGGCCTGCACATCGCGGGACCGGGGTTCGCCTTCGACACCCAGGACCGCGTGCTCGCCACCGTGACGCGGATGGGCAACTTCACCGCGCGCAAGCTCGTCGTCCTCGTCGATCCGGCCACGAAGGAGCACCTGATCGACTGGGACCGGAGCGCTCTGGTGAACGGGCTGGTGCCGGCGCGGTTCACGGTGGAGGAGGATGGCAGGACCTACGACCTGAGCGGGCAGGCCGGCCCGCTGATGGAGATCCTGCAGATCCTCAAGGCCGCCGGCATCCCCCTGAAGGGCATGCTGGACATGCGCTCCGACCCGGCGCTGCGGGAGCGGATCCAGGACGTGGTGCGCCGGGCCGCCGATCGGCCGCCGGCCGCCGCCGCGCCGGGGTTCCCGCCGCCTGAGCGCTCCGCCGCACAGCGTCTGGAGGAGCTGGAGGCGCTCCGCGGGACCGGGGCGATCACCGACGACGAGTACGCCGCGAAGCGGCAGCAGATCATCTCCGAGCTCTGAGCTTGTCGTTTAACCTGCCTGCTCGCGGTGCTCGGTGAGTGATGCCGCGCGTTTGGCGGTCTTTCCCACCTCGTGATGACGGGCGGGGACGCGGTTCCTTGATCCCTTGGGGCGTCCGGGACCAGCGCTCGTGGGTTTGGGCGCACCGGCGGGCTGGGGCAGGCTCGTGCGGAGGTGGCGAAACCCCCGGCGGACGCGAGCGGGGGTGAGCCGCTCGGGCGGCAGCGGCCTCTCCCACGGGCGGCGAAGGTCTTCGGCGAGGAGGCGAGCGAGACGAAGCTGGGTGTAGGCGATAATGATCAGCCAGGTCCAGCGGTCAGCGGCGTAGGGGTCGCGGATCTTGGGGACGGTCCAGCCCAGGGTCTGCTTCCACATTCTGAACGTGTGCTCAAGATCGAACCTGCGCAGGAACGCCTGCCAGAGCCGATCCAGATGCGCGGCGGTGATGCCGATGGCCGATGTCCACAGCCACACCGGCTTGGGATCACGTTCGCCGGACAGGTGCTCGACCCGCAGATGGATGAGGGTGCCCTCGATGACCGGGAGCTCGCCGACATGATCGATCCAGGCGCTGCGGCGGCCCAGCCGAGGGTGTAGCCGGTCCCAGCAGGAGGCGACCGCCGTGCCGTACCGGCTGGTGGCGGTGCTCGTGAGGTGGGCCGGCTCGCCCCAGCTGGTCTCGTCCTTCATCCGGAACTCGCCTCCATGTTTGGGCGGACGTCCGCCACCGGGGCTGGCCAGCAGGAATTCCTCACGCGATGGGGCGGGACGCAGCAGCACCCGGTCCGAGCGCAACCGGCCCAGCACCTCCACCGGCAGGCCGTCCAGGAGGAAGGCCAGTCGGGCGGTGTCGTATCCGGCGTCGACCACCAGCAGGATGTCCGGGTCGCCCTGACGCCACTGCCCGGCCTGGATCAGGCGGGCGACCAGGTCGCGAAGCTGGGTTGCGGTGACGGCGGCCTCATCGTCGTCGGGGCCGAGCCGCACTGCGTCGAGCACCGCAGTCCAGGAGGTCCGGCCGGTCTCCAGTGCGGCGATCATCGAGTATGGCCAGCCGGGGATCATCTGATGCTCGTCCTTGCGGCGGCCGTAGGTGTGGCAGAACAGCCGTTCGGGGCTGGTCGGCGCGTCTGGCCGCAGCCACGCAGTCACATCGGCGGCCAGGACGATCCGCCCGCCCGCCGCGCGCGGCAGCGGCACCGTAGCCAGGGCTCTGCGGAGCCGGCCGATCTCGATCCGGCCGTGGTTGATCGCGTCATACAAGGCGCCGTGACCGCGCCGGTGTTCGGGGGCCAGCGCCAGTCCGACCAGGCTGCGTACCGGCCCGTCGGCGCATAACACCGCCTCGGCCAGCTCGAACAGCTCATCCGCGCGCGCCGTCAGGCAACCATATATCTCCTGGCGGAACTCCGACAACTCCGCCATCGCTTCGGCCCGCTCACCCTCCTGGCCCGATTCCAGGACAGCCGCCACCGCGGATGCCAGCATGGAGGACACAGCCACCGCCTCCTCTTCTTTGGGTTGACACCTTGAAGGTGGAGACGGTGGCTGGCCTGGGTCACGGCGACACGCCGTATCGCAGAGGACACAATCCGCTATGCCGGATAGATGACTCTCAGACCCGATCGCCACAAACGTCCAGGCCAGAGGTTAAACGACAAGCTGAGGGCGGGCGCAGGTCTTCCCGCTCCTGGTACGGGACGAGCGCACGACGCCAGACCCTGGCGTCGTGCGCTCGCCACCTCAAGTGCCCGTCAGGCGGCGGCCTTGGCGGTCAGCGCCACGGCGGCCTGCCGCGTGACACCGCTCACCGTCACGGCCAGCGTCACCTGGCCCTGCCGCAGCGCCGTCAGCGTCCCCGTCGAGGGGTCGAAGACGGCCACGTGCCACGGCTTGGCCGTCTGGCGGGTGCCGATGTGCAGGTTCGGCGAGCCGGACCAGGCCGCCGAGACCGGGTAGGCCGCGGGAACCGTACGGGTCCCCTGCTTGACCGCCGCCGTCACCGTGGCGGGCGCGCCGACGGCGACCGTGGCGGGCGCGGTGAGCACGAGGTCGTCCACGTGCGGCCGGACCTGCGTGCCGATCCAGTCCGGCGCGTCCGCGAACCAGTTGCGCCGAACGTGCTCCGCCTCCGAAGGCGTCACCGGATCAACACCCCACAGCGACCACCCGGTGAACCCGCCGTCGTCGGGCGGGGTGGCCGGGTTCTTGCCGGAGTTGCCGTTGATGAAGTACGGCACCGCGTCCACGTGCGAGGCGTGGAAGGTCCCCACGTGCGCCCCGATGTACGCGGCGCCCTTGCCGGTGGTGCGCTGGAAGTCGGCCAGCCAGCCTTCGACCAGCGCCGCCTCCTTGCGGTCGCCGAGCTGGCTGCCCTTGCCGGGCGTCGGGTCGCGCGGCGGGACGTGGAACAGGACCGCGACCGACCCCACCGACGGGTCGGAGGCCGCCTTGTCGAGCTGGGACCGCAGCATGGCCACCTGGTCGAAGCCGCCGCCGCGCAGGTTCAGGCGCGAGGTGTCCAGGGTGATGAAGCGGGTCCCCTTGTGGTCGAAGGTGCCGTACGTGTCACCGAAGACGGCCTTGAAGTTGTCGATCTTGCCGCCCATGACCTCGTGGTTGCCGGGAATGTAGTGATATTCCAGCGTTCCACCCAGTTCCTCGTCGAGGATCTTCTTGGCCAGCGCGAAGTCCTCGGGCGAGGCCTCGTCCACCAGGTCGCCGTTGATGAGCAGGAAGTCCGGCTTGGCGGCCTTGATCTCGCGCAGCGTGCGGCGGGCGTTCTTGACGATGTCGCTGTCCGGATCCCTGGCCACGAACTGCGCGTCCGACATGACCGCGAACCGCCACGGCATCCTGGCCACGTCCGCCTTGACCACCGGATCGGCGATCCTGGGCGCGGCGGGCGCGCTGACCGACGGCGGCACCTTGGCGACCAGGCCGTCGATGAGGATGTCGTTGGTGTACTTCGCGTCCGCCTTGGTCTCGGCCACGTAGAAGCGCCGGAGCTTGAGCGGGTAGTTCACGCCCGGCGGCACGGTGAACTCGACGTACTTCCACCCGGTCCACGTCATGTACGGCCCGCGCAGGATCTGCGACTGGCCGAGCGCGTCGTAGAACTCCAGGCTCGGCCACTCGCCCTTGCCGGTGGAGTTGATCCAGAGCCCGAACGCCTGCGGCTGGCCGTCGATCACGATCTGCTGCGGCGGACTGGCATACGCGGCCCGGGTCGCGGTGGAGGTGGTGAAGTCGTACGACAGCTTGAGGCCGCCGCCGCTCTGCCCCGGCGCGGCCGACAGCGAGCCGGTGGCGCGGGCGGCGGCGAACGTCCACTTGGCCGCGTCCTCGAAGTCGGCGACCGGCTTCTCCTCGAACCCGACCGTCACCGGCACGGCGGTGCTGGTCCTGCCGACCTTGGCGGTGATCAGCCCGGACGCGGGGGCCTTCTTGGCCTTGACGGAGAAGTAGCCCTGCTCGGCGGGGGTGACCTCGAACATGCTCTTGTCGTAGTCGAGCGTGACGTCGGAGGGCTCGATGGGCGCGGAGTTGCCGTTGCGGTCGTACCCGACCACGCCGAACGTGGCCACACCGTCCGCGCCGGCCAGCCCGAGCCGGTCGGCGGTGGTGCCGAGCCGCTCGAGCGGCTGCAGGACGGTGAGGTCGATGGTGCCCTTCGCGCCGCCGCGCGAGGCGGTGACGGTGGTCTGGCCGGGCACCAGCGCATGGAACTTGCCGTCGCGGATGACGCCGTGCACCGCCGGGTTCGCCCGCCACGACGGCGTGCCCGCGGCGGGGCCGTACGTCTCGTCGTATCCGGCGGCGGTCAGCCGCCTGGTGAGGCCGGGGAAGACGCGGTCGGGGCGGCCGCCGGCGACGGGAGCGAGGCCGGGAGCCTTGTCGGGGTCGGTCGCGGTCTCCAGCCAGAAGCCCTTGAGCTTGCCGCTGCCCTCGGGCGCGTAGAGCGCGAGGCCGTTGGGGACGTGCCGCTCGCCGCCGTCGGAGGGGCTGTTCTCGACCTGCACGTCGGCGGAGCCGGGCTCACGGGCGAGCATGGTGGAGGAGCCGCCGCCGTCGAGGTTGAGCGCGTTGGCGGCGCCGAGGTCGACCATCATGGCGGCCAGCTCGTTCAGCGTGACGCCGCGGCTGTCGGCCTGGCGGCCGTCCACGGTCAGCAGGTACATCTTCCTGCCGTCGGCCGAGAACCCGACGGCGGTACGGGGGTGCGCGGCGGGGTCGGTGGAGTTCTGCACGACGCCGTCCTTGACCAGCACCTGGTTGCCGCCGACGGCCGCCTTGACCTGGCTGCCGTCGGACGGCTTCGGCTGGTACCTCACATCGACCCGGTCGCCGGGCTTCAGCGCGGACAGCGCGGTCGCGCCGGCGTCGCGGCCCAGCAGGATCGTGGTCCCGGCGGGGATCGGGCCGGTGCCCGCGGAGGTGCGTACCTCGGAGACCACCCCGTCCACCAAGACGGCCTCGGCGACGGACGTCGCGCCCTCGACGGCGCGGGCCCGGGTGTAGGAGCCCCACAAGGGCGTGAACAGCCCGACGCCGCCGCTCTGCACGATCTGGTTGAACTGGGTGAGCTTGATCGGCGAGCCGCCGGCCGGCGTGGCGGTGCCCTCGAAGTACATCTTGAGCACGCGCCCGACGCCGTCGCCGGTGACCGCGACCGCGTTCTCGTGGCCGGCGACGGGCGACTGCACCAGCGAGCCGTTCTGCAGGCCGATGCCCAGGGCGGCGCCGGAGCTGTTGATGTCGAAGAAGTCGCCGTTGACGGCCGCGACGGCGTGCGCGCGCTTGGCGGGCCCGGACAGCGGCTCGGTCTTGGTCACCTCGCCGGAGTACAGGTAGTCGGCCTTGGCGCCGCCGAGGTCGGCGGTGATCGCGTCGGCACGCAGCCAGCCGAGCGCGTCGTAGGTGTCGAACGAGGTCAGCGAGATGCCCGGCGCCACCGGCCGGGTCCTCTTGGCCGTCTCCAGTTTCTGCCCGGCGTCTTGGGTGGCGAGCAGCGTGGACGGCGGCGGATAGGACGACGCTTCGAGCGCGTCCTCTGCGGGGGTCGCGGGATCGGCCTGCGCGGGGGCTGCGGTCAGGGCCAGGGGGCCTAACGCCAGGGCCGCGGCGGCCAGGATTCTGAGGGACTGCACGACCGAACTCAATCGCTCGTGGATATAACTTTCAAGACTTAAGAGTGAACTAAAAGAAAATTTCAGATCTTGCCGGGCCGCCGCCCTGCTACGAGCATGGGACGCGTGGATCGAGAGGCGCTCTACCGCGACCCGTATCCCGTCTACGCCAGGGCCCGCGCCGCGCCGGGGCTGACGTTCGTCGAGGAGCTGGACGCCTGGCTGGTGGCCCGGCACGCCGACGTGCGCGAGGTGCTGGCGCGTCCTGACGACTTCTCCTCCAAGGGCGCGCTGCGGCCGGACGTGATCCCGGCTCCGGCGGCGTTCGCCGAGCTGGCGGGCGTGCCCGGGAACGCGCCGGTGGTGCTGAGCACGGACGGCGAGGCGCACGTCCGCTACCGCCGGCCGCTCACCCGCGGCCTGTCCCCCGCCAAGGTGACGGCGGCGCTGCCGTTCATCCAGGCCACGGCGGGCGAGCTGGTCGCGTCGTTCGCGAAGGACGGCCGCGTGGAGTGGATGGCCGGGTACGCCAGGCCGCTCCCGGCCGCCGTGATCGGCCACCTGCTCGGCCTCGACCCGGCCGACGTCCCCGGCGCGGTCCAGGCCGGCAACCGGGCCGAGGACCTGCTCTTCACGCCGATGCCGGAGGATCGGCAGGTCGCGGCGGCACGCGAGGTGGCGGCGCTGCGGCGGATGCTGGCCGCGCACGCCGCCAGGTCGAGGACCCAGGACAACCTGACGGGCGAGCTGTCGCGCGGCCTCGCCCCCGGACCCGGCGAGCCGGCGCCGGAACAGCGCGACGAGATCGTGGCCAACACCCAGAACGTCATGCTGGCCGGCCACCTCACCACCACCGCGCTGCTCGGCACCCTCGTGCACCGCCTGCTGCGCGACCGCCGCCAGTGGGAGCTGCTGTGCGAGCGGCCGGACCTGGCGGGCGCGGCGATCGAGGAGGCCGCCAGGTTCGAGGCGCCGGTGCAGGGCTTCCGCCGCACGGTGACCAGGCCGCTGGAGCTGGCGGGGACCGCGCTGGACGAGGGTGACACGGTGTTCGTGTCGTACGGCTCGGCCGGCCGGGACGAGACGGTCTTCGAGCGGCCGGACGAGTTCGACATCGCCAGGGAGCCGGTGCGGCACCTGTCGTTCGGCCACGGCGTGCACGGCTGCCCGGGCGCGCTGCTCGCCCGCGAGCAGCTCAGGATCACCCTGGAGCTGCTCGTACGCGACCTGCCCGGTCTACGTCTCGCCGGCGAGGACGTCGTCATGGCGGCCACCCTCATCCACCGGGCCCCCGAGGAGCTCTTCCTCACCTGGTGAGCGCACCCCGGCGTACAGCACCAGCGGCACGGCCAGCGCCACCGCCATGGAGAGCACGGCGGTGCCCGAGTCGTTGACCAGCATGCCGACCACGCCGCTGACCAGCGCCCCGACGAGCCCGGCCCGCAGCATGGGCGCCCGTGCGAACGCCCTCGGCACGATGCCCGCGCTGATCTGCCCGGGCCGCAGCACGGCGAAGACCAGGAAGGCCAGGCCGGCCAGGACGATCGGCATGAGGTTCGGGGAGAGCATGGTGTTGAGCATGGCGCCCAGCTTGCGGCCGATCATGGGCCAGAACGTCCCGTCGATCACCTGCCCCACGAACCTGCCCAGGTGGGTCTGCGACGCGGGCGGCCGCAGGTGGTCGAGCACGGCGATGACCGACACGGCCACCCCGCCGAGCACGCAGAACGCGCCCAGCTTCACCACCGACACCCGCTTGCCCGCGACGAGCAGCGCGGTCACCGCGATGCCCGGCACGAACGCGATAACGCCGCCGAAGTCGCTGCCCACGCCTGGCCAGCCCGCCAGCAGCATCGCGGCCACGCCGAGCCCGGCCACGCCGAGCCCGGCCACGCCGGCCACGGCCGGCCGCCTGCGCCCGGCCCGTACGAGGTGCTCGGCGGCGATGGCGGTGACCATGAGCACGGCGGTGGCCAGCAGCGCGAACGGGATGTTCGCCAGCCCGTAGTAACGCCCGCCGACCACCGCGGTGTAGCCCATCAGGCTGTCGAACTGCAACGTCGTCCCGGTCAGCAGGTCGCCCACGAGCACGGTGGCGGTGATCGCTGCCACGGCGGCGGGCGGTCCCAGCGGGTCGCGCCGCCAGGGGCCGCCGAGCGCGACCGCCGCGAAGAGCGCCGTACACGCCAGCACGCCGCCGATCAGCGTCGGCACGGGGTACGGGCTCCGCTCCCACGGCAGGAGGTTGACCGCGTACGTGGAGACGGGGACACAGGCGAGCACGATCGCGGCGGTGCCCACCACGCCGAGGCGCCTGCGTCTGGACAGCAGGACGTAGGCGAGCGCGTAGAAGGCGACCTGGACGACGGCGAAGGCGGTGAAGAAGACGCCGGTCGTGCCGCGCACGGCGGTGCCCTTGAGGTCGGACCTGGCCAGATCGCCGGGGGTGGTGCGGTCGCCGAGCCGCCACGGCTGCCCGATCACGGTGGGCGGCGGCGCGATGCCGGCCGCGGCGAGGATCGTGGGCGTGATGTCGGGCAGGACGGTGATGTCGTCGCGCCTGGTCGAGTTCGTGCCCACGGACGGCCCCGCGACCTCGCCCACGTGCAGCGTTTGGACGTCGATCCCGCCCAGCATGGGTGCCTCCCCGCCGAACGTGCCCGGCTGCTTCGCCGGGCCCGTTCCCGGGCGCTTCCACATCGCCACGCGCAGGTGCGGCACCGAGCCGTGGTCGCCGATGCCGGCCAGGATGATCTCGGTGTCCGGGGGCAGCTCGTCGAGCGCCGCCCCGACCCGGGCGTCGGCCTCGCGGACCAGGGAACGCCGCCGCTCCGGCGCGAGCAGCTCGGGCTCCTGCGGCAGCTTGCCGTCCACGATGTACGGCTTCACCAGCGTGTCCACGTCCACGGCCAGCACCCGGCAGCGCGACCAGTCGGCCAGGCCGGCGGGCTCGGCGGCGTACCGGTCGACCTTGCCCTCCCGGTCGGCCAGGGCCAGCGCCGCGCCGGGGCCGACGGCGGCGGTGCACTGCCCGGCGGCGTGCACCGCGGCGCCGAGCGTGCCCGCGTAGGTGCCGTCACGCAGTCGCAGCAGCTCGCGGACCTCGGTGACCACCGCCCCGCCACCCTGCGCGACCGGCTCGGGCGGCAGCCCGCACCGGTGCCCGACCGCCGAGCGCACCCCGGCCGACACGGTCAGCCACCCGTCGTACGGGCAGGTCACGGTGCCCACGGCCTTCACCGACACGGACCCGAGTGCGCTCTCCCCTGCCAGCTGCCACAGGCGCGGCGTCTCGGCCGGGTCGAGGTCGTCCCAGAGCAGCCCCGGCACCCCGATGAACGCCACCCGCCCCGCCGGCGCCTCCGCCGCCTGGGCGGGCGCAGCCATCCACCACAGGGCGGACGAGACCAGCAGTAACAGCACCCACCTCACGATCGAACCCCCGTCGCTGTTGGGAAACGCCCGAAACCCTACCGGCCCGGGTGGTCAGACGGCGGGCTTCTTGACGATCAACCGGGCCAGCGCCTCGTCATACGGCGGGTCGAGCCAGTAGTCGGAGTGCCGGCGCGCCTCGGGCAGCGGCTCGCCGGGGCCGGGCTGGATCGGGTCCCAGCAGAACAGGTCCACGCCGTTCGGGTGGTCCGTTGACGGGGCGAGGGGGTCGACGCGCCCGAACACGGGGCCGCCGATGGGGTCGCTGAGCCGGTAGAGGTTGAACCAGGGGACGGCGTCCCGGACGGCCGACAGTGCGGCGGTGCCGAAGTAGGCGGGGAAGAAGGCGGCGTACAGGCGGCGCAGCGGCGACCCGTGGGTGAGCATCCTGACCCGATCCCGGAGCTCGGGGCCGAGCTGCAGCACCAGGGCGGCGGTGATGACGCTCCCCTGGCTGTGCCCGGACAGGACGACCTTGTCCCGCGAGTGCCTGGCGAGCCGGTCCACGCGGTCGATCAGCTCGGGGATGACCCGCTCGGTGTAGCAGGGCGGCGCCAGCGGGTGGATCGCGCGCGGCCAGAAGGTGGAGATGTCCCAGACGATGCCGATCGTCCGGCGCAGCCCGGAGTCGGTGTACGTGCGGCGGCCGAGCAGCACCAGGCCCACGATGACCGCCGTCATGGCCCAGCTGCCGAGCGTGGCGAGCAGCCCCGCCAGACCGCCCTCCGGCGTGAACAGGTGGAACTGGTAAATCACGGTCACCGCGGCGAACCCGGCCACGCCGATCCCGGTGAACACGGCCAGCACGAGGCCGGCCCGGTCGGTCAGCGAGGCGAGCGCCCACGTGGCGGCCACCTCGTCGTCGTAGCGCTCGCCGTAGTAGCGGGTCAGCTCCGGCGTGAGCCGGCCGGCGACGGACCCGCGGATCGCGTACAGGACGGCGGCCAGCGCGGCGAACCCGGCGGCCAGCAGCGGCACCAGCGCGGCCGTCCACCACACCGGGTCGTCGAGGAAGAGCTGCTTGCCGGGCGGCTCGGGCGAGGCCGAGGTGCCCGGGACGCCGAAGAACGTGGCGGTCCAGAAGAGCACGCCGAGCGCCAGCACGTTCGCGCTGCCCGCGGCCACCATCAGCACGAACCACGCGGCGATCCCGCCCATCGCGCGCGGCTCCCCCGACGCCCGGTCCATCCGGGCCAGCACGCACGAGGTGACCAGTATGAACAGCCCGAGCCCGACCGTGAGCGCGAACTGGAACGCCCCCACACCGACGCCGGGAAGCTGCCGTCCGGCAGCACTCGGCGACATTCCCACCAGGGCCGCGCCGATCGTGGCCAGGCACACCAGCGGCGCGATCACCCGCAGGGCGCGGCAGGCGAACGTGAGCCACCCGGGGATCCGCTCGTCCGAGCCCGGGTCGAGCCGCCGGGCGATCCACGGCAGCACCACCAGCAGCGCGGCCACGAGCTGCACGGCCGCGTTCGCGACGGTCAGGGCGAGCCCGAGCGAGGTGCCCGCGAACGGCGCCGACACGGCCAGCCCGATCGACGCGATCGCGAAGCACACGTGCACGACGCGCAGCCGCCACACCGGCGCGCCGCCGTGCCACAGCCGCGGCTGGGCCAGCAAGGGGCCGTCACCCGTGGGGCCGCCGGGCGGCAGGACCGTACGCTCGTCGCGGTCCCAGGTGCGCCGCGCGATCCACCACAGCAGCACGACGACCGCCAGCGGGACCAGGGCGGTCACGGCCAGCCGCTTCGACGGCTCATGGCCCCACAGCGCGCCCAGCCAGTGCACCCACACGGGCGCGGTGTCGTAGGTGCAGGCCCGTCCGGCGGCGGTGCACTGCCAGCCGACGAGGTCGACGCCGGCCCGGGTGACGGCCCCGACGAGCGTCCCGGTCAGCAGCAGGGCGAACAGCCGCTGGGCCGCCTCGGTCACGTGCCGCAGCCAGGCGCCGTGCGGCGGCCTGGGGAGCATGAAGTACGACAGGTTCGCCAGCGCGAACGGCAGCAGGAGCAGCCACAGCGCGATCGTCCTGCCGCCGGAGGTGAGGCCGCCCCAGGCGTACGCCTCGCGGTGGCGGCTGCCGGGCACGTCCGCGTGCTCGCCGTGCGGCCTGCCGTCCGTCGACCAGCGCCGGTAGAACCCGGTGGTGCCGTCGCCCGCGACGATCCGGGGGTGGGGGTGGTTCAGCATGCCGTCGGGGGGCGTGCCGGAGACGCCGTGCACGCGTAGCTCGGTCACACCGCCGCAGGTCTCGTCGAGGAATCCGTCCATGCCGCCATGGTCCCGCCGGGCGGCGACTACGTACAGTCACGACTGGGTGGCGCCCGCGGTGAGGCCGGTGATCAGGTGGCGCTGGACGAGCAGGAAGACGGCGCCCGCGGGGATGGCGATGAGCACGGCGGAGGCGGCCGGCGACGCCGTCCCTCCACCGCCGCCACACGCGGAGATCATCAGAGTGGATGCCGCAACTACCGCCGCGGCGGGTAAGAGTCGTCGCATGTCCTTCTCCTCTGTTTCCTCACGGGCCACGAGGGGGGAACACGCCGGGCGTTACGCCGACATGCCGCCCGGAAAAAGATGCTGCGAAAGATGTTGCATGATCGTTTTCGGAAATTCCAGAAAGGATGGCAAGCGTGGTGATCCATGAGGGCGAGGCGAGGGCCCACTGGATCGACCGCGACACGGTGGCCTGGCAGGTCGACCCGTCGTACCGGCACTCCCTGGCCTTCGGCACGGGCGTCGTCCGCCTGACGCCCGGGACGCTGAGCGACGAGCAGCGGCGCCGGTGGCCGCACCTGGCGTCGTACACCGCGCTGAAAGTGGACCCCCGCGACGTCGGCCTGGTGCGCGCGGCGCTGCGCGAACGGGTCGTGGCCGAGGAACGCGACGCGTCGGGCGCGCTGCTGACGGCCACGGGCGTGCAGATCCCCGGCGTGCTCGACGACCTGTACGCCGCGGCCGCCCGCGTCAGGCTCGGACCGGCGGGCCGGTTGTTCCCGGAGCTGTCGCTGTGGGCGCCGACAGCGCGCAAGGTCGAGCTGGCCCTGTATGGCGGCGGGTGGTGGCCGAGCGGGGGCGGCGGCGCGCGCACGCTCCACCTGATGCGGCGCGACGACGAGACCGGCGTCTGGTCGCTCCGCGGGCTGCCGACGTGGTGGGGGCGCGAGTACATGTTCCTCGTCACGCTCCACTCGGGCACGAACGAGGTCACCGACCCGTACGGGGTGGCCGTGACGCCGGACGGCGGGCGCAGCAGGCTCGTCAACCTGGACAGCCCCGCGCTCAAGCCGCCCGGCTGGGACCGCCTCGCCAAGCCCCCGGCCGTCCCCCTGCACCGGGCGTCGATCTACGAGCTGCACGTGCGCGACTTCTCCGCCTCCGACGCGAGCGTGCCGGCCGGGCTGCGCGGCACGTACGCGGCCTTCGGCGCGGACTCCGCCGGGATGCGGGAGCTGCGGGAGCTGGCGCAGGACGGGCTGACCCACGTGCACCTGCTGCCGGTCTTCGACTTCGCCACGGTCCCCGAGCGCGCGGCCGACAGGACCGAACCCGGCTGCGACTTCGCCGCGCTGCCCCCCGACTCCGACCGGCAGCAGGAGTGCGTGGCGCGCACGGCCGCGACCGACTCCTTCAACTGGGGGTACGACCCGCTGCACTACACGGTGCCCGAGGGCTCGTACGCGACGGAGCCCGACCGGCGGATCAGGGAGTTCCGCGGCATGGTGGCCGCGCTCAACCGGGCCGGGCTGCGCGTGGTCATGGACGTGGTCTACAACCACACCCACTCCACCGGAGTGCTCGACCCGATCGTGCCCGGCTACTACCACCGGCTCCTGGAGGACGGGACGGTGGCCGACTCCACCTGCTGTCCCAACACCGCGCCCGAGCACACGATGATGGGCAGACTGGTCGTCGACTCCGTCGTCACCTGGGCGAGGCAGTACAAGATCGACGGCTTCCGCTTCGACCTCATGGGCCACCACCCCAAGGCCAACCTCCTCGCCGTCCGTCGCGCCCTCGACGAGCTGACCCCGGCAGAGGACGGCGTGGACGGCAGGTCGATCATCCTGTACGGCGAGGGCTGGAACTTCGGCGAGGTGGCCGACGGGGCCAGGTTCGAGCAGGCCACGCAGGCGAACCTGGCGGGGACCGGCATCGGCACGTTCACCGACAGGCTGCGCGACGCGGTGCGCGGCGGCAGCCCGTTCGACGCCGACCCCCGGGTGCAGGGGTTCGGCTCGGGGCTGGCGGGCGCGCCCAACGGGTCGCCGGCCAACGGCACGGCCGTGCAGCAGCTGGCCAGGCTCGCGGATTACGCCGACCTCGTCAGGATCGGGCTGACCGGCAGCCTGCGCGACTACGTTCTGCCCTCGGGGAGGAAGAGCTCGGAGATCTCCTACAACGGCTCTCCCGCCGGGTACACGGACGAGCCCGGCGAGGCGGTGGCGTACGTGGACGCGCATGACAACGAGACGCTCTTCGACGCGCTGGCGTACAAGCTGCCCCAGTGGACGCCGATGTCCGACCGGGTGCGCATGCAGGTGCTGTCGCTGGCCACGGTGCTGCTGGCGCAGGGTCCGGCGTTCGTGCACGCGGGCAGCGAGCGGCTGCGGTCGAAGTCGCTCGACCGTAATTCCTACGACTCCGGCGACTGGTTCAACCGGCTGCTGTGGGACTGCGCTGCCGGGAACGGGTTCGGCGGGGGCCTGCCGCCCCGGGCCGAGAACGAGGACAGGTGGCCGTACGCCCGGCCGCTGCTGGCGGACCCGGCGCTGAGGCCCGGCTGCGCGGAGATCGAGATCTGCCGGGCCCGGTTCGGGGAGCTGCTGCGGATCAGGGCGTCGTCACCGGCGTTCGCGCTGGGGTCCGCGGCCGAGGTGCGCCGCCGGCTGTCCTTCCCGGCGTCGGACGAGGGGGTGATCACGATGCACGTGGACACGTCCGGGCTGGACCCGCGGTGGTCGTCGGTCACGGTGGTCCTCAACGCCACGCCGTCCACGCGTGCCCAGGTCGTGGAGTCTCTGGCGGGGCGTGAGGTCTCGCTCCACCCCGTGCAGGCGGCCTCCGGCGACCCGGTCGTACGGGAGTCGGCGTTCGACCGGGCCACCGGCACGCTGACGGTCCCGGGCCGCACGGTGGCGGTGTTCGTGGGTGTGATGCGATAGACGTGTGAAGGCCGTCCCCCTGCACAGGTCGATCAGCGAGGGGGGCCGCACGGGGGCACGGCGTGATCGTCAACGTGACCACGATGGCGGCGGAGTTCGGCGTGGCGGGCATGAGCCTGTACGGGTCGAGCAAGGCCGCCATAGTGCTGCTGACGAAGTCGTGGGCGGCGGAGTTCGGCCCGCGCGGCGTGCGGGTCAACGCGGTGAGCCCGGGGCCCACCGCCACGGAGGGCACCGCAGGCATGAGCGCGTACCTGGACCAACTGGCGTCGGCCGCGCCGGCGGGCCGGACGGGCACGCCCGAGGAGGTCGCCGAGGCCATCGCGTTCCTGGCCTCGCCGCGGGCGAGCTTCATCCACGGAACGACGCTCCACGTGGACGGCGGCCGCACAGCCGTGTGACACGCGCCGGTCCGGCGCCCCTGGCAAATCCCGCACCGGAGATAGGTGCGACATCCCGAGTTGAGGGAACAGTAACCAGGAATGCACATCACTGGCGTTGGCGGTCGCCGCAGCGCAGACTGGACAGACGGCGATCGCGTGGAGCAGTGGAGCACCCGTGGACAATCAGCTTGATCACATGCCGGTCCTGTCCCGCGGCAGACATCGCAACCCGAAACGCGGTGCCTGCTTCATGGAGCTGGCCTCCTACCTGGCAGGGGAACGGTGGAGCGACCATCCGGCCTGCACCCACCCGTTGCTGGCCGCCCTCGCCCGCCTGGTCAACGACAACACCAGCGACGAAAGCCGCGCCAAGCTCGTCCGGCTCGTGCCGTCCATCATCGGCCTGGCCAGCGACGACCTGCGGGTGGACGCGCAGATCGCGCTGCGCTGCGCCACGACGGCCCTGCCGGTGGCGGCGGCCGAGCGGCAGCTCGCCCTGGCGGTGTCGGTGCTGGCGGCGGAGGAGATGCTGGCCCGGCTCGACGGGGCCCCGTCGGGACGGCTCGGCGAGCTGAGCCGCCGGGCGATGGAGGCGGTGCCGCACGCGGCCGACCAGGCCCGCCGCTTCAGCCGCGCGGCCAGGATCACGGAGAAGGGCTTCCGCCGGTACGCGGCGCCGAACGCGGTGCAGCTGTCGGTGGTGGGCATCGTCCAGGCCTGCATCGCCGAGCCGGACGTGCTGCTGCGCCGGCTCCTGGAAGAGGCGATCGACGACTGCATCGCCCTCATCCGCACCCCGGAACCCGCCGCCCCGGCCCCGGTTCACGCCTGACCTTCTTTCTGCGCGGCGCCTGGCCGACGGGCGCCGCCTACGCGTCGAACAGCTCAGCTGGATCGAACGACACGGAGAAAGGCTTGGTCAGCGTCAGCACCTCTCCCGCTTTGGCCTGGCCGACCGTCTCGTAACCGTGTGGGCCCAGCTCGAGCACCTCGGCATGCGGACTGTCGATCCCCTCGGTTTCGACTCTGATGAACACCTCGATGCCCGCTTTCGCGTATTTTGGTGTCTTGATCTCGTAGTCTCGTCGGCGATTGCCCGGCCCCGGGCTGACGATCTCGGCCACCACCGCCACCTCTGAGGCGAGAAAGGCGTCCGTCCGATCCATGACCACGTCGCGGGGCAGTACCGCGACGTCGGGCAGGAAGCCGTCCTCCACCACCTGCACACCGACGCTCTCCACCGCCACGAGCCCTTCCGGGTCGGCCGCCGCGCCGAGAATCGTCCGCAGGCGGCCGGCGCACAGCGCGTGCAGCGCCGTGGGCAGCGGGCTGATCACAAAACTCCCGTCGATCAACTCGATGCGCTCCCCGCCCTCGGGCAGTTTGAGCCAGTCATCGACGGTGTAACCGGTGATCTGGCCGACCGGGAAGAGGAGGGTCCGCATGGGCGGCGGATGTGCGACCAACCACCCTGCAATCGGCTGAGAACTTATTTCTGACCGCCTTCACACGATCACACAGAGTGACGCGACGACATTACCTTCGCTTGACCCGCCGCGCGCCCCTTTCGCGAGTACCCGCTTCTTCGCAGCTCAGGGAAGCCTGGCCTTCGTTGCGGATCTTGGTGATGTGTGCCTACATTTTCGATGAAATATCGGAAAGTGGAGGCATTTGATGATGATTGAGATGACTCGGCCGTATTCGCCGGAGAAGCACCACAGTCACCGGGACGTCACCGGTGGATGGTTGCGGCCCGCGGTGTTCGGGGCGATGGACGGGCTGGTGTCCAATCTCGCGTTGATCGCCGGAGTCGTGGGTGCCGCCGGGGCGGGACGAGGGGCCGTGCTGGCCGGGTGCGCGGGGCTGATCGCGGGTGCCTGTTCCATGGCGGCCGGTGAGTACACCTCCGTCAAGTCGCAGACCGAGCTGATGCGGGCCGAGATCGCCGTCGAGCGACGGGAGCTGGCCCGCAACCCCGAGGGCGAGCAGGCGGAACTGGCGGCGCTGTACCGGGCGCGGGGGCTCGACGACGACCTCGCCCGGCGGGTGGCCGCGGGGCTGTCGGCCGATCCCGAGCAGGCGTTGCGGGTGCACGTGCGGGAGGAGCTGGGGGTGGACCCCGACGACCTGCCCTCGCCGTACGTGGCCGCTCTCTCGTCGTTCTGCGCGTTCGCGGCCGGGGCGCTGGTCCCGCTGGTGCCGTTCCTGTTCGGGGCGTCCGGGCTGGTGCTCGCCGTGGTGGTGAGCGTGCTGGCGCTGTTCGGGTTCGGGGCGGCGGTGGCGCTGATGACCGCGCGGCCGTGGTGGCTGGGCGGGCTGCGGCAGCTCGCGCTGGGC
Source organism: Nonomuraea helvata (assembly GCF_039535785.1). NCBI lineage: Bacteria > Bacillati > Actinomycetota > Actinomycetes > Streptosporangiales > Streptosporangiaceae > Nonomuraea > Nonomuraea helvata. The sequence continues at coordinate 122,012 of NZ_BAAAXV010000001.1, forward strand.
GCGGCAGCCGCCACCGTGACGTTCGGGCTCGGGCACCTGCTGGGCGTCGCCGTCTCATGACGCTCCATGGCCTGCGGGCTTGGCACCTGCTGGGCGTCACCGTCTCATGGCCTGCGCGCACCTGCCGAGCCGTCACCGCCTCATGACGCCCCGCGCGCTCATGGGCGGGTGGCGGCGGCCAGCTTGACGCCGAGGGCGATGAGGGCGGCGCCGGTCAGGCCGTCCACCACCCGGCGTACGGCAGGCCGGGCGAAGACCTTACGCAGAGTGCCCACGACGTTCGCCACCACCATGAACCACGCGACCGTCCCCGCCAGCGCGATCAGCGAGAGCACCAGTGTCTCCCCCACCGAGGACCCCGAGCTGACGAACTGCGGCATCAGCGCCACGAAGAACAGCGCCGCCTTCGGGTTGAGCACGTTCGTGAACAGGCCCTCCGCGAACGCCGCCCACGCGTTGCGCCGCCCCGGATCGGGCAGGTCCAGCTTGAGCTCGCCGCCCGAGCGCAGAGCGGAGCGCAGCGCCCTGGCCCCGAGGTACAGCAGGTAGGCGGCCCCGACCACCTTGACCACGGTGAACGCCATCGCCGAGGTGGCCAGCAGCGCCGCGATGCCGGTGGCCGCGGCCACCACCCACACGAACACGCCCACGGCGACGCCCGTGGCCGCCGCCATGCCGTACAGGCGCCCGGAGGCGGCGGAGCGGCGTACGACGACCGCGAAGTCGGGACCGGGCGACATCGCCCCGAGTAACACTATGGTGCCGAAACCCGCGATCTGCGGCAGAGAAGTCATGCCGCCCACCTTATGAGCACCCGGCCCTCCGGGATCAAGGTGGATCGCTCCCACGTCCAGGTCGGCACGGTGATCATCTCGGCGGGGCGGTCGAGGTGGACGGGCGTGTCGAGGAGCGCGGAGTGCGGGGTGAGCGGCAGCCCGCCCGCGGGGATGACGACGGTCTCGAGCGGCGTGCGCAGGGCCGGGCCGTCCGGCTCGTCGAGCTCGCTGCGTACCCAGGTGTCGTCCCCGTCGAAGGACGTGAACGCCAGCGCCCCGCCGGGGGCCGCGCCGGAGTGGCGCAGCGTCCCGGCGGGCAGCCAGCCGTGATGCCCTGCCCGGTAGGTGATGCCGGAGACGCACAGCTCGCCCTCCAGCAGCACGAACTCCTCCCCCGCCAGGTAGTGCCTGTGTTCGGCGCGGGCCCAGCCGGGCGGGAAGCGCACGAGCCAGGCCGAGCCGTCCAGCGGGGCCTGCCGCACCGGAAGGTTGGAGCCGGGCATCAGGAAGTCGCGGAAGGCGAGCTCCGCGTCGAGCAGGTCGATCAGCACGTCACCGCCTGCGCCGCCACTTCTTGAAGATGGAGCGGATGGTCAGCGCCACCACGACGAGCACGATCTGCCCGCCGATCACGATGCGGTTGACGTCGACGGCCGGCCGCCACTGGACGTCACCGTCCTTGATCAGGAACACGCCCGCGGGCGTGGCGCTGAGTCCGAACCCGCCCCCGCTGCCGCTGCCGCTCTCGTCGCCCTTCTCGTCCTTGCCCTGCCCCTGCCCTCCGCCGCCGCCGTGGAGGACCCTGGCGACCGGGATGACGATGAGGTCGCCCTGCTGGATCGGCTCGCCGAAGACGCGTCTGACGGTCGCGGTGTCCTGCGCCTGCTCGACCACCTTCATGATGTCCATTCCCCCATCGTTACCCCGGATCGCCCGTCTGGCCACCTCAGTCGAACGTGGTGGAGATCTCGTGCCAGCCGCCAGGCGCGATCTTCTCGGCCGGCTCGGGCCCCCAGGACCCCTTCTCGTACGGCAGCGGCGCATCCGGCAGGTCGAGCACCCGCTGGACGATCCGCCACGACTCGTCCACCAGGTCGAACCTGGCGAAACGCCGCGGGTCGCCGCTGATGGCGTCGGTCAGGACGCGCTCGTAGGCGGCCTCCATCGGCCCGAGCACCTTGGTGAAGTCGACGCTGACCGGCACCGGCCTGGTGTGCTGTTTGCCCGGCTCCTTGGCCAGCAGGTCGAAGGTGACCCCGGCGTCCGGCTGGAGCCGGAACCTGATGAGGTTGGGGGTGACGGACGCGTCGCCGCCGCGGAACATCGTCACCGGCGGCCTGCGCAGCTCGGCGACGATCTCCAGGTCGGTGGTCGGCAGCGCCTTGCCCGAGCGGAAGCACCACGGCACGCCGGCCCAGCGCCAGTTGTCGACGTAGGCGCGCAGGGCGACGAACGTCTCGGTCGTGGAGCCGGGGCGCACGCCGTCGGTGTCGAGGTAGCCCGCGTACTGGCCGCGTACGACGTCGGACGGGTCGATGGCCTGGACGGCGCGGAGCACCCGCCACTTCTCGTCGAGCTGGGCGCGGGCGTCGGTGGACGGCGGCGGGTCCATGGCGAGGATGGCGAGCAGCTGGAGCAGGTGGTTCTGGACCACGTCGCGGATGGTGCCGTTGGCGTCGTAGAAGGCGCCGCGGTCGCGCACGTCGAAGTCCTCGGCCATGGTGATCTGGACGCTGCGGACGTGGTTGCGGTTCCAGATGGGCTCGAGCAGGGTGTTGGCGAACCTGAAGACCATGAGGTCCTCGACCGGCTCCTTGCCCAGGAAGTGGTCGACGCGCCGCAGGTGGTCCTCGTCGAAGTGCTTCAGCAGCTCGTCGTTGAGCGCGCGGGCGGAGTCGAGGTCGTGGCCGAACGGCTTCTCCACGACGAGCCGGGCGTTCTGGTTGAGCCCCACCCCGGCCAGCCCTTCGGCGACCGCGGCGAACAGCGCCGGCGGGACGGCGAGGTAGTGGACGAGGAAGCCCTTGCCCCCCACCTCCTCACGCAGCCTGGCGAACGTCTCGGGGTCGCGGTAGTCGCCCGTGACCAGCCGCAGGTTGCCGGCCAGCTTGTCGAAGGCCGCGTCGCGCACGCCGCCGACGGCCTCGCGGGCGTGCTCGCGCAGCCCGTCGAGGTCGAGGTCGGTCTTGGCCACGGCGATGATGGGCAGATCCAGGCGGCTGTCGGCGGTGAGGCGGTAGAGGGCGGGCAGGATCATCTTGCGCGCGAGGTCGCCGGTGACGCCGAACAGCACCAGCGCCCCCGCCCGCTCCGTGCCGTGCGCGCGCGTGTGCCCCATGTCAGACGCGCCTTCCGCGCAGCTCGCGGTATTTCCGGACGAGCCGCTCGGTGGAGGCGTCGGGCAACGTGGTGGGCGCCTCGTCGGAGGTGAGCGCGGGCGCCAGGTCGAGCGCCATCTTCTTGCCCAGCTCGACACCCCACTGGTCGAAGGAGTCGACTCCCCAGATGGTGCCCTCCACGAACACGATGTGCTCGTAGAGCGCGACGAGCTGGCCGAGCGTCGAGGGGGTCAGCTTGGGCGCGAGGATCGTGGAGGTGGGCCGGTTTCCCGGCATCACCTTGTGCGGCACGATGTCGGGCGGGGTGCCCTCGCCGGCGATCTCCTCGGCCGTCTTGCCGAACGCCAGCGCCGACGTCTGGGCGAGGAGGTTGGCGATGAGCTGGTCGTGCATGCCCTCGCGGTCCTCGAACGGCTCGGCGAAGCCGATGAAGTCGGCCGGCACGAGCCGGGTGCCCTGGTGGAGGAGCTGGTAGAAGGCGTGCTGCCCGTTGGTGCCCGGCTCGCCCCAGAAGATCTCGCCGGTGGCGGCCGTCACGGGGCTGCCGTCGGCGCGCACGGACTTGCCGTTGGACTCCATGGTGAGCTGCTGCAGGTAGGCGGGGAAGCGGTGCAGCCGCTGGCTGTACGGGAGCACGGCGCGGGTCTCGGCGCCGAAGAAGTCGTTGTACCAGATGCCGAGCATGGCCATCAGCACCGGCATGTTGGCCTCGAACGGCGCGGTGCGGAAGTGCTCGTCGATGGTGTGGAAGCCGGCCAGCATCTCGCGGAAGCGCTCGGGCCCGATCGCGATCATCAGGGACAGGCCGATGGCGCCGTCGTAGGAGTAGCGGCCGCCGACCCAGTCCCAGAAGCCGAACATGTTGTCGGTGTCGATGCCGAACTCGGCGACCTTGGCGGCGTTGGTGGAGACGGCCACGAAGTGCTTGGAGACCGCGTCCTCGCCCAGGGCCTCGACCAGCCAGCGGCGGGCGACCCTGGCGTTGGTGAGCGTCTCGAGCGTGGTGAACGTCTTGGAGCTGACCACGAACAGTGTGGTCGCCGGGTCGAGGCCGGCGAGGTTGCCGGTGATGTCGGCGGGGTCGATGTTGGAGACGAACCGGGCCGCGATGCCGGCGTCGGCGTAGTCGCGCAGCGCCTCGTAGGCCATGGCGGGGCCCAGGTCGGAGCCGCCGATGCCGATGTTGACCACGGTCTCGATCGGCTTGCCCGTGGCGCCCTTCCACTCCTTGGACCTGACCCGGTCGGAGAACGCGCTCATCTTGTCGAGCACGGCGTGCACGTCGGCGGTCACGTCCTGCCCGTCGACGGACAGCTCGGCGTCACGGGGCAGGCGCAGCGCGACGTGGAGGACGGCGCGGTCCTCGCTGACGTTGATGTGCTCGCCGCCGAACATGGCGGAGATCCTGTCGCGCAGCCCTGCCCGCTCGGCCAGGGCCAGCAGCAGGTCGATCGTCTCGCCGGTCGCGCGGTGCTTGGCGTAGTCGAGGTAGAGGTCGCCGGCGGTCACGGTCATGCGCTCGGCCCGGCCCGGGTCCTCGGCGAACAGCTCGCGCAGATGTCTGCCCGCCAGCTCCTCGTGGTGCTTGCCGAGAGCCGCCCACTCCTGGCTCTGGGTGATGTCGCCGTTCACGCTTGCTCCTCGTGTCGCCAAAACCGGATCATCATTGTCCCTGCCAACCCGTACCCAACGAGGTTGATTCCTCGCACGGCGGAGGGGAGTCTTTAAACGCTCAGTGGGATTCGCGGCCCACGTGGTCGCCGCTGGAGCCGACGAGGAAGTCGAGGTCGGCGCCGCGGTCGGCCTGGGTGACGTGCTCGACGTAGAGGCGCTCCCACCCGCGTACGGGCCTGGCGTGCCCCTGCATGACGGGCTCCCTGGCGGCCAGCTCGGCGTCGGGGATGTCCACGTCGAGCCGCCTGTCGGCCACGTCGAGCACGATGGGGTCGCCGGTGCGCACCTTCGCCAGCGGGCCGCCGGCCGCCGCCTCGGGCGCGGTGTGCAGGACGACCGTGCCGTAGGCGGTGCCGCTCATGCGGGCGTCGCTGATGCGCACCATGTCGCGCACGCCCTTCTCCAGCAGCTTGGCGGGCAGCGGGAGGTTGCCGACCTCGGGCATGCCGGGGTAGCCCTTGGGGCCGCAGCCGCGCAGCACGAGCACCGAGGTCTCGTCGATGTCCAGGTCGGGCGAGTCCAGCCGGGCGTACACGTCCTCGATGCTGTCGAAGACGACGGCCCGGCCGCGGTGCCGCAGCAGCTCGGGCGAGGCGGCGGCGGGCTTGATCACCGCCCCGCCGGGGGCGAGGTTGCCGCGCAGGACGGCGATGCCGGCGTCGGGCAGCAGCGGGGTCGCGCGGCGCCTGATGACGCTCTCGTCCCAGATCTCCGCGCCCGTGAGGTGCTCGACGAGGGGCCGCCCGGTGACGGTGATCGCCTCCGGGTCGAGCAGGTCCTCGACCTCCTTCAGCACGGCCGCGAGGCCGCCCGCCCTGAACAGGTCGTCCATCAGGTGCCGCCCGGCCGGCTGGAGGTCCACGAGCAGCGGCACCCCCGAGCCCGTGCGGTCGAAGTCGTCGAGGGCGAGGTCCACGCCGAGGCGGCCGGCGACGGCCAGCAGGTGGACGACGGCGTTGGTGGAGCCGCCGACGGCGGCCAGGGTCACGATGGCGTTGAGGAACGAGCCCCTGGTCATCACCTGGCTGGGCCTGCGGCCCTCCCTGACCAGGTCCACGGCGAGGCGGCCGGTCTCGTGGGAGCGCTCGAGCAAGCGGCTGTCGGGCGCGGGCGTGCCGGCGGTGCCGGGCAGCGTCATGCCGAGCGCCTCGGCCATGCAGGCCATGGTGGAGGCGGTGCCCATCGTGTTGCAGTGGCCGCGGCTGCGGATCATGGACGACTCGGACTCCAGGAACGCCTCGCGGGAGAGCGTGCCCGCGCGTACCTCCTCGCTCAGGCGCCACACGTCGGTGCCGCAGCCGAGCGGCGCGCCCCGGAAGTGGCCGGTCAGCATGGGGCCGCCGGGCATCACGACGGCGGGCAGGTCTACCGACGATGCCGCCATGAGCAGCGACGGAATGGTCTTGTCGCAGCCGCCGAGCAGCACCACGCCGTCGATCGGGTTGGCGCGCAGCATCTCCTCGGTGGCCATGGCGGCCAGGTTGCGCCAGAGCATGGCCGTCGGGCGCACGTTGGTCTCACCGAGCGAGACGACCGGTAAGTTGAGCGGGACGCCGCCGGCCTCCCAGACGCCGTGCGCGACGCTCTCGGCCACCTCGTTCAGGTGGGAGTTGCACGGGGTGAGGTCGGAGGCGGTGTTGGCGATGGCGATGTGCGGCTTGCCGCCCTCGAACGCCTCGCGGGGCAGGCCGCGCCGCATCCATGCCCGATGGATGTAGGAGTTGCGGTCGTTACCCGAATACCAGAGCGAACTCCTCAGAGCCATATCCGCCACCCTATCGGGCTCACTGGGGATTCAGCACGTCCTGTGGAGGAAGCTGCACAGGCATGGACCATATCGACGCGTACTGGCGGGCGGCGAACTACCTGTCCGTCGGACAGATCTATCTGCTGGACAATCCGCTGCTCAGCGAGCCGCTACGGCCCGAGCACGTCAAGCCGCGCCTGCTCGGCCACTGGGGCACGACCCCCGGGCTGAACTTCTGCTTCGCCCACCTCAACCGGGTGATCATGGAGCGGGACCAGGACATGATCTACATCGTCGGCCCCGGGCACGGCGGGCCGGCGGCGGTGGCGCACTCGTGGCTGGAGGGTTCGTACTCGGAGCGCTATCCGGACATCTCGCAGGACGTGGAGGGCATGCGCCGGCTGTTCCGCCAGTTCTCCTTCCCCGGCGGGGTCCCGAGCCATGTGGCTCCCGAGACGCCCGGCTCGATCCACGAGGGCGGGGAGCTGGGTTATTCGCTCGCGCACGCGTACGGGGCCGCGTTCGACAACCCGGACCTGGTCGTGGCGTGCGTCATCGGGGACGGCGAGGCCGAGACGGGCCCGCTCGCGGCGAGCTGGCACTCCAACAAGTTCCTCGACCGCGACCGCGACGGCATCGTGCTGCCCATACTCCATCTGAACGGCTACAAGATCGCCAACCCGACCGTGCTCGCCCGCGTCCCCGAGGCGGAGCTGCTCAAGCTCATGGAGGGGTACGGCTACCGCCCCCACGTGGTGGGCCCCGACCACGGGGAGATGGCCCGGGCGCTGGACACCGCGTTCGACCAGATGGCCGCCTACAAGCGGGGTGCGGCCGACCGGCTGCCGATGATCGTGCTTCGCACGCCGAAGGGGTGGACGGGGCCGCGCGAGGTGGACGGCAAGCAGGTCGAGGGCACGTGGCGGGCGCACCAGGTGCCGCTGTCCAAGGTCCGCGAGAACCCGGCCCACCTGGCCATGCTCGAGGAGTGGATGCGTTCGTACCGGCCGGAGGAGCTGTTCGACTCCGGCGGCAGGCCCGTGCGGGGGATCCTGGACACCGTGCCGCGCGGCACGCGCAGGATGAGCGCGAACCCGCACGCCAACGGCGGCGAGCTGCTCGCGCCGCTGCGGCTGCCCGACTTCCGCAGGCTGGCGGTCGAGGTCAAGTCGCCCGCCACGCAGTCGAGCGAGCCGACGCGGGTGCTGGGCGGCTTCCTGCGCGACGTGATCGCCGCGAACCCCCGGACGTTCCGGCTGATGGGCCCCGACGAGACCGAGTCGAACCGGCTGTCGGAGGTGTTCGAGGTCACGGACCGGGCGTGGAACGCCGAGGTCCTGCCGACGGACGAGAACCTGGCTCCCGGCGGGCGCGTGATGGAGGTGCTGTCCGAGCACCTGTGCCAGGGCTGGCTGGAGGGCTACCTGCTGACCGGCCGCCACGGGCTGTTCAACTGCTACGAGGCGTTCATCCACATCATCGACGCCATGTTCAACCAGCACGCCAAATGGCTGGAGTCGTCGCAGAAGATCCCCTGGCGGCGACCGGTGGCGTCGCTGACGTACCTGCTGTCCTCGCACGTGTGGCGGCAGGACCACAACGGGTTCAGCCACCAGGACCCGGGCTTCCTCGACGTGGTGGTGAACAAGAAGGCGTCGGTGGTGCGGGTCTACCTGCCGCCGGACGCCAACACGCTGCTGTCGGTCGCCGACCACTGCCTGCGCTCGCGCGACTACGTCAACGTGATCGTGGCGGGCAAGCAGCCGGTGCTGGACCTGTTCACGATGGAGGAGGCCGTCGCGCACAGCACGCGCGGCCTGGGCATCCTGCCGTGGGCCTCCACCGACGACGGGGCCGCGCCGGACGTGGTGCTGGCCTGCGCGGGCGACGTGCCCACCCAGGAGACGCTGGCCGCCGCCGCCCTGCTGCGCGAGCACGTCCCCGACCTGAGGGTACGGGTCATCAACGTCGTGGATCTGATGCGGCTCCAGCCGCCGTCGGAGCACCCGCACGGCATGTCGGACGCCGAGTTCGACACCCTCTTCACCACCGACAAACCAGTCATCTTCGACTTCCATGGTTATCCATCGCTCATCCACCAGCTCACCTATCGCCGCCACAACCACGCCAACATCCACGTGCGCGGCTACAAGGAGGAAGGGACCACGACGACGCCCTTCGACATGGCCATGCTCAACGACATCGACCGCTACCACCTCGTCATGGACGTCATCGACCGCGTGCCTGGGCTCGGCACCACCCAGGCGCATCTGCGCCAGCGCATGAGCGACGCCCGGCTGCAAGCCCGCGCCCACGCGCGCGACCACGGCGAGGACACCCCCGAGATCAGGTCGTGGACGTGGCCGGACGCATCCTCGTGCTGAACACCGGCTCGTCGTCCATCAGGTACGAGCTCGTGGACGTGCGCGCCCGCGAACGCCCGGCCGGCGGGACCCGGCGCTCAACCTGGCCGCGTCGTCCGGCGAGCGGGCGGTGTCGCCGCCGGACGCGGAGGTGGCCGTGCTGGTCATTCCCACGGACGAGGAGTGGGAGATCGCCCGCCAGACCCTCGCCCTGCTGGGGTCATGACGGGACGGTCCCCGTCAGGCCGAGCTCGCCCGGTCCTGACGCCGCCCGTGAGACGGCGGGCACCCAGAACTCCACGGTCGTGCCCTCCCCGGGCGTGCCGCGGATGTCCCACCACCCGCCCGCCGTCTCGGCCCGTTCCCGCATCTCCATCAGCCCGAAGTGCCCGTCCCGGCTCTCCCGGTTCGCGAGCCCGGTCCCGTCGTCGCGCACGCGCACGTGGATGCCGCCGTCGAGCGAGGCCAGCCGCACGATGACGGTGTTCGCCCCGGCGTGCTTGCGCACGTTCGTCAGGGCCTCCTGGCAGATGCGGAACACGGTGATCGCGGCCTCAGGGGGCGGCTCGCCATCCAGGTCGAGCACCAGCTCGTACGCCGTGCCCGCCATCTCCCGCTCCAGGTACGCGGCCAGCCCCTCCGCCAGGCCGTCACCCGGCGGCCGTAAGCGGAAGGCCAGGTCGCGCAGGCGATCCACGGCGGACTCGACGACGTCGTCCAGCGGGGCGATGGCGGCGGCGTACTCCGCGGGCAGCCGCTCCCCCAGGGCCCGCAGCCGCATCCCGACCGCCACCATGGACTGGATGGTGTCGTCGTGCACGTCGGAGGCGATGCGGCGGCGCTCGCGCTCCTGGGCCTGGACGAGATGGGTGAGCAGCAGGCCGCGCTCGTCCAGCGCTCTGGCCATGCTGCGCCGCTCGGTCAGGTCGCGTGTCACCTTGCCGAACCCGCGCAGGTCGCCGCGCTCGTCGAACAGGGCGGTGATGACCACGCTCGCCCAGAACCGCGTGCCGTCCTTGCGTACCCGCCACCCCTCCTCCTCCCACCGGCCGTCGGCGGCGGCCGCCTCCAGCTCCATGGGAGGCTTGCCGGCCGCCACGTCCTCGGGCGGGTAGAACACGGAGAAGTGGGTGCCGATGATCTCCTCGGCGGTATACCCCTTGATGCGCTGAGCTCCGGCGTTCCAGCTCACGATCCTGCCGCGCGGGTCCAGCATGAAGATGGCGTAATCGCGGATGCTCTGCACGAGCAATCTCAAATCTTCTTGCGGGAGGTCATCCACGGCCATACTGCAGCTTTTCATGACACAGCGTAAGGACCCAAACTCAGGTCCCACATATGCTCAGTTTTCCGAGCGACTGCCCCGAATCGGGGCAAGGCGGGGCTCCAGCTCGCACCACACCACTTTGCCGCCGTCGCGGGGCGAGATCCCCCAGCCGGTGGAGAGCAGACCGACGACGTGCAGCCCCCAGCCGTTCGCCGGACCGGGCTCGCGCGGCTCGGGCAGCCGCTCGCCGTCGTCTCCCACCTCGATGCGCACCCGCGACGCGTCGCCCCTCATCCGGAGGGACGGCGGGCCGTCGCCGTGCACGAGCGCGTTCGTCACGAGCTCGGACACCACCAGCAGGACATCCTCGTGATGGCCCCGGTAGCCGAACTCGGCCAAGGCCTGTCGGGCGATCCGGCGCGCCGCCGTGATGCTGCCCATCTCCTTCGGCAGGGGCGTGTCCACCTGGTACGTCCCCACCTCCTCGCTGCCCACCCCTCTACTCTCGGGTAACGCGGCACTCGATCACGAGACGCAAGCGCTCCATAACGCCTGATGCACCTGGGGACGTGACATGGTGCAGATGCATCAGTCGAGCAGCCCGTCCCGGCGGGCGATCGCCACCGCTTCCAGCTTCGAGCCGGCCCCGAGCTTCTCCAGGACGTGCTGTACGTGGTTGCGCGCCGTGTTGCGGGCGACACCGAGGCGTTCGCTGATCTCGGCCGTGCTCGCGCCCTCGGCCATGAGCAGCAGCGTCTCCCGCTCGCGGGCCGTCAACGCGGATCCCAGCAGTCCCGCCCGCCCGGTCAGCCGGTCGAGCATCCCTGGCAGCAGCGCCGGCGCGAGCACCACCCCGCCGGACGCCACCTCGCGTACGGCCGACTCCAACTCTCCCAGCCGGGACGACTTCACCATCAGCCCGGCGCCCCCGGCCGACACCACCCTGGCCGCCACAGAGGCGGTCGCCTCGCCGGTCAGCACCAGCACCCGCGCCTTGGGCGCCGCCGCGGAGAGTCGTTCGATGGCCGTGATCCCGTCGCCGTCGGGCAGGCGGCGGTCGAGCACGACGACGTCGGGCTGGAACCGCCGGGTCTCAGCCACCGCCCCGGCGATGGTCCCGGTCTGGGCCACCACCTCGAAGTCGGGCGCCTTGCCCAACGCCAGCCCGATCGCCTCGGCGACCATGGCGTGGTCCTCGACGAGAATCACCCGGATCGTGGGGGGAGTCGCCATCCTTCGCCGTGCCTCTGTCCGTGGGGGTCCTGCTCCCGCTCGGGCCGCCTCGGGAACGGCCTGCGCCACGAGAAGTGTGCCACGATCCACCGCCCGGCCGCACGACCCCATGGCGTCCCCGCCCGCCGCGCGGCGTCCTCCTGGCCCGGCCTGGCTACTTGCTGGATATCGGGTGCCCCTTGAACATCGGGTGCTTGGTCTCCCAGTATCGCCAGCCCTCCACCCGGGCCGGCACGTTGGCGATTCCGCTGGCGACCTTGAACTCGCGGCACGTCCCGATCTGCGACCACGCCGACCAGCCGATGCGGTAGCCGAAGACCCGATACCACATATTGCCGTACATTCCCTTGGTGATCTCCCGCGTATATTCGTGGCCGGTGAAGACCATGTGCCGCTCTTCGAGGTGCGGGAGTCCCATCAGGCGGAATTGGCGTACCAGGTCCTTCGTGGTGAACTTCTCGGTGACCGACCATTGCCTCTCTTGCTCGGTCTCCAGGAACGCGCGGATTTCGTGCTCCCTCGTCACCGTCACCGTCATCGTGCCTCCGGGGCCGTCGATGAAGCGGGTGCGGGGCAGGAAGAAGTTCCGCGGCGAGAGGCGGTGGACCTTGAAGAACAGATGCGGGTCGCATCTGCCGCGGCCGAGGACGTCGTGGGGGAAGAGGCGGGCGTCGGTCGCCGTGGCCGTGGCCGTGGCCGTCTCCGTGGCCGTCGCCGTCACCGTCGGGGTGGGACTCGGGCTCGGCGTCGGGGTCGGGGTCGGCGTCGGCGTCGGCGTCGGCGTGGGGCTCGGGATCGGCGTCGGGGTCCGGTTCGGCCTCGGGGTCGGGGTCGGGGTCGCGACACCGATGCGGATGTCGATGCCGCCGTCCGCGTCCGCCGCCGTGGTCGAGGTCGCGACCAGCGCCATCGAAAGGGAGCCGCATATCGCCCTCTTCATCGCGTGACGCGCCGTAAGCCGGGCAGACGTGGCTGTGGCTTTTGTCCGGAGATTGGGCGTGAACATGTACCGTTCCTTTCGGAATGTGTCGCAAATTGACCCGCGAGCCGGAATGCGGCCCGTAAAGCCGCGGAGCGGCCCGAAGCAAGATCGGTACGATGTTTGCAGTTGCCATCGGCCATACCGCCGCGCCACGCCGGAGGCGAATTCCCCGTGCCTGGAAAGAGCCGGTGAAGAAGTGTCATCACCGGGTCGCGTCTTTGGCAAAGAGGCACCATGGCGCCCCGGGGCCGCGACGGCCGATCACGTGGCGCGCGACGCCCCTTCGGCCCTCGGCGGAGTTCGGCCGCGCGTGAAACCTGAGACTTCCTCGCTGATTTTCGAGGAGAATATCGGTTGTGTCCTCCGCGTCGTCAGTGCTGCGTCTTGCGCGGGCCGTCGTTTTCGCGACGGTCTGCGGTGCCGTGTCGGCGGGCGGACACGCGCTGGCGGGCGGCGGCCTCGTGCCGTTCGAGGTCTACCTGACCGGGGTGCTGGCGGCGCTCGGGCTGGCGTACCTGATCGACGGGCGCGAGCGCGGGCCGGCGGCCGTGCTGGCGGCGACCGTCGGCACGCAGATGCTGCTGCACCAGCTCTTCGAGCGGCTCGCGCCGGTCGCGGGCGCGGGCGCGGGGCACGGGCATCCCGCGCCGGGCATGGCCCTGGCGCACCTCACGGTGGCGGCGCTGACGGCGTGGTGGCTGCACCGCGGCGAGCGCGCGCTGTGGCTCATGATCCGCCTCTACGCCGGGCCGCCGCCGCTCATCCGGCTGCTCACCGCCGCCCCGGCGGCGCCCGCCACACCCTCGTGGCGACCGGTGACCTCCGATCTCCCCGTGTACGCCGGCAGGACCGTCTCCGGCGCGATCCACAGGCGAGGCCCGCCCGGCGGGCCAGGGCACGTGGGCTGACGTCCGTGCCCCTCGGCTCGCCCCCACGTGGGCGTACCCTTGCCTGTGTCCGGACGGCGCCCGCCGGCCAACGGCGCGCGCGGCCCGGAAGATCGTTCTGGAGACCCATCATGGCATTCCTGCCACGTCATATCCTCGGGGCGGCACTCGCGGGTGCCCTCGCCCTCATGTTCACCGCCTCTCCGGCGCTCGCCCACGACGCGCTCAAGAGCAGTTCGCCCGCCAAGGACGCGCAGGTCGGCTCGGTCAAGGAGATCGAGCTCGAATACAGCGCCGGCGTCAAGTTCCCGTTCGTCGTGCTGCACGACGCCGCCGGCAAGGCGGTCCCGCTCGGCGAGCCGCGGCTCGCCGGTCCCAAGGTGCTCACCGACGTGCTCCAGCCGCTCGCCCCGGGCGCGTACGTCATCGCCTGGCGGGTCGTTTCGTCCGATGGGCATCCCATTGAGGGCGAGATCCCCTTCAGCGTGAAAGGATCAGCTTCTTCATCGGCCTCGTCCTCGCCCTCCGGCGGGCAACCGGCGACGAACCCGCCGCCACAGGCCGCAGCGAGTGCTGCGGCCGGTGAGCAGTCGGCGGCGTCGACGGGCATTCCCGGATGGATCTGGGGCGGGCTGGCGGTGCTTGTCGTGCTGGGTGCGTTCGTCCTGATCCGGACCGCGCGCCGCGGCCCAGATCGGGAGGAAGTGGATGCTGATTGAGGAAGCCAGACAGATCGCTCGGCAGTGGGTGCAGGAAGAGGGCGCCGCGCTGCCGGGCTTCGACGGTGCGTTCCTGACCGGGTCGGCCCTGTGGGCCGGCCCGGCCGAGGAGCTGGCCCCGACCTCCGACGTGGACGTCATCGTGGTCACGAGCCGGCCCGCCCACCTCGGGAAGTTCGCCTACAAGGGGATCCTGCTCGAGGTCTCCTCCGTTCCCGCGCTCGGCTCCGCCCACGACGTGCTGAGCGACTACCACCTGGCCGGCAGCTTCCACCTCCCGTGCGTGCTGGCCGACCCGTCGGGACGGCTGACCGAGCTCCAGCGGGTGGTCTCGCGCGACTTCGCGCAGCGGCCGTGGATCCTGGCCCGCTGCACCAACGCCATGGACCGGGTGCGCGGCTTCATCAACGGCATCGACGAGCGCGCGTCCCTGCCCGACCAGGTCAACTCGTGGCTGTTCGGCACCGGGGTGACCACGCACGTGCTGCTGGTGGCGGCCCTGCGCAACCCCACGATCCGCCGCCGATACGTCGATGTCCGCGACCTGCTCGCCGAGCACGGCCGGCTGGACTTCCACGAGAGCCTGCTCGGCCTGCTGGGCTGCGCCGATCTCAGCGCGGCGCAGGTCGGGCGGCATCTGACCGCGCTGGAGAAGGTGTTCGACGCGACGGCCGGTCTGCGGGCGCCCTCGTACCGGTTCAACTCCGACATCACCCCGCCGGCGCGGCCCGTCGCCATCGACGGCACCCGTGACCTGATCCGGCGCGGGCTGCATCGGGAGGCGGTCTTCTGGCTGGTGGCCACGTACTCGCGCTGCCTGGCGAAGCGGTCGGCGGCCGGCGGGTCCGGCTACGAGGACGGCTTCCGCGAGCTGCTGGCCGACCTGGGGGCCGAGACGCGCAAGGACCGCCGCCGCCGGGGAGACCTCGTCCTGGCGGCGCTGCCGGGAGTGTGGCAGACCGCGATGGCCCTGTGCTGACGTGGAGGGGCGCTAGTCCCGTACGTCCAGCCCCAGGGCCGTGGCCACGACCGTCGCCTGGAACGGGTCGATGATCGCGCCCTTGAGCGTGACGGTGTGCGGGTCGAGCGTGCTCAGGTCGCTGCCGCGCAGGTCGCACCGCGTCAGGTCGGCGCCGCGCAGGGAGACCCCGGACAGGTCGGCCCGGCGCAGCTCGGCGCGCTCCAGCCGGGCCCCCGCCAGGTCGGCCTCCCGCAGCCGAGTGCCGCGGAAGACGCTCCCCCGCAGGTCGGCGTTGATCAGGCTGACGTAGGACCAGTCGCCGCCCTCGACCTTGAGCAGCCCGTACGTGCAGCCGTCGAACACGCTGCCCGTCAGCTTGCACCCGTCGAACGTGGCGTCGAAGAACGAGCACCGCGTGAACGTGCAGTTGAGGAAGCGGGCGTCGTCGTGCGCCGACACGTTGAACCGCACATTGCTGAAGTGGCACTCCTCGAAGGAGGAGCCGTGGTCGATGAGCTCGGTCATGTCCACGTCCTGGAACAGCACCCGGCGGTAGCTCGCGCCGGAGATCTCGAGGCTGTCCCAGTCGGTGGACCAGATCGTCTTCTCGGTGGGCAGGGCCATGCGAACAAACTAGCGGATCAGGCCCGTTTGGCGATGGCCGTGATCAGAGGTTGCACCAGCTTGGCCGCCAGCGGGCCGAAGGCCGCCAGGATGAGGACGTACGCCGCCGCCAGCGCGCCGAGGTCGGGATGCGCGCCCGCGCCCACCGCGAGGCCCGCGATCACGATGTTGAACTCGCCGCGCGGGATGAGCGCGATGCCCGCCCGGGCCTGGCCGGCCTTGCCGATGCCCGCCCTTCTGGCCGCGTACGCGCCGGTCAGCAGCTTGGTGACCATGCTGATCAGGGCGAGCAGCGCGGCCAGGCCCGCCACCGGCAGGATCTTCGCCGGGTCGGTCTGGAAGCCGAAGAACACGAAGAACACCGCCGCGAACAGGTCGCGCAGGGGCGCGAGCAGCGCGTGCGCGTCCTCGGCGAGCTGGCCGGACAGCGCGATCCCGACCAGGAACGCGCCCACCGCCGCCGACACCTGCAGCTGCTGGGCCAGCCCGGCCACGAGCAGGGCGAGCCCGACCACCTTGAGCAGCAGCACCTCGGAGTTCGGGCTGGACACGAACGCCTCGATGAACCGCCCGAACTTCAGGGCCACGACCAGCACCACGCTCACGGTCAGCAGCGCGATGCCCACCGAGACGGCCCCGCTGACCAGGCTCAGCCCGGCCAGCATGGTCGTCAGGACCGGCAGGTAGACGGCCATCGTCAGGTCTTCGAACACCAGCAGCGACAGCACCGTCGGCGTCTCACGGTTGCCGAGCCACCCGAGGTCGGACAGGACCTTGGCGGTGATGCCGGAGGAGGTGGCGTAGGTGACGCCCGCCATGGCCACGGCCGCCACCGGCCCCCAGCCGAGCAGTAACGCGCAGACAGCGCCAGGGGCGGCGTTGAGCACCAGGTCGACGATGCCCGCGCGGGCGTTGCCCGTCAGGCTGGTCACCAGCTCGTCGGCGTTGTACTCCAGACCGAGCGTCAGCAGCAGCAGGACGACGCCCAGCTCCGCGCCGACGGAGATGAACTCCTCGCTGGTGGCCAGCGGCACCAGCCCGCCGGTCCCGAAGGCCAGGCCGGCGATCAGATAGAGCGGGATGGGAGAGATGCCGACACGCAGCGCGAGCGCGCCCAGAACTCCCAGGCCAAGCAGTACAGCACCGAACTCGAGAAAGAGAACCGCGGTTTCGTGCACCCGCGGCCCTACCCGTCCGCCAGGATGCCGGCCACCTCGGCGGTGCTGTCCTCGCTGCCGACGACGACCACGACGTCGGCAGCCCTGAGCACGAACTCGGGTCCGGGGCTGGCGAACACCTGCCCCGCGCGCACGATCGCGACGACGGAGGCGCTGGTACGGGTCCGCACGCGCGCGTCGCCCATGGGACGCCCGGCGTAGGGGGAGCCGTCGGGGATGGGCAACTGCACGCTGACCAGGCCCTCGACCTCCCGGTGCAGCTGGTTGAGCCGCTGCACGATGCGGGGGGCGCCGAGCAGCTCGGCCAGGGCGTCGGCCTCCTCGTCGTTGAGCTTGACCACGTGGCACACGGCGTCGGGATCGTCCTGGTCGTAGATCACCAGGTCCCGGCGTCCGGTGCGGTGGGACACGACACCGACCCGCTGTCCTTTACGGGTGGTGAAATCGTGACGTAGCCCGATTCCCGGCAGCGCTGTTTGCTCGACCTCCACCTATCCCACCCGTCCAGATCAGCCTATTTTCTCCTAAACCCTACCAACGCGTAGGGAACGGCCCACCTCATGCAGATGGCGCATGGCCTGAGCCCAGGACTCGACCAGGCCGCACTCGACGTAGTCGACGCCGATCTCCGCGCAGTACTCGCGGACGATGGGCTGCGCCTTGCGCAGGTTCGCGGTGGGCATGTTGGGGAACAGGTGGTGCTCGATCTGGTAGTTGAGGCCGCCGAGCGCGGTGTTGACCAGGCGACCGCCGCGCACGTTCCTGGAGGTCAGGACCTGGCGGCGGAGGAAGTCCAGCTCGTCCTCCGCGGTGAGCACCGGCATGCCCTTGTGATTGGGCGCGAACGTGCAGCCCAGGTAGACGCCGTAGCACGCCTGGTGCACGGCCAGGAACACCAGCGCCTTGCCGGGGGACAGCACCAGGAACACCGCGCCCAGGTACGCCAGCACGTGCGCGGTCAGCAGCAGCCCCTCGACCTTCCTGCTCTTGAGCGACGGGCGGCTCAGTGCGCGGAAGCTCGACACCTTGAGGTTGATCCCTTCAAGGGTGAGCAGCGGGAAGAACAGGAACGCCTGCCGGCGCCCGATGAACCGGGCGATCCCCCGCGCCGCCTCGGCCTGCCGCTCCGACCAGACCAGGAAGTCGGGCGAGACGTCGGGGTCGTGCTCCTCGTGGTTGGGGTTGGCGTGGTGGCGCGTGTGCTTGTCCATCCACCAGCCGTAGCTGAGCCCGACGGCCAGGTTGCCGACCAGCAGCCCGGCCATCCTGGAGGTGCGCCGCGAGCGGGAGATCTGCCCGTGCGCCAGGTCATGGGCGAGCAGCGTGACCTGGGCGAACGCCACGGCGAGCAGCACCGCGACGAGCACCTGCCACCAGGAGTCGCCGACTGCGGCGAACAGCGCCCAGCTACCGGCGAAGAGGCCCCCGACGAAGCCGATCCTGGCCGTGTAGTAGCCTGGCCGCTTGTCGAGCAGCCCCGCCTGGGCGATGCGGCGCGACAGCTTCGCGAAGTCGCTGCCCCGCTCCCGCGGTGCCAGGCCACGGGGAGTTTCGACCACAATCACAGTTCTGACTCCGATGCTGGTGAGTTCGAATGCGAATACCCCATCAGCATCGCTGCGGCGGAGTCTATGCGAACCCCCGCAGTCACCCATTCCTGTGGTAGGGCTGGCCCTACCACAGGACGCCCCCGCCGCCGGCTCAGATCGGCTGCAGGGCGGGGAGTTCCGCCGGTCCCGGTGTCGGCAGGGCTGCCTCACCGAAGACGTGCAGATCCCGGCGGAAGGCCGCGAGATAGGCGTCCCGGTCGGGGAAGGTGGCGACCAGGGCGTCGCCGTAGTCGATGAGCTGCCCGTGGGCGTGCTTGCGGGGCTCGTAGTGGGCGGACAGCAGCCGGTCGAGCAGCTCCCCGTCCCCGCCGGCGGCACAGATGACGTCGGCCAGGATCTCCGCGTCGCGGAGGGTGTAGCTCATGCCCATCCCGGTCATGGGGTGGCAGGCGAACGCGGCCGAGCCCAGCAGCGCCGCGTTGCCCTTGTGGTACGCCCCCAGCCGCAGCGTGGAGACCTTGATCCGCTGCCAGGTCGCGGACCGGAGCCAGTCGAAGGCGTCCGAGCTCTCGGTGACGAACTTCTTCAGCTCGTCGGTCAGCGCCGGGATGCCGTCCTGGAAGATCACCTCTTCGTCCTCCGGGGGCAGACCGACGAACACCCTGGCCTGGTCCCTGCTGAGCGGGTAGAGGTAGGCGAACCAGCCTTCCGAGCTGAAGTACAGCCGGTTGAGCCGGGCGATACTGGCGGTCAGGGGCACGGTGGCCACCCGCATCAGCAGGCGGTCATACGGCATCGTGCGCGGCTCGATGTCGAGCGCCTGCCGTACGGCGGACCTGGTGCCGTCGGCGCCGATCACGACGCCGGCCCGCAGCCGCCGTCCGTTCGACAGCGCCAGTTCCTCGACGCGGCCCTCGTCCATCGTGATGTCGTCGACGCCGGCGTCGAACCAGAAGTCGACGCCCTCCATGGCGCAGCACGTGTAGATGAGCTCGACGAGCTCCCGGTAGGGCCGGATGAGGAAGCCGTCCGGGTAGTGGCACTCCTGGATGGGCTCGCCGTCGTGGTAGTAGCGGACGACGTCGCGCCTGAGGCCATGGCGTCCGGCGAGGTCGGCCAGCCCGTGCCGGGCGAGCACCTGCAGTCCTGGTGGCTTGAGGAAGTCGGCGCCCGCGCTCGGGACGGAGGGTCCCTGCTCGATGACGACGACGCGCTGGCCGCGGCGGCTCAGCATGAGGGCGAGGAAGCAGCCGCCGAGACCGGCGCCGACGATGGCTACGTCGCACGATGTGGTTGCCATGACGAGAGCCCTTTCGAATGGTTGAACTAGTTCGTGTGCCCGCGGGTGGAGGCGAGCGGGCCCGGCTCGGCCGACCGCTGCCGCGGGACACTCTCCGCAGCGGTGTCCATGGGGGGTGTGCGGGTCTCGACAGGCAGCAGCGCGTCGGCCTCCGCCGCCACGGTGGCGAGGGTCATGCGCAACTCCAGCAGCAGCCGGCGCGGCACCTTGATCATGACGTCGCCAGGGTCGGTCCGCAGCCGGGTGATCTTGGTGAGGGCCAGTGCGCCGATCAGCACCGAGATGCCCACGCACATCGCGAGCGCGCCCGCCAGTCCGGCGAAGGGGCCGGTCATGAACGGGTGGTCGATGACGACCGACACGACGGCGACGCCCACGGCGCCGCCGACCATGCGGGCCATGGTGGCCGCGCCGACGGCGGAGGCGTACTGGTGGGGGCGGGCGGCCAGGGTGGTGGCGACGGAGGTGCCGGGCGCGAGCGCGCCGACGCCCATGCCGACCACGACGCTGGCGACCAGGCCCCACACGGTGGGTCCGACCTGGATCAGCACGATCACGCAGGCGCCGCCGCAGAGCAGCGAGCCGGCGTAGATCAGGCCGTACGCGCCGACCCGCTTGACGAGGCGTCCGGCCAGGAAGCTCGTCACGACGACGGCCACCGAGGTGGGCGTCAGCCACATGGCCACCTCCAGCATGGGGTAGCCCAGGTGGAGCAGGTACAGCGGCTGCACGGTCAGCAGCCCGTACGACAGGGCGCCGAACCCCCAGGTCGCCAGCCAGCCCCAGACGAACCTGGGACGCCGCCACAGGGCCAGGTCGATCGCCGGCAGGCGGTGGTGCTTGGCCTGCGCGAGCGCGCCGCCCAGCAGGGCCAGCGCGGCCAGCGCCAGCCACACCACGTCCATGCCCCAGGCCATGGCCTTGGAGATGGCCAGTACGATGACCGCGATGCCCGCGGCGAGCAGCCACGCGCCCAGCATGTCCGGCAGGCCCCTGGCCCCGGCGCGCTTACCCGGCGGAAGCCCGACGCAGGCGATCAGGAGCGCGACGCCGATGACGACGTCGGGGACGAACAGCGACCGCCAGCCGACGGTGGCGGCCAGCCAGCCGCCGCCCGCCTGCATGAGCAGGCAGCCCAGCCCGGAGGCCGAGCTCCACAGCGCGATCGCGCCGCGCCGCTGCGACTCCGGCAGCTCACCGAGCAGCAGCCCGAGGCTGGCGGGGATCATCGCCGCGGCTCCGGCGCCCTGGACGGCCCGCGCCGCCAGGACGTACGACCAGGAATCCACCAGGACGGTGGCGATCCCGCCCAGCACGAACACCACGAGGCCGACGACCAGCACCCGTCGCCGACCGGCCAGGTCCGCCCAGCGGCCCGCGGTGGCCAGCAGCGCCGCGATCGGGATGAACGCCGCGCTGGTCAGCCAGACCAGGTCGCCCAGCGGCATGCCGGCGCCGGCGGGTGTGTACCGCAGCACTCCGACTGCCAGGGTGGTGGCCGTGGTGTCGGCCATCACCGTCAACATGACACCCGCGCCGACCAGCCGCAGCATCACGGCGTGACGGCGGTCTACGGTGCTCGTCCCCCGCGATGGTGACGAACGCACGTGGTCACCTCCAAGCTATGTAGGGTCTCCGCCGACCGGCACTCTCCGGCTTGTGCGACCGGCGGAGCTACGACAGGTCGTTCAGGCGCCGTAACGGCCGGGAGAGAGCAGGCCGTCCGGGTCGAGAGCGGTCTTGAGCCGGTGCAGCATGCCGAGACCGGCGGTGCTGGTCTCCGACCACACGTCGGCCGCGGCGTGGTCGATGTCGGAGCGGTAGATGGCGCATCCGTTCCCGCGCAGCAGGCAGTTGCCGTCGTTGCGGAGCTGGTGGGCGCGGTAGGGGGCGTCCGGCGCGTTCCGGTCGAAGAAGATCTGGATGACGCCGTTGGCCATGTGCTTGCTGACGAGGTTCCACTCGACCATGAGGGCGGTGCTGTGCGCGTCCACGGCCGTCTGGAGCGCGGCCATGAGGTGGTCGGTCCGCCTCGCGTGCATGGGCATGAGCGGCAGCAGCGCCAGGAAGCCCATGTCGCCGTCGTCGATCCGGTCGCAGGAGGTGACGCCGAGCGCGTTGCGCACGCCCTGGCAGGTGGGGATGCCCTGCGCCATGAGCGCCCTCGGGTAGAGCGGGTCGTCGGGGGCCACCTCGGCCGCGTCCACCACGCGCAGCGCCTCGGCGCCCTCGACCTCGATGAGCGCCTTGCGGAGCAGCTCCTCGGCCAGCTCCACGGTGGCGTCGCTGCCCATGAGCGGCCCCATGATGGTGAACAGACTCGGGTCGACCCCCTGGGGCAGCGTCCAGTCGCCGTGGGTGGGCGTGAGCGACAGCTCGCGCACGCGCATGAGCCCGTCGGCGGGGTTGCCGCGGCGCAGGAAGCCGGTCATCGCGCCGACCGCCGTCCCGACCTGGTCGCGCTGGAAGCGGCCGTGCACGAAGGCGATGGTCTGCGGGCGCGGCACCAGGGCGACGGCCATGGCGGTGACGATGCCCAGGTTGTGCTGGACGAACGCGGGCGTCAGGTCGGGCCCGGCGACTCGGCCGTGGTAGCGCCCGGCCGGGTCGAGCCCGCCGGTGGTGACCACGCTGCCGTCGGCGAGCACGGCCTCGATCCCGGCCGTGTCGTGGACACGCGAGCGGATGCAGCCGTCGCCGCGGTCGAGCGCGTTGCCGACGACGGAGGTGTCGGCGCAGGAGGCGGTGACGTTCAGCATCCACGGCGTGTCACGCAGCACCTCGGCGAGCTGCGCCTGGGTGACTCCCGGCTCGATGACCGCGTAGCCGGCCTCGAGGTCCAGGCTGCGGATGCGGTTCATGCCGCTCAGGTCGACGACCACGTTGTCGTCGGTGACCGGCATGGCCGAGCCCATGCCCCAGTTCCTGCCGGTGCTGATCGGGTAGAGGCGGCGCCCGGACGCCGTGGCCTGCCGTACGAGCGCGCGTACCTCGTCGAGGTTGCGCGGCGTCTCGATGCCCGCAACGGCCCGCGGGTGGTGCCCCCCGACGTCGTGCGACCTCAGCTCCAGTCGCTCTAATTCCTGCATGACTCTCCTCTTTCGGCTCACGCGGTGTGCTGGAGCAGGTCGTCGATGGAACCGATGGCCTGGTTGGACATCTCCCTGATGCCGAGCAGCCGCTGCTCGACGAACTCGTCGGGCTCAGCTATGGCGTCGGGGATGTCGAGGGTTCCGCGCGGCGCCGCCTGCACGGGGACCTCGTGCAGGCCGTAGGGGTGCCGTCGGGCTCTGGCAGTGTCGGTGTCTCGGGTGTCACGCCTGGTTCTGGCGGGCAGGTGCGGGGGGGTTCGCATGGCGGGGGTTTCTCCTACCGGACTCGGACGGGGTTTCCGGGTGACCGCTCGCCGTTGAGCGGATCTGGTTCAGCGCGCGCCCTCCGTGTGGTCGAGGTGCTCGACCAGTGGAGTGACGGCCGCGGGGGTGGCCCGCGGCACGCCGTGGTTGATGACGCTCGCGGCGATGCGGCGCTCCGCCAGCCCCATGTGGGGACGGCCGGCGGGGCCACCGGAGCTCGGCCGGGCGCCGGCCGAGCCACGGATCATGGAGCTGGCATGCACCCATCGGCGCGACTCTGCCAGCACGTCCCGCTGCGCGCGGGACAGGTCTGAGTGCCGGGCGTACTGCTCGCACACCGCCCGCGCCAGCACCCGTGCCATGACGAGGTGCTCCTCGCAGGCGGCCGCGACCTTCGCCTCCAGGCCGATGACCTGGGCGAGGAGCAGCTGCAGGTGGGGCAGGCCCGAGCTGCGCTCGAACCCGTCGAGCTCGGTCAGCCGCTCGGGCCAGCGCAGCCGCCGCTCGATCGAGGCGCACACGGCCGCCACGACCTGCGTGGCGGGCTGGTCCGGGGCCTGGCCGTCGAGCTGCACGGCCCGCTGTGCGGTCGCTTCGAAGTCGGTCAGCCTGCGCAGGCCGCTCTGGAGCAGGCGTACGCGGTTGTGCAGGCATGCGGCGCTCCATCCGAGGACCAGCAGGCGGTCCGCATCGGCCTCGCAGTGCCAGCCGACCAGGGCCACCTCACGGGCCATGCGGTGGTGGAGCACCCAGGACTCCTGCGCGCCCACCGGCACCGGAGTGTCGATCCACACCTGCAGGCCGCCCGGGGGCACCTCGTCGACGCCGACGTCCATGCCGTCGGGCGCCACCCTGGCGCAGATCCGCTGGACCACCCGCTGCTGGGCGGCTGTCTCCGGCGCCAGGGGCACCGGGCCCGGCAGCACTCGCTCTGGGGCCACTCTCGCCCTCGGCTCGATGCTCATCTGGGGCCACCTCCTGACCCGCGGCCTTCGGCGGGCCTACGTAAATTGACACTTAATAGTGCCGTCCCGATAGTCGTCACAGGGCGGTTTTCTGTCAACTGGTACTTAACCAAGACGGCATGGGTCGCCGGGCGGCCACGGGGAAGGCCTGGTGGACCAGCGACTTCCCGCCGATGAATACCGAGTTACGGAGCGTCGATCATCTAGAGTCCCGTTAACGCGGCAAGATGGGGAGGAACGAGACCGTGCCAATGGCAAGATCCATGGTCGTGGCCCTGTCGGTGGCCGCGACGACGCCCACGTGGCCGGGCGTGGCGCGGACCGAGGCCGGTTACTGCCGGCTACCGGATCACTCCGCCACGAGTGGGGCTAACCCGATCGATACTGCTTCGTCACTCGGCTGGATTCACCCCTTCCCGCCGCCCGGCGAGCGGGAGCCGACAGAGTCCGAACGGCTCGACTTCGCGGGCTTCCCCAACGTGTCGGCACTCGACGTCGTGGGGCGCGACGGCATGCTCCGCCAGAAAGTGATCACGACCTTCACCACGAACGTGGACGAGGTCGTCACCCTCACCAACGCGGCGGCGCTCTCCGACGACGGCGGCCTGACGTTCGGCCCCGCAGGCCGGACGCCGCTGCGCGAGGCGCCCGTCGAACTGCTCGACGGCCGCTTCTTCGCCACCGAGTACTACCTGCGGCGGACCGGCCCGCACACGGCCCGGCTGGGCGTGCTCACCTCCAGGTCGCCGGACGACCAGGAGAGCTGGGTGCGCTCGGAGTCGACGCTGTTCACGCCCGGCGACCTGCTGCCCGGCGGGGCCGCGCACGGGGTGCCGATCCAGCTCGCCGACGGCACGATCCTGATCACGGTGTACGCCCGCTACGGCGACACGGGGACGTACCAGGCCGAGCTGTACGCCAGCCGGGACGGCGCGCGCACCTTCGAGCGGCGCGGCGTGATCGCGGGACCTTCGGACGGGTTCGTCTACAACGAGGCGGCCGTCGAGCAGACGATGGACGGCAGCCTGCTGGCGGTGCTGCGCCGCGACGGCGGCCCGTACTCCACGCTGCACCAGAGCCGCTCCACGGACGACGGCCGCACCTGGTCACCGGCCGCCGAGCTGCGCTTCAGCGGGCAGGACTGCGTGGTGCGTGGCGTGGCCCCGCGGCTGCTGCTCACCCCCGGCGGCGTCCTGGTGCTCAGCGCCGGGCGCCCGGACAACTGGCTGGCCGTCTCCCCCGACGGGCTCGGCGACGAATGGCTCTGGCCGCAGGTGACGTACCACAACCGCGACGGGATCTGGGACAAGCACGGCTCGTCCGGCTACACCGGGATCGCGGCGCTGGGCCCGCACACCCTGATCCAGGTGTTCGACAACTGCAAGCTGCCCGGGGCACGCCCTGAGGGGCCGCTGAACGAGACGGCCTGCCCGGCGCACGGGCGGTTCGAGAACGGCGGCTGGTACGCGATCAAGCGCCGGCTGTTCACGATCGCGGGGCCCGGCACAGGCCTGCTGGACCTGGCCGCCATGCGCCGGCGCGGGACGCTCGGCGTCGAGACCACCATGCGCTGGACCGGCCACCCCGGGTCGCGCCCCAGCGCGGCCTTCGACGGCGGCACCGGCTACTGGTCGAGTGCCGTCGCCCCCGGCCGCGGCCGGTACGTGCTGCACCTGGACCGGGAGTACCGGCTCACCCGCATCGGCCTCAGCCTGCGTCCGGGACACGCGGCCGGCGCCCGCGTGTACGTCTCCAGGGACGGCCGCTCATGGGGCCGCCCGGTCGTCACGATCATCGACAGGACGGACTACGCGCTCCGGTACTCGGAGATCGCCGCGACCGGCCGCCACGTCAAGATCGTCACCGACCCGACCTCCGACTGCGAGCCGGAGATCGGCCGGACGTGCAGCATGCTCAACGAGGTCGAGCTCTACTCATGACCTGTGGGGGTCATCGGCGACACGGGCGTCTCCGTGCCGGGGGACGATGACGGCCCCGGGCTGCCGCCCTCGGCCTGCCGCAGCGCGGCCAGGTGTTTCTCCAGTGTCGGCACCGCGGACCTGGCCAGCGCCACCACCGCCGGCGACGAGCCGCTGGCGATCTCCGTCTGGGTGGCGGAGATCGCCTGCGTGTGCGCGTTGGTCATGATGGCGAGGAACTCCTGGTCGAAGCTCTGACGCGGGGCGTCCTTCAGCCGCACTATGTCGGCACGCTGATCGGCGGTCGGGGACTCGGGCAGCTTGATGCCGAGCTGCGTGGCCGCCTTGGTGACCTTGGTGTCGAACTCGGTGTGGTCTCTGACGATCAGCTTGCCGACCGCCCTGATCTGCTTCGTGCCGCCCTTGGTCACGCCGAGCTGCCCCATCTGCATCTCGGCCAGATTGCCCTCGTGGATCCCCCGCATCCAGGCCCTGTCCTGCTCGGACGGCTGCGAGTCGGTTCGCGGCGCCAGGCCCGCGGTGTCCGTCGGCGTGCCGGCGCACCCTCCGAGGGCGGCGACGGCCACGGCTGCCAGCAACAGAGTGCGCATGAGCTTTTCCTATGACATAGCGATACGTTCCACTCACAGAGCGTAGTCGCCACCCTGGCGGAGTCTCGGCATTCCGGGTTTCCGGGCGCGTCAGGCGTCCATGAAGCTCAGCACCAGCGTGGTGTGCCGTTTGCGGATGACCGTCCCACCGGCCGCCGTCCGGGAGCGGCCCGGATACGCCGCCACGCGGAGATCGCCCATGTCCGGGCGGCCGGCCTCGGCCCACGCCTGGACGTGCCCGGCCAGCTCGGCCGCCAGCTCGGCCCCACCGGGCCCGTGACCCTGGGCCACCACCCCGTCACCGGTGGCCGCCCGGCCGCGGGCCACGTGCGAGCCCTCGGCGGCGAGCAGCGCGATGCCGTCGCCTTCGACGAGGCCGACGCTCATGCCGTAGCCACGGCCCAGCTTCCCGCTGAGTGCGCACCACCGGGGTTCGTGCAACGCCAGCCAGAGCGAGAAGCCCGGGACGTGGGCCGCTCCCACCTCAGGCACGGCGATCTCGGCCGGCGCCGCGTCCAGCGCGGCCGGCACGTCGCCGATCTCGCGCCGCTCGGGCAGCGCCAGCATCAGGCCGGGGTCGCGGCGCAGCACCACGACCTCCTCCGGGCCGGTGAACGGCCCGCGCATCCGCATGAACCCGCAGGGCGCGACCGACCGGCCCGCCCAGTGGTCGCCGGAGCGCTCGAAGGCGACGGACGCCTGCACGCCGCGCAGGTCGAGCGGCGCCACCAGCCGCCCGCCGGCGCCCAGTTGCTCCAGCCAGGCCGGGGCCAGGTCCCACACGCCGACCGTGGCGATCAGGCGGTCGTACGGGGCCGACGCGGCATGCCCCTGGGCGCCGTCGGCGCAGACCGCCTCCACCTGCGACATCCCGGCGGCGGCCAGGTTCAGCCGGGCCTGGGCGACGACGTCGGCGTCGATGTCCACGCTCACCACGTGCCCGTGCGGCCCCACGAGGTGGGCGAGCAGCGCCGCGTTGTAGCCGGTGCCCGTGCCGATCTCGAGGACCCGCTGCCCCGGCTCGACGCCGAGCTGGTCGAGCATCGTGGCCATGATCGCGGGCTGGGAGGACGAGCTGATCGGCAGGCCCGCGTCGTCGCGCTTGGTGACGATGGGCTCGTCGCGGTAGGCGTCCTCGGGGGCGACGCCGGGCAGGAAGAGGTGACGCGGCACCGCCAGCAGCGCGGCGGCCACGCGCCCGCTGATCTCCTGGCGCTCCCGCAGCCGGTCCACCAGGGCCTGCCGCTGCTCCGCGAAGTCCATGGCCCTCATTGTCCACGCGGCTCGCGAGGAATTCTTGGTAAAGAAGAGGTCAAGAAGGGTTGAGCGCAGGTTCGGGGGGAAGGGCAGGCAATTCCTGAACGTCGACTCAGAGGAGGAGCCGTAGTGCTCACCCTTACAGCCAACGCAGCCCAGGCGATCCGCGATCTGACCGCGGCCGCGCCCGAGCCTTCCCAGAGCGGGATTCGCATCTCGTCTCAGGGGGAGGGCGCGAGCGCGCTCACCCTGACGCTGGCCACCGCGCCGGAGCCGGCGGACGAGGTGGTCGAGACCGAGGGGGCGCGGGTCTACCTCGACCCGGTGGCCGCCAGTGTGCTGGACGACAAGTCTCTTGACGCCGGAGCCGATGACCAGGGGAGCGTGTCGTTCCTGGTCAAGGAGCAGTCGGCTTGAGCCGGGCGCCCGCCGTGCCGGCGCGCGGCACGGCGGGCGTACCCGTCAGTCCTCGCCGAGCAGCTTGTGCAGGTAACGCAGCTGCTCCTCGGACTGGTACCCGCCGCCGCCCTCGTGGCCGTTCCACGGCCACACGGTGATCTCCTTCGGGCCCCGCCAGTGGTTGTACGCGGCGAACACCGTGGACGGCGGGCAGATGTCGTCCATCAGCGCCACGGAGTAGAGCGCGGGCACCTGGCCGCGCGCGGCGAAGTTGACGCCGTCGAAGTACGACAGCGTGCGGAACACCTGGTCGGCGCTGTCCCTCCGGGTGGACAGGAACCGGACCAGCTCCTGGTACGGGTCCCTCCCGGTGATCTCGACGGCCCGGCGGAAGTGGGTCAGGAACGGCACGTCGATGAGCGCCGCCTTGACCGACGGGTGCAGCGCGGCCGTCGCCTGGGCGATGCCGCCGCCCTGGCTGCCGCCGGACACGACGACGCGGCTCGCGTCGACCGATGGATGCTCGAGCGCGGCGTCCACCGCCCTGACGGCGTCGGTGAAGACCCGCCGGTAGTAGTAGTCGTCCGGGTCGAGGACGCCCCGGGTCATCATGCCCGGCGCCTGCGGCGTGGCGCCGCCGTGCGGGTCGCCCGTGGTGCCGGGGGCGCCGGGGTTCACGCCGCCGTGGCCGCGCGTCTCCATCACGAACACCGCGTACCCCGCGGCCGGCCAGAACAGGTGATCCTTCGGGAACCCGCGCCCGCCGCTGTAGCCGATGTAGTGCATCACGCACGGCACCGGACCCTCGACGCCACGCGGCACCAGGAACCACCCGTTGATCCGATGCCCGCCCCAGCCCGCGAAGGAGACGTCGAACACGTCCACGGAGGCGAAGGGCAGGTCGTGCGGGACGTACTCCGCGCCCAGGTCGAACTCCCTGGCCTCGCTCAAGGTGCGTGACCAGAACGCGTCGAAGTCGGCGGGCTCGTCGCGATCGGGCAGGTAGCCGCGGAGTTGCTCAAGCGGCATGTCGAACAGTGGCACGGAATCTCCAGCCTGTAGAGGGATGCTGATACTTCACCACATCACGCACGGAAAGCGCTATCCCAGGCCATGAGCCCGGCGCTGAAAGCGTCAGGGCGGGGTAAAGAGATCATGTGAGCATCTACGTCATCGAGGTCCCCGACTCCCACCTCCGTCCCGGCCTGTGGTTCGAGCTCCCCGCGGGCACCGACGATTTCCTGGTGCAGTTCAGTGCCGACACCGAGTCCCGCGCCCAGCTGCTGCTCGACGACACGGGCCGGCCGGTGCTCAGGATGGGCGGTTACATGACGGCCACCGGCGCGGTCGTCGACGAGGCCGTGTGGACCGTGAGCGAGACCATCCGCGACGGCGACCGCGTCCGCCTGCGCATTGGCCACGCACTTTAGGAGCCGAGTCCACTAACGTCCCCCTATGAGGTATTTCGCCAGGCTGGCCGGGCGGGCGGTCGCGGGTGCCGGAGTGCTGGCGCTCTCGCCGGTCCTGGGGCTGGCCGCGCTGGCGGGGATGGCGATGGTGGGCGCGGAGCCGACGGCGTTCGCGGTGACGGGGCTGGCGGTGTTCGCGTCCGTCTTCTTCCTGGGGCTGCTGCTGTGCGTGCCGAGGCCGAGGGCGGCGTGGGGGCGGTGGCTGCGGGCCGCGCTGATCCTCGGTGTGGAGGCGGCGGTGGTCTGGCACGTGAGCGTGGCCACGCTGCGCCCGCCTGCGGCCCCTGCTCCCCTGGCGCCCGTGGCCGGGCAGCGGGAGTGGCGGCTGCCGACCGGCTCGGAGCTGGCGTACGTACGGCTCGCGCCGAAGCGCGTCACCCGGCCGGACCCCGTGGTGTTCCTGCACGGCGGGCCCGGGGTGGCGGACCTGGCGGCGTCCGCGGCGTTCTTCCGGAAGCTGACGGCGGACGGCTACCAGGTCTACGTCTACGACCAGCTCGGCGCCGGGCGCTCGGCGCGGCTGCCGGACCCGCGCGGGTACGGCCTGACCCGCGACGTCGCGGACCTCGAGGCCATCCGCGAGGCCGTGGGCGCCAGCCGCCTGAACCTGATCGCCCAGGACTACGGCACCCGGCTCGCGGCCGCCTACGTCACCGCCCACCCGGACCGCGTGGCCAAGGCGGTCCTCGCCTCGCCCGTGTGGGAGGACCAGGGGCGGCAGCCGGGCGGCCCGGTCGAGAAGGCGGCGGTGGTCGGCCGGGACGGCACGCCCGACCCGCGCCTGCTCGCCGTCTCCACGCTGCTGCGGGTGGAGCCGCCGGCGGCGCACGCGTTCGCGGGCGACCGGGAGCTGGACGGCTACCTCGACCTCGTCCGCCGGGGCGCCGCGCATCCGTGCCCCGCCGCCCCGACGGCCGGCTCCGGAGGCTACGTCGGTCTGACCGCGCCGTCCGCGCCCGGCGCGCCGCGGCCGAGCATGACCGAGGTGACGGCGCCCGTGCTGATCGTCAAGGCGGCCTGCGACGAGCAGAGCTGGGCCGCGGCCACGGAGTTCCGGCGGGCGCTGCCCTCGGCGACGTTCGCCTACCTCGGCGGCGGCACGTACCGGAGCGAGGCCTACCTCGGGCTCCTGCGCGCGTTCCTGACCGGCCGCCAGGTTCGCGCGTACGAGGGCGATGCCCCTCCCCCGGACTACCGCGGCCCCCGCTGACCGGCGGGAACGGTCAGCGGGACTCGGGGCCGCGGTCGGAGCAGGCGCCGGCCTTGGCGCCCGCGACCTTCCACTCCGCCCCGGGGAACGGGCTCATGAAGTGGGTCAGCAGGTCCACCGCGTAGCCCGGCACCTGGCCCCCGGGGTCCAGCAGCGACACCATCTGGGGCCCGTCCGCACCGCGCAGCGTGATGGAGTTGGCCTCTCCCCCGGCGGCGAAGCCGGGCTTGGCGTCCACTGTCACGCACGCCAGGCTGACCCCCGCCGCCTTGATCTCCTGCTTGGCCCCGATCCGCCGCATCCGCTGGTCGTAGCGGCGCAGCGCGAGCGTGCCGGTGGGCGCCAGCCGTACCGAGTCGTGGAAGACGTCGGTGCCGACGTCCCTGCTCAGCCGGACGTCCAGGGACACCTCGGGCCGCAGGTCCACGCCCTTGGCGGCGACCTTCGCCTGGCCGTAGTTCCCCTCGAAGCCGGGCGCGACGTACCCCAGGGCTGGGGGCGCCTTCAGGCCGAACGGGACCTTGCCGGGCCGGATGCGGAGCCACGACACGCGCTGCAGGTCCAGCGACAGGTCCTTGACCGAACTCGGCCCGAGCCCGAACGTGCCCCCGACGTTGTAGGTGAGGAAGCCCGTCGTGTACGGGACCTCCTTGTTCACAGTGATCCGCTGCGGCGCGACCGCGTCGACGCGGAGCCCCGCGTGCAGCGTGATGCGGCCCGTGGGGGCGGGACGCGAGACCAGGTCGAGCGACTGGTCGGGGTTGAGCCGGACGGTGGTGTCGGCGGCCAGGTCCTGCACCGAGAACGACACGTCCCCGAGCCGCCCCTGCGGGTCCACGAGGCCGCCCTCGACGCCGAGGTGGCCGTCGAGGGTGCTGACGTTCGACTTGTACGTGAGCGCCGGCACGCTCAGCCCGGCGGCCGAGGCGTCGGCGTCCACCCCGAACACGGCGGGCACGTCCGAGAACCGCAGCTCCCCGGTGCCCTTGCCGGCCAGGGTGACCTCGGCCTCGAGACGCTTGACGGCCGCGGAGTTGTTGACGCGGATGCGGGTCTTGGCGCCGTACGTGCCCTGGACGGACACCGACGCGGGCACGGGGTCGATCGCCACGTGGCCGCGCAGGTCCCCCGCCTCGGCCCGCACGTCGAGCGCGCCGAGCGTGGCGGGCGGCTCGATGCGGTACGCGGCCTGCACGACGTTGCCCTGGGCCGGTTGGCTGGCGACGCCGAACGGCCCCACCGACATGCTGGTGATCGTGGCGGGCAGCCCGGTCAGGGTGGCCCTGGCCTTGACCGGCACGGGCGACAGAACACTGCTGGCCAGGTAGACGCCGAGGCTCTTGCGCCGCGGGCTGAAACCGGAGAACGCGAACGTTTTGCCCGTCATGTCCACCGTCACCTGGTCGGGCAGCCCGGTCACGTCCAGGTAGCCCTGCAGGCCGAAGCAGCCGCGATCCGGCGTGCAGAACGGGCCCTGCGCGCAGCCCGGCGATCCGGCCGCGCAGCCGCCGTCCACCAGGGACACCCCGCCGGGCACGGCGGGGGCGGCACGCATGTGGTCGAGCGCCGCCGCCTTGCCGAGCCAGGCGCGGGCGCGCACGTCCAGCCGGGAGCCGGCGTAGGTGAGCTTGCCGCCCTCGGAGGTGACGGCCAGGCGGCCGGGCACGGGCCCGAGCGTGCCGATCAGGCCGTAACGCGTGTCGCCCTGCGTGACGTCGGTGTCCACGGCGAGCGTCTGCTTGGCCGAGCGGAAGTCGGCGGCGAAGCCCTGCGCCGCCGGACTGAACGCGACCTCTTTGAGCCCCTTCACCAGCACACTGGCGTCGAGGTCGCCGGTGGCCTGGCTGTAGTGCGCGGAAAGGTGCGGCCCCGTGGGCGACTTGGCGCCGTCGTGGTTGGTGAAGGCCAGCTCCGCCGATCCGACCGGGCCGGACAGGCCGCGGAAGCGGTACGAGGCCGCGTCCCACGAGGCGTCGAAGCGGGCCGGCACGCCGCTCACCTCGGCGGCGGCCCTGACGTAGCGGTCGCCGAGCTTGGCCCTGGCCAGGGCGGAGACCTTGCCGACCGGGTGGTCCGCGGTCCAGGTGAGCGTCCTGGCGTTCGTGTCGGCGACCAGCTCGACGTTCTCGCGCACGCCTTGGACGGCCGCCTCCAGGTCCTCCCCGGAGGGTGACGTCACGTACGCCTTACTCGCGTAGAACCGGACCTCATCGATCTTGGAGGGCGTCGCCACCTTCACGGTCGAGCGCTCGCCCAGCTCCCATGACGCCTTGACGTCGTCATGCACTCCCATGACGGTGCCGTCGATCGTCGGGCCTGACGTCCGGTCGGCGTAGGCGGCACGGAGCTTCCTGATCACGCCGCTGGCCTGGTAGACGGCCTTCCTGCGGGCGGGGTCGAGGGTGACGTCCACGGTGGAGGGCGTGTTGGAGATCTCCAGGCGGGCCAGCTGGACGCCGTCGATGCTGGCCGCGCCCAGGAACGACCGCCCGCTGGAGCCCACCTCCAGGCGGGCGTGCGGCACGTCCCCGTACGTGATGTCGAACCCGGACAGCTTCGACAGCAGCCCGGACACCCCCAGCGCGGAACCCTTCTTGATCATCGTGACGTGGCCGCCGCGCGGGCTGGAGATGGCGCCCTCGTTGCGCTGCAGCACCACGGCGAACCTGCCGATGGGCGAGCTGGTCGTGTGCGTGACGCGGTGCTCGGCCAGGTCGTTGACCAGGCGCACCCTGGCCGGCAGGTGGCTCAGCTCGGCCTTCACCACGGTCTTGTCCGCGGCGCGGTCGTAGTAGAGCAGCGTGCCGGCCCCGGCCCGGCCCTTGCGGGAGTCGACGGTCAGGGTCTGCTTGCCGTCCGCGGTGCCGTACTCGGCGGTCAGGGACGGCGGCACCCTCGTGAGCTCGGCGCTCAGCACCCTGGCGAGCTTGCCGTCGCGGTACGAGTAGCTGTGCACCTGAGCGCGGGCGATCGAGGACGGGCCGGTGAAGCGGATCCGGCCGCCCGTCAGCCGCACCTCGGCGCGTGAGGGCATCCGGTCGAGCACCGCCTCGGTGAACTGGCGACCGGTCACCGCCAGCGCCTCCAGCTTGGCGGGGCCGGAGGCGTCGACGTCCAGGGACGGCGGGTCGAGCGCCGCGGTCACGGCGAGCTTCTCGGTGGCGGGCGTCTGCCGCAGGCTCACCGCGCTGCGACCGGTCAGCCCCGCGATCACCGTCGCGGACCTCCCCGGCTCGCTGCGCTTGAGGCTGACCTTGACCTGCTTGCCCTCCAGATCCACGGTGAAGTTGCCCCAGTCGAAAGCCGACAGCGACGAGCCGCGCCGAAGGCCGTCGAACCCGACCGACACCTTGCCGTCGTACTCCGCCCAGACCTGCGCCTTGAGGCTGCTCCGCGACAGCCGCTTGACGGCGAAGCCCAGCCCGACGGACCCCTCGGTCGGGTCCGCGGTGGGCAGCAGGTCGGCGGCCAGGTCGGGCCTGCCGTCGCCGGTGACGTCGGCGGCCACCGGCGTGGCGACGGGCTGCGAGATCGTGCAGGAGACCGGCACTTCCTCGCTCTCGACGCAGAGCCGGTACGTCAGCCCCGGCAGGGCCTTCCCCAGTCCGTCGAACGCCTTGAGCACGGACGCGAGCGGCTTGATCAGCGACAGCGTCTCGGCGTGCGAGGTGTCGGGCAGCACGTTGCGCACGGCGGGCGCCTGTCTGCCGAGGCCCCGCTTCTCCTGGATGGAGGCGGCCTCGTCGGTGATCTCGTCGATCAGTTGCGGCCCGGCAGGCGTGGTGACCTCGGGCTCCGTCGGCCCCACCCGCCCGTCCCCAGCGGGCCGGAGCGCCAGCGAGGGCCGCGATGGAACGCTGACCGCGGCGGCCGGCGGCTCCTGCACGGCAGGCACGGGCTGGATCCCTGTCAGGGGCTGAGGCCGGGTCTGAGCCTGGGCGCTCGGTGGCACGGCCACCAGGATCGTGGCGGTTGCGGTGGACCCTGCGATGAACACGGAAGCGAGCACGCGCAGGAGGGCGTGCGGCATGAAACGTTCTCCCCCGGACCGGTGTAATTCATCCCATCAGAAACATAGGTCACGATGCGACCACATCCCCTCACTGGTAGTCAAACCTGCCTCGACATGGGGCCCCAATTTTCAGGACTTATGCGGATGCGGTGGACTCTCCACTTAGGGGAGACACGAAGGTGGGGGCATGGCGCACTACTCGATCGGCGAGCTGGCCCGGCGCACCGGGCTGACCGTCAAGACCATCCGGTTCTACTCCGATCAGGGGATCGTGCCGCCTGCCGACCGCAGCCCCGCCGGCTACCGCCGCTACGACGCCGACGCCGTCGCACGCCTGGAGCTCGTACGGACACTGCGCGACCTCGGGCTCGACCTGCCCACGATCCGGCGGGTCGTGGACCGGGAGTCCTCGCTCCCCGAGGTCGCCGCGGCGCACGCCGAGGCGCTGGTCGTGCAGATCCGCACGCTCCACCTGCGGCGCGCGGTGCTCGCGGCGGTGGCCAGGCGCGGCTCCAGCCCCGAGGAAATGGATCTCATGCACAGACTGGCCCGACTCTCCGAGGGCGAGCGCCGCCGCCTCGTCGCCGACTTCCTGGACGCCGCCTTCGACGGCCTGGACTCCGTCCCGGGGTTCGCCGGGGTCATGCGCTCGATGACGCCCGAACTGCCCGACGACCCGTCGCCGGAGCAGCTGGAGGCGTGGGTGGAGCTGGCGGAGCTGACGCAGGACCCGGACTTCCGCGCGGGCATCCGCCGCACGGCCGAACACTACGCCACCGAACACCACACGACCCCGCCACGGCCTGACGCCGCCGCGCTGGCCCGCGACCACGCCCGCCCCGCCCTGGCGGCGGGCGTCGACCCGGCCTCGCCCGAGGCCGATCCGGTGGTGGCGGCGGTCGCGACCCGGTACGCGCGCGAGCGCGGGGTGCCCGACTCCCCCGAGCTCCGGCGACGGCTGCTGGCCTGGCTGGAGAGCGCGAACGACCCGCGCAGGGAGCGCTACCTCGAGCTGCTGGCGGTGGTCAACGGCTGGCCCGCCCCCGAGAGCCTGACCCCCGCCCTCGACTGGTTCACCGCCGCCCTGAGCACCCGGCTCCCGAGCGCGTGCTGAGCGGTCGGAATCGTAAGGCGGCTTGCGGAATTTTTGTAAGACGCCTTACGATCTCCGGATGATCGACCCCGAACGCCCCCCGTACGACGAGCTGGAGTCCCGCTACGGCGCCCCGCTGGGTGTCGAGGACGCCCGCGCTCAATGGGGCACCCTCGTGCGCGGCGCCACGAGCGGCCACACCACCCTCATCACCCGCGAGCGCTGGGAGTGGGCCGCGCTGGTCCCGCTCTCGGAGGTGTCGGGGATGCTGAGCGGCCTGCCCGTGGTGTCGCTGTCGACGGCCCGCGGCAAGCTCGGAGAGCTCGTACGGCAGGTCGCCCAGCCGTACGACGAGACGCCCGTGCTGCTGTCACGCCACCGCACCCCGGTCGCCGCCCTCGTCGCCGCCCGCCGGCTGCTCGAAAGGCCGGCTCCGCGACGCCGCGCGGACCCCGACGAGCTCCTGCGCACCGGCCACACGATCACCCTGGCCCTCGATCCCTGGGACCGGATCATCGCCACCGCCCGCGACGGGGACGGCAACGAGATCGCCACCGGCTCGGCCGGCAGCGCGGCCGGGGCGCTCAGGTCGCTCGATTTTCAGGGCCCGGCCGGTTGGACCACCGCGTCGGGTCCCGGGTAGACGAGCTCCTCGTGCCCGTCGTCGAACCGGACGAAGAACGGCGGCGCCCCGTTCTCGCCCCGGACCTCGATGATCTGGCCCTTCCTGTCTCCCTGGCCGACGATGTGACCGTGGACGATCAGGGTGTCACCGACGCTCGCGTGCATGATGGGTTCCTCTCGGTTGGACTGCGGCAACGTTGAGGTTCCTTCCCACCTTGCACCAGGGAGGCCGCCCGGGAAAGACATGCCTTTCTCACATATGCCCTAGCGTTGCCTCCATGCGTGCCTTCGTCATCACAGGCCCGGGACATGCGGAGGTCCAGGAGGTCGAGCCGCCCGCACCGCTGGAGGGCGAGGTGGTGGTCGAGGTCGAGCGGGCCGGGGTGTGCGGCACGGACATGGAGTTCTACCGAGATGCGGGCCAGTGCTCCCGTCTTTGAGCGGGGGGTGAAGGCCCGAGCGGGAAGGCTCCTTGGGGCGTGAGTGTGCCCTGACCCGCACTCATGAGATCAGCGTGACCACGCGTTGGTCTTTTCTTATATCTGAGGTCGGTCCTGGGACTGGATGTCGTTGCGGATGGTGGCCGGGTTCGCGCCGCCGGTGGAGCCGGCGTAGTAGGAGCGGGACCAGAAGTGGCCTTTCCACAGGTATGTGCGGATGTGGGCGCTGTACTCCTGGCGCAGATAGCGGGCGGAGACCCCCTTTGATGCTGGTGACCAGGGTGGACAGGGCGGCCTTGGGCGGGTAGTGCACGAGGAGGTGGACGTGGTCGTCCTCGCCGTTGAACTCGGCCTCACAATCGAATGTTCGCAGTGTTTCAGCATGGGGTCAGTGAAGACGTTCCGCCGATATTTCGCGACGAACACCAAATGTGCGGTGAGCGTTCTGAACGCAATGCCGTCCCATCCGTATTTCCGCGTTGAATTCCCGTCGCGGCGACATACACCAACGATAAAGTGAGGTTTTGTGGAGCTGGAGAAACGTTCGCGTGCTCATGTGGCGCGCCTGGACCTGGACGCGCGGCAGAGTGCCGTGCTGGACGGGCAGGCCCACAACGCGCGCGCGTTGTGGAACCTGCTTCATGAGTACTTCACCTTCCGCCAGGGACGGTTCGCCTCGCTCAAGGACTGCGACGAATCGATCAGGGCCGCCCGCAAAGAGATCGGCTGGTTGAAAGACCTGCCCGCCCAGGCCGCGCAGGCGGTACTCAAGGCCTACCGGCAGGCGTGGAAGAACTTCTTCAACCCCGACCATCCGGCCAGGCGGCCCACGTTCAAGAGTCGGTTCCGCTCTCGGATGGCCGTGGACGTCCCCCAGGCGCGTGACCTGAACATCACCCGGATCAACCGGCGGTGGGGCGCGGTCACCATCCCCAAACTCGGCCGGGTCCGCTTCCGGTGGACCAAGGACCTGCCCGGCGTCACCCGGGGCGGTCCGGACCGGAAGATCACCGGGGCGCGGTTGGTGAAGGAGGCCAATGGGTGGCACATCGTGTTCCGCACCCAGACCAGCGAACCGTTGCCCGCCCCGCACGCGGGACCGGCAACCGCGATCGACCGGGGAATCGCCGTGCCGTTGGCCCTGGCCACCGGGGAGAAAGTCCGCCACCGCAAGGACTGGCTGACAGACGGGGAACAACAACGCCTGCTCCGCCTGGAACGCAAAGCCGCCCGCCAGAAACGAGCAGCCACACCCGGCCAGATCGCCCGCCTGCGCGCAAAAGCCAAGCGCCGGGCCATCGACTGGCAGCACCAGACCACCGCCCAGCTCACCGACCGGTTCTCCCTCATCGTGCTCGAAGACCTCAAAGTCAAGAACATGATGGCCTCCGCCTCCGGCACCCTCGCCGCGCCGGGCAAGAACGTCGCCCAAAAACGGGGCCTGAACCGCGCCATCGCCAGCCAGGCGTGGGGGCGTACCGCCGAGTTTCTCACCTACAAGGCCACCGCGAAGGGCGGGAAGGTCGTCGTCATCCCGGCACCGGGCACCAGCCAAGAATGCCACGCCTGCCACACGATCACCAAGGGCTCCCGCCAGAGCCAGTCCCGGTTCGTGTGCAAGAACACAGCCTGCGGGTGGATCGGCAACGCCGACGTCAACGCCGCCCGCACCCAGATGTACCGGTACACCTCAGCCGCCGGACAGGCGGTCACTGGACGTGGAGGCCCTGCACCACTGGGGCCGGCGAAGCGTCAAGCACCTCATGGCGGGACTACCCACATCGCCCCGTACGGGGCAGCTGCGTAGCGGTCATGAGAATCCTCCCCATCCATAGGAGGAGCACGTCAATCGGGCGCGATGACGTACCCGTACCTGCTGCACACAGGAGAGGCGCGTTATCCGTACGGATCGGCCACGAATAGGCAGGGAAGGTGCGCGAGATCGGCGAGGGCGTGGACCCCGCCTGCCCCGGTAGCGTCGGCCGGTGTGAAGACGGTCCTCTTCGACGCGATGGGCGTCCTGTACAGGTACGGGAACGTGCAGGGGCGGGTGCTGATCCCGTACCTGCGGGCGCAGGGGTGCGGTGCTCCGGAGGAGGAGATCCGCGCGGCGTACCGGGCGGCGACGCTGGGGCACCTGACCACGGACGAGTTCTGGTCGGCGCTCGGGCTGACGGCCCGCGACGAGCACTACTGCCGGGAGCACGCGCTCACGGAGGGCACGCGCGAGGCGCTCGACGCGCTGGCGCACGACGGGCTGGAGCCGGCGTGCCTGAGCAACGACACGGCCGCCTGGTCCGCGATCCTGCGCCGCCGCTTCGGCCTGGACGGGCGCATCCGGCGCTGGTTCATCAGCTCGGACCTCGGGGCCCGCAAACCCGACCCGGCCGCCTATCGGGCGGTGCTCGACGCGCTGGGGCTGCCCGCGGAGGAGGTGCTGTTCGTCGACGACCGCCCCGTGAACCTGGCGCCGGCGCGTGCGCTGGGCATGCGTACGATCCTCTACCGCAGCGACGACACCGGACCCGAGCCCGGGCCGAGCGTCGGGACCATGCCGGAGCTGGTCGCCGCCGTCCGCGCTATGGCCGGTCCAGGGCGGCCAGGTCGTCCGGGGTGAGCTCGATGGCGGCCGCGTCCAGGTTCTCCTCCAGGTGGGCAAGCGAGCCCGTGCCCGGTGTGGGCAGGACGACCGGCGAATGGTGCAGCAGCCACGCCAGCGCCACCTGGCCGGCGGTGGCCCCGTGCCGCCGCGCCACCTCCGGCAGGTCGGCCCGGGCCAGCGCCCCGTTGCCCAAGGGGAACCAGGGCAGGAACGCCAGCCCTCGCTCCTCGCACGCCCGCAGCACCGGCGCGGACTCGCGATCCAGCAGGTTGAAGCGGTTCTGCACCGAGGCGATCTCGGTGATCTCCAGCGCCCGCTCCAGCTCCTCCAGGGTGACCGTGTCGAGCCCGATGTGCCGGATCTTGCCCTCCTGACGCAGCTCGGCCAGCGTGCCGAGCTGGTCGGCCAGCGGCACGTCGGGGTCGATCCGGTGGAGCTGGTAGAGGTCGATGGTCTCGGCCTTGAGCCGGCGCAGGCTGGCCTCGCACATGGCCCGCAGCCGCTCGGGCCGCCCGGCGACGTGCCAGACATTGGGCCCGGTACGCACGACGCCGCCCTTGGTCGCCACCACCAGGTCGTCCGGGTACGGGTGCAGCGCCCGCGCCACCAGCTCCTCGGCGATGTCCGGCCCGTAGTTGTCGGCCGTGTCGACGAGCGTGACCCCGCGCTCCACGGCGCGGCGCAGCACGGCGACGGCCTGGTCGGGCTCGAGGCGCGGCCCCCAGTAGCCGGCCCCGGTGAGCATGCCGGTGCCGTACCCGAGCCGCTGGACCCGCAGCTCGCCCGCGATGGTGAAACTCTGACTGGTCAATGCCGGCCTTTCAGTAGCTGTGGCTCGCCGTGACCTCGGCGGAGGCCGAGACCGCCCGTTCGGCCGCGCCGCCGCGCAGTGCGAGCACGATCATGGACAGCGTGTCGACGATGGTGAGGTGGGCGAGGCGGCTGGCGACCGCCTCCATCCCGAAGACGAGGTCCTGCCCGCCGCCGACGAGCACCCACGTGCTCTCCTCGGTCAGCGGCGAGCTGGCGTAGCTGGTGACGGCCACGACCCGCGCCCCGGCGGCGCGGGCGCGGCGGGCGGTCTCGACGGTGGAGCGGGTGGCGCCGCTGTGGCTGATCGCCAGGCAGACGGCCTGGTCCGGCAGCAGCTCGGCGGCCAGGTGCGCGGTGAGCGGGTCGGGCGGCAGGTCCACGGGCAGGCCGAGGGCCCGTAGCCGGTAGGCGGCGTCGGTGGCGGTCGCCCCGGACAGGCCGGTGGCGGCGAGCAGCACCCGGGAGGCCCCGCCGATCGCCTCGGCCACCGCTCTCAGATCGGCGCGTGACAGCGTGGCGCTCAGTCCGCCGAGCGCCTCCCGCGCCGCCCGGACGGTCGCGGCCAGCGGGTCGAGGTCGTCCGGAGGCTCGGCGCCCGTCGGCGCCTCGCGGGCGGCGGCGATCTTCAGCTCCTGGTAGCCGCCGAACCCGAGCCGCCGGCACGAGCGCACGACGGTGGACGCCGACGTGCCCGCGAGCTTCGCCACGTCGTTCACGCTCAGGTGGACGAGCCGGACGCCCTGGTCGAGCACCACCTGCGCGACCCGCGCCTCGGCGTCGTGCAGCCCGGAGAGCCTGGCCCGCACGGTGGCAGCGAGGGAATTCTGTTCCACGGTCGAAGAGTAACAGAGAACAGAATTCCGTATTGTCGGAAAACCTGTCGAGCCGCCGCCTCCGGATGTCTAGCGTTTCGCGGGTGGACATCTTCCTGGAGACCGAGCGGCTGATCCTGCGCCGCTTCACCGAGTCGGACGCCGACGACCTCTTCGCGCTCGACAACGACCCTGAGGTCATGGAGTTCATCAACGGCGGCAAGCCGACGCCGCGCGAGGAGATCGTCGAGGAGACGCTGCCCTGGTTCATCACGCACGACTTCTTCGCCGTCGTCGAGAAGCCGTCGGGAGCCTTCCTCGGCTGGTTCCATCTGCGGCCGCGCAAGGGCGAGCCGGACGACGAGCCGGAGCTGGGCTACCGGCTGCACATGTCCGCCTGGGGCAAGGGGTATGCGACCGAGGGCTCGCTCGCGCTGATCGACAAGGCGTTCCGCGATCGGGGCGCGCGCCGCGTGTACGCCCAGACGATGGCCGTGAACCTGCGGTCCCGGCGGGTCATGGAGAAGTGCGGGCTGACGCACACCCGCACCTTCCACCCGGAATGGGACGACCCGCTGCCCGGCACCGAGGAGGGCGAGGTGGAGTACGAGCTGACGCGCGCCGACTGGGAGACGCGCTGACCCAACCTGGTGCACTGGTCGGACCAGTCGCTAGGGTTCGTCCATGGGATATGACGCACTGTTCCGCCTGGACGGGCGGAAGGCCGTGGTGATCGGGGCCGGCAGCGGGATCGGCAGGGAGGCGGCGCTGGCGCTGGCCGCCCATGGGGCCTCGGTGGTGTGCGCCGACCGCGACCTGCCCTCGGCGGAGGCGACCGCGGCCGCGTGCGGCGGGGCCGCCCGGCTGCTCGACGTGCTCGACGCCGCGGAGGTGCGCAGGGCGGCCGAGGAGGAGCCCGCCGACGTGCTGGTGTTCACGGCCGCCACGAACGTCCGCAAGCGGCTGCTCGACTACTCCGGCGAGGAGTTCGACCGGGTGGTGGGCCTGAACCTGCGGGCCTCCTTCGACGTGGTACGGGCGTTCGGGGCGGGCATGGTCGAGCGGGGGCGCGGCTCGATCATCGGGTTCGCGTCGATCCGCGCGTCCGTGACCGAGCCCGGCCAGAGCGTCTACTCGGCCACCAAGGCGGGCCTCGTGCAGCTGCTGCGCACGGCCGCCGCCGAGTTCGGCCCGCACGGGGTGCGGGTCAACGCCATCGCGCCCGGCGTCGTGGAGACGCCGCTGACCAGGCAGATCAAGGACAACCCCGGCTGGTACGACGCGTACGCCGCCAAGAGCGCGCTCGGCCGGTGGGCGACGGCGGAGGAGATGGCCGGGGCGGTGGTCTACCTGGCGGGTGACGCGGCGAGCTTCGTGACCGGCTCCGTGCTGTACGTGGACGGCGGCTGGACGGCCGTGGACGGCCGCTTCGACCCGCCCAACTGATCCGCACAAGCCATTCGCAGGAGCGATGGAACGAGCACGGCCGAGCCGCCCTGTACGCGGGTTTTGCTCCCGGATGAAGTGGATATTCTCACTGCGCGTTCAGTGCGGTGGGAGGTCTGCTGGTGAGTGTGGTCGAGGACGTGAGGTTCGGCGTTCTTGGACCGCTCCGGGCCGAGGTCGGCGGTCGCGCGGCAGGGCTTGGCGGACCTCGCCAGCGGGCCGTGCTGGCGCTGCTGCTGATCGCGCGGGGCAGGAGCGTCTCGGCAGAGCGGATCATCTCCGAAGTGTGGGAGGGCTCGCGGCCGCCCTCCCTGACGACCCTCCATGGGTACATCGCCGATCTGCGCAGGACGCTGGAGCCGGAAAGAGCGCCCGGCGCTCCGGCCCGGCTGCTGGTGCGCGAGGGGCCCGGATACGCCCTTCGGGCAGGACCCGCCGCGGTTGACGCCGAGCGTTTCACCGATCTGGCCGCTCGTGGCCGGCGCGCGTTGGAGGGCGGTGAACCGCGACGCGCCGCGGACCTGACCGGAAAGGCGCTCGCGCTGTGGCGGGGCCCGGCCTATGCCGACTTCGGCGGAGCCGCCTTCGCGGTGCCCGACGCGACCCGGCTGGAGGATCTGCGGGCCACAGTCCGCGAGGACCGGCTCGCGGCTGTCATCGCATCGGGGCAGCACGCCGCCGCCGTGAGCGAGCTTGAGGCGCTGATCGCCGAGCAGCCGCTGCGGGAGCGTGGCTGGGAGCTGCTGGTCCTCGCCTTGTACCGGTCAGGGCGGCAGGCCGACGCGCTCGCCGCCCTTCGAGCGGTACGCAGAAGGCTGGCCGACGAGCTGGGCATCGACCCGGGACGCGGCCTGCGCGACCTGGAGGCGGCCGTACTCGCCCAGGACCCGCGTCTGGCCCCGGCGCCGACCGAGTCCACCCGTGTGTCGTACCCTCCGGCCGCGGCTCCGGCGCCGTCCTCGGGCAATCTGCCGTTCGCGCTGTCCAGCTTCGTCGGCCGCGGCGGCGACCTCGCGGCCGTCGCATCTCTGCTGGACGGGCACCGGCTCGTCACGCTCACCGGCCCGGGCGGGGTCGGCAAGACCCGCCTGGCCTTGGAGGTCGCGCGCGCCCGTACCGACGCCGACGG
This sequence comes from Nonomuraea helvata, assembly GCF_039535785.1. Classification (NCBI taxonomy): domain Bacteria; kingdom Bacillati; phylum Actinomycetota; class Actinomycetes; order Streptosporangiales; family Streptosporangiaceae; genus Nonomuraea; species Nonomuraea helvata. The sequence continues at coordinate 165,769 of NZ_BAAAXV010000001.1, forward strand.
GCCCTGGCTCGTGGAGCTGGCAGGGCTGCACGCACCCGAACTGCTCACCGGGACCATGGCCGCCGCCCTGGGACTGCCCACCGCGGCGTCCCCCGATCAGCTGGCCGGGATGATCGCCGACCGTGACATGCTGATCGTCCTGGACAACTGCGAGCATCTGCTGGTCCCCGCCGCCATGCTGGCCCACACGCTGCTGACCCGCTGCGGGACTGTGCGGATGCTGTGCACCAGCCGCGAACCCCTGGGCATCTCGGGGGAAATGGTCTACGAAGTACCGTCCCTGGATGCCGCCACGGAGGCCGCGGACCTGTTCCTGCGCCGTGCGGCGGCCGTCTCTCCCGGCTGGGCGGCCGAGCCGGGCGACAGGGAAAGGATCGCGGCCCTGTGCTCACGGCTCGACGGCATCCCGTTGGCCATCGAACTCGCCGCCGCGCAGAGCCGGGCACTGTCCGTCGCCCAGATAGCCGATGCCGTAGCGGACCGCTTCACCTTGCTGGTGGACGGATCAGCCGGACGGCCGGACCGTCATCGCACGCTGCTGAACACGGTCGCCTGGAGCGATCAATTGCTGCAGCCGGCGGAACGCCGGCTCTTCCACCGGCTCGGCGTGTTCGAAGCCGGCTTCGACCTGGAGGCGGCCGCCGCGGTGGGAGGAGTCGAGCCTGTCCTGGCACCGCTGTTGGCGTTGGTCCGCAAATCGCTGGTCACCGCCGAAACCGGCACGGCGCCGCGCCGCTACCGGATGCTGGAGACCTTGCGCCAGTACGCCTTGGCCTCGCTCTCCACCGACGAGCTGGCCTGGGCGCGGGAACGCCACCGCGCCTGGGCCCTGGGCCGGGCCGAGAACGCCGAACGTCATCTCCGCGGCCCGCAGGGAGCGGCGTTGCTGAACGGGCTGAGCCGCGATCAGGCGGAGTTCCGGGCGGCGTTCGCCTCGTCGCTGGCAGCGGGTCACGGCGAGTACGCGCTACGGCTGAGCGGCGCGCTGTTCTGGTTCTGGTTCCGCATGGGTCATGTCGCGGAGGGTCTGGCCTGGCTGTCCGAGGCGTTCGCGGCGGCCCCGCAAGCCGGTGCGGAGGTCCGGGCTCGTGCCCGGTTCGCGGTCGCGGGACTGCACTACCTGGCCGGACAGCCGCCACAGGCGTACCAGGCGGCCCGTTCGGCGATGGAGGAGGCCCGCCAGGCAGGTGACCCGGTGACGGAGGCGGTCGCCACCGCGTACGCCGCCTACCTGGGGCTGCTGACCGGGGCGGCGCTCGACGCCGGGGCTCTCGCCCGCGAGGCCGTCGAGCTGGCCCGGCGCAGCGCCCTTGACTGGCTGGAAGCGGAAACGCTCATGATCCAGGGCATGGTCCTGCGGGTGCTGGGGGATCTGCCGGGCGCCGACAGGGTCTTCCAGGAGGCCATCGGCGCCGCTCGCGCCAGTGGCCACGACTGGGCAGCGGACGGGGCGGCCTGGTGCGACATGAAGACGGCCTCGGACCGCGGGGACGGCGCTCGGGCACTGGCCATCGCGGCGGACATCCTGGCCACGATGGACCGTTACGGAGACATCTCGTTCTGGCTGGTGACGGTGCACAGCGCGGCCCGCGCCCTCGCGCTGACCGGGCAGGCCGAGCACGCGGCCGTGCTCATGGGGGCCGTGGAGGCCATCGGCAAGCGAGCCGGCGTCTCCCCGGAGTTGATGGACCCGTTGGACGGGCCTCGCGAGGCCGCCGCCGTACGCGGGGCACTTCCGCCTGAGGAGTACGAACGTCATGCGGCCCGCGGGCGCGCTATGTCCCGGCGGGATGCGAGTGCCCTGCTCACCTCGTTGATCGCTGGACGATGATCCCCTGATCGAGACGCTGGTCGGGACGCTGGGAAGCCTTGGAAGTCGCTGGGAAAGCCCGTTCCCACCGACTTCGAAGCAGGCCGGCCCACTCTCGTTGTCATGAACGCGGCGCCGCCTGGTCCGGGCGGCCGGACAACGAGGTGAACCATGATCAACCGAATGATCCGTACCGCGGCGGCGGCGGGAATCGCCCTGGGAGCCCTGCTCGGACTGGGCGCCACGACGGCTCACGCCACCGACGGCGACCCCTCCCCCTGGACTGTGGCGGGCGACCCCTCCCAGTGGGGCTGATCCGGAGAGGGGTGAGGAAGCCATGACAAGCATCGGAAACCCGCCCACCGGACACGCCGTCGTCGCGGGAGCGGGGATCGGCGGACTCCTGGTGGCCCGGGTGCTGAGCGAGACGTTCGACCGGGTCACGGTGATCGACCGTGACGCACTGCCCGCCCAGGGTGTCCCCCGGCGGGGTGTGCCGCAGGGGTACCACGCGCACGGGCTGCTGTCCCGGGGCTGTGAGATCCTCGAGGACCTGTTCCCCCGGCTGACTGCGGACCTGGTCGCGGCGGGCGCCACCACCTGCGACATCCAGGACGACGTCCGCTGGTACAACGACGGCCGGCTGCTGCGCCCCGCGCCTTCGCGGCTGCGTGGCCTGACGGTGAGCCGGCCGGAACTCGAACGGTATCTGCGCTCCCGGGTCGCGGATCTTCCCGGCGTGGTGATCCACGAGCGCTGCGAAGTGATCGAGCCGATCGCCGGCAGGGACGGCGTGGTCACCGGAGTACGTCTGCAGCGTTCGGGGCACCGGCCCGAGGACATGGCGGCCGATCTCGTGGTGAACGCCGTGGGCCGGGGAAACCGGGGCGCGGAGTGGCTGCGCCGGCTGGGATACGAGCCCGCGCCGGAGGAACGTGTCGACTCCCGGCTGCAGTACGTTTCACGTGAGTACCGGCGCCGGCCGGGCGACGCCGACTTCATCGCCATGGTGGTGGGGCACAGCGCGTCGGTCCCCAGGGGCGGGGTCGCCCTCAGCGGGGAGGGAGACCGCTGGCTCGTCACCCTGTTCGGCATGGGCGACGACGTCCCGCCCGTCGACCGGGACGGGTACCACGGGTTCGCCGCCCGGCTCCCGGTCCCGGACCTGCACCGCCTCCTGGAGCGCCTGGAACCGCTGGGCGAGCCGCGGCGGATGCGCATCCCGGTGAGCATTCGGCGCCGCTACGAACGGCTGGACCGTTTCCCCGAGGGCTATGTGGTGTTCGGTGATGCCCTGTGCCAGTTCAATCCCAGCTACGGGCAGGGCATGACCGTGGCCGCCTGCGAGGCTGTCGCCCTTCGTGAGTGCCTGGAGGACGGCCGGCGCGACGGCCTGGCCCGCCGCTTCTTCGAGCGGGCCGCGCGGATCATCGACGTGCCCTGGGACCTGTCGGTCGGTGGTGACCTGCGGTTCCCGTCCGTCGAGGGTCCACGCCCGCTGCGGGTGAAGCTGCTCAACCGCTACATCACCCGCCTCCACGTCGCCGCGGAGGCGGACCCGGTGGTCGGGCACGCCTTCCTGAGCGTCGCCAACCTGCAGGCCCCTCCACAGCGCCTGTTGTCGCCCGGCGTCCTGGCCCGGGTGCTCCGGCCGCGTCCCAGCGTCGGCCCGGCCGACCCCAGACTTCCGGCCCGGGAGCAGGTCCCGGCCGGTCAATGACGTCGCGGCTCATCCTGAGCCCCGGCATCCGAAACCGAGAACCGTCCCCAAGGGATGGAGAGAAAGGACACCATCATGTTCAAGAACATCACCGCGGGCATCGTGCTGGCGACCGCCGTGGCCGGTGGGCTGACGGCCATCGCGGCCCCGGCCTCGGCGGCGACGGCCGGCGCGGGCAACGCGGTCTGGGTCGAGCCCGGCGCCACCAGATCCTTCCTGGTCATGTGCCCTTCGTACGCCCCCACGATGCTGACCGACACGATCAAGGTCACCGCCGGCGACGGGGTGTCGGTCTCGACCAGCCTGGACACGACCTCCGACGCGTTCAGCCGCGACAAGCTCACAGTGACGGCCGCGAACGGAGGCGCCGTCCGCCGGTACGTCTCGGTCACGGCCACCTGCTCGAGCTGACCGGCTCCGGCCACCCCCTTCCAGCCCCCTTCCTGGGCCGCAGCCCTTCGGTTACCCTCGCATGAGATCTTCATAAAGGTGCGAGAGGGGCGCCGATGGGTGGGGTCGCTCCCGATATCGTGCGGTTCGGGGTGCTCGGTCCTGTCCGGGCCGAGCTGGCGGGACGGGCGGTCGGCCTGGGGGGTCTGCGGCAGCGGGCGGTCCTGGCTGTCCTGCTGATCGCCAGGGGCAGGATGGTCTCCGCCGAGCGGATCACGTCCCAGGCGTGGGAAGGCTCCCCGCCCTCCACGCCGACGACCCTCCACGCGTACATCTCCCAGCTGCGCCGGGCCCTGGAGCCGGAACGCTCGCCCGGCGCTCCGCCCCGGCTGCTGGTCCGTGAGGGGACGGGATACGCGCTGCGGACTGATCCGTCCGCAGTCGACGCCGAGCGCTTCGCCGACCTCGCCGTGGCGGGGCGGCGGGCTCTGGACGGCGGCCGACCGGGCTCCGCCGCGGAACTACTCACCGAGGCACTGGAGCTGTGGCGTGGTCCCGCCTACGCGGACTTCGGCGGGGCCGGCTTCGTCTTCACGGAAGCGGCCCGGCTGGAGGACCTGCGTGCGGCCGCGTCCGAGGACCGGCTGGCCGCCACCATCGACCTGGGCAGGCACGCCGCGGCCGTCGGCGAGCTGGAGGCGCTGGTGGCCGAGCAACCGCTGCGGGAACGCGGCTGGGAGCTGCTCGTCCTGGCCCTGTACCGGTCCGGGCGGCAGGCTGACGCGATCGCGGCGCTGCGCACGGTACGGCGTCGGCTCGCTGACGAGCTGGGCATCGACCCAGGACCCGCGTTACGCGACCTGGAGTCCGCGGTGCTCGCCCAGGACCCCCGGCTCGACCCGCCGCCCGCCCGCTCCGCCGGAACCGTCGGCGCTCACGTCGGTGGGGCTCACGTCGGTGGGACCACTCCCGCCACCACCAGTCCCCGTATCCCTTCCGCCGCTCCCGCCGCTCCCGCCCGCCGTTCGGCGACGGCGCCCGTCGGTAACCTGCCGTTCGCGTTGTCCAGCCTCGTCGGACGCACGGACGACATCGCCGCCGTGGAGCGTCTGCTGGCCGAGTACCGGCTCGTCACCCTCACCGGCCCGGGCGGAGTGGGCAAGACACGCCTCGCGCTGGAGACGGCCAGAGGCCGTACCGACGTCACCGACGGGCCCTGGCTGGTCGAACTGGCCGGACTCACCTCACCCGAGCTGCTGCCCGCCACGATCGGCGCCGCCGTCGGCATCCCCGGGGCATCCTCAGCCGAAGACCTGTCGGCCGTGCTCGCCGGGCGGCGATTACTGCTGGTCCTCGACAACTGCGAACACCTGCTGGACGAGGTCACCACCCTGACCGGTGTGCTGCTGAGCCGATGCGGCGACCTGCGGGTACTGTCCACCAGCCGCGAAGCGCTGGGCGTGGAGGGCGAGGCGGTCTACGAGGTACGGCCGCTCGACCCTGACGGGGACGGCGCCGAACTCTTCCGGGAACGGGCTGCCGCGGGCCTGGCCACCTGGTCCCCCGACGAGGACGACCTCGACCGGATCCCCGGGCTCTGCGCCGGTCTCGACGGCATTCCGCTCGCCATCGAACTGGCCGCCGCGCAATGCCGGATGCTCTCCATCGGCCAGATCGCCGACGCCTTGGAGAACCGCTTCGACGTACTGGTCGGCGGCCCTGTCGACCTGCCCGCCCGGCATCGTGCGCTGGAGTCCGCCATCGCCTGGAGCCACCGGCTTCTCGAACCCGGGGAACGGCGGCTCTTCCACCGGCTGAGCGTGTTCGCCGCCGGATTCGACCTCGACGCCGCGGGCGCGGTCGGAGACCAGGCTCCCGTGCTGCCTCCCTTGTCGGCCCTGGTCCGCAAGTCGCTGGTCGGTGTCGAGCCCGGGACCGCGCCACGCCGCTACCGGCTGCTGGAGACGCTGCGTCAGTACGCGCTGCGGGAACTCGACCTGGAGGACCTGGCGCGGACCCAGCAACGGCACCGCGCCTGGGTGCTGGCCCAGGCGGAGAGCGCCGAGCGCCGGCTCCACGGCCCTCAGGCGGCCGTGCTGCTGGGCCGGCTGACCCGGGAGCAGCCGGAGTTCCGCGCCGCGTTCGCTTCCGCGCTGGCGGCCGGGGACGGCGACTACGCGCTGCGATTGGGCGGAGCGCTGTACTGGTTCTGGTACCGCATGGGCCACATCGCCGAAGGCCTGTCGTGGATGTCGAAGGCTTTCGCCGCGGCGCCGTACGCCGAGCCGGCGGTCCGTGGGAGGGCCCGGCTCGCCGTCAGCGGGCTCAGCTACCTGGCCGGGAAGCCGGCGCAGGCGTACGAGGCCGTCGTGCTGGCGGAGCAGGAGGCACGGGAGGCCGGTGACCTGATGGTCGAGGCTTCCGCACGGATCTACCAGACGCACTTCGGCGTACTCGCCGGAATACCCGTTGACGCTCCGGCGCTCGCCCGCAGCGCGGTCGAACTCGCCCGGCGTGCCGGCGAGGACTGGCTGGTGGCCGAGGCGCTGATGGTCCAGGGCACGCTCGCCCGCGTTCTAGGAGATCTCCCGACCGCCGCCGCGGTCCTGGCCGAAGCCGTCGCGACCGCCGACTCCTGCGGCCACGACTGGGCGGCCGGCTCGTCCGCGTGGGCCGTCATGAAAACCGCGTGCGATCGTGGCGACGGTCGGCGTGCCCTGGAGGTCGCCGGCGGCATCCTGAACGCGCTCGACCGTCACCAAGACGTCACCTCCAGGCTTGTGCTGATCCACACCGCCGCCCACGCCCTCGTGCTGACCGGGCAGGCCGAGCAGGCGGCCGTGCTGATGGGCGGAGTGGAGGCCGTCGGCCGCCGGGTGGGCTTCTCTCCCGAGTTGATGGACCCGGTGGATGGTCCCCGCGAGGCCGCCGCCGTACGCGCAGCCCTACCGCAGGACGAGTACGAACGCCTGACGGCCCAGGGACGCGACCTGTCCCTGGAGGAACTGACCACCCTCCTGGTGGATCTGCTCAAGATCCGCTGACCGAGGCCGGATCGCTCACCTCTTCGCGACGTCGTGCACGAGGTGCGTCACGCGGTCCCCCCGGATGATCTGGGAAGGGTTGTCGAGCAGGATCGGATCGGCGGGCCTGTCGCGAAGAACGGACGGCCCGAGCCGCAGTGCCTGGGATCCGATCGCCGGCGTAGTCGTGAGCGGCGCTGATGGCCGCGACTGCGGGGAGTGGCTGGCCAGACGGCCGTCCGGCCGTCGATCAAACGTGGGCGAAGCACTGGGCCAAAACACCCACTTAGACAGGCCGGCGGCGCCGGGCGGGTACGTACGGTGAGGAATCCGCATGGTGTGCCCCTTTGTGGCGTGGTTGACCAGCGCAGGCCATGGTGAGGCGACATCGTGAGCGCAGCGTTAACCCCCACGTCGCGGCACTGCGGCGGGTCAGCTCGCTGTGGCGAGTACGGCGGACAGGAACGCGGCCGTCGCCGCCGTCGACCGGAGTACGTCGATGCGCGCCCAGTGGCGGATCACGGCCTTCCAGTCGGCCGGTGGAGCGTCGGCCCGCCAGTCGTCGACCTTGATGTTGATCGGCACCGTCCCCAGGAACGACAGCAGCAGGAACACCACCATCGCGATCAACGTCGCCCACCGCAGGGCCAGCCCCGGACCGGTGACGACCACGAGGGCCGTCACGGCGAGGGCCGCGGCGGGCAGCATGACGATCGGCACCACCACGCGCAGACGGCGTACGAGGGCTTGGCGTGCGAGCAGGTGCGTGTGGTCGTCCAGGCCGGCCAGTGCCGGATGGACGCCGTAGCGGACGATCAGCTCCTCGCCCGCGAGGATGCCGGTCAGGAACAGGCCGGCGTACTGCACCAGCTCACCGGTCATGTCGCGCCTTCCGGGTCGAGCGCCACAGCGGTGCTGCCGGCGGCGTGCTCACGACTGCGTACCAGAGGTGGTGGGGCGCGGGTCGGGCGTGACGTGCACGACGGTGTACAGCGCGGGGTGCGCGGACACCGCGTTCCAGCCGCCTGCCTGCCCGCCGCTTTGCCCGGCGTCTTCGCGTCGGCTGGGGCCGGCGAAGTACTTGTCGAACGCCGCCTGCCAGTCCTCGACGCTGTCCCAGCGGGCGATGTTGATGACGGGGTACGTCGCGTCGGGGTCGAGGGACCGGTGCAGGCGGGTGCCCCGGAAGCCGGGCGCGTCCTTGGCGGCGGCGATGCCGGCCTCCCACTGGCCGACGAACCCGTCGACCATCTCGGCGGGCATCGAGAACAGGTTGATCAGGACAAGGGGCTCACTCATGAGACGGCTCCGATCCGTTCGACTGCAATTTCTACTGACACTGAAACATTACGGTGACTGAAGATTGCCGCGCAAGAAGGCGAGCGACACTACTTTCAGTCGCTGGAAAATTACAGGCTCGGAAACTACAGTTGGGGCATGAGCTCGCCCACGGTGGACTGGTGGACGTCCGAGGCCCCCGGCACGGAGGGACTGCGCGAACGCAAGAAGCGGCTGATGCGCCAGCAGCTGACCGACACCGCCACCACCATGTTCCTGGAGCGCGGGTTCGACTCGGTGCGCGTCGCCGAGATCGCCGAGGCGTGCGGGGTGTCGGAGAAGACCGTCTTCAACTACTTCCCCAGCAAGGAAGCGTTGGTCCTCGACCTCCCCCAGGCCACGATGGCCGCGCTGCGCACCGGGCTGGCACGGGCCGACCGCACCCCGACCGAGGCGGTGCTGGAGATCCTGGCCGGCGAGCTGGACGCCTTCCTGTCCTGGCTGGCCGCGCAGCCCGACCCGGCCCAGGCCGGCGCGAGGATCCAGAGCTTCAACGCGATGATCCTGTCCACGCCCTCACTGCGCGCGCACTACCGGGACATGACCGAGCAACTCGCCACGGTCGCCTCCGAAGCGCTCGCCGCCCGGACCGGGACCGACGTCGACGATCCGCTGTGCCAGATCGCGGCCACCGCACTGCTCGGGCTCTGGCGCGTCCAGTTCAGCGCGCTGCGCAGGAGCGTGGACGGCGAGCACACACCCGCGCAGGTCCGCCACGCCGTCACCACCGCCGTACGCGGCGCGGCCCGGCTCATCGAGGGCGGGCTGGCGGACTTCGGCAACAGCCCCGGTCCCCGGCCCGGCCGGACAGCCGATGGCGTACCGCTCGAACACGCCCCCGGCGGGCTGGGGTGAAGTGTCCGAGGGCGGGGGCTGCCTGAGGTCACTGAGCCCCACCTCACCATCGTCCGGTGAGATGGCCGTACGGACCTCGGCGCAGCGCACCCGGGTCGCCCCGACGAAAGCGGACCACGCCTGACGACCGGGTGAGCCGTGCCGGCGATGTAGGCGTCTAGCCGTTCCTGCGTGGTGGCGGGGTCGGCGATCAGCACCTCCCGCTCGGTCTCACCGCGGATCGCCCGAGTGACCAACGGGCACCGCCGGCAAGCCTCGACGCCGACCTGTGTCCACCAGGTGCAGCGCGGCCTCAGGTCGCAGCGTGGCACCGCATGGTCGCTTGCCGGCGGTTGGAGGATCATGATGCGGTCGATCAACCGCCGACTCCGGCGCGTCCACCGGACCGCTGGGACGCCACGTCCGGCCGACATGGTCATCGTTGTCATCGCTGACCGTCATCGAATCACCATTCACCCTTCGGCTCCGTCGTCGTGGCCTTCACGCGCACGGTCGTGCCCCTCCGATGCACCCGCTCGATACGAACGGCGGCAAGATGCGGGAACACGACCGCCAACAGCTCCATGATCGACACAGAGCAGCGTCCCGACACCGGCACCCGCCCGCATCCGGCTCGACATAATTGTGATCCTGGAAGGACGGCTGATCACGGAAAGTGGGCCAGACCCTCTCCAGAGCCGGTGCGGAGAGCTCGATCAGGAAGGCCGGATGATCGCCATTCTGGTCACGGTCAGCTCCTCGATGGCGAACCGCGGCCCCTCCCGCCCGATCCCGGAGTCCTTCACCCCGCCGTACGGCATGTTGTCCGCCCGGAACCCCGGCACCTCGTTGACCACCACTCCCCCGGCCTCGATCCGCTCGATGGCGGCGAAGGCCGTGGCCAGCGACCGGGTGAAGACCGCCGCGTGCAGGCCGTACCTGGACCGGTTCACGGCGGCGAAGGCGGCGTCGATGTCGGGCACCGAGCGCACGACCACCACGGGCCCGAAGATCTCCTCGTCCCAGACGGCTGCCCCGTCGCCGACACCGGCGAGCACGGTCGGGGCGATGGCCCGGCCCTCGCGGCGCCCGCCCGTGACCGCCTCGCCGCCGGACCCGGCGATCCACTCCAGCACGCGGTCGGTGGCGGCCTGGTCGATGAGCGGGGCGACGCGGGTCTCGGGAAGGCGGGGGTCGCCGACCGCGACGTTCTTGACGCGCTCGGCCAGCAGGGACACGAACCGCTCGCGTACGGGCTCCTCGACCAGCACCCGCTGGACGGAGATGCACGCCTGGCCGGAGGCGTAGTAGCCGCCGCGCACGACGGCGTCGGCGGCGGCCTCCAGGTCGGCGTCGGCCGCCACGACGAGCGCCGCGTTCGACCCCAGCTCCAGCAGGACCTTCGTGGGGGCGGCGTTGCGGGCGATGGCGTGCCCGGCGGCGGCCGAGCCGGTGAACGAGACCGCGCCGATCCGCCGGTCCTCCACCAGCGCCCGGCCGACCTCGACGTCCCCGGTGACGAGCTGCACGGCTTGCGGGGGGAGCGCGTTCGCCGAGCGGATGAGGTGCGCCAGCCAGAGCGTGGCCAGCGGGGTCGCGGGCGCGGGCTTGACGATCACGGGGCAGCCCGCGGCCACCGCGGGAGCGATCTTGTGGGCGGCGAGGAGCAGGGGGTAGTTGAAGCCGGTGATCCCGACGACCACCCCGATCGGTCGGCGCGTCCAGAACCCGATCAGTCCCTCGCCCGAGGGCAGCAGGTCGAGCGGCACGGTCTCGCCGTGCAGCCTGGCGACCTCCTCGGCGGCCGTGGCGAGGGTGACGAGCGTCCTGGCGACCTCGACCTTGCAGTCGACCAGAGGCTTGCCGGTCTCGAGCACCAGCAGCCGCTCGAACTCCTCGCGGTTGGCCTCGACGGCGTCGTGGGCCTGCATGAGGGCGGCACGGCGGGCGTGCGACGGCAGCGCCGCCATGGCGGGCGCCACGGCGAGCGCCTCCTCCACGGCCCGCTCGGCGAGGGCCTTTGTGCCTCTCGGAGCCTTGGCCACCACGGAGCCGTCGTAGGGGAAGGTGATGTCGTCGGTCTCCGCCGTTGCCACCCATCCGTCGCCGATGGGCAGGCCGGAGGGCCATGCGGTGTCGATGGGCAGGCCGGAGGGCCACGCGGTGTCGATGGTCATGAATGCTTCCGTTGGGCGCTGGGGAACACGTCGAGGTACGCGGGCGCGTCCTCGCGGCCGGTGGCGGCGAGGACGGCGTGCGCGATGGCGCGGCTGAACACGTCGGCTCCGGCGGCCAGGATCTCCTGGAGAGCGTCATGGCCGGGCTCGGGGCGGGCGCAGGTCGCCAGGGCGAAGATCGTGTCGCCGTCGGTCATGGTGTGCGCCGGTCTGATCGCCCTGGCCAGGCCGTCGTGGGCCACCGCGGCGAGCTTGCCGCACTGCGCCTTGGTGAGGGTGCGGTCGGTGGCCACCACGCCGATGGTGGTGTTGAACGACGGGGCGTTCTCGGGCTGCCAGGCTTCGATCTCCTCCTGGAGCGGGGGCCGCAGGTAGTCGAACTCGCCCGGGAGGCCGTACCTGGCGCCCGCGACGGTGCCGTCGCGGGGGTCGAGGACCGAGCCCACGGGGTTGGCCACGACGAGGGCGGCCACGGTGGTGCCGTCCGCGAGCACGACGCTCGCCGTCCCCACGCCTCCGGCCAGGCCGCCGGCCTGCGCCCCGGTGCCCGCGCCGATCGACCCGCTGGCCGTACCCGGTGCGACCGCCCCACCGATCGACCCGCTGGCCGTACCCGGCGCAACCGCCCCGCCGTTCGACGCACCGCTCAGCGGTAGCCCGCCGCGTGCGCTCGCCTTCCTCTTCCTCCTCCCCAGAGGGACCCCCGCCGCCAGCGGCGGGAGAGCCGCGTCACCCGCGTCCGCCACCCCGGAGAGGGTGAATGGCGCACCGCCGTCAGGGGCGACGGCCGCGTCGTAGGCGGCCGCGCCGAACGTCGCGTCCGGGACGGCGCGGAACGTGCCACCGCGCCCCAGATCGAAGATGACCGCGGCCGGGACGATGGGCACCACGCCCCCGGCCACCGGGTACCCGATGCCCGCGTCCGCCAGCCGGTCCATCACCCCGCAGGCCGCCGACAGCCCGTACGCGCTCCCGCCGCTCAGCACCACGGCGTGGACCCGCGAGACCAGGTTGCGCGGGTCAAGCAGCTCCGTCTCGCGGGTACCGGGGGCGGCGCCCCGCACGTCGACCCCCGCCACGGCCCCCGAGGGAGGGGCCAGGACGACGGTCGTGCCCGTGAGGTGGCCGCCGCCCACCCGCTGCGCGTGGCCGACCCGGAGACCGGACACGTCGACCAGCGAGTTGGAAGGCCCCGGACGCATCAGAGGTCACCGTTCAGGAACCGCCGGGCCGCCTCGGCGAAGACACGGGTGCACTGGACGATCTCGGCGACCTCCACGAACTCGTCCGCCTGGTGCGCGATCCACTTCCCTCCGGGCCCGTACACCACCGAGGGGATGCCGCCCCAGTGCGTCAGCACGGTCCCGTCCGTGGACCCGGGCACCCCGCCGTAGACGGGCTCCTCCCCGGTGACCGCGCGGTGGGCGGCGGCCAGCGCGGCCACGACCGGGTCGGACACGGGCACGTCCACCGGCGGCCGGTCCACCAGCACCGACACCTCGGCCGCGACCCCGTCGTACGAGGCCAGCGAGGCCACCCGGTCGGCGATCAGCTTGTGCTCGACGCCGGGGATCGTCCGCACGTCCACGAACACCGACGCGAGCGCCGGGATCACGTTCACCTGCTCCTCGGACCCAGCCCGGAGCACGGTCGGCGTGACGTACACCTCGCCGAGGTGCTCGTGCGCCGGATGGCGGTCCTGCAGCTCCTCCTGCAGCGACCCCAGCCCCACCAGCAGCGAGCCCACCGCGGGAAGGGGGTTGCGGCCGTGCTGCGGCATGGCGCCGTGCGCCATCTTGCCGGTGAAGTCGACCCGCAGCCGCAGCGCCCCCTTGGCGACCGCGCAGATCTCGCCCGCCTCGGGCTCGGCCACGATCGCGCCGTCCACGTCGGCGGTGAGCCCTTCGGAGACGAAGTGGTGCGCGCCGATCATGAGGCCTTCCTCGTCGGCCAGCGCGCACACCTTGATCCGGCCGGGGAACGGTCCAGCCAGCTGCAGCGCCCGGGTGGCGTACAGGGTGGCGGCCAGGCCGGACTTCATGTCGGCGCTGCCCCGCCCCCACAGCTTCCCGTCGCGGATCTCCCCGCCGAACGGGTCCACGGTCCAGGTGGACAGGTCGCCCTCGGTCACCACGTCCGTGTGGCCCTCGAACATCAGCGTCGGCCCGTCACCGCCGCCGCCCTCGACCACGGCCACCACGTTCGGCCGGTCGGGCTCGACCTCGTACACGGTGGGCTGCCAGCCCCATTCGCGCATCCTGGCCGCCACCAGCTCGGCGGCGGCCCGCTCGCGCCGCCCCGGGTCGTTGGTGCTGGGGATCCGCACCAGCGCCCGGGTGAACTCCACCACTCCGTCGGCATCGACGTCGATCAAAACAATCCCTCCAGAGTCGGTACGGCCTGCAGCAACGTACGCGTGTAGGGGTGGGCGGGCGCGGCCCAGACCTCGTCCACCGGCCCGCTCTCCACGATCTCCCCGCGGCTCATCACCGCGACCGTCTCGCACACGTGCCGCACGACGGACAGGTCGTGCGAGACGAACACGAGGGTCAGCCCCAGCTCGTCCACGAGGTCGGCCAGCAGGTTGAGTATCTGCCCGCGCACGGACACGTCCAGGGCGCTCACCGGCTCGTCGGCGACCAGCACCTTGGGGCGGGGCGCGAGCGCGCGGGCGATGGCGATGCGCTGCCGCTGGCCGCCGGAGAACTGGTGCGGGTACCGGTCGGCGGCCGACGCGGGCAGCCCGACCTCCTCCAGCAGCTCGGTCACGCGGCCGCCGACCGGCAGGCCGAGCGCGACGAGCGGCTCGGCCACGAGGTCGCGGACGCGCATGCGGGGGTCGAGCGAGCTCATCGGGTCCTGGAAGACGATCTGCAGGTTCTCCCGCAGGAAGCGCAGCCGCCGCTCCGGCCTGCCGACGATCTCCTGCCCGTCGAACCGGATGGATCCGCCGGTCGGCTGGTCGAGCCCGCAGAGCAGGCGCAGCAGCGTCGACTTGCCCGAGCCGGACTCGCCCACGATGCCGTACCGCTCGCCCCGCCCCACCGTGAGGGAGACGTCCTTGAGCGCCTGCACGGCGGCGCCCGGCCTGGTGAGCGAGGTGCGCGGCCGGTGGTAGACGCGGCTCAGGTTCCGGGCCTCAATCAGCGGGGTGCCAGCATGCGAAGGCATGGCCGTCTCCTGTCAGCGCCGGTACGGTCTCGCACGTGGGGGTGGCCTGCGGGCAGCGGTTCCGGAAGACGCAGCCGGCGGGGAAGCGCCCGGCCGGCGGGACGCTGCCCTTGATGGTGGGCAGCCGGGTGCCGCGCGGGGTGAGCCTGGAGGCGGCCAGCAGGCCCTCGGTGTAGCGGTGGCGGGGGCTGGTGAAGACCTCGCGGATGGGGCCGCTCTCGACGACGCGCCCCCCGTACATGACCAGGACCCGCTCGCAGACGGAGGCCACGACGGCGAGGTCGTGGGTGATGAACAGCAGCGCGGGCGCGACCTCGGCGATCAGCTCCAGCATCTGCTTCTGCACGGTGACGTCGAGCGCCGTGGTGGGCTCGTCGCAGATGAGCAGGCCGGGCTCGTTGGCCAGGGCGATGGCGAGCATGACGCGCTGCCGCTGGCCGCCGGAGAGCTGGTGCGGGTACGCGCGGGCGATCTGCTCGGGATCGGGCAGTCGTACGCGTTCCAGCAGCTCGGCCGCCTTCCGCCGGGCCTGCGGGCGAGGTGTGCCGTGCAGGGTCATCACCTCGGCGACCTGGGCGCCGATGCGCATGAGCGGGTTCAGCGCGGTCATCGGCTCCTGGAAGACCATGGAGACGTCCCGGCCGCGCAGCCGCTTCAACCGGCTCTCCGGCACGCCGACCAGGTCGTTCCCGCCCATCGTGGCCCTGCCCACGGCGGTGACGCCCTCGGGGAGCAGGCCCATGAGGGAGAGCGCGGTCAGCGACTTGCCGGAGCCGGACTCGCCGATCAGCCCGACGCGCTCGCCGGGCGCGATGTCGAACGACACCTCGTGCACCAATTCCAGGGAATCGGCCCGTACCGTCAGCCCCTCAACTCTCAGCACGGATCCTCCTGAGCTTCGGGTCGAGGAAGTCGCGCAGGCCGTCCCCGAGGAGGTTGAAGCCGAGCACGGCCAGCGCGATCGCCAGGCCCGGCCAGAGCGCCAGGCGCGGCGTCGCGAACAGCAGCTCCTGCGACTCCTGCAGCATCCGCCCCCACGACGGCGTGGGCGGGCGGGTGCCGAAGCCGAGGAACGACAGCGCCGCCTCGGCCAGGATCGCGATCGCGAACGACACCGACGCCTGCACGATGAGCACGGAGCCGATGTTCGGCAGCACGTGCCGGACGGCGATGGCCGTGCGGCGGCGCCCGGCGGCCCTGGCGGCGAGGATGTAGTCGGTCACCATGACCTGGAGCGTGGCGGCGCGCGCCACCCGGGCGAACGCGGGCACGGTGGCCACGCCGATCGCGATCATCGCGGTGAGCGTGCCCGCCCCGTAGACCGCGCCGAGCATGACGGCCAGCAGCAGCGCGGGGAACGCGAACACCAGGTCGTTGACCCGCATGATCAGCTCGGAGAGCCAGCCGCGCGGCGTCATCCCGGCGACCACGCCGAGCGGCGTGCCGATCACGGCGGCGATGCCGACGGCCACGATGCCGACGTACAGGGTCGTCCTGGCGCCGACCATGAGCTGGCTGAACGTGTCGCGGCCGAACTTGTCGGCCCCCAGGAGGTAGCCGCCGCCCGGCCGCTGGAGCTTGCGCGCGGCGTCCACGAGCGTCGGGTCGTGCGGCGTCCAGAAGAACGACACGACCGCCGCCAGCACCACGAGCCCGACCAGCAGGCCGCCGACCACCAGCCCGGCGTTCACGCGGCCCCTCATCGCAGCCTCGGATCGAGCAGGTGGTACGCCACGTCCACCACGAAATTGATCAGCAGCACGGCCGCCACCAGCACCATCACCACGCCTTGGACGAGCAGCAGGTCACGCCCGGCGACGCCGTTGAGCAGCAGGTCGCCGAGCCCGGGGATGACGAAGACCCGCTCGACCACGACCGCGCCGATCAGCAGCGTGGCCAGCTGCAGGCCGAGCACGGTGACGACGGGGATCGAGGCGTTGCGCAGGCCGTGCCGCCACAGGGCGCCGGTGCTGCCCCGGCCCTTGGCGCGGGCCGTGCGCAGGTAGTCCTCGCGCATCACGTCGAGCACGGCGCTGCGCACGTACCGGGTGAGCACCGCGCCCTGCACGAGCCCGAGCGACAGCCACGGCAGCAGCAGGCTGCGCAGCCACTCCCCCGGGTTCTCGGCGATCGGCACGTAGCCGCCGGACGGCAGCGCCTGGGCCTGCACCGCGAACACGAACACCAGCAGGATGCCCGCCAGGAAGGCCGGGATCGCGATGCCGACCTGGCTGACCGCGCTGATGGCCGCGCCCAGAGGGTTGCGGTGATGCACGGCCGCGAACGTCCCGAGGGGCACCGCGATGGCCAGCGCCACCACCATGCCACCGAGCACCAGCACGGCCGTAACGCCGAGCCGGTCGCTGATCTGCGGGCCGATGGGCGAGCTGGTCACGTACGAGGTGCCGAAGTCGCCGTGGAGGAGCCCGCCGAACCAGTCGAGGAACTGCGCGACCGGCGCCCGGTCGGTGCCGAACTGCTTGCGCAGCGCCGCCACCGCCTCAGGGGTGGCGTTCACGCCGAGCGCGACCTCGGCCGGGTCGCCGGGCAGCAGGGCCATGAACGCGAACACCACCACGCCGGCCACGGCGGTGCTCGCGACGAGCACCGCCAGGCGTTTGATCAGGTAGAGCGTCACTGCTGCTTGGCGAGTGCGGTGAAGTCGAAGGACTCCGCGATGGCGTTCTTCGGCAGCCCGGTGACGCCCTTCTTCGCCACGATCAGGTTCGGGAAGAGGAAGAGCCAGTCGGCCGCCGCGTCATCGGACAGCAGCTTGGCGGCCTTCTTCAGGTCGTCGGTCTGCTGCTGCTCGGTGCCCTCGTCGGCGGAGGCGAGCAGCTTGCCGAACTCGGGGTTGTCGTAGCGGAAGTAGTACGACTTATCGGCGAATATGCCCATGTCGCGGGGTTCGACGTGGTTGATGATGGACAGGTCGTAGTCGCCCTGCTTGAACACCACGTCCAGCCAGCGGGCCGGGAACTCCAGAGGCTCGATCTCGGCGTTGATGCCCACCTGCGCGAGCTGCGACTTGACGACCTGGGCGCTGGCCACCGCGTACGGCAGGTTGGGGATGCGCATCTTGACGCTGAGCGTCTTGCCGCCGAGCAGCTGCTTGGCCTTGGCCGGGTCGTACGGGTAGTCGCCGGTGCGGTCCTCGTACCAGGGGTCGGTGGGCGGCACCATCGAGCCGATCAGCTGGCCGCGCCCGGCCCAGGCGGTGTCCAGGAGCGCCTTGTGGTCGATCGCGTAGCGGACCGCCTGCCTGGCCTTCTTGTCGTTGAACGGCGGGCGGCTGTTGTTCATCGACAGCACGACCTCGCCGTTCGTGGTGCCCTCGACCGTCTGGAAGCGGTTGGGGTCGGCGAACTGCTGCAGCGACTCGGGCGCCTGCACGGCCGAGATGACGTCGATGCCGCCGGTCAGCAGCGCGTTGTTCATCGCCGTGGCGTCCTTGAAGTACTTCAGCGTGATGGACGTCAGCGACGGCTTCGTGCCCCAGTAGGAGGGGTTCGCGTTCAGCTGGATGGAGTCGCCGCGCCGCCACGAGCCGAGCGTGTACGGGCCGGTGCCGACGGGCTTGTTGGCCAGGTCGGAGACCCCGGTCCGGCTGAACATGGCACCGAGCCTGGTGGCCATCGAGTAGAGGAAGCCGTTGCTCGGCTTCTTGAGCTGGACGACGGCGGTGGAGTCGTCCTTCTTCTCCACCTTGTCGACGACGTCGAGCTGCGACTTGATCTTGAGCTTCCAGTCCGTCTTCACCCGGTCGAGCGAGAACGCCACGTCGTCGGCCGTGAACGGCGCGCCGCTGCTGAACTTGACGTCCTTGCGCAGCGCGAACGTGTAGGTCTTCCGGTCGGGCGAGACCTCCCACTTCTCGGCGAGCAGCGGCACGATCTTGCCGTCCTGGTCGAGCTTGACCAGGCCCTCGTAGACGTTGACCAGCAGCGCCTGCGGGATGGCGGCGCCCTCGGTCGAGGTGAAGTCCAGGTTCGCGGGCTCGGCCACGAATCCCACGGACAGGCTCTGGTTCTTGGGGGTGCTGGAGCTGCCGCCGCCGCTGGAGGTGCCGCCACAGGCGGCCGTGGCCAGCAGGAGACCGCCGGCGGCGATCCAGATCCCGATTCGCCTCATGTCTTACAGCCTCCTGGCTAGTGCACTGGTCGGACCAGTAGGCTACGCACATTGCCAGTCGACGGCGGCTCGGGTCAAGGGGGCTTACATGGGTGGTCCGCGCTTCGAGCCGGTGCGTACCGTACGCGCCTATGAGCGGGTGGTCGAGCAGGTCGAAGAGGCCATCGAGAGCGGCGCGCTCTCACCGGGCGAGCGGCTGCCGAGTGAGCGGGAGCTCATGGTGCAGTTCTCCGTCAGCCGGTCCACCGTGCGCGAGGCGCTGCGCGTGCTCCAGGCGCGCGGCCTGGTGCGCTCGCGGCCCGGCGACCCGAACGGGGCGGAGGTGCTGCCGTTCTCTCCTGCCGCGCTGCACAAGTCGATGACCACGCTGGCCAGGGTGGCGGAGCTGTCGCTGGCCGAGCTGGTGCAGTTCAGGATGGTGCTCGACTCCTCGGCCGTCCTGCTGGCCGCGCGGCTGCGCACCGACGCCGAGCTCGCCGAGATGGCCGCGGCCGTCTCGGCGATGCGCGACGCCGTGGAGGCGGGCCGGGACGCGTTCGGGGAGGCCGACGTGGTCTTCCATGACGTGGTGGCGCGGGCGAGCGGCAACAAGCTCATCCAGATCTGCACGGACGTGGTGCGCTCGATCGTGCTCAAGCTGATCTCGGAGAAGCTCGCCGACGCCGACGACCGGGAGGCGCTGATGCGGCAGAGCATCCGGCACCACGAGGAGGTGCTGGCCGCGGTGCGGGCGGGCGACGGCCCGCTGGCCGCCCAGCTGTCCAGGAAGGCGATGTACGACTACTACGCGGGCTACGTCCCGGCCGACGAACGCTCCGCCCTCCGGGCCCTGCTGGACTGACCGCCTCCCGGGGCCGGGCCCAGGTCCGACCGGTGGGAACGGGTGTTATGTTGCCTGCGTGGCGGGCGTGGATGGGGACGGGCTGATCGAGGCCTTTCTGCGCGAGCCGCGCCGCTACACCAGCCACCAGGTCGCCGACATGGCGGGGGTGCCGGTCTACCGCGCGCGGCGTTACTGGCGTGCCCTGGGGTTCGCGAACGTGGCCGACGACGCCGTCGAGTTCACCGCGTCCGACGTGGAGGCCCTCAAGACCATGCTCGGCCTGGTCCGCTCGGGCATCTACGACGAGGAGCACATGCTGCTGGTGGCCCGCTCCATCGGCAGCGCGACCGCCAGGCTGGCCGAGTCGCAGGCCGAGATGGGCGTCGAGACACTCGACCAGACGGGCGTCCCGCTGGCCGATCGCCCGCGGGCCTGGCGGCGCCGGGCCGAGCGGGTGGTGCCCGAGCTCGCGCGGCTGCTCGTCTACGCCTGGCAGCGCCAGCTCGCCGCCGCCGCGGGGCGCATCGCCGAGCAGGACATGAGCGCGGTACGCCTGGCCGTCGGCTTCGCCGACCTGGTCGCGTTCACCCGGCTGAGCAGGCAGATCACGGCGACGGAGCTGGCCAGGCTGATCGACAGGTTCGAGGGGCGCTCGGCCGACATCGTGACCTCGACCGGCGGGCGGGTGATCAAGACGCTGGGCGACTCCGTGCTGTTCGTGGCCGACCAGGCGCACGTGGCGGCGGAGATCGCGCTGCGGCTGGTGGAGACGCACGCGCGGGTCAAGGACATGCCCGAGCTGCGGGTGGGGCTGGCGTCCGGGCCGGTGATCTGGCGCATGGGGGACGTGTTCGGCACCACGGTGAATCTGGCCAGCAGGCTGACTGCCCTGTCGCTGCCGGGGACGATCCTGGCCGATCCCCAGTTCGCGGAGGAGCTCGAAGGAGACCGGGCCTTCCGGCTACGGGAGGTCAACCGGCTGTCGGTGCGCGGGCTGGGCGAGCTGGCCCCCTTCACGGTGGCCCGCGCGGGCTCGGTCTGACCCCGGAAGGTTCGTCGGGCCGCGGGCAACCTCGTGTCGCGCTCGATGCGTCACTACCGTCGGCAGGCTCCCATCAGAAGGCAGGACGAGTTGGCGGATAGGGCGATATTTCAGGACTTCGTGGTGGCCAGGTCGGACCGGCTGTTACGCACCGCGTACCTGCTGACCCACGACTGGGCGACGGCGGAGGACCTGCTGCAGGAGTCGCTGGCCAAGGCGTGGTTCGCCTGGCCGGGCATCGACGAGCCCGAGGCGTACGTGCGCAGGGTCCTGGTGACCACGTACACGTCCTGGTGGCGCCGCAGGTGGCGCAGGGAGCTGCCCAGCGGCGACCTGCCGGACGAGCCCGCGCGCGACGACGCGGGCCGGCGCGAGGAGCTGTGGGAGGCGGTCGGCCGGCTGCCCGCCAAGCAGCGCGCGGTGATCGTGCTGCGCTTCTACGAGGACCTGCCCGTGGCGGAGGTGGCCAGGCTGCTGGGCTGCCAGGAGGGCACGGTCAAGAGCCAGACCGCGAAGGCGCTGGCCAAGCTGCGAGTGGACGAGTCGATCGTGAAGGAGCTGCACCGATGACCGTGCAAGACCTGCGTGACGTCCTGCGGGAGCGGGCCGAGTCCCCGTCGCCCGCGAACCCGTACCGGCACGACGAGATCCGCTCCCGCATCCGCAGGACCAGGCTGCGCAGGCGCGTGACGGCCGGGGTGGGGGCGGTGGCGGTCGTCGCGGCCGGCATCTACCTCATCCCCGGTACGGCCGCCGCTCCGGACCGCGACACCACCGCGACGGCGGGCCAGCCCGGCGGGCTGCCGGAGTCGTTCACCTCGCCCGACGGCACCGAGTACCGTCGCGTGGCCACCGCCATGCTCAAGGACGGCGAGGCGAAGACGTCGGTCAAGGTCCCCGTCTCCGGCAAGCCGCTGGAGGTGGCCGCGGCGTGCGACGGCGATGACGGCGGTCCGGCGCCGAATGTCTCCGTGGACGGCCGTGACGACCCCCGATCCAGCTTCACACCCTGCGAGAAGGGGATGAGCCTGCTCCCCCTGACCAGGATCCAGCCCGGCGCCACGGAGGCCACGGTCACGTTCGACACGACCGTCTACGGCTCGCCGGACTGCGGTCAGGGGAAGGGCAGGCCGTGCGGGCCCGAAAAGACCAGCTGGAGGCTGGCCGTCTACGAATGGACGCCGCCCGGCCGCCGGATCCAGCCTGAGCGGGGCAGGGCTCTCCCCGCCCGGCTGGAGGGCTGGAAGCTGGCCCGCTCCGCGACGGGTGTGTCGGACAGGGATCAGACGTTCTCACTGGTGGTCAAGAGCGAGAGCGGGAAGATCGCCATCGAGCAGCTCTGCGCGGGTGACCTCGGCATGCGAGCGTGGTTCACGTACAAGATCGACTTCCAGGAGTCCGCCACCACCACGACTTGTGCCGTCTGGAAGACAGGCCCGTTCCCCATGGCCATGGCTGAGTTCCAGGTGCCCAAGGGCAAGCAGGTGACGATCAACGGGCGGACGGGCGTCTGGGGCGAGTCCACCAACCGCCCCGTTCGCTGGTCGGTCGGAGCGTTCGTAAAGTAGATCGCGTGACGGAACGCGCTGCCATCGAGGGCAGGCCGGTGGACGCCGACGCGCGCTTCATGCTCCACGCGCGCTACGGCCACTTCACCGCCATGCAGGTCAGGGATCGCCGGGTGCGGGGGCTCGAGCTGCACTTCGAGCGGCTGGAGGCGGCCAGCGCGGAGCTGTTCGGCGTCCCGCTCGACCGGGCCGCCGTGCTCGGCTCCGTCAGGGCCGTGCTCGGCGACGACGTACGCGACGCGAGCGTCCGGGTGTACGTCGTCGAGACCGACCGGCCGCACGTCATCGCGACCGCCGCCCCGCCCCACGAGGCGCCCAGCGGCCCGCAGAGCGTGAAGCCGGTCCCCCACCGGCGCTACCTGCCGCACATCAAGCAGGCGTCCGGCATGCTGCAGGCCCACGTCGGGCGGCTGGTCGCGCGTGAGGGCTTCGACGAGGCGCTGCTCACCACCGAGGACGGCCTGATCAGCGAGGGCTCGATCACCAACCTGGGCGCGTTCGCAGGCGGCCGCCTGATCTGGCCGGACGCGCCGATGCTGCACGGCATCACGATGCGGCTGCTGGAGCGGATGGACGTCCCGCAGGAGCGGCGGCCGGTCAAGGTCGCCGACCTGCCGGGATTCGACCAGGTCTTCCTCTGCAACTCCTGGGGCGTGTGGCCGGTCGGCCGGGTGGACGACGTGCCGCTGCCCCAGGACGACGCGCTGATGGGCCGACTGCACGACCACTATGACCGCATTGCGTGGGATCCTCTGGATTGAGCTGTTTGCGGGGTACGATCGCCGAAATCGTTCTGCGATCAAAGGAAAACCCCGCATGACGACTCGCCGGCACGCCCTCGGTGATCTCCTCCGTCGTTCCGCCGCCCGCCACCCGGCCAAGACCGCCATCGTGTACGGCGGCCTGCGCCAGAGCTACGCCGACCTCGACCTCGCGGTGAACCGCACGGCCAACGCGCTGGCCGCGCGCGGCGTCGCCAAGGGCGACCGGTTCGCCGTCCTCAGCCACAACAACCACGCGTTCGTGGTGGCGTACTTCGCGCTGGCGCGGCTGGGCGCGATCTCCGTGCCGATCAACTTCATGCTCGGCTCGGCGGAGGTGGCGTACATCCTGGAACATTCCGGAGCGACCGGGATGCTGGTGGAGGAGGCGCTCGTCCCGGTGGCCGAGGGGGCCGTGGGCCCCGAGGTCGGGGTGCGCGGCGTGATCGGGTCGGCGGACGGCTGGGAGCCGTTCGAGGAGTGGATGTCCTACGGCGACGCGTCGGAGCCGCAGGTGGAGATCGCCGACGACGACCCGATCCAGCTCATGTACACCAGCGGCACCGAGTCACGCCCCAAGGGCGCCACGCTGTCCAGCCGTGGCCTGATCGCCCAGTACGTCACGTGCGTCGTGGACGGCGAGATGAGCCACCACGACGTCGAGGTGCACGCCCTGCCCCTCTATCACTGCGCCCAGCTCCACTGCTTCCTGACGCCCGGCATCTACCTCGGCGCCACCAACCTCGTCCTGCCCGGCCCGAGCCCCGCGGCGATCCTGGCCACGATCGAGGGCGAGCGGGCCACCAAGCTCTTCTGCCCGCCCACCGTCTGGATCAGCCTGCTGCGCCACCCCGACTTCGACCGCCGCGACCTGTCGTCCCTGCGCAAGGGCTACTACGGCGCCTCCATCATGCCCGTGGAGGTGCTGAAGGAGATCGCCACCCGCCTGCCGGACGTCCGCCTGTTCAACTTCTACGGCCAGACCGAGATGGCCCCGGTCGCCACGATCCTCGGCCCGGAGGAGCAGCTCACCCGGCTCGGCTCGGCCGGCAGGCCCGCGCTGAACGTCGAGACCCGGATCGTCGACGACGAGGACAGGCCCGTGCCGCCCGGCGTGGTCGGCGAGATCGTCCACCGCAGCCCCCACGCCATGCTCGGCTACTGGAACGACCCGGACAAGACCGCGGAGGCGTTCAGGGCCGGCTGGTTCCACAGCGGCGACCTGGGCGTCATGGACGCCGACGGCTACCTGTCCGTGGTCGACAGGAAGAAGGACATGATCAAGTCAGGCGGCGAGAACGTGGCGAGCCGCGAGGTGGAGGAGGCCCTGTACCAGCATCCGTCGGTGGCGGAGGCGGCGGTGTTCGGGGTGCCGGACGACAAGTGGATCGAGGCGGTGACGGCGGCGGTGGTCCTGCGCGAGGGTGCGGGGGTGAGCGAGGACGAGCTGATCGCGTTCCTGCGGGAGCGGCTGGCGGCCTTCAAGGCGCCCAAGCGGGTGGTGTTCGTGGACGCGCTGCCCAAGAACGCCTCGGGCAAGGTGCTCAAGCGGGAGCTGCGCGACGCGTTCTAAGGGGCCTCGTCCAGGAGGCCGGCGGCGATCTACCACTCGTACAGGGCGACGGGGACTCCCTCCAGGACGTTCGCGATGGCGGCGGCCGGATAGGCGACCATCTCGCCGTGAGGCAGGTGGCCCACGGGCCACCACGCGAGTTCCGAGCACTTGTCCGGCTCGGCGTTGCAGGGCTCACCGGTCCACTTACGGGTGGCGAAGAAGAGGCCGACACGTTCCGGGGCGCGGTGCATGACGTGGGCGAACGCGAGGTCGGCCGGGTCGATCACCACGCCCAGTTCCTCCCTGGCCTCGCGGACCGCCGCCTCGGTGACCGACTCTCCCGCCTCGAGGTGACCGGAGGGCAGGTGCCACAGACCGTCCCCGAAGCCGGTGCCCTTGCGCCTGCCGAGCAGCACATGGGTGCCGGGGTGAATCGCGGCTGGGCTCCCGCCGTGGATCCCGGGGCGAGTCGCGGCGTGGGACTCACCGTCGGTGCCGCCGCGAGTCCCGCTGTGAGTCTCGCCGTGGATGCCGTCGCCGGACTCGTCGTGGATGTCGCGGAGGAGGAGCACGTGCACGTCGACGATGGCCCGGAAGCGCTCTCGCGGTGCTGCGCGGTCAGGGTCGCTCTCCGCTGAGGGTGGCCGGCGGTCGAGGGCCTGGGTCCATTTGACCGCGACGGCGGCCACCTGGATCAGCTCGGCTCGCAACCGTTCGGGGTCCGTCTCCGCGAACGCCTCCATCACCTCCTCCGTCAGGATGTGTCTCCACGTGAGCACCCCGCCCGCGGCCGCGGCCTCCGTCTCGCGCCTGGCCTGGTCGGACTCGGCCACCGTCCCCTCGTCTCCGGTCCCGTCCGGCAGGATCTGCATGCCCCACCTCGCGTCCTGAGCCGCCCGCTCGGCCGTCACGTCCGCGAGCACCCTCGCCAACGACCCCGGCACCCCCGCGTCGCCATCATGTGTCATGGTCACCAGTTTGGCCCGTCCGGGGCCGATGAAGGGGAGCTCGCGGCGGTGATGCGGGCTTGCAGTACCGGTTCGACGGCAGGCCATTCGGTGGCGACCACGGCGAACATGGCCGAGTCACGGACCTTGCCCTCCTCGCCGCGCGCCCACGACATGGACCAGGCGCGCAGCACACCCTCGAAGGGGATGCCGAGTCGCTCCAAGGCCCGGCGGCAGCGGTGGTTGCGGGCGTCGGTCTTCAGGTCGACGCGGGCGACGCCGAGCACGTCGAACGCGTACGACAGCAGCAACAGCTTCGCCTCGGCATTGATGCCGGTGCCCTGCGCCGAGGCGGCCAGCCAGGTGAAGCCGATCTCGATCGCCCGCAGCTCCGGCCGGTCCGGCCACCTGCGTGGATCCCACAGCCCGGTGCATCCCACCGCCTTGCCGTCGGTGAGCCGGACCTGCGCGAACGGGGTCAGCCCGTCGCGGGCGAGTTGGGCCGCCAGGTAGTCCGGTATCTCGTGAGCGCGCGGCACCAGCGTGAACTCGTAGGACGACCGATCCTCCTCGACCGCCTCCGCGAGATCTGGCGCGTGCCGCATCGCCAGCGGCTCCAGCCGCACCAGATCACCGGCAAGGACAGGAACATCAAGGCGTACGCTCATCAGCTCTCCCTCATCGTTCCTGGCATTGGCACCTTTCCTGCGGAGCTCCGCCGGGGAGGTTGCCGGACCGTCACAGGGCCAGGTCCCTCAGATCCTCTGGATGATCAACGAGTCAGGATCCTGCCTGAAACAGGCGGACACCGTCAATCCGCCGGGAGGTCACGCGGGGCGGAAGCCGGGGCCGAGGTCGGTGGTTCCCGCGCGTGCGTGATCCCTGAAGGCTCGCACGGCCGGCGTCAGCCGCGCCTCCTTCGACCAGCTCACCCCGATCGTCCTGAACACCGGCGGGGACAGCGGTATCTCCACCACGCCCGAGGCGGACTCCGAGCGGGGCAGGATCGCCACGCCGAGCCCCGCCGCCACGAGCCCCCGTACGGTCTCCGACTCCTGCCCCTCGAACGCGATTTTCGGCTCGAACCCCGCCGCCGCGCACAAGTCGTCGGTGATCTGGCGCAGCCCGTACCCGTGCTCCAACGTCACCAGCTCCTCCCCCACCAGCTCGGCCGCCCGTACCCGCGCCCGGCGGGCGAAGCGGTGGGACGGCGGCACGGACAGCACCAGCTCCTGGTCGGCGAGCGGGGTGCTGCCCAGCCCGGGGTCGTCCAGGGGCATGGGGGCGGCGAACACCAGGTCGATCGCGCCCTCGCGGAGCGCGTCGAGCATGTCCTGGCGCGAGCCCTGGACCAGGCTGAAGCGGACGCCCGGGTGGCACTCGCGGAAGCCGCGGATGAGGGACGGCACGAGCGCGCGGCCCAGGAGGTGCAGGAAGCCCAGGACGACACGGCCGGTGGCCGGGTCGATCTCCTCACGGACCTCACGGGCGGCGGCGGCCATCGTGATCAGCGCGCGGGTGGAGGCGGCGGCCAGGGTGCGGCCCGCCCTGGTGAGGCGGATGCCGCGGCCCGAGGGGACCACGAGCGGGGCGCCGATCAGGTCCGCCAGGGCGGCGAGGCGGCGGCTCGCCGTGGGCTGGGGGATGCCGAGGAGTTCGGCGGCGCGCGTCACGTGTCCCGTCTCACCCACGGCGGCCAGGATGGCCAGGGCCGGCGCCAGGCGAGCGGCCAGCTTCTCATCCGATTCATCCGTCACAGTATGAATTATCGCCTATATACGCATTAGACGTATTTATTAGCCTGGCTTAGCGTGGCGAACGTGGTGGTCATCGACGCTCCTCCGGTTCCCGACACGCGGCGGGTCAGTGCCGCTGTGGCTGCGGCCGGCGTGTCGTCCTTCGCGCTCCTGTACGCGCCGCAGCCCGTGCTCCCGCAGCTCGCCGTGGCGTTCCGGCTGGATCCGGGCAGCGCTTCGCTGGCCATCGGAGTGGCGACGGGGTCGCTGGCCGTGGCGGTCCTCCCCCTGGCCTGGCTGGCCGGACTGGTGGGGCGGCGGCGGATGATCCTCTGGTCCGTGCTGCTCTCCGCGGCGATCGGGCTGCTGCTGCCGCTGGCGCCGTCCTTCCCGGTGCTGCTGGTGATGCGGGCGGTTCAGGGGGTGGCGATCGCGGGCTTCGCCGGGGTCGCGGCGGCGTACCTGGCCGACGTGGTGGGGACGGTGCGGCTCGCCGGCGCGGTGGGAGCGATGATCGCGGGCAACTCGGTCGGCGGGATGCTGGGGCGGCTCGGCGCCGGATTCACCGCCGGGCCGATGGGGTGGCACGGCGCGTTGCTGACGGTGGCGGCAGCGTCCGGGTTGTGCGCCCTGTACGCGGCACGGGCTCTCTCTCAGCCCACCGACTCCATGGCTGAGCGCACTGCTGAAGGGGTGACCGGCCAGAAGGACGGCGCCGGGATGCGGCTGGGGGCCGGGCTGGTCGCGCCTTTCGCCGTGGGGGCGCTGGCCATGGGGGCGTTCGTCGCGCTCTACAACGCCGCCGGGTTCCGCCTGACTTCCCCTCCCCTCTCCCTCACCCCCGCCGCCGCCTCCCTCGTCTTCCTCTCCTACGCCATGGGCACCGCCTCCTCGGCCGCCGCCGGACGCGTGGCGGGCCGTCTCGGTCGTTCCAAGGGGCTGGTCGCGGCGCTGCTCGTGACGGCGGCGGGCTCCGTGCTCACCCTCTCCACGTCGCTCCCCCTCGTGGCGGCCGGCTTCGCCGTGCTGACCGCCGGGTTCTTCGCCGCGCACGCCATCGCGAACGCCTGGGTCACCGCCGAGGCCGCGCCGCACGCCCGTGGCCGCGCCGCCGGCGTCTACACCCTCTGCTACTACCTGGGCAGCGGCGCGGGCGGCACGGTGGGCAGCATCGTGTACGGGCACGCGGGCTGGACCTCGCTCATCGCCCTGACCTCGGCCTGGTTGCTGCTGGCGATCGCGGCGGTGCTCATACGCCGGCGCTCACCCGCTCGGATACAGGCGCCTACAGGCGGGTGACGGTCACCGTGATCTCCTGGTGGCTCTCCGGTGGCCCCTGGTAGACGCCCTTGAGCGGCGGCACGTCCGAATAGTCCCGGCCCCTGGCCACCACCACGTGCGCCTCGCCGACGGGCGACCGGTTGGTGGGGTCGAGCGGCAGCCATTCCCCCGCCCAGTACTCCACCCACGCGTGGCTCTGCCCCTCCACCGGCTCCCCGATCTCGGCGTCGGGCCGCGGGTGCAGGTAGCCGGAGACGTAGCGGGCGGGCAGCCCGGCCGCGCGCAGCAGCGCGGCGGTCAGGTGCGCCATGTCCTGGCAGACGCCCTGCCCCAGGTCCCACGCCTCCTGCGCGGAGGTGCGCACGCCGGTCGAACCCGGCATGTACGCCACCCGCGCAGCCACCACCTCGCAGATCGCCTCAGCACTCTCGTGCGGATCGCGACCGGACGCCTGCGTCCTGGCCAGCTCCACCAGCTCCTCGTTCACGGCCGTCATCGGGGTACGACGAAGCAGCTCGTACATCGAGGGATCCGGCTCCGTCACGGCCATCCGGGGCCGACGCGGACCGGACGTCTCCACCCTGCTGACCGCCTCGATGGTCAGCGACCGGTGCGGCTCCGTCACGTCGAACGCCGAGACCGTAGTCCCCCAGTAATCCTCGTATGTCTGGACCGTCGTGGCAGGCCTGACGACGACGCGGCTGGACAGGACGTTGTGCGCGGGCGTCATCCGTACCTCGTTGTAGGACGAATGCGCCTCCCCGTCGTACTCCATCCGCGTCACGTGGGAGATCCTCAAGCGCCAACCCATGCCATCGCCTCCCTGTGCTGGAAGAACCGCTTCGCGATCGCCTCTCCCGCCGCCGCGCACGCCTCCTGGAGGGTGCCGAGGAGCTCGGGCAGCCGGTCTCGCAGCTCGTTCAGGTCGGCGTACTCGAGCCCGGCGCGCACCCGCCCGATCGCCGCCTGCGCCGAGTCGGCCACGCCGGCCCTGGTCGTGTCGGGGGCCAGGGCCCGCAGGCACTTCTCGGCGGTCAGCAGCGAGTAGACGACCGAGCGCGGGAACAGCCGGTCGAGCAGCAGGAACTCCAGCACCTCGCCGTCCCTCGCCCCGTGCGTCCTGGTGAACGACTCGTCCGCTCCGCTGGCCTGCAGCAGCAGCCGCCAGTCGCTGTCCAGGTGGACGGCGAGAAGCCTCGTGGTCATGTCCACACGCTCCAGGCTGCGGCCGAGCACGATGAAGCGCCAGCAGTCGTCCCTGCTCATGGACGTGTCCGCGAGCCCGAAGAACAGCGCGGCCCGCTCACGTACGAACGACAGGTAAGCGTGCGGCGGCTGCGATTCCAGCGCGGACAGGTGGTGCCAGGTGACGTTCAGGCACTCCCACACCTCGCTGGCCAGCACCTCGCGCACGCCTCTCGCGCTGTCCCTGGCCGACTGGATGGAGGCAGCGATCGAGGCCGGCTCGTCCAGGTCGTAGGCCAGGCGCCGGATCACGGCGGGCGCGCTGACGGAGGCGACCGGGCTCAGGCCGAGGACCGCGAAGATGGAGCGGCAGGTCTCGGGCTCGTCAAGCATGCGGTGCACGGACACGTCGAGGAGTCTGGCGGTGTCGTCGGCGCGCTCGACGTACCTTCCGATCCAGTAGAGGGTCTCGGCGATCCGGCTCAGGAGCGGTCGTGTCACGGCATAGCCTCCCAAGAAGTCACTGCTCGTCCTCCCATGCGGCCGTGCGGCTCGGGCTCCACTGCGCGGCGGGCGGCGCGACGGTGGCGGGGATGGCCGCGGCCGGGGTCTCGCCGAGCACCCAGGTGTCCTTGGACCCGCCTCCCCTGCTGGAGTTGACCACCAGCTCCCCTTCCGGCAGCGCCACCCGGGTCAGCCCGCCGGGCAACAGCCACACGTCCTCGCCGTCGTTCACGGCGAAGGGCCGCAGGTCGATGTGGCGTGGCACGGGCCACTCGCCGATCAGGGTGGGTGAGGTGGACAGCAGTACCGGCCGCTGGGCGATCCACCCGCGCGGGTCGTCGCGTACGGCCCGCCGCACCACCGCCAGCTGCTCGTCCGTGGCGACGGGCCCGATCACGATGCCCTTGCCACCGGCCCCGTCCACGGGCTTCAGCACCAGCTCGCCGGCGCGGGCCAGCACGTCGTCGCGTACGTCGGGATCGTCCAGCCGGTACGTCTCCACGTTCGGCAGCAGCGGCGACTCGCCCAGGTAGTAGCCGATCAGGTCGGGCACGTACGTGTAGACGAGCTTGTCGTCGGCCACCCCGTTGCCCACGCCGTTGGCGATCGTGACGTTGCCCAGGCGCGCGGCGTTCACCAGTCCGGGGCAGCCGAGCACGGAGTCGCCGCGGAAGTGCAGCGGGTCGAGGTAGTCGTCGTCGACCCTGCGGTAGACGACGTGGACGGGACGGCGGCCGTACGTGGTGACCATGTAGAGGCGGTTGCCCTCGCAGACCAGGTCGCGGCCCTCGACCAGTTCCACCCCCATGAGGCGGGCCAGCAGCGCGTGCTCGAAATAGGCGGCGTTGTAGACGCCGGGCGTGAGCAGGACCACGGTGGGATCGGACACCCCGGCGGGGGCGGCGGCGCGTAACGCGGCCAGCAGCCTGGCCGGGTACTCCTCGACCGGACGCACGAACTGCTCCGAGAACAGCGTCGGCAGCGTGCGCGTCATGGCGAGCCGGTTCTCCAGCACGTAGCTGACGCCGCTGGGCGTGCGGACGTTGTCCTCCAGCACGTGCAGCGCGCCGCGCTCGTCGCGGATCAGGTCGGTGCCGCCTACGTGCACGCGGACGCCGTTCGGCGGGCGCCAGCCGTGCGCCTCCCGGTGGTAGTGAGGGCTGGAGTGGAGCAGCCGCCAGGGAACCACGCCGTCGTGGAAGACCTGGTGCCTGCCGTACACGTCGTCCAGGAACGCCTCCAGCGCGCGGATCCGCTGGCGCACGCCGCGGGTCACGAGGTCCCATTCGGCGGCGTCGATGATCCGCGGGATCAGGTCGAGCGGGAAGGGCCGCTCGACGCCCGCGTAGTCGAAGGTGACGCCCCGGTGGGTGAACATCCTGGCGAGCTGGTCTGCCCTGGACCGCAGCTCGCGCACCCCCAGCGGCTGGAGAGCGGCGAAGAGCGCCTGGTACTGGGGGCGGGGGACGCCCGCCCGCTCGAACATCTCGTCCCATGCTTCGGCCATGACGTATTTGTCGAAGATGTCCGCCATGTCCGGACACTAGGAAATCCTTGTTTCGTCCGATCGCGTCGCATGTTACGGATAGCGGCCTGGGTGGCTCAATGGTCGGTACGGACCCAGCGTTCGAGCGAGTCGGTCAGCCACAGATGCGTCGAGCCCAGTGTGACCGCCTCACCGCTGACCTCCCCCACGAGCCGCCAGTACCGCCGCATCCGCGGTTCCCTGTCGGGTGCCACGTTCGCCAGCAGCTCGCGCCGGAACTCCGGGGTGTCGCCCCTCCCCCGCACCGAGGCGTGCACCGCCACGAAGCGGTCGAGCTCCGGACCCGACCGGGGCGGCTCGCCCGCGCGCACCATGGGCTCGACCATGCCGCACGCCTCGGCGATCCCGTACATCAGCTCGTTCTCGTCCGCGATCAGCTCGACGTTGACCCGCCCCCTGGCCAGCAGGCCGCGCAGCAGGGACCGGTCGGCGACCACGGTGACCAGCTCGGCGTACGCGACCACCTGCGACGGCGTCGGATCGACGGGCGGCTCGGGCACGGCCATGGCGACGAACCCGGTGAACATCTCCTCCGCGACCTGCGCCACCATCGTGCGCCGCCAGAAGTCGATCAGCGCGTCGCGGGCCGCGCAGCCGTCCTCCACGGCGGCCAGCAGGTCCAGCCGGGCACCCCGCTCGGCTGGGCTCGCCTCCTCGACCGCCCGCAACGAGGCGCGCCGCCACGCGAGGTCCGCGAGCCGTACGTCGAGCGCCGCCCGCTCGGCCGCGACGGCCTCGGCCATGGAACGCTCGCCGTTGAGCACGGCGGTGATGGCGGGCAGACCGAGCCCGAGCCCGCGCAGCCGCCTGACCAGGCCGAGCCGCTCCACGGCCGCCCGGCCGAACCTGCGGTGCCCTCCCGCGCTGCGCACCGACTCGATGATGCCCTCGTCGCAGTAGAAGCGGATGGTCCGCACCGGCACGCCGGTCAGCGCCGCCAGGTCTCCGATCCCAAGCGTCTCGTCACGCAACGGCATGTGAACCTCCGGCCAACTGGATGCCTCATTCATACTCCCCGCTCTCGGCGACAGCCGGGTCCGCACTCGCCCCGGCCCTCGACAGGGTGCCGCCACGGCCGCCACGATGAGCCCGGTCCGTATTCAGCTGTTCGTAAGAGCTAGGCTGCTCTCCGGCGATCAAAACCATGCAAAGGGGTCAAAGGGGATGAACGGGACTGTCATGGCGGTCAGCAGCAGCGGCGAGCACTCTTTCAGCAAGCCGACCCGGGAGAGCATCACTCTGCTGGCCGGACTCGGGGTGGAGGGGGACGCGCACGCGGGCGTGACGGTCAAGCATCGCTCCCGAGTCGCCCAGGACCCGACCCAGCCGAACCTCCGTCAGGTGCACCTCATCCACGACGAGCTTCTCGCCGAGGTGGGTGCGGCGGGTTTCCGGGTCAAGCCCGGCGAGCTCGGCGAGAACATCACCACCAAGGGCATCGATCTGCTCGGCCTGCCGGTCGGCACGCTGCTGCGCATCGGCGACGAGGCCGTCGTGGAGGTGACCGGGCTGCGTAACCCTTGCCTTCAGATCGACGCCTTCCAGAACGGTCTGCTCAAGCAGGTCGTCGGCCGCGACGAGGCCGGGAACGTGGTCCGCAGGGCCGGCGTCATGAGCGTCGTCAGGACGGGTGGCGTGGTGCGCCCTGGCGACGTGATCAAAGTTGAGCTCCCGGCCGAGCCGCACCGACCCCTCGACCGGGTCTGACTGCATGGCGCCGGGCGGTGCTCCCCGGCTCAGCCACCGCACGCCTGCCTGGTCGCCCACGCCGACGCGCAGTGCCCCGCCCGCCCCGGTTCCCGGCACTGTTGGCGAAGTAGATCAGAAAGCAGCGGCCCCGTGATCGCGAACGAAATAGAACACCCAGTTCATCCCGGATCCGGATCGCATGCTGGACACGATCCCGGAACGCGCTGTGACGGCGGGGCTGCTTCGTGCCGGAGGTCGGCAA
This sequence comes from Nonomuraea helvata, assembly GCF_039535785.1. Classification (NCBI taxonomy): domain Bacteria; kingdom Bacillati; phylum Actinomycetota; class Actinomycetes; order Streptosporangiales; family Streptosporangiaceae; genus Nonomuraea; species Nonomuraea helvata. Next base: position 199,262 of record NZ_BAAAXV010000001.1, read on the forward strand.
CGCACCGACTCCACCCACGCGCTCATGACCGTGCGCACGATGAACCGTCTGGAGCCCAGCCCCAACCCGCATCTCACCCTTCGCCGCTCTGCGTCCGGCGGCATGATGAGACTCTGCTCAGGCAAACCCGCACCAGAGACGCCAGAAGGTGCCTTCCAACACACTCATGTGATCGTGGTGGAAAATGCTTCAGATGGGGACGGCGATCGCGGCGGGGGCGGGATGCAGGTATGGCGTTTCCGGCGGGCCCGGTCAGCGGAGGTGCAGTGCCTCGGGGTTGGCTGCGAAGTAGTCAGCGATCGACGTGGGGGTGCGGCCGGTGAGGCGTTCGACTGTGTGCGTGGTCACGTCGAACCAGCCTGCGCGCTTGTATGTGCCCAAGCCCGTCCAGCCCTGGACGTACACATCGGGGAGCCCGCGTTCGGACAGCGTCGCGGCCAGAGCGGTGTCCGAGACCTGCTCGCAGCGGACCGGACGGCCGGTGACCTGGGCGAGCGCGTCGGCCACATCCGTGTCCGTCACCGCCTCGGGGCCCGTGACTTCCAGGAGTTGCCCCTCGCAGCCGCCCTGGGCCAGCACGGCCGCGGCCACGGCGGCGCTGTCGTCGCGGGTGATGTGCCCCACCCGGCCGTCACCCGAATTGCTGGGTAGCACGCCGGTGGCGACGGCGAGGGCGGGCACGCCGACGAGGTTCCACATCTCCGGCCACTGGTTGAACCGCAGCGCCGTAAACGTCAGCTCCGACTCAGCCAGCAACCGCTCGGTCTCCTTGTGGTTCTGGATGAGTGCCTGAGGCTGGCCCGGCTCGCCTGCTCTGGCGAACGACGTGTAGATCATGTGACCCACGCCCGCCTTGGCCGCCGCCTCGATGGCGTTGACGTGTCCGCGAGGCGCTCCGCTGAGCGAGCCCATACTGATCATCAGCAGCCGCTCCGCGCCTTCGAACGCGTCGGACAGACTCGCCGGATCGTCGAAATCGGCGTAACGGGCGGCCACGCCGAGGTCGGCGACGGCATCAGGGGTACGGGACAGCGCCACCACACGAGCGGCATCCACCCGCTGGAGTAGGTGCTCGACAATGAGGCGTCCGAGCTGTCCGGACGCCCCGCTGACCACGATCATGCAAATCCTCCTTGAACGTCAAGCTACGTATCCTGATCCTTGGCCAGCAGGAGCGAGGTCCGAAAGAAGGCACATCTATGTCCACTGCCGCCATCACCGTCCCCGTCACGGTGGCCGATCATGACAACTGCCCCGCGACCAGCGTCTTGCGCCGGGTGGGCGACAAGTGGAGCGTCGTGATCCTTTCGGTCCTGGCGCATGGTGCGTACGGCTTCAACGAGCTGGACCGGTCCGTGGAGGGCCTCAGCCGGCGCATGCTCACCCGTACGCTGCGCGCCCTCGAAGAGGACGGGCTGATCAGCCGCACACTCCATCCGACCGTGCCGCCACGTGTCGAATACACGCTCACCGACTTGGGCCGCTCCTTCCTGGAGCCGGTGCGCGCCCTGGGCTTGTGGGCCCTCGCACACCGGTCCGATCTCGAAGCCGCACGCACTCGTGACGGTTAGGAGGCAGCCATATCGCTGGGCGCCCTACTGCTAGGAGTCATCCCAGACCTGGCTTTCATTCCTCTCCGCGCCGTGTTCCTGTGCCGCCACGCCAGGCTCGCGCCCGCCTCATCCTTGTCACGCATGCGCGATACGCCGCTGGGCGGACATCGGCCGTCCGCCTGCGGGCAGATGCGCAGGCGTCAGAGGTGCCGACCGTGACGTCGCCCGAGCACCATCGCCGCTCTGAGACGGGACGATCGTTCGGTTGATGGACACGGGCGCTGCAACGTCCCAGTGGCTACTTGACTTCCAGTGGACTGGAGTTTCTACGGTGCCGGCGTACGAGATAGAGAGGAGATTCGTCATGGCGACACTGGACACCGCGCGGATGGCCGAGGGGCTGCGCGAGCAGACCGCGGGGTTCGCCCGCGCTGCCGCCGCAGGGGAGCCGGACGCGCGGGTGCCGACCTGTCCGGAATGGTCGTTGCGTACGCTCGTGGGGCACATCGGGCTGGGACATCGGTACGCGACCGGGGTGCTGCGCAAGGGTGACCCGCAGCCCGCGCCGGACCCGTGGCAGGCCGCTCCCGGCTCGCCGGACAGGTGGGCGGAGTGGCTGCGCGACGGCGCCGAGGAGCTGATCGGCGCCGTCCAGGAGGCCGGCGCGGACACCGAGGTCTGGACGTTCCTGGGGCCGCGACCCGCGGCGTTCTGGCTGCGCAGGATGCTGAACGACACCGCCGTCCACCACTACGACGCGGCGGTCACGACGGGCGGCGGGTTCGGGATCGCCGACGATCTCGCGGCCGACGTGATCGTCGAGGGGCTGGAGATGCTGGTGTCCCCCGGCGCGGAGGCGCTCAAGCCGCAGCTGGTCGAGCTGCGCGGCAACGGTGAGCGGCTCGGGCTGCAACCCCGTCAGGGAGACGGGTGGGTGATCATCAGGTCGCCCGAGGGGATGTGGTGGGAGCACGGGCCGGTGGAGGCCGATGTGGTGCTGTCGGGAGCCGTCGCGTACGTCATGCTGGTGTGCAACCGCCGACTCCCGCTGGACGACGACCGGGTGACGGTCACGGGCGACCGCGCGCTGCTGGAGCACTGGCTGGCCCACATGGCGATCTAGCTGCGCGCTCGCGCCCGGCCGGGCGTAGGGTCCCACCGGGATGCTCCCCATGACGACGGGAGCTGCGATTGCGGGGACCGCCGTCGCGGGTCAGCATCGAAGATGCCAGCCAAACACCCCATGGAGGCATTCAGTGTTAACGGTGATCGGCGCGGGATTCCCGCGTACCGGGACCACCTCGATGAAAGCGGCACTGGAACGACTCGGGTTCGGGCCGTGCCACCACATGTTCGACATCCTCACCAACCCCGCCCGCGTCGACAGGTGGCTGCCCCTGGCCACCGGCGGGCAGGTGGACTGGGAGGAGGTCTTCGACGGCTTCCGCTCCACGCAGGACTGGCCCGCGTCCTTCTTCTGGCGGGAGCAGGCGAAGGCGTACCCGGAGGCGAAGGTCGTCCTGACCGTACGCGACCCGCACGACTGGTACGTGAGCATGCAAGCGCTCGCCGCCAGCGGCCCGGGAAGGCAGCTCCCGGAGGACATGCCGGAGGCGGCTGCGGCCATGTTCGACGGGATGAGGCGGCTCGGCCCGGTGCTCGAGCTGATCAGCCGGTCCGTGTTCGACGGCCATGGGAGCCTCAGGGAGGGGCTGCCCGACGAGGACGTGGCGGTGGCGGCGTTCGAGCGGCACGTGGCCACCGTCAAGGAGAGCCTGCCCGCGGAGCGGCTGCTGGTGTTCGACGTGCGCGAAGGGTGGGAGCCGCTCTGCCGGTTCCTGGGCGTGGACGTCCCTGACGGGGAGCCTTTCCCGCACCTGAACGACGCGAAGGCGATCCGCCAGACCATGGACCGGCTGATCACCGAGGGCACCGTCCAGTCGCCGCTCGAGCGGCGCGAGTGAGGAACGCGCACCGCGCGGCCGGTCAGGTGTCCAGGTAGCGGAGGATCGCCAGGACGCGGCGGCTGTAGCCGGGGTCGTGAGGCAGGTCGAGCTTCTCGACGATGGCGTTGACGTGCTTCTCGACCGTGCTGAGTGAGACGTGGAGCCGCTCGGCGATGGCCGCGTTCACGAAGCCCTGGGCGAGGTGGCGCAGCACCTCGCCCTCGCGCGGGCTCAGCCTGCTCAGCGGATCGGCGTGGGTGGTGCGGGCCAGGAGTTGCCGCACCACCTCGGGATCGAACGCGGTGCCGCCCGCGCGTACGCGTTCGAGCGAGTCGAGGAAGTCGGCCACCTCCGAGACCCGGTCCTTGAGCAGGTAGCCGAGGCCGCGCGTGGAGCCGGCCAGGAGCCTGGCCGCGTAGTGCTGCTCGACGTACTGGGGCAGGACCAGCACGCCCACTCCGGGATGGCGTTCGCGGATCTCCAGGGCCGCCCGGAGGCCGTCGTCCTTGTGGCCGGGCGGCATGCGTACGTCGATCACGGCCACCTCGGGGAGTGCCGCCAGGTGCGCGCGGACGCTGCGACCCGGATGGAGCGCGCGGGCGTCGAGGAGCGCGCCGACCGTGCGCAGCGGGTTCCTGATCTGGTGGTACGGCACGCCGCGGATCAGCGCGGTGCCGGAGGTGGGGCGGTCGAGGCCGAGTATCAGGCGCATCGTCGTCGACATTCATGTGACTGCTGCGACTGCTCGTGCACCTGATCCTGACCGCTTGTGACGCCGGTCGGACGGCACGGATCGCCGCGTCCCAGGTGAGCGCGGCGCGCGCCGACCGACCGCCCGCCTGACGGCGCGCGGCGAGGTGGACGGGTGGAGGTCAGGTGTCGAACATGGTCTTGGCCAGGTCGTACGACTGTCCGGTCACGTCCTCCTCCGCCAGCCGGAACGCCTCGACGATGGCGTCCGTCAGCGCCTGCGAGCCCAGGCGCAGCGCGCGGGGGTCGATGCGCAGCGCGGCCAGCGAGCCGGTGTGCCTGAGCTCGACGACGACCTGGCCTCCGGCGCTCTGCCCGCGCCCCCTGGTCTCCTCCAGCCGGCGGCTCACCTCCTCGAAGCGAGCCGTCTGCGCTGCCATCTCGGCCAGAGCGCGATCGATTTCCGGGTCACCGGTATGAGGTGTCGTCATGGCTGTTCCTTACTCACTCGATCAGCGCTTGAAGATGAACGCCCTGGGCGCGTGCGCCAGCGCCGAGCGGAGCGCGCCCTGTTCCGTCAGCGAGCCACTCGTGACGAGGGGGTAAATGGTGGCGGCCGAGAGGGTGCGGCGGAAGAACTTGCCCGCAGGGCCCGAGCCCAGCAACGTGTCGGTGACCTTCGTGGCGGGGAAGAACTTGCGCACGTCGCTCAGCGACTTGATGCCGCCGTTGTAGGCCATCTCGGCGACGAAGTGCTTGCCCGCGTACTCCCAGAGGTTGCCCATCGGCTGCCCGGTGGCGGCGGAGCTGCCCGCGTGCACGCCGGTCTTGAGCGCGGTCCACAGGACGGAGTCCGCCAGCGCGTCGAGCCCCTCCCGGACGAGGTAGTTGCCGACGCGGCGCTTGCCCATATGCATCTCCAGGATCATCTTGGTGATCTTCTGGAAGAGCGTGCGCTCCAGCCTGGCCCTGGCCACCAGCCAGTTGAACGCCCTCTCGGCCGCGATCCTGGCCGCCGGGTAGACGAAGCCGAACATCATTGTGAAGGCCATGGCGGCGAGCGCCGTGCCGATCCACTTGAGCTGTTCGCGGTGCTCGTCCACGGCGTGAGCGTACTTCTCGCAGCCGGCCGCCAGGTCCAGCAGCTCCTCCTGGAGCGCGGCGTAGCGGGGGGCGAGCTCCGTCGGCCACACGTCCGCGAAGCGGTCCACGGAGCGGCTGTCGTTCGCCTTGCGTACCTCGGCGACGCCGATGTCGGTGTGGTGGGCGATCTTCTCGATGGACGCGGCGAATTCACGCAGCGCCTTGGCCCGCGCCCGGAGGTTGCTCACGTCGGCCACCGGCACGTATACGTCGGCGAACCAGGCCAGCGCCTGGAAGGGGTCGAACATCAGGCGCCTTCCTTGAGCGGCGGGGCCTGCGGGATCGGGGCCTCACCGACGTCGGGGATGCTGGGCAGCGTGTTGATGATCTCCGTCTCCAGCCAGGTCCAGAGCTTCTCCAGGTCCCGGAAGTTCCCCGCCGAGCTGAAGTTCCTGTCGGCGATGCGCTTCATGGCGTCGGTGAGGGAGTCGTAGCCGTCGCTGTACCACTCGGCGAACGCGCGCCCGTCGTCGTCCCCCCCGACCAGGTCGGAGGTGGTGGCCAGCGAGGTGGACCCGCGATGGAGCGCTACGACGTCGTCGCCGATGTCGTCGAAGAGCCTGGCCAGGCCGCGGATCGACACCCAGTCGATCTGGACCTGGCCGCCGGGGGCACCCGGGTTGGGCGTGGGTTGCGGCGCCGGGGACGGGCTGGGGTTCGGATACGGGTTCGGGTACGGGCTCGGCGAAGGGGAGCCGGACCACGTGGGCGAGGGAGAGCCGGACCACGTAGGTGAAGGGGTGCCCGGCCACGTGGGCGAAGGGCTGCCCGACGGGGTCGGGCTGGGGACCGGAGGGCCCGTCGGCGTCGGAGTGCCCGTCGGGCCGGACGACTCCGTAGGCGTGGGAGTGGGGCCGCTCGTCGCCGTCGGGCTCGGGGAGGCCGTCGGCGTCGGAGTGCCCGTCGTCGGGCTCGCGGTGGCCGTGGGGCCTGGGGTGGCCGTAGGGCTGGGCTCACCGGATGAATCAGCCATCAACCCTCCAATCCGATCATGATCATCAACAATGAGACTGTAACGCGAACAAATTTCTCGGGCGTTAATGTAGTGCTACGGGACGTTCATCCACGAGGGCGTGGCTTTGAGAAGTTCGCCCAGTTCATCGAGCGGCCCCCACTCGACGGCCCCCATACGCGCCAGATCCTCGACGCGCTGACACAGCTCGGCCTCGCGCACGGCCCCGACGGTCGCGCAGCTCCCCTTGAGCCGGTGCGCGAGCGCGGCCACCTCCGCCGTGTCACCGTTCTGGGCCGCCTGTCGCAGCTCCTCGAACGTCCGCATGGCGGTGGCCAGATACGCCTCCGCCACGTCCGTGAGCGCCTCCGGCGACAGGCCCGCCAGCTCGGGCGGAAGCCCGGCGTACGCCGCCCACTCCGGGATCCTGGCCAGCACCCGCGCCCAGTCCACGGGCTTGGCCAGGTGGTCGTCCATCCCGGCCTCCAGGCAGCGGATCCGGTCGTCCGGCATCGCCGCCGCGGTCATCGCGATGATCGGGGTGTGCGTCTCCTCGCGCTGCCTGATCTCCTCGGTGGCGGCCAGGCCGTCGAGCACAGGTAGCTGGCAGTCCATGAAGACCAGGTCGTAGTCGCCGCCCAGCACGGCGCGCACGGCCTGCTCGCCGTCGTCCACCACATCGACCTCGTGCCCGGCCTGCCGCAGTATGAGCATCGCCACCTGGCGGCTGATCTCGTCGTCCTCCGCCACCAGGATCCGGGCGCCCTGCGCCGCGATCTCCGCCCGTTCGCGCGGCTCCCCGGGACACTCGGCGGTGCCCAGCGCGTTCTCCACGGCGGCGAGCAGGCGGCGGCGGCTGAGCGGCCGGGTGATCGACTGCACGGCGCGCTCCCCCGCGGCGCCCGGCCAGGCGAAGCCCGAGCGTCCGGGCGTGACGACCACGACGACGCTGGTGGCCTGGAACATCGGGTCGGTGAGGACCACGTGCGCGATCGACTCGGCATCGGCGCCGAGGTCGAGGGCCACGACCGCCAGCTCGTACGGCCGCCCCTCCGCGACGGCGGCACGCAGCAGCGCGAGGGTGGTCTCCCCGTCCCTGCTCTCCTCCACCTCGAGCCCCGCGCCCGCCAGCGAGTGCACCGCGAGCGCGCGGTCCTCCGGCCGCGGGTCGGCGACGAGCACGCGCCGCCCCTGCAGGGCCTCCACCGACGGCTCGGAGGACGATCGGCCGGGCCAGGTCAGGACGTCCATCGGCAGCCGCACCCAGAAGCGGCTGCCCACGCCCTCCACGCTGTCCAGCCCGATCTCCCCGCCCATGAGCTCGGTGAGCTGCCGGCCGATGGCCAGCCCCAGGCCGCTCCCGCCGGTCCTGCGCGTGATCGGCGAGTCGACCTGGCGGAAGACGCCGAACACCTTCTCCCGGTCGTCGGGACCGACCCCGATCCCGGTGTCGGCGACCGAGAACCTGAGCACCGCGCGCGGGTCGCCCGGCGCGCCCTCGTCCAGCGCGACGTGCAGGTCGACGCCGCCCTGAACGGTGAACTTCAGCGCGTTGCCCACCAGGTTCGTGAGGATCTGGCGCAGCCGCGCCGGATCCCCCGACACCTGCCGCGGCACGTCCTCGTCGAGCCGCAGCGTGAGCCAGAGCCCCTGCTCGTACGCGTGCGGCGCGAACGGCGCCACCACCTCGTCGCAGAGCCTGGGCAGGTCGAACGGCACCTCGTCCACCTGAAGGTGGCCCGCCTCGATCCTGGACAGGTCGAGGAAGTCGTCGAGCAGGCGCAGCACGTTCTGCGCCGACTCCTCGGCGGTGGTGGCGTAATGGCGCTGCTCGTCATTCAGCCGGGTGCTCATGAGCAGGGAGTTCATGCCCAGCACGCCGTTGATCGGAGTGCGGATCTCGTGGCTGATCTTGGCCAGGAACTCGGACTTCGCGCTGGAGGCGCTGACCGCCTCGTCCCTGGCTGCGGCCAGCTCGGAGGCGTACCTGGCCAGCGTGGCCTGCGCCCTGCGGCGGCCGCGCGTCGTGTGGATCTGCAGGCCCAGGCCGATGAGGATGAGCAGCGCCAGCAGCGCGGCGACGGTCATCACGTTCGCCCTGAGCTGCTGTGCCGAGGCCAGCGCCTCGGCGGCGGACACCTCGGCGGTGACCGTCCAGCCGATGCCGGGTATCGGCTCCGAGGCTGACAGCACGGTGCCGTCGATGCCGTGGAACTCGCCGTTCCAGGTGCGCCCGGCGAGCGCGGCGTCCACGCGCGGGTCCTCGCGCAGGGAGGTGAGCGCGAGCAGCTTCCTGTCGGGGTCGGCGACGAGCACGCCGGCCCGGTCGGTGATCAGCAGCCGGATGTCCTGCGCCTCGGCGGCCTCCTTGGCGAAGTCCTGGATGGCGTCCAGGCTGTAGACGACGGCGAGGATGCCGAGCATGCGCTTGCCGTCGGCGCTGAGGATCGGCGCGGCCACCGCGACGGCCCTGGACACCCCGACCATCGTGGGCGTGTACGCCTGCGACACGTTGGCCGCCCGCCGGTCGCGCACCGCGCGGTACCAGTCGGTGGCGCTGATGTCCTGGGGCAGCACGGTCTTGGGCTCGGCGCCCAGCATGCGGCCTTCGGACGAGACCAGGATCAGCCCGCTGACGCCGTCGCGCATCTGCTTGAGCTCGCCGAGGTGATCGCGCATGGCGCCGACGGTGGCGTGCGCCACGGTGTCACGCATGCTCTGCCGCTGCGCGAACGCGGTGACGAGCTGTTCGAGCGAGCCCATCTGCTGCTCCACCACGACCCGGCTCACCGAGGCGGTCGTCCTGACCCGGTCGGTGACCTCGTCGCTGACAGCCTGCTCCGACAGTGAGATGCTGGAGGAGGTCAGCAGCGCCAGGGGCAGCAGGCCGAGCACCACCCACAGGGCTGTCACCGCGAGCAGCCATCTCACCGGCGTCCGTCCTTCCCCCTGTCCGCTCGGGTACAGGGTAGGAGGGAAAAGGGACGAGCGGCGGGTCTCCGTGAGCAGAAGGCGCAAAACTCGATCTTTTGTAACAAAACCCGCTTAAGCTCACTCTGATTTGTAATAACTGGACCTGGACGAGGAGCTGGCGATGCCTGAGGCCCGGGACATCACCGTTCTCATCGTGGACGACGATCCGGTCGTCACCGCGGCGCTGCACGCGCAGGTGAACAGGGTACTCGGGTTCAGGGTGGTGGGGATCGCGCACACCGGGCAGGCGGCGCTCGCCGCCGCGGGCCGCTTCGCGCCCCGGCTCGTGCTGCTCGACCTGCACCTGCCGGACATGCCGGGGCTCGAGGTGGCGCACCGGCTGCGCCGGCCCGAGCAGCCGCCGGCAGACGTCATCGTCATCTCAGGACGCAAGGAGTCGGCCACCGTACGCGCGGCCATCCAGCGCGGAGCCCTGTACTACCTGGTCAAGCCGACCAGGGCGGGCACGCTCGAGCAGACGCTGCTGCGCTACGCGGCCACGACCGAGCAGCTCGAGGCGGGCGATCGCTTCGTCGAGCAGCAGGAGATCGACCGCATCTTCCGCTCGCTCCACCTCGACCAGGGCCCCCGGCCCAAGAGCATCTCGGCGGCGACCGAGCAGCTGGTGCTCGACGCGCTGTCCGCCGTCGAGGAGGACGCCTCGGCGCACGAGCTGGCCGGGATGATCGGCGTCAGCCGCGCCACCGCCCGCCGCTACCTGGAGCATCTCGCGGAACGCGGGCTGCTCGAGGCGCGGCCCAAGTACGGGCCGACCGGACGCCCCCAGCACCGGTACCGCGTCCGGTGAGCACGCTCAGGGTGCTGCTCGCCGCACTGCTCTGCCTCCTGCCCACGGGCTGCGGCACGGACAACCCCTTCCCCGAGAGCTCCACGATGTGGCGCATCAGGGAGCGCGGGATGCTCACGGTGGGCATCAAGTTCGACCAGCCGATGTTCGGCTACAAGGACCCGGCCAGCGGGCGGATCACCGGGTTCGACGCGGAGGTGGCCCGGCTCATCGCGAAGGACCTCACCGGCAGCGAGCGCAACATCCGGTTCGTGGAGACGGTGTCGCGCGAGCGGGAGAACTTCATCGCCCAGGGCGTGGTGGACGTCGTCATCGCCACGTACTCGATCACGCCGGCCCGCGCCCAGCTGGTCAGCTTCACGGACCCGTACTACTACGCCGGGCAGGACCTGCTGGTCAGGGTCGCCGACACCACCATCGAGGACGTGTCGGACCTGGAGGGCAAGAGCGTGTGCACGGCGAAGGGCTCCACCTCCAGCGACCGGCTGCGCACCCTGGCGCCCGGCGCCAGCCTGGAGATCGTGGACGCCTACAGCGTGTGCGTGCCGGCGCTCGTGGCCGGGCGGGTGGACGCGATCAGCACCGACGACACGATCCTGCTCGGCCTGCTGGACCAGCATCCGGACGTGTTCAGGCTGGCGCGCAAGCCGTTCGGGCGCGAGCCGTACGGGATGGGCGTCCGCAAACAGGACACCGGCTTCCGCGACTACCTCAACGGGCTGATCGGCCGCTGGCTGCGTGACGGGGAGTGGGACCGCGCCTTCAAGGACACCATCGGGGTGGCCGGCGCGGCACCTGATCAATCTCGCCCCGCCAATCGCTGAGCAGAAAGCGCATAAGCCTTTCGGTGACACATGCGGCTCCTACGGTTACGCCAACGCTGACCGAGACAAGGAGCGTGACGCATGACTCACGCGGACCTGATCGTGCTGGACCAGGTCAACAAGCGCTTCGGCGACCACCACGTGCTCAGGGACGTCAACCTGACCGTCAGGCAGGGCGAGGTCGTGGTGATCATCGGCCCGTCCGGGGCGGGCAAGTCGACCCTGTGCCGGGCGATCAACCGGCTGGAGACCATCGACTCCGGCACGATCAGCCTGGACGGGACGCCGCTGCCCGCTGAGGGGCGGGCGCTCGCCAAGCTCCGCGCCGAGGTGGGCATGGTCTTCCAGTCGTTCAACCTCTTCGCGCACAAGACCGTCCTGGACAACGTCGTCCTCGGGCAGGTCCACGTGCTGAAGCGGCCGAAGGCGGAGGCCGAGCGCAAGGCCCAGGAGCTGCTCGACCGGGTCGGCATCGGGGGGCAGGCGGCCAAGTTCCCCGCCCAGCTCTCCGGCGGGCAGCAGCAGCGGGTGGCGATCGCCCGCGCGCTGGCCATGGACCCGAAGGCGATCCTCTTCGACGAGCCCACCTCGGCGCTCGACCCGGAGATGGTCAACGAGGTGCTCGACGTCATGACCTCGCTCGCCCGCGAGGGCATGACCATGGTCGTCGTCACCCACGAGATGGGCTTCGCCCGGCGCGCGGCCGACCGGGTCGTCTTCATGGCCGACGGCGAGATCGTCGAGCAGAACACCCCCGACGCGTTCTTCGGCTCCCCGAACAGCGAACGCGCCCAGTCCTTCCTCGCCAAGATCCTCACCCACTAAGGAGCCAACATGTTCGGCCGATCCCTTTACGCGACCTTCACGGTGATCGCGCTCGCCACCGCCGCCACGGCCTGCGGCGGCGGCCAGGACAGCTACGCCTCCGTCGTGGACAAGGCCAAGAACGACAAGAAGCTGGTGATCGGCGTCAAGGCCGACCAGCCGGGGCTGGGGCTGCGCACGCCCGACGGCACCTTCGCCGGCTTCGACGTCGAGGTCGCCAAGTACGTGGCCAAGCAGCTCGGTGTCGAGGCCAAGGACATCACGTTCAAGGAGACGGTGTCCGCCAACCGGGAGGCCTTCCTCGAGCAGGGCCAGGTGGACATGGTGGTGGCCACGTACTCGATCACCGACGCCAGGAAGCAGAAGGTCTCCTTCGCCGGGCCATACTTCGTGGCCGGGCAGGACCTGCTCGTCAGGGCCGACGAGGCGGCGCTGACCGGGCCGGAGACGCTGAACGGCAAGAAGCTCTGCTCCGTCGCCGGCTCCACCCCGGCGCAGAAGGTCAAGACGGAGTACGCCAAGGAGGTGCAGCTGCAGGAGGAGCGGACGTACTCGGCCTGCGTCGACCGCGTCCTCGGCGGCCAGCTCGACGCCATCACCACCGACAACGTCATCCTCGCCGGCTACGCCGCGCAGCACGCGGGCAAGCTCAAGGTGGTCGGCAAGCCGTTCAGCACCGAGAAGTACGGCATCGGGCTGAAGAAGGACGACACGAACGGGCGCAAGGCGGTCAACGACGCGCTGGAGAAGATGTTCTCCGACGGCAGCTGGACGAAGGCGCTGCAGGCCAGCGTCGGCGCCTCCGGCTTCGCCCTCCCGCAGGCCCCCCAGCTCGAGCGGTACTGATCGCATGGAGGCACTGCTGACCGAACGCGACACGATCCTCGCCGCGTTCTGGATGACGATACGGCTGACGGCGGTCAGCGCGCTCGGCTCCCTGGTGCTGGGGACGCTGCTGGCCGCCATGCGGGTGGCCCCGCTGGCCTCCCTGCGCGCCGCCGCGAACTGCTACGTGACCGTGGCCCGCAACACCCCGCTCACCCTGGTGCTGCTGTTCACCGGCCTCGGCGTCGGGGCGAACCTCGGCGTCGAGCTGTCGGACGACATCGCGACCAACAACTACTGGCTCGCCGTCATCGGCCTGACCGCCTACACCTCGGCGTTCGTCTGCGAGGCCCTGCGGTCCGGGCTCAACACGGTGCCGGTCGGGCAGGCGGAGGCGGCCCGGTCGCTGGGGCTGGGCTTCGTCCAGACCCTGCGGCTGATCACGCTGCCGCAGGCGTTCCGCGCCGTGGTGGCGCCGCTGGGCAGCATCCTCATCGCGCTGACGAAGAACACCACGATCGCGCTGGTGGTCGGCGTGAGCGAGGCGTCCGTGCGGATGCGGGAGATGATCGAGACGTACGGGGACCAGGTCATCGAGATCTTCCTCGGCTTCGCGGCCGGATTCGTGCTGCTGTGCCTGCCGATGGGGCTGCTGTTCGGCTGGCTGTCGCGGCGGATGGCGGTGGCTCGATGAGCACCTTGGAGGTCCCCTTGGAGGTCCCCTTGGAGGTCATGGCATGAGTTACGCGAACCTCTACGAGACGCCCGGGCCGCGCGGCATCCGGCGCAACCGGCTGCTGGCGGGCGGCGTCGCGCTCGTGCTGCTGGCGCTGGCGTACGTGGTGTATGTGCGCTTCGACGCGAAGGACCAGTGGACGGCCGAGAAGTGGACGCCGCTGCTGCGCGGCGACGTCTGGGCCACGTTCATCCTGCCGGGCCTGGCCGGGACGCTGGGCGCGGCGGTGGCAGGGGTGATCCTGGCGGGGCTGTTCGGGCTCGTGTTCGCCACCGGCCGCCTGTCCGAGCACCGGTGGATCCGGGTGCCCGCGGCCGCGGTGGTGGAGTTCTTCCGGTCCGTCCCGCTGCTGCTGCTGATCTTCTTCGCGTTCTTCGGCTCGTACGTGCTCATCGGCGTGAACATCTCGGCCTTCGCCGCCGTCGTCTTCGGCCTGACCCTCTACAACGGCTCGGTGATCGCGGAGATCATCCGGGCCGGGGTGCAGAGTCTGCCCCGGGGGCAGGCGGAGGCGGCTTACGCGATCGGCATGCGCAAGGGGCAGGTCATGCGGCTCATCCTGCTGCCCCAGGCGTTCCGCGCCATGATGCCCGCCATCGTCAGCCAGTTCGTGGTGCTGCTGAAGGACTCGGCGCTGGGGCTCATCGTGGGCTACGACGAGCTGGTGGACCGGGGGCTGAACGGGATCGCGGCCAACTTCTCCAACGTCATTCCGGCGGCCATCCTCATCGCGGCCATCTTCATCCTGATCAACCTCTCCCTCGACCGCCTGGCCCACCGCCTCGGCGCGGCCCGCTGACCCGCGGCCCACGACGGCCGGGATCGCCGCCCTCCGGGACGCGTGGGACGCCGGGCCACGCGCGTCCAGGGCCTTGGGCCCATCGGCAAGGCGTCACGACACGGCCCCGCCCACCGTCTGGGCGGCCACCAGTGCGGCGTAACGGCCTCCGCCGGCCAGCAGCCGATCGTGGGTGCCCCGCTCGACGATGCGGCCGCCGTCGACCACCAGGATCAGATCCGCGTCGCGGATCGTGCTCAACCGGTGCGCGATGACGATGCGGGTCTGGGTGAGCCGGGCGAGGTGGCTCTCGATCGCCGCCTCGCTCTCGCTGTCGAGGTTGCTGGTCGCCTCGTCCAGCAGCAGGATCTTCGGCCGGGAGAGCAGGGCGCGCGCGAGGGCGAGCCGCTGCCGCTGGCCGCCCGAGAGTCCGGCGCCCTCGGTGAGCATGGTGTCGTACCCCATGGGCATCTGGCGGATCTCGGCGTCCAGGCGGGCCGTCCTCGCCGCCTCGGCGATCCGGTCGAAGGACGCGCCGGGGTCGTTGAGCGCGATGTTCTCCCTGATCGTGCCGGTGAAGAGCGAGGGGTCCTGGGTGACGACGCCGAACTGCCGCCGCAGCGTGCGCAGGTTGAGCTCGCTCACCGGCACCCCGTCATAGAGGATCTCGCCCGTGGTGGGCGTGTGGAGTGCCAGCAGCAGCCGGGCCAGCGTGCTCTTGCCCGACCCGGAGGAGCCGACCAGCGCGACCTTCTGGCCGGGCTCGATCTTCAGTGAGATGCCCTGGAGCGTCCACGGCGCCCGGGGGTCGTACCGGAATCCGACGTCACGCAGCTCGACCGCGCCGCGCAACCGCAGGACCTCGATGCCTTCGGCGGGTTCGGGGTCGGAGGCCAGGATGTCGGAGAGCCGGTCGAAGTGGGCGCCGGCCTGCTGGAGGCTCCGCATGCTCGACATGAGCGAGGCCAGCGGTGTGAGCGCGCCGACGGCGATGGCGTTGAGCGCGAGCAGTGTGCCCAAGGTGAGCTCCCCGTCCAGCACCCGCCAGGCCCCGACCCACAGCAGGGCGAGCGGGGCGAGCACGCGGATGGCGCCGAGCGCCGCCTCCAGCAGGCCCTGGGTGACGCCGCCGCGAATGTCCGCGTTGAGCTGAGCGGTGAAGTTCGTGGACCACTGGTCGACCGCGTGCTTCTCGGCCCCGGACGCCTTGAGGGTCTCGATCCCTCCGATGGCCTGGATCAGCTGGCTCTGCGTCGCCGAGAGCGCGGTCAGCTCCTGCTGGGCGAGATAGTTGACGCGGCGGCTGGTCACCACCAGCAGCACGATCTGCACGAGGGCCACGCCGAGGAGGCACGCGCCGAACAGCGGGTCCTGCAGGGAGACGAGGACCAGGTACCCGACTGCCAGCGGTCCGTCCAGCAGGGCTGACAGGATCTGACCGGTCAGCATCTCCCTGAGCACCGCGACGCTGCCCGCCCTGGTGACCAGGTCTCCCGTGCCGCGCAGCGCGAAGTAACGGTACGGCAGGGCGATCAGGTGGGAGACCACTCCCCGGGTCAGCTCGGCGTCCGCTCCCGCCCTGACCGCGACCAGCAGGACCGAACGGAGCGCGCCGAGCACGAACTGCGTCACCGTGGCGAGCAGGATGCCCGCCCCGAGCACGCCGAGGAGCGCGTCGGCGCCCATGGGCAGCACCCGGTCCACCAGCACCTGCGAGAACAGCGGCAGCACCAGGCCGAGCACCTGGAGCAGCAGCGAGGCGAGCACGACCTGCGCGAGCATGCCGCGCCGGCGCATGAGGAGATTCTTCAGGAACCCGCGCCGCCACGTGCGCGCCGCGCTGGAGCGCCCCCGTCTGAACGCCGGGCCCGGCTCGAAGGCCAGCAGGACGCCGGTGAATCCGGCGTCGAACTCCTCCGCCGTGAGCCTGCGCCGCCCCCGCGCGGGGTCCACGATGTCGACGCGATCGGGAGCCCAGCGCTCGACCACCACGAAGTGGTTGAACTCCCAGTGGACGACGGCGGGCATGGGAATGCGGGCGAGGTCCTCGGGTTCCAGGGAGAAGGCCTTGGCGGTCAGCCCCGACTCACGGGCGCCCGCCACGACGGCGAGCGCGCTGAGTCCGTCCCTGCCGACCTGGAGCCGGTCGGTGAGTTCGTGGAGCGAGACCCGGCGCCCGTGGAACGACAGCACCATGGCCAGGCACGCCGCCCCGCACTCGGAGACGGTGTTCTGCAGCAGGACCGGCACGCGCCTGCTCATGACGAGATCCCGGACGCCACGACGAACGCGAGAGCGCCCCCGGCGGCGAGGAGCACGGCGACCAGGGCCCAGAGCAGCACGAACCACGCCCGCCGGATGACCAGCGGCTCACTCTCCCGGGCGGCGGGGTCGGCGTACCGGCGCAGCGCCTCTTCGCGGTAGACGGGGCGGCTCACGACCAGTGCCATTCGATCGACGCGCGCTCGCGGCGCTCGCCCAGCCAGGCGTCGAAGGCGGCCTGCCCCGCGGCGGCCAGGGTCGCGGTGTCGTCCTCGGCGGGCCGGCGTTCGATCACCGAGCCGGTGAGGAAGCCCTTCTCATGCCGGACGGGGCCGACGACGCTCCCGGGTTCGGCGCCCCGCAGAGGCTCGGGCAGTTCGCGCTCCCAGCGGTCGCCGACGGCCGCCTGGGCTTCACCGGGGGCCGTCGTGAGCGCGGCGATCAGCTCGGCGGGCGAGGCGGCGCCGAGGGGGGCCGGGCCTGTCACCCACAGAGCCCGTACCCTGGCGAACTCGGCGCGGTGCGCGGCGAGGTAGGCCGGCGCGAGCTCCGCCTCCTTGCGCCGCCGGAACCTGCGGCGGCGGGCTATGCCGCCGACATACTCCTCGAACTGCGGCAGGGACATTCCGACCTGCTCCAGCCAGGCGACGGTCGCCGCGCGGTCGTGCAGGCCGCGCCCTCTGCGGAACTCGTCGGCCGCCGCTTGGAGGTCCTCACCGGCAAGCGGCTCGTCGTCGGCCAGCACCTCGTTGAGGACCAGGCACTGTTCGACGATCTCATCGTGCGGCGACATGGTGGTGCGGGAGAGCGAGCGCAGCATGGTGAGCGCCTGGGCCACGGACAGGTGAACCTGGTCCACGCTGACCAGCTGGCCCGCCGCCCAGTGGGTGGAGTGCTCGATCAGCCAGGGCACGCCCTCGTCGGCCGGGGCGGTCAGCGCGACCGTCCCGCCGTCCGGGTGTGCGAGCAGGAGGTCGTAGTCGACCACAGGTGTGCCGGGCCGGATGTCGACGACGAGCTGGGCATCGGTTCCCGGGTGCTCCACCGTCCACTCCGCGGCGGTCCTGCGGGCCGCGTCCACGTGGGCGCGTCTGCGGGGCAGCCCGCGCAGCAGTTCGACGGCGGACTCCAGCACGGCGCCGAAGTCACTCATGGGACTCTCCCTCTCACGCATGGGCGGCCGCCTGACCGGCGATCTCGTCGCGGGCGAGCCAGGCGGCGATGGCGTCGCTGATGGGCAGGCCTGTACGCATCTCGATGAACCCCCAGGCGCCGTTGGGATTGATCTCCAGGAAGACGTAGTCGCCTTCCGGTGTGAGGATCAGGTCGATCGCCCCGTATGTCAGCCCGAGCGAGGCGACCAGCTCGACGCACCGCTTCTCCACGTCCGCGGGGAGCGCGTGCGCGGCGTACCTGACCCGGTCGTCGTCGTAGTGACGCCAGTCCTCCCTGGCCGTCCGTGACGCCTGCGAGTCGATCTCGGCGGCGAACACCTCGTCCGCCACGACGATCACGCGCAGCTCCAGGGCCTTGGGCACGTACGGCTGAAGGATCACGGGCTCGTGCTGGAGCAGATGCCGTGAGGCGAGGTGACGGCGGGTCAGCACGGTCGTGTACGTGCGGTGGTCCTCGCCGTCGATCGTGAAGTTGTCGGAGTTGATCTGCTTGGTGATGAGCCTGCCCTCGGCGCGCTCGTACGCCGGGACCAGCTCGGCCGGATCGTTGGTGAACGACGTCTCCGGTACGGAGAAACCCATCGCCGCCGCGCGGGCCATATGAATGATCTTGTTGTGGGCCTGCCGCTCCGGCTCGCGCCGCGAGGGCAGCCATCGGGCGGGGACCAGGTCCCACGCTCCGTCCAGGAGGAACTGAGCCTGCCAGGCGACGTGCTCTCGATGGCTCGGCTCCGACACCTCGGCCGACGCCGCCGACCGGGTCGGACGCCTGCGCCACACGGCCGTCACCGTCGAAAGGTCGAGGGTGCCGTTCGCGGTGTGGAGTGTCATGCGGTGCTCTCCGCCCGCGAAGGCCACCGTGAGCCGGCTCCTGGCAGGGAACTCCCCGCTGTCCCACCAGGTCACCGGGATGTTCCGGCGCAGCAGCTTCGGCATCACCATGTCGACCGTGTCGTCCAGACGGTCGCTCAGTATGAGGATCATGTTCCAGTCGCCTCGCTCCACGAAATGGCGGAGCGGGACAGGCCCGCTCCGCCGTCGCTCAAGGAGATCGTGATCAAACTCGCCCGGTACGGGTCAGTTGTTGGTGCCCTCCCACTCGGCGGGCTTGCCACCGACGTACCAGGACACGGACATCCGGCCACCGGTCACGTCGCCCAGCTCGGCGTCGGTCAGCTCGGCACCGTCAACGGCAAGGTCGTTCAGCGAGATCTTCGGCATTTCGTCTCCCCTTCCACCGCTTCCGCGGTGTGTCTTCGTTCCCCCGGCGTTCCGTGGAACCTGTCGTGCTTGTGGTGACGAAGTTAGGGATGGCGACTTGAAGTGCACTTGGACCGGACTTGGAGAGACGCGCGATGCGCCGCCACGTGGCACATCAGGCGCAGGTCTCGTGGGTGGCCGACGTGCTGGCCTCGGCAGCGGTTCGCGTGCCGCCTTCCGACCCGCTGTGAGGGACGAGCTCTATGATCAGTTCGTCCTGATTGTCGAGACTCGGAGAAGACGTCAATCTCATGCGCCGCGCCATGGTCCTTCTGGGTGGCGTCGCCCTCGCCGTCGGCGCGTTCACCCTCTTCTACCGGGGCCCGGGACAACCGTTCATCCGCGGCTACGTGAGCGACGTCAGCGCCACCATGCTGGTCTACGCGTTCTTGGGGCTGCTGTGGCGCACCACCGCCGCACGCCGCACCCTGGCCACGGCCGCGATCGCCGTTGCCGTCGAGTTCTACCAAATTGTCGGCATGACCCCGCCGGGCATCGGCGGTGTCCTGGTCGGCGCGTTCCCCGACCCATGGGACCTGGTCGCCTATGCCATCGGTATGGTCGCGGCCCTGGCCTGGGAACGCCGATCGGTCCGATCCGGTGATCAGACCGGCTGACTCTCGGACGCCATGCCCATCGACGGCCGCTCGCACCCGCCGGAGGATGGCCATTCTCACCGGCATCACCGTGCCCCTTGTGCTGGCCGTCGTCGTTTTCGTGGCCACGGTGCTGATCGGGCCGTTCCAGGAGGACGTCAAGGAAGGGGTGTCCGCCTCGGAGCCTCCCGTACGGGTCGGCATCGAGGAGTCCTGGAACAACGACGTCGACATGGGCTGGGTCTTCGATCGGCCGCTGTCGGCGCAGGCCGTCAACGAGCTGCGCCGCCCACGGCGGCATCCGGTTCTCCGGCTTCTGCCTCACCCGGGCCTGCGACGCGGCCAGGACCCGGTTCAAGCTGTCGCTGACGGGACGGAGGAGGAGCGAGGTCAGGGTCACCGACGTCGTCGGCCGGGTCCTGGCGCGCCGGAAGCCGCCGACAGGCGCCCTTGTGTGGGGGCCCACGGGCGGCTCAGAACAGATCGAGCCCGGCATCGTGTTCTTTGAGGAGAACCCCGCGGTCGAACGCCTGAAGGGTCTCGACGAGTACGAGCGGCCGACCCGCCCGTACTCCGACCAGAAGTTCGTCCATCTCGCCCTCAACGAACCCATCGTCTTCGAGATCCTCGCCGTCAGCACCACCTGGGACGTCGGCTGGGAGCTCGTCGTCAAGCTGTCGGTCGACGGGAAGGCGGAGGAGGTGGTCGTACGGTCCGACGGCACGCCGACCGGCAGGCCGTTCCGCAACCCCGGGAAGATCTATGAGCCTCAGGTCTACAAGGGGAGCTTCAGGTGCGAGGTAGGGGCTCCGACCTGCGACCCCATGAGCTGACCTGCCAAGCGCATGAGCCCTAACGGCCTCTGCGCAAGGCCCATTCGACGCCCGGACAGCGGTCCATCACGACGTCGAGGCCCGCGTCCAGAGCACGCTGAGCCGCGGTCTCGTCGATGACGCCGAGCGGGAGCCAGATCGCCCCGGCCCCGATCGCTATCGCCTCGTCAACGGACTGCCCCGCGAGCTCGGAGCGCCGGTAAACGGCGACGACGTCCACCTTCTCCGGCACCTCGGCCAGTGACGGATATCCGGTCTCGCCCAGCACGGTCTCGGCGGCGGGATGGACGGGGATGATCCGCTTACCTCTAGCCTGGAGCAGCCGCGCCTGGTCGTAGGCCGTACGCTCGGGGTTGTCGCTCAGCCCCACGAAGGCCCAGGTGTGTGCCTCGTGCAGCATCCGCTTGATGACATCGACGTCCGCGAAACGGTTCTCCACGTACCCAGCAACACGGCCGGCGCGCAGGAACTTCCCCTTCCGGGCCACGGACTCGCCCTCGAAAGAGGGGAGCAGGTGCCCGCCGGCACGGTGGCCGGCCTGCCGGTGGGGCTGCAGCTCGTCTGCCGTCCCGGGCGTGAGCTCCATCTCTTCCAGACCGCCGCCCGAGCCCTCGGCACAGCCGCCGGCCGTCCCCTTGAGGAGGCCGCCGGTCACGGCCGCTAAGAGGAGCCCGGGATCGCGGCGGCGAGCTCAGGGATGCGGGCCCGGTAGCCGTCGAGCAGCCGGCGGGCCGTCGTCACCGAGTCGACCAGGGGATGCAGCGCGAACGCCTCGACCGCCAGGCGGGCCGAGCCGGTCGTGGCGGCCTCGATGGCGGTCTGCTCCACCGCCTTGACCTGCTGCATCAGGCCCAGGAAGCGGCCCGGCAAGGGCCGGGTCGCCAGGGGGCGGACGCCCGAGCCGTCCACCGCGCACGGGATCTCGACGACGGCGTCCGCGGGCAGGCCGGGCACCGCGGCGCCGTTGCGCACATTGAGGATCATGGAGGTGGGCTCGCCGCGGGCGATGGCGGCCATGAGGGCCAGCGCGATGCCCTCGTACCCGCCCGCCTCCAGGTCGGCGGCGTCGCGCTCGCCGGCCTCGGTGGCGTCGCGGGCCTCGGCCATGTACGACTCGTCGCGCAGCCTGCGCGTCCTGACCCACTCGGCGAGCGCGTCGCCGGGCCGCGCCCGCACGGCCGCGTAGAAGTCGTCCTGCTGTCGCACCAGGGACTCCCCGCGCGTCTGGCCGGAGATCGCGGCCACCGACTCCCGGGTGAAGTAGTAGTAGTACAGGTACTCGTTGGGCAGCGCGCCCAGCGTGCGCACCCAGTCGGCGCCGAAGATGCGCGCCTCCTCCACCTGCCGCAGCGCGGCGTCGTCCGCGAGCAGCCCCGGCAGCGCGTCGCTCCCGTCGTGGACGAGGCCGCGCAGCCAGCCGAGGTGGTTGAGCCCCACGTAGTCGGGCGACACGCGCGCCGGGTCGAGCCCGAGGGCGGCGGCGGCCCGCCTGATCAGCCCGATCGGCGAGTCGCAGATGCCGATCACGCGGTCGCCGAGCACGTGCCGCATAGCCTCGGTGATCATGCCGGCGGGGTTGGTGAAGTTGATGACCCATGCCTGAGGCGCGAGCGCGGCCACCCGTTCGGCCACGCGCATCGCGACGGGGATGGTGCGCAGGCCGTACGAGATGCCGCCGGGACCGGTCGTCTCCTGGCCGAGCAGCCCCAGGTCCAGCGCGACCCGCTCGTCGGCCGTGCGGCCGGCCAGGCCGCCGACCCTGATGGCGGAGAAGACGAACGTGGCGTCGCGCAGCGCGGTGTCCAGGTCGGTGGTGATCTGGATGTCCGGTGGCTCGTCGTGCCCGGCGGCGAGTTGGCGCAGCACGTGGCGGATGGCCTCGAGCCGGTCCTGCGACACGTCGTACAGCACCACCTGCTCCACGCGCGGCTTGGCGGTGTCGCGCAGGAGCGCGCCGTACACGAGCGGCACACGGAAGCCGCCGCCACCGAGAACGGCCAGTCTCATCGGAATCCTTTCACGCCAGCAGGACCTCGGCGCCGGCGGTCGCGCAGTTGCGCAGCGTCGCCTCGTCGGCGCCCTGGTTCGTCACGATCACGTCGATGTCGTCGGGGCCGCACACCCGCAGGGCGCCGGTGCCGGGGAACTTGTGCCGGTCGACGAGCAGCACCACCTGCCCCGCCGCCGCGATCATGGCCCGCTTCAGCGGCACCTCGGCCAGCGTGGTGTCCACGAGCTGCCCGTCCGGCCGCACGCCGCTGACGCCCAGGAACACGCGGTCGGCGACCACCTGGCTGAGCGCCGCCTCGGTCAGCACGCCCACCAGCGAGTGGTACGGCCGGCGCACCATGCCGCCGAGCAGCAGCAGCTCGACCTCAGAATCGGAGCGCAGCACGTCGAGCACGGCGAGGCTGGAGGTGACCACGGTGACGCGGCGCCCGCGCAGCCGCCGGGCCAGGCGCATGGTCGTGGTGCCGATGTCGAGCAGGACCACCTCGCCGTCGCTCACGAGCTCGGCGGCGCGGGCCGCGACCGCCTCCTTGTCCTGCTCGTCCACGGCCGCCACCTCGGCGAACGGCCGGTCGGTGTCGGTGTCGGTGTCAACGCTCGCCCCATCGTCGAGAAGCAGGGCGCCGCCGCGGACGCGCCGCAGCGTGCCGTCGCGGTCGAGCACCTCGAGGTCCCTGCGGATGGTGGACGGGCTCACGCCGAGCTGGCTGGCGAGATCGCGAACGCTGGTGGCGCCTGAGAGTCGGACCCGGCGCATGATCTCCGCATGCCTGAGGCGCTGAAGCACGGCGCGAGCATATCAGTCAGATTCGCGCAGGAACATGCACCTTTGACCAAAAACTCCCAGGAGAGACTTGAAGTGCGCGAGCAAACGTGCAAGATTTCCCACATCTCGATTCGTGTCGAGGAGGATTCATTCCCGTGTCCATGCAGGCCTACGACCCTCTCGCCGACGAGCGCACCCCGGAGGGGCCGCAGTTCGATGTCTTCCTGGCGGGCACGGTCTTTCTCGACATCATCTTCACCGGACTGCCCGCGATGCCCGCGGCCGGCACCGAGATCTGGGCGGAGGGCATGGGCTCGTGCCCCGGCGGCATCGCCAACCTCGCCATCGCGACCAGCCGGCTGGGGCTGCGCACCTCGCTGGCGGCCGCGTTCGGTGACGACGACTACGGCGACTTCTGCTGGCGGACGCTGGAGGAGCAGGAGTCGGTCGACCTGTCCAGGTCGCGGCGGTTCGAGCACTGGCATTCGCCGGTGACGGTCTCCATGGCGGTCGACCGCGACCGGAGCATGGTGACGCACGGCCACCCGGCGCCCATGGCGGCCTCCGAGATGATCGGCAAGCCGCCCTGCTCCAAGGCGGTGATCGTGCCGCTGTCCACCGAGGAGCCGCTCGACTCCCCCGACAGTCCGTGCAACTGGGCCGAGCTGGCCCGCCGCGACGGCGCCCTCATCTTCGCCGACGTGGGCTGGGACCCCTCGGGCGCGTGGTCGCGGTCGCTGCTGGACCAGCTCGCCCTCTGCCACGCGTTCATGCCCAACGCGGTCGAGGCGATGGCCTACACCGGCGTCGACACCCCGCGCGACGCCCTCTACGTGATCGCCGACAAGGTGCCCGTCGCGGTGGTGACCGACGGGGCCAACGGCGCCATGGCCATCGACTCGGCGACGGGCGAGGAGGCGTTCGTGCCCGCGCCACGGGTGACGGCGCTCGACCCGACCGGCGCGGGCGACGTCTTCGGCGCGGGTTTCGTGCTCGGCACGCTGTGCCGCTGGCCGCTCTCCGACCGGCTGGCGTTCGCGCAGCTCTGCGCGGCGCTGGCGGTGCAGCAGTTCGGCGGCTCGCTGGCAGCGCCGGGCTGGGGCGACATCGCCGACTGGTGGCACGAGGTGCGCGACTCCGCCGACCACAGCGGCGCCTACGGCAGCTCGCTGGCCCGCCGCTACGCCTTCCTCGACAAGCTGGTGCCCGTCGAGCCGGTGGGCGCCGTGCGCCGCGCCGCCGCCACCATCGCCCGGTACGCCGACGTCGGCCCCCAGCTCCCGGGGACCCGGCAGGACCGGCCCGACGACGAGGACCCCGACACGCCTCGCGTGCCCGCGCAGAAGGAGTAGTAAGACCATGAACCCCCCGCTCCGAGCGCTCGCCGTGCTCACCGCCGGCGCCCTGTCCCTCGCCGCGTGCGCCCCGGGCTCCTCGGCTCCGCCCAGTCCGGCGGCCACCCCTCTGTCGTCGGTACGCACCGACGCCCCGAGCCTCGGCAACGTCACGCTCACGGTCTGGGACCAGGAGGTACGCGGCGGCCAGGCGGCCCAGATGAAGCAGCTCAACGACGCCTTCCAGGCGAAATACCCCAACATCAAGCTCAACCGGGTGAGCCGCTCCTTCGACGACCTCAACACGACCCTGCGCCTGGCGTTGAGCGGCAACGAGCCGCCCGACGTCGTGGAGGCCAACAACGGGCGTTCCTCGATGGGCGCGTTCGTCAAGGCCGGGCAGCTCCGCCCGCTCGACGCCTACGCCGAGGCGTACGGATGGAAGAAGCGCTACCCGCAGTCCGTGCTGCGCTATGCGAGCTACAGCCCCGACGGCAAGGTGTTCGGCGAGGGCAACCTGTACGGCCTGCCGCAGGTCGGCGAGGTCGTCGGCGTCTACTACAACAAGGCCAAGCTGACCAAGCTCGGCCTGCAGCCGCCGAAGACGTGGGCCGAGTTCGAGGCCGCGCTGGCCAAGGCCAAGACGGCCGGCGAGGTGCCGATGCAGCTGGGCAACCTCGACAAGTGGCCGGCCATCCACGTGTTCGGCACCGTGCAGAGCCGGGGCGTCCCGAAGGACCAGATCGGCACGCTGGCCTTCGGCCGCAAGGGCGCCTCGTGGAACACGCCGGAGAACACCAAGGCCGCCGAGGAGATCGTCGGCTGGGTCGACAAGGGCTACTTCAACAAGGGCTTCAACGGCCAGGGCTACGACCCGGCGTGGCAGGCGTTCGGCAAGGGCCAGGGCGTCTTCATGATCGCGGGCACCTGGTTGCTCGCCGACCTGCAGAAGTCCCTGGGCAAGGACCTGGGCTTCATGCTGCCGCCGGGCGCCACGGCCGACGCGCCGCCCGTCGCGACCGGCGGGACCGGGCTGCCGTTCGCGATCACGGCCAAGAGCCCGCACCCTGACGCGGCGGCGGCGTACATCGACTTCATCACCAACGCCGACGCGATGAAGGTGCTGACCACCACCGGCAACCTGCCCGTCGCCGACACGGCGCAGCAGAGCGTCCCTGCGGGGCCGCAGCAGGACGTCTTCACCGCGTTCGGCACCGTGACGGCCAAGGACGGGCTGGTGCCGTACCTCGACTACGCGACGCCGACGTTCGCCGACACGCTGGGCGCGGCGCTGCAGGACCTGCTGGCCAAGAAGCAGAGCCCGCAGGAGTTCCTGGCCACGCTGGAGAAGGACTACAAGACGTTCGCCGAGAGCAACGGGTGAGCCGACCCAGGACCTGGGGCCGGCCTCCCGGAGAGCCGCGCCGCGTCGCTTATCTCTACCTGCTTCCGGCGTTCGCCGTCTACGCGGTCTTCCTGCTCTACCCCATCGGGCGCGCGGTGCAGCTGTCGCTGTACGACTGGGACGGGCTGTCGCTCGGCCGCTGGGTCGGGCTGGACAACTACGTCGCGATCGTCGCCGACGAGGGGCTGCGGGCGGCGTTCGGCCACGCGCTGGTGCTGATCGTGTTCTACGCGGCCGGGCCGCTGGTCATCGGGCTGGGGCTGGCCGCGATACTCAACCACGCCAAGGTGCGCGGGCTCGGGTTCTTCCGCACGGTCGTGTTCCTGCCGCAAGTGGTGGCCATGGTCGTGGTGGCGGTGGCCTGGCGGCGCGTCTACGCGCCCGACGGCACGCTCAACACGCTGCTCGGCGCGATCGGGCTCGACTCGCTCACGCGGGGCTGGCTGGGCGACTACACGTTCGCGCTGCCCGCGGTCGGGGTGGTCGGCACGTGGTTCGAGACCGGGCTGGTGACCGTGCTGCTGCTGGCCGGGATGAGCCGCATCCCCGGCGACCTGTACGAGGCCGCGCGGCTGGACGGCGCGGGCGCGGTCAGGGAGTTCTTCGCGGTCACGCTGCCGTCGGTGCGCGGGGAGATCGCCGTCGCGCTGACACTGACGGTGATCGCCGCGCTGCGCACGTTCGACCTGGTGTACGTCACCACGCGCGGCGGGCCCGGCGACTCGACGTCGGTGCCGTCGTACGAGGTCTACCACCGGGCCTTCGGGCTCAGCCAGATCGGCTCGGCGGCGGCCATCGGCGTCACGCTCACCGTCGTCATCTTCGTGGTCTCGTTCGGGATCAACCGGTTCGCGGACAGGAGGGTCTCGTGATCTCGCGCGGTGAGCGGGTGGCCAACTACGTCATCCTGTCGGTGTTCGCCGCGTTCGCGCTCTTCCCCATCGTGACCATCCTGTCCGCCGCGCTCGGCCCCGCCGACAGCGGCGGCACATCCGGGCTGGGCAACTTCACGGCGGCGTGGCAGATCGGCCACTTCGGCACGTACCTGCGCAGCAGCCTGGCGGTGTCGTCGTTCGTCGTGGTCGTGAGCGTGGTGCTGTCGATCATGAGCGGGTACGCGTTCGGCACCATGCGCTTCCGCGGCCAGTCGGTGCTGTTCTACCTGTTCATGCTCGGGATCATGATGCCGAGCGAGGCCATCGCGGTGCCGCTCTACTTCGACCTGCGCTCGCTCGGGCTGATCGACACGTTCTGGTCGGTGGCGCTGCCGCAGGTGGCGCTGTCGGTGGCGTTCGGCACGTTCTGGATGCGGGCGTACTTCCGGGCCTCCAGCCGCGCGATCGTGGAGGCCGCCCGCATCGACGGCGCCTCGACCTGGCGCATCCTGTGGCAGGTGCTGGTGCCGCCGGCCCGGCCCGCCGTCGTCACGCTGACCGTGCTGGTCTTCATGTGGACGTGGAACGAGTTCCTCATCCCGCTGATCATGGTGACCAGCGAGTCGCTGCGGACGGCGCCGCTGGGCCTGGCCTTCTTCCAGGGCCAGTACACCTCCGGCTTCACCCTGCTCGCCGCCGGGTCCGTCATCGTCGCGACCCCGGTGGTGATTTTTTACCTGTTCCTTCAGCGCCACTTCGTCCGCGGTCTGCTCCAGGGGGCAGTCCGCGAGTAGCCGTCCTTCCGGAGGTCCCATGCGTAAACGCCTGTCGCTGGTGCTGGCCGCCACGGTCGCCCTCGCCGTCTTACCCGCCGTACCGTCCGCGGCCTCCGCAGATCCGCCCGTGGACCTCGACGCGCTGTTCGTCGGCGCGCACCCCGACGACGAGGCGTTCAGCCTGTCCACGCTCGGCCAGTGGAAGGAGGACCACGACGTCCGCACCGGCGTCGTCACCGTCACCAGGGGCGAGGGCGGCGGCAACGCGGTCGGGCCCGAGGAGGGCCCGGCGCTGGGGCTGCTGCGCGAGGCCGAGGAGCGGTCGGCGGTCGGCAAGGCGGGCGTGCGCGAGGTGTTCAACCTCGACGACGTCGACTTCTACTACACGGTGAGCGCCCCGCTGACCGACCAGATCTGGGGCGCCGACACCCTGGAGAAGGTCGTGCGGGTGGTCCGGCAGACCCGGCCGGAAGTGATCCTCACCATGGACCCGGCGCCCTCCCCCGGCAACCACGGCAACCACCAGCAGGCGGCGCGGCTGGCCGTGCAGGCGTTCTACGCGGCGGCCGATCCCAAGGCGTTCCCCGAGCAGATCACGCGTGAGGGGCTGAAGCCGTTCGCGGCCGCCCGGCTGCTGGTCGGCGGCGGTCGCGGCACCTCGCAGACCGGCCCGTCCTGCGCCTCGACCTTCCGTCCCGTCAACCCCGCCCAGAACGTGTACGGCGTGTGGGGCGGGCGGCCCTCCCAGAGCCAGGGCAAGACGTGGGCGGCCGTCGAGCGTGAGGCCCAGCGCATGTACGCCTCCCAGGGGTGGGCCGGCTTCTCCGACGTGCCGACGGACCCGGGCCAGCTCGGCTGCGACTTCTTCACGCAGGTGGACTCCCGGGTGCCGTTCCCCGTGCCCGGCAGCGCGGCGGCCGCGGCGCCCACGGCGATCCTCGACGGAGCGCTGACCAGGGCGTCCGGGACGGTCCCGCTCGGGACGTCGTTCGGCCTGAGCACCGGCACGTTCGACGTCCGGCCCGGAACGCCCTTCACCGTCAAGGTCACGGCGACCGCGCCCTCCCGCGAGCCGCTGGGCCGCTCGTCGGTGAAGCTGGGCACCCCCGAGGGCTGGCAGGTCAGCGGCTCCGGAGAGCTCGGCAGGCTCGCCGCGGGACGCGCGGGGACGGCGACGTTCACGGTGACGCCCGGCCAGGGCACCGGTCGGGCCCGCGTCTCGGCCACGCTGACCACCGAGCACGGCGGCGGGTACACCGACCGCCAGGTCGAGGTCAGCCCCGCCGTGCGGGGCACGCAGCAGCTGCTCCCCCAGGTCGCCCAGTTCGAGAAGTGGACGGCCGAGGTCGGCGTGCCGCAGCTGCGCGGCACCGTCACGCCCGTGCTCACGCTGCCCTCGGGCGGCTCCCGGCAGGTCGGCGTCGTGGTGACCAACGTCAGCGACGCCGCCAGATCCGGCACCGTACGCGTCGAGCTGCCCGCCGGGTTCACCGCGGACCGCGTGGAGGCCCCCTACACCGATCTGGCCGCCGGGGCCTCGACGACGGTGCCGTTCACCGTCACCAACTCCGACCCCTCGCTGAAGACCTCCAACGAGGGCGGCGACTACGCGTACACCATCAGCGTGGACGGCGCGGTCGCGAGCAAGCCGGCGCTCGAGCTGGTCCCGAAGGCCTCCGTTCCGCAGGGGTCGCCCACCGTGGACGGCGTGGAGGGCGACGGCGAGTACCCGGGGGCCGCGCTCGACATCTCGCGCCTGTGGGAGGGCACCGCGTGCTCGTCGGCGGCCGACTGCTCGGGCACGGCCAAGCTCGCCTGGCGCGACGACACCCTCTACCTGCTGGTCCAGGTGAAGGACGACGTGCTCGGCACGCGGCTGGCCGCCGCCGACTGCAAGCGGCACTGGCGTACCGACTCGGTGGAGGTCACGTTCGACCCGCGTGGCACGTCCGAGAACACCTCGACCACGTTCAAGGCGGCCGTCCTGCCGGTCACGGCTGAGGGGCCGCCGTGCTTCGAGCGGGACGCCGACAACCGGCAGGGGCCGGGCGAGCAGAGCGCGCCAGGCATGCGGGTGGCCTCGAAGGTCGCCTCCGGCGGCTACAGCGTGGAGATGTCCATCCCGATGGCGCTGCTGCCGGGCTCCGTCGATCCCGCCCACCTGGGCATGAACATCCTGGTCTACGACTCCGACACCCAGGACAAGACCGGCCAGACCCGGATCGGCTGGTCCACGTGGGGCGGCGTGCAGGGCGACCCGTACCGGTGGGGCGTCGCCACGCTGGCCGGCTACCAGCCGCCCGCCGACCGGCCCGTCCCCGACCCGGTGATCCCGGACACGGCCCTGTCCAGCCTGGACTCGCCGCAATCGCTGGAGCAGGCGGTACGGGTGCACGTGCCGCTCGCGGGCGGCCCCGCGGCGAAGGAGTCGGAGAGCGGCTGGGTCACCTCCGCCACGGCCGGTCAGAACGGGGTGAAGGTGACGGTGCGGGCGAACGCGGCGGGCAAGGCGCACGTGTTCGTCCGGGATGGCCAGGGGACGGCGGGCAGCCGCGTCGTCACGGTCTCCCGCAAGGGCACCACGACCGTGACCGTGCCGCTGGCCCGCGCCCTCGCCGCCCACCCGACGGTGGTGGCGGGCTGGGAGGCGTCCGGCGCGGGCACGGCGGCCTCGCAGGTGAGAGTCCGCTGAAGGGTCGGCCGCCCGCCCCCGGATGCGGGCGGCCGCCTATCAGCCGGTCGATTCGCGGGCGACGAGGGAGTACCCTTCGCCAACGCCGATCCCGCCACTGACCGATGGCGGCGCGTACCACCGAGGGGGCTGACATCCCGCCCAGCACCAAGCACGGCGCCATCCTGCCGCTGTGCATCGGCGAATGGGAACGACCGGCCGGCTCTCCGCTCATGCGGTGAGATGGGCCTTGCCTATCTTCCGCGGCTGGTCAGCCACTCGGCGAGCACTGCCGCCTGGCTGTGGCCCACGTCCTTGGTGGCGGTCAGCAGCGTGAGATCGTCATGGGCGGCGAGGTCGTGCAGGTGCCGGGCCGCCTCACGATGTCCGGCGTCCCCCAGCTCGGCGAGGTAGCGGCGGCGGAACTCGGCGAAGCGGCTCGGCTCGTGGCCGTACCACTTGCGCAGTTCGGTGGACGGGGCGATGTCACGCAGCCATTCGTCCAGGTGAGCGTCCTCCTTGCGCATACCCCGCGGCCAGACCCGGTCGACGAGCACCCGCTTGCCGTCCCGTGGTGAGCTCTCCTCGTAGATGCGGCGACAGGCGATCTGCGCGGCCATGGCGGCACCCCTCCAGATCGATCGACTCGCCCGACGGGCGACTCGCGCTCTTCACCGACGTACCCATTTTATCCAGCGAGCCCCCGCGCGAGGTTGGTCAGGGCCCTGGTGCCCGGCTGCTCCGCCGCCCTGTCGGTACCGCGCGGCGCCTGACGGATGTGGGCCCCTGACCACTCGCAGAGTGGGGCTTTCGATAGATTCATCCCTCGGTGCCGCCGTACCGAAGGAGTCCCGTGAGCATTCCCGAACTGACCGACGTCCATCCGGCGTGGTTGCCGCCCGAGGCGTTCAGGGCGATCGGTTCGCGCCGCACCGTCGTGCGGGCGGACGGGCCGCTCGCCGAGACCGTGCGGCAGGAGGTCGCGCAGGCCGGCGGGAGCCTCACGGACGCGGGACCGGCCGACCTCGTGCTGACCCTGTCCGAGGCCGAGGGCGAGGACGGGTACGCGATCTCGCGGCGGGACGGCGTCACGACCGTGGCCGGCGGCGATCCCGCCGGCCTGCTCTACGGGTTCTTCCACGTCGTACGGCTGGGCGAGGCGGCGTTCGAGGGCGAGCGGCCGGTCGAGCACCACCGGCCCGCGATGCGGCGGCGCATGCTCGACCACTGGGACAACATCGACGTGCACCCGGTGATGGGCCAGGTCGAGCGGGGCTACGCGGGCGGGTCGATCTTCTGGGCGGACGGCGCCCTG
This sequence comes from Nonomuraea helvata, assembly GCF_039535785.1. Classification (NCBI taxonomy): domain Bacteria; kingdom Bacillati; phylum Actinomycetota; class Actinomycetes; order Streptosporangiales; family Streptosporangiaceae; genus Nonomuraea; species Nonomuraea helvata. The sequence continues at coordinate 230,593 of NZ_BAAAXV010000001.1, forward strand.
CGCCCGGACCTGACCAGGGTGCGGGCCTACGCGCGGCTGCTGGCCGCGTGCGGGATCAACGCGGTCGCGATCAACAACGTGAACGTGCACGCCACCGAGGCCCACCTGCTGACCGACCGGCTCGGCGAGGTGGCCGCCATCGCGGCCGCGTTCCGCCCGTACGGGATCCGGGTGCACCTGTCCGTCAACTTCGCCTCCCCCATCGTGCTGGGCGGCCTGTCCACCGCGGACCCGCTCGACGCGGACGTCCGCAGGTGGTGGGCGGAGACCACGGAGCAGGTCTACGCGACGATTCCAGACTTTGGCGGATATGTCGTGAAAGCTGACTCGGAGGGGCAGCCGGGCCCGTTCGCGTACGGGCGCACCCACGCCGACGGCGCCAACATGCTCGCCGACGCCCTGGCCCCCTTCGGCGGGGTCGTCCACTGGCGCGCCTTCGTCTACAACCACCGGCAGGACTGGCGCGACCGCTCGACCGACCGCGCCCGCGCGGCCTACGACCACTTCGCCCCGCTCGACGGCCGGTTCCTGGACAACGCGATCCTGCAGGTCAAGCACGGCCCCATGGACTTCCAGCCGCGTGAGCCGGTCTCCCCGGTGATCCTGCAGATGCAGGGGACCCGCCTGGCGGTGGAGCTGCAGGTGACGCAGGAGTACACCGGCCAGCAGCGGCACGTCTGCTACCTGGCCCCGATGTGGAGCGAGGTCCTCGGGTTCGAGGACGTCGCCGAGGCGGGCGACCTGGTCGCCGTCTCCAACGTGGGCGACGACCGCTACTGGACCGGCCACCCGCTCGCGCAGGCCAATCTGTACGCGTTCGGCCGCCTCGCCTGGGACCCGGCACTCGACCCGGCCGCCATCCTCGACGAGTGGACGGACCTCACCTTCGCGCGGCCCGGCGAGCCGCTGCGGCGCACCCTGCACGCCATGATGGACGGCTCGTGGCGCACGTACGAGCGCTACACCGCGCCGCTCGGCGTCGGGTTCATGGTGCGTCCAGGCCACCACTACGGCCCGGACGTGGACGGGTACGAGTACACGCCGTGGGGCACGTACCACTTCGCCGACCGCGACGGCGTGGGCGTGGACCGCACCCGCGCTACCGGCACCGGCTTCACCGGCCAGTACCCGGAGCCCTGGTCGGACATCTACGAGTCGCTCGAGCGCTGCCCCGACGAGCTGCTGCTCTTCTTCCACCACGTCCCGTACGGGCACGTGCTGCAGAGCGGCTCGACGGTCATCCAGCACATCTACGACACCCACTTCGCGGGGGCCGAGGAAGTCGCCGAGATGCGGCTGCTCTGGGAGAAGCTCGCCGGCACCGGCACCGGCACAGTGGCCGCCGATGTGCACGCCAGGGTGCGGGAGCTCCTCGACGAGCAGCTCCGCTGCGCCGAGGAGTGGCGCGACCAGATCAACGCCTACTTCTTCCGCAAGTCAGGCGTGCCCGACGCGCACGGACGGCACATCCCCTAGAAGTGACAGCTATCCCGGCGGCGGTTCCGGGCGGCCGTTGGCGATCCAGGTGGGGTGGAAGCGGCGGAAGATGATGCTCATGTTCTTGTCACTGCCCGAGCTGTTCTGCTCGCCCCACTCGATGGCCGCGCCGACCTGATTGTCGGCGGTCTGCAGCATGCTGGAGTAGCCCCCTTCGACCCCGTTCACGTTCGGCCTGCCGTCCCGTCCCTTCGGCTGGGGCGCGGGAAAGTCTCCGAGCAGGCGGGTGTACGGCCAGCCGACGCCGTCGTCGTAGCTCATCCAGACGCGCATGGGAGTCCGGCTCCGGGAGACGCCGCCCGGGTGGGGGCCGAGGAACAGGATCCGGTTCGGCGACCCGGCGAAGCGCAGCGTCGAGGCCTGGCAGTCGGGATCGGGCAGGACACGGCCGCCCGGCTCGAGGTGATCGGCGTAGCCGGCGAAGCCGCCGTCGAGGGTGCCGGTGGCGACCAGCCGCTTGAGCAGCGGCGGATCGCCGGCGTTGGCGAACCTGGCACGATCGTTGCGATAGAGGTCGCCTCTGAACCGCTGCAGGATCGTGGCCTCGTCGGTCTTGGTGACGTCGGTGTTCGTCAGCTCCTGGTAGTGCCAGTCGGTATCACCTGGCCGCTTGTAGATGTTGCGCCATTTGGCCGGGATGACCAGGGTTCCGTCGGTCATCCTGATGCCGGCGCCGGGGCCGATCGAGTCGTTGAACCATTTCCTGTTCAACGGATCGCTCGGGTCCTTGTGCGGTTTGAGCGTGTCGGTCTTCTCGGTGAGGGTCCAGCCGCCCGTGGGCAGGCCGTTGACGTCGGTGGCTGACGAGGCCAGCCACACCTCGCGGTCGTCCCAGCTGTCGAAGTCGCCGACGCTCCTCCAACCGGCCGCCATCCGGTTGAAGAACAGGTAGACGGTCTGCCCGTCGAAGACCGCGGTGGGGTTGCCGACGGCGTCCGGCCACCCGGTGGCCACTGCCTTGATCCCGGACCAGGTGCCGGGTTTGCCGGAGTCCCTGGAGGTCTTGTAGATGAGGTCGATGTTGCCGTAGTCGTCGTTGTCGCCGACCCGGCCTTCGGCGAAGGCGATGACCGTGTTCCCCTTGGTACGGATCACGGCCGGCGCGCGGAAGGAGTGGTAGTCGACCCGGTAGGCGCCGTTGACGTAGGCCTCGTTGCCTCCGTCGAAGAGCACTTCCGCGGAGGGCGTGGACGCCGCATCGGCCGGAGCCGCTACGAGGAGGCTCGCGGCGACGAGTGCGACGGCCGCGAGCGATCGGACACGTAAAGGTCTCACCGTCCGAAAAGTACAACTATCTGGTGATCTTGGGAAATCCAGAACAGAGGAGACCAGCAACCGGCTAGGCGGTGAAGCGCTCCCGTACCTCGGCGATCATCGGGCGGCTGTTCCACAGCAGCGCCGCCGCGAACGCCGAGGCCAGCAGCGCCGGCACCAGCTCGGTGACGACCACCGTGAGCCCGCCCGCCACGACCAGCAGGGACGCGTTGCCGAAGGTCGCCTTCGGGTGGCGCATGAGGAAGTACGAGGCCAGCCGCGCCACGTCCACCGCCCGGAACTCGAACAGCGACGTGATCACCAGGGCGTTGGCCACCCACAGCAGCGCCGCCACCGCGATGAGCAGCAGCAGCGCCGCCCACCAGCCGGGAACGCCGGCCACGGCGAAGTTCGCCAGGTTCGTCCCGACGACGGCCAGCCCCGCCAGCCAGGGCACCCAGACCTTCAGCGCCCCGCGCACATTGGCCTTGTAGCCGCGCCAGTACGCCGCCGCCGGGTGGAGGTCGGTCATGTCCCTGCTGCGGTGGCGCAACGCGTAGAGGGCGGCGGACAGCGCGGGGCCGAGCGGCAGCGCGCAGGCGGCCACCAGCGGCACGTTGCTCGTGTCGCCGCCGAGCAGGGTGAGCGCGAGCAGGCCGGGCGCGCTCGCGAGCAGGAACATGCCCTCGACCACCAGCAGGTTGTAGATCAGCGTGGCGGCGCGTGAGAGCGGTCCCTCGCCGAACCGACGCTCGGTCTCAGTGGTCACCTCGCTCATCGGGTCTCCTCTCAGGCCGAGCAGGCGCGCGTCGTCCCACCACGGCGGCGTCTCGTCCACCACTGGTGTGAGCTCGACCAGCGTAACCTCGTGGCGGCCGAGCCTGAGATCCAGCTCCACGTACCCGCCGGTGACCGGCAGGCTGCGTCGGCTCCGGACCGGTTCCGCCGCCTCGCGCGGCACGTCGAGCTTCCGGGCCTTCGGCGACCGGGCGACCCATCAGAGTCTCGGGGAACCGTCGCCTTTGGGCGACCGGGGAATCGAGAACGGGAGGGCCGCCAAGGCCCGAGCGGCCGCCCCGAGGCCTCCGGGGGGAACCCGCATCAGCCGTGGTCCTTCTTGAACCGCTCGTAGGCGGTGTTGACGAGGTTGATGTAGGAGGTCATGTTCTTGCCCTCCAGCTCCTTGACGTAGGCGTCCCACTCGCTGAGGTCGCGCTCGCCGAGGACGAACTTGAGCGTCTGCTGGGTGACGTAGTCCTTCAGCGGCGTCTCCCAGAGCGTGGCCTGCTCGCGCTCCTCGTCGTTGAACGGGTGCGGCGGCTCGATCGGGTACGGCTTGCGCGCGTTCATCACGTTCTGGAACGCCACCTCCTCCTCGGAGAAGGTGGAGTTGAGCAGCTTGGTGGTGCCGCCGTAGGCGAAGACGCCGTTGGAGAAGCCGAAGTCCTTCTGCAGGTGCTTGGGCGCCCCGGGGTTGAGGCCGACGAAGTCGACGTCCTTGGCCAGCTTGTAGTTGCCCGAGGCGTCCTTGGTGTACGTCGTGCCCTCGACGCCCCACTTGGCGAACTCCTCGCCCGCGTCGGAGTACCAGAGCCAGTCGATGAACTGCATCATGGCGACGAAGTTCTTGTTCTCCAGCGCCTTCTTGGAGATCATGATGCCGTTCTCGAGCCGGGTGCCGATCTTGTAGTCGCCGACCGGTCCCATGGGCACCGGGATCTTGGCGACCTTGGCGCCGGGGACGAGCTTGGTCAGCGTCGGCCGGTAGTCGTTGACGATCGTCTGCGCGTTCGCGCCGATCACGAAGGACTTGCCGGAGTTGAACTTCTGCTTGGCCTGCTCGTCCTGCTGGGTGAAGCTCTCCGGGTCGAGCAGCTTCTCCTTCACCAGCTTGTTCAGGTACTCCAGCATCTGCTTGTACTGCGGCATGGCGCCGGTGTAGACGAACTTGCCGCTCGCGGTGTCGAAGGTCGCGTGCTGGTACTCCCAGCCGCCCTTGGTGCCATAGGCCTGCGCGACGAGCTTGAAGAGGTTGCCGCCGGGCGTGGGGACGCCCCACCGGTCGGTCATCGGGTAGAGGTCCGGGTACTCCTTCTTCAGCGCCTTGAGCACGGTGTACAGCTCGTCCCAGGTCTTCGGGACCTCCAGCTTGTGCTTCTCCAGGATGTCGGTCCGCATCGCCAGCGAGTAGTCGACCCAGACCTCCTCGTGGAGACCCGGCAGCAGGTAGATGCGGCCGTCGGCCTGGCGCAGCGTGTCCAGCTCCGGCTCCATCTTCCACTTGGCGACCTTGTCCTTGAAGTTCGGCATCAGGTCGAAGTAGTCGCTGACCGGCAGGACGGCGCCGGAGGAGACGAACGCCTCCTCGGCCGGGTGGTAGGTCTTCGGGATGATGAGCGGGGCCTGGCCGGAGCCCACCAGCAGGCCGCGCTTCTTGTCGTAGTCGCTGAGCGGCACCTCCACCGGCTTGAGCGTCACGTTGGTCCGCTTGGTCAGCTCCTGCCAGAACAGCCAGTCGCTCTTGTCCGGGTAGAACGGGTGGTTGTTGTAGAGCGTGTCGAACGAGACCGGCTCGGTGGCCTTGAACTGCTGGTTGACGCCGTAGTTGGCCATCGCGCCCGCCTTGTTCGCCGACACGTCGGCGGCCTTCTTCGGGGCCTCGTCATCGGCGCAGCCGGCGACGGCGAAGGTGAGCGCACCCAGCCCGATGAGTGCCTGGCGCCGGGAGATGTGCTGCATGGGGGGTTCCTTTCGAACGGACACTGGTTATCCCTTGACCGCGCCGAGCATGACGCCCGAGACGAAGTACCTCTGCACGAAGGGGTAGACCGCCAGGATGGGAAGGACGGTGAGCATGATCGTCACCGACTGGATGTTGGACGCGGCCTGCGACACCTCCGAGAGCGAGGCGCCGGCGGACTCCGCTCCGGTGGCCCCTGCGATGAGGTTGCGCAGGTAGATGGTCACCGGGAACAACTCCGTCTTGCTCAGGTAGAGGAACGCGGTGAACCACGAATTCCAGAACGAGACGGCGTAGAACAGCACCATCGTGGCGATGACCGCCTTCGACAGCGGCAGCACGACCCGCCACAGGACGCCGTAGGTGTTGAGGCCGTCGATGGCGGCGGCCTCCTCCAGCTCGTGCGGCAGCCCCTCGAAGAACGCCTTCATGACCAGGAGGTTGAAGACGCTGATGGCGTTGGGCAGGACGATGGCCCAGATGGAGTTCGTCAGCCCGAGGCTGTTGACCAGCACGTACTGGGGGATCAGGCCGCCGGAGAAGATCATGGTGAAGACGGCGACCCAGATGAGGAGCGTGCGGCCCTTGAGGTGTGGCTTGGACAGCACGTACGCGTAACACGTCGTCAGCACCATGGCGATGGCCGTGGCGACGACGGTGTAGAGCACGGTGTTGCCGTAGTTCGTCCAGAACATCGGGTCCGACACCACGATCTTGTACGTCGTGAGGTTGAACCCGCGCGGTATGAGGTTGACCTGCCCGGAGACGATGTAGCGCTCTTCACTGAACGAGCGGGCGAGGATGTTGATGAAGGGGTACAGCGTCACGATCACGACGCCGGTCAGGATGACGGCGTTGACCCCTTGGAAGACGCGGTAGCCACGGCTCTTGTCGATCGTCACCACAGGCTCGTCCCAACTGCGCGACGGGACATCAGGTTGGCCGACAGGATCAGCACCACGCCGATCAGCGCCTCGAACAGGCCGATCGCGGCGGCGTAGCTCATGCTGCTGGACTCCACGCCCATGCGGTACAGGTAGGTGGAGATGACGTCGGCGGTGGGATAGGTCAGCGGGTTGTACAGCAGCAGGACCTTCTCGAAGCCCGTGGCCATGAACGTGCCGATGTTGAGGATCAGCAGCGTGATCGCCGTGGGCCGGATGCCCGGCAGGGTGACGTGCCAGACCTGCCGCCATCGGCCGGCGCCGTCCATCCGGGCCGCCTCGTAGAGCTGCTCGTCGATGGTCGTCAGCGCGGCCAGGTAGAGGATGGTGCCCCAGCCGACGGTCTGCCAGACCTCCGACGAGACGAAGATCGTGCGGAACCACTCCGGCTTCTGGATGAACGGGGTGGCCTCCCCGCCGAACGCCTTCACGATCTGGTTGATCGGCCCGTCGACGGCCAGCATCTGCATGACCATGGCGGCCACGATGACCATCGACAGGAAGTGCGGCAGGTAGGACACCGACTGCAGGAACCGCTTGACGCGCCGGCTGCGTACCTCGTTGAGCAGCAGCGCCAGCGCGATCGGCAGCGGGAAGCAGAACAGCAGGGTCAGCGCGCCGAGGACGAGCGTGTTGGTGAAGACGCTCCAGAACGACGGGTCGTTGAGGAACATCTTCACGTACCGCAGGCCCACCCAGGACTCGCCGAAGATGCTGCCGCCGGGCTCGAACTTCCGGAAGGCGATCACGTTGCCGATCATCGGGGCGTACCGGAAGATCGCGAAGAAGAGCAGCGGCAGGATCGCCAGCGAGTACAGCTGCCAGTCGCGGCGGATCGCGTGCCGCCACGTGCCCGGTTTCGCCTGCCTGCGCCGGCTGGGCGCCGGCCGTGCGGAACGCGCGTTCTGCGGAGGGTTGTCCAGCGTCGTGCTCATCACGCTCCCTCGCGGGTGATGCCGGCCGTGGCCAGCAGGTGCCTGTCGTGACCGACCTCGCGTTCGGCGCCGGTCAGGCGCAGCGGCACGACCGCTTCCGCCTGTCCGCTGGAGCGCCCGAGGCGCAGCTCGACGTCGCCGGGCTCGACGATGCGCCGGCCGCGTACCCCGGTGAACGAGGCGGCGTCGGCGGGGACCGTGAACGACACGCGCGCGGCCTGACCGGCCTCCAGCGGGACGCGGGCGTAGCCGACCAGCCGCACCACCGGCCTGGTCGTCTGCGCGACCGGGTCGTGCAGGTACAGCTGCACGACCTCCGCGCCGGAGCGCGACCCGGTGTTGCGGACCGTGACTCCCACGGTGACCTCGCCGTCCACCGGCCAGTCGGCCGCGCCGGTGTCGAGGGGCTCCCACTCGAAGGTGGTGTAGCTCAGCCCGTGCCCGAACGGGAACGCGGGCGTCGTGTCCACCGACGACACCTCGGTCCGGCGTCCGAGCGGCGGCGACAGGTACGTCGCGGGCAGGCCGCCGGCGTCGCGCGGCACGCTGACCGGCAGGCGCCCGGACGGGTTCACCGCGCCGGTGAGCACCTCCGCCAGCGCCTGGCCGCCGCGCTGTCCCGGGAAGAAGCCGAGGACGACGGCCGCGGCCGCGTCGAACTCCGGACCGAGCGCGTACGGCCGCCCGGCCAGCAGCACCAGGACCACCGGGGTGCCGGTCGCGAGCACAGCCCTGACCAGCTCGGACTGCACGCCCGGCAGGCGCAGGTCGGTGGCGTCGCACCCCTCGCCGGAGGTGCCGCGCCCGAACAGCCCCGCCCGGTCGCCGACGGCGAGCACGCACACGTCGCTCCGCTCCGCAGCGGCGACGGCGGCCGCGATGCCGGAGGTGTCGTCGCCGGTGATGCCGCAGCCCGGCTCGTACGTCAGATCGGGGACCAGCGCGCCGAGCGCCTCGCGCAGCGACGGGATGTCGAGCCCGAGCCCGAGCTCGGGATGGGGGCCCACGTGCGCGGGGAAGGCGTAGCAGCCGAGCATCGCCATGGGGTCGTCGGCCACCGGGCCCACGAGAGCCACCCGCCGCCCCGGGCCGAGCGGCAGGATGTCGCCGGTGTTGCGCAGCAGGACGACGGACTCGCGCGCCAGGCGCAGGGCGAGCTCCCGGCTCTCCTCGTCGTCGAGGCGCACGTCCTCGGGCTCGCCGGGCAGCGGCCGCCAGTCCTCGTCGAGCAGGCCGAGCTCGGCCTTCTGCGTCAGCACCCGGCGCAGGGCGCGGTCGATGAGCGCCGCGTCGACCTGTCCCGCCTTGACCGCCTCGATCAAGGGCGCGCCGAAGGTGTCGACCGTGGGTAGCTCGACGTCGACCCCGGCCCGCAGGGCCAGGCCGGCCGCCTGCGCCGCGTCCGCCGCGACGCCGTGCAGCTTCTGCAGGAACCGGATCCCGAAGTAGTCGGCGACGACCGTGCCCGCGAATCCCCACTCGTCCCGCAGCAGCCCGGTCAGCAGGGCCTCGTCGGCCGCCGCGGGCAGGCCGTCGATCTCGGCGTACGAGTGCATCACCGACCGTGGGCCGCCCAGGCGCAGGGCCATCTCGAACGGCGGCAGGATCACGTCGGCCAGCTCCCTGCGTCCCATGTGCGTGGGCGCGAGGTTGCGGCCGCCCCGCGAGGCGGAGTAGCCGGCGAAGTGCTTCAGCGTGGCGACGATCCCGGCGCCCTCGAGCCCGCGTACGTAGGCCGCTCCGACCGTGCCGACCAGGTAGGGGTCCTCGCCGATCGTCTCCTCGGTGCGGCCCCAGCGGTAGTCGCGGGTCACGTCGAGGACCGGCGCCAGTCCCTGGTGGATCCCGGCGGCCCGCATGGACCGGCCGATCCGCCCGGCCACCTCCTCGACCAGGTCGGGGTCGAAGGACGCGCCCCAGCTCAGCGGCGCCGGGTACACGGTCGCGCGCCAGGCGGCGAAGCCGGTCAGGCACTCCTCGTGGACCTGGGCCGGGATCCCGAACCTGCTCGCCGCCATGATCTGCGCCTGCGACGCGGCCAGCGAGCGGGCGCCCGCGACCGGATCGACCGGCGCGGTCCCGAACGGACGGGTCAGCTGGCCGAGCCCGTGCGCGATGACGTCGCTCCACTCCACGCCCGTCATGTCGGCCTGGTGCGGGGCGACGCCTCCCCCTGAGGCATCCGCGCCGACCCAGACGCCGACGAGCTGGGCGATCTTCTCTTCCAGCGTCATGAGCGGGATGAGCGCCTCGGCCCGCTCCGCGGGAGACAGTTGGGTGTCCCGCCACTTGTCGATTGGTACCTGGCCCCTCATGCCACCCTTTCGGCTGTTAGCCGGCATGACACCGAAACTTTCAAATAATTCCCGTTAATATTGCGGCAACTTAGGGGTCAGAGTTTCGGCGTGTCAAGGGGGTGGCAAAGTGCCAGATTCACGCAGGTCACCGAGAGCCCAAGGTGAGGTCCGACGCCAAATTTCCAGAAAGTTTCAGCACTCGGCTGAGATATAGCCGTCATGTCAAGAGCTCAGGCCGATTCCCGGCGGTAGCGCTCGATCCAGGCGGCGTTGAGGTCGTCGGCCTGGCGGTGGTGCCGGGGCTCGACCGTGTGCCCTTCGGGCAGGTCGAGCCCGAGGAAGCCGAGGATCCCGCGCGTGACGCCCGCCAGGTCGGCGTCGAGGTCCTCGTACCGCACCGTGTACGGCCGCACGCCCTGCGACGCGAACCACTCCTCCCAGGCCGCGTTGTGCTCGCCGATCTGCTCGATCAGGGCCCGGATGCCGTCCGCGTCGTAGCCGGGCTCCCGCCCGCTCCTCTCGGCGTCGTCGGTCTCGCCGTCGACGCCGACGTACCAGGCGCCGGTCTGCTCGGCGCGCAGCCACGACACCGCCTGCGCCAGGACGTCGTCGCGCCGCAGGTACACGAACCTCGTACGGCCGAAGGCGCGCTCCAGCAGCGGCAGGTCCCGGCCCGCGAGATCGGGGTGGACCACGCCGAGCCTGGCGACCACGTGGTCCAGCGTGCCCCACATGAGCTTCGCGCCGAACACGCCGTTCCCCGTCCGCCCCGCCGCGAGCGCCGCCCGCACGAAGTCGTCGTAACCGGCGGTGCCAGGAAGCCCCCATCGCCCGGCCCACAGTGACTCGTCCGGCTCGCGGAAGTACGCCTGAGGACGACCGGCGACCCTGGTCGATTCCAGCAGGCCGAGCAGGAGCGAGCTGCCGGTGCGAGGGGTGGCGCAGACGAAGTACGCGTCGATCGGCGTGGTCACACCGACCACGTAACGGGATCATGTGGCCGTCCGCAACCCCATGGCGCGGACCCCCGTAACCGGCACCGCACTATCCAAGATGCGACACACCACCTTTGAATGGACATTGGTGTGAAGATCCCCGCCGAGAATTGAGGTTCCCGCATGGCTGTCAACGCCGCGCTCACGCAGCGCGCGGACGGATGGACGCGAAGGCTCAACACCCGGCACCACAAGGCCGCGCTCGGGGTGTTCCTCGTCATCGTCATCGGCCACTGGGCGGAGCACATCGCGCAGGCCGTCCAGGTCTACGTCCTGGGCTGGCCGCTGAAGGAGGCGCGCGGCGTGCTCGGCCTGCCCTTCCCCTGGCTCGTCACCTCCGAGTGGATGCACTACGGCTACGCGCTGCTCATGCTGATCGGCCTGATCCTGCTGAGAGACGGCTTCACCGGCAGGGCACGCCTGTGGTGGAACATCTCGCTGGGCATCCAGATCTGGCACCACCTGGAGCATCTGCTCCTGCTCGGCCAGGCGCTCACCGGCACCAACCTGCTCGGCCGGCCGGTGCCGACCAGCATCCTCCAGCTCTTCCTGCCCCGCATGGAGCTGCACCTGTTCTACAACGCGCTGGTCTTCGCACCCATGGTGGTGGCGATGATCCTGCACCGGCGTCCGAACCGGGCCGAGGCCGGCCGGATGCGGTGCACCTGCGCCGTCGCCCTGAGCTGATGCGGGCCACCAGCAGGCGCTCGCCCGCCTTCACCGTGGCGCTGACCCTCTTCGCGTGCCTGCTCGCCTACCTGGCGACGCCGAACCTCGGCACCGTGGTGCGGGCCGCGCGAGCCGACGGGACGCCGGGCGTGTTCGTCCCGCGGGAGCTGTTCTGCATCCAGCATCCGGGGCACGAGTCGTGCGTCTGGACCGGCGACTTCCGCTCCGACGACGGCGCCGTCTCCAGGTCCGGCGTCGAGATGTACGGCAGCGACCGCACCACGCACCGGGCCGGCCAACCGGCGCGCGCCGTGGACGTGGGGGCCGCCAACCGGGTCTACGGGCCGGGCGGCTCCAACGAATGGATCGTCACCGCGCTGCTGCTGGCCTCGGCGGCGGCCATCCTCCTGTTCCTGTACGTCGGGCCGCGGCGCGGCACTCGTCGCCCACGGGTGGCTGCGGACCGGGAGTGACGCGGGGAGGTCACGAGTCGTCCTGCGGCCGGCAGCCCACCAGCTCCCACCGGTCGATCTCGGGGTTGGCCAGGATCTCCCGCACCCGGTCGCGAACCTGCGCGCTGGTCATCGGCTCGTCGGGACGCACGCGGATGACGATGTCCCCCGACGCCTGCGCCAGGTCCTTGTGCCAGCCGCTGGGCAGCAGCGCCATGATGCGGATCCCGTCCACCGGCGAGCCCGGCAGCGGCAGCCCGCGTACCTGGCGCATCGTCAGCTGGATCAGCACGGTAGTCGCCCTCCTCCCCGGCCGGCGCCCGCCCGCCCTGCTCGCGGGCGGGTCCCCGGCACTGATCGTGCTTCCCACTGTGCGGCCGGCGGAGGGCGCGATCCAGGCAGGGCGGCGGCAGGAAGCTGCACGCGGGCAACCGCATGCTGTCAACCGGGACACGCGAAAGCCCCGCCGGAGCGCATGCGTCCGGCGGGGCGGGCGTTCTCAGAGCGGGACGTTCCCGTGCTTGCGCGGTGCCGGGTGCTTGCGTTTGTCGCGGAGCATGGCCAGCCCGCGGGCGAGCGCCGCCCTGGTCTCCGCCGGGTCGATCACGTCGTCCACGAGCCCGCGCTCGGCGGTGTAGGTGGGGTGGATGAGCTCCTGCCGGTACTGCTCGAGTAGCTCGGCGCGCTCGGCGGCGGGATCGGCCGCCGCGGCCAGCCGCCTGCGGTGGATGACGTTCACCGCGCCTTCCGCGCCCATCACGGCGATCTCGTTGGTGGGCCAGGCCAGCGCCAGGTCGGTGCCGATGGAACGCGAATCCATGACGATGTAGGCCCCGCCGTACGCCTTCCTGATGACGACCGAGATGCGCGGCACGGTCGCCTCGCAGTACGCGTACAGCAGCTTCGCGCCGTGCCGGATCACCCCGGCGTGCTCCTGGTCCTTGCCCGGCAGGAACCCGGGCACGTCGACCAGCGTCACCAGGGGGATCGAGAAGGCATCACAGAACCTGACGAACCGCGCCGCCTTCTGGGCGGCCGACGCGTCGAGCACCCCGGCGAGCACCATGGGCTGGTTGGCCACCACACCGACCACTTCGCCGTCGATCCTGGCCAGCGCGCAGATCACGTTGCGCGCCCAGCCATGGTGCACTTCGAGGTAGTCGCCGTCGTCCACGATCTCCGCCATCACCAGGCGCATGTCGTACAGCTTGTGGGGCTCGGCGGGCACGATCTCGGCCAGGCGCGGCCGCAGGTCGGCGGTCGCGCCCTGCGGCGGCAGCGCGGGCGGGCGGCCGAGGTTGTTGCTCGGCAGCATGGACAGCAGGTCACGGACCGCGAGCAGGCAGCTCTCCTCGTCGTCGTGGACGAACGTGGCCAGCCCCGACTTGCCGCCGTGCACCTGCGCGCCGCCGAGCTCGGCGTGGGTCACCCGCTCGCCGGTCACCGCCTCCACCACGTCGGGCCCCGTCAGGTAGAGCTGCGAGGTGTCGCCGGCCATGAAGGTGAAGTCGGCCAGCGCCGTCGAGTAGGCCGCGCCCCCGGCGCAGGGGCCGAGCACGACGCTGATCTGCGGGATGACGCCGGACGCCTGGACGAAGCGCTGGAAGATGCCGCCGTAGCCGTTCAGCGACATCACGCCCTCCTGGATCCGGGCGCCGCCGCTGTCGTTCAGCCCGATGAACGGCGAGCCGGTGGACAGCGCCAGCTCCATCACCTTCTGGATCTTCAAGGCGTGCGCCTCGCCGAGCGAGCCGCCGAAGACGGTGAAGTCCTGCGCGTAGACGAAGACCCGGCGGCCCTCGACCGTGCCGGACCCGGCGACGACCCCGTCGGTGTGCGGGCGCTGCCGGTCCATGCCCAGCCCCTGCGCGCGGTGCCGGCGCAGCATCTCCAGCTCGACGAACGAGCCCTCGTCGAGGAGGACGTCCAGCCGTTCCCGCGCGGTGAGCTTGCCCAGCGCGTGCTGCCGTTCCACACCCTGGGGCCGGCCTTCGGCGATGTCCCGGCGCAGCCGGCTCAGGTCCTCGCGGAGGCGGGCCATGGAGGGAGGCAGTGCCCGCACGGCCTCTTCCAGGGCCTCCGGGGTGATGTCCAGCTCAAAGATGCTCATCGTCTCGTCCCTCCAGCACGCTGACGGTCATCGGCAGCCCACCGCGTACGCGCAGCGACAGCATCGCCTCGGGAACGGCCCGGCGACCGGGCAGGCCGGTCAGCCGCAGCTCGCGGGAGACCATGGCCAGCACGAAGACGGCCTCCATCATCCCCAGGTGGCTGCCGACGCAGAAGCGCGGCCCGGCGCCGAACGGAATGTAGGCGTATCTGGCGCGGTCGGCGCGCGCGTCGGGGGCGAACCGCTCGGGCCGGAACCGGTCCGCCTCGGGCCAGTGGGCCGGGTGCCGGTGGAGCGTGTACGGGCTGATCAGGACGTCCGCGCCCGCGGGCACCCGGTAACCGCCCACCTCGTCGCTCTCCACCGCCACCCGGGTCAGCGCCCACACCGGCGGGTAGAGGCGCATGACCTCCTCCAGCACCATCGTGGTGTAGGTGAGCCGGTGCAGGTCCTCGTACGCGGGCGGCCGGTCACCCAGCACCGAGACGGCCTCGGCGTGCAGGCGCTCGCGCACGTCGGGATGCCGGTCGAGGAGGTGGAAGGCCCATGACAGGGTGCTCGCCGTGGTCTCGTGCCCGGCCAGCAGGATCGTGACCAGTTCGGCGCGCAGGCGCTCGCGCGCGGCCCGCGGATCGGCGTCCTGGCCGGTGCCGGCGATCAGGAGGGACAGCAGGTCGGTGCCGTCGGTCGGGTGGGCGGCCCGCTCGGCCATCAGCGCGTCGACGATGCGGTGCAGCTCCCTGCGGGCGCGGCGGAAGCGGAGGTGCAGCGGCAGCGGGAGCCAGAGCGGGACCGCCCCCAGCGTGACCATCTCGAACATCGCCTGGTCCTGGACGCCCTCGAAGGTGTGCGCGATCGAAGCGTGCGCCCCCAGGTCGGCCTCGAGCAGCGTCCTGCCGAGGACGCCGAGGGTGAGCGCGGTCATCTCGCCGGCCACGTCCACCGGTCCCGCGCCCGCGTGCGCGCGGAGCCTGGCCACCAGCCGCCCGGCCTCGTCCGCGACGATCGCGTCCTGCCGGGCGAGCCGCTTGTTCTGGAACAGCGGCTGGATCGCCCTGCGCTGGCGCCGCCACACCTCGCCGTGGCCGGTCAGCAGCCCGTCGCCGAGCACGCGCCTGGCCTCGGCCAGGCCGATGCCCTTGCGGTAGTTGGCGTGGTTGTCGGCCAGCACGTGCTTGGCGTGGTCGGGGTGGTTGAACAGGTAGATGCTCTTGGGGCCGATGGTCAGCCGTACGGCGTCGCCGTACCGTGCCGCGGCCCCGGACAGCAGCGCCAGCCGGTCGGTCACCAGCCGGCGGAACAGGCCGGGTCCCGCCCACAGCGGTGGGCCTGGCGGTGCGGCCGCCCCGCCCGTCCGCGTGGCGGGCGGGGTCTGGACCGCGCTCATGCCGTGACCCCCTCGGGCGAGTGGGCGATCTCCGCGAACCTGCCCCGGTAGACCAGCAGCCCGTCGCTGCCGGTCCGCTGCCGCATCGACAGCACCTTGCCGAGGAAGATCGTGTGGTCGCCGCCGTCGTAGGCGCGCCACAGATCGCATTCGAAGCCCACCGCGGCGTCCGCGATCAGCGGCACCCTGGTGACCTTCCCCAGCTCCACGTCGACCTGCGCGAACTGGGCCGCGCCCAGCGCGCGGTAGCGGTCGGCGAAGTGCCGGGCCGCCGCCTCCTGGTGCCCGGCGAGCACGGAGACGCCGAAGAAGGAGCTCTCGCCGAGGCACCGGTGCATCATCGCGGACTTGGCGACGCAGACCAGCAGCAGCGGCGGGCTGAGTGAGACCGAGGTGAAGGAGTTGGCCGTCATGGCGTGGGGGACGGCACCGCCGGTGGTCACCACGGTGACACCCGTGGCGAAGGCGCCGAACGCGGTACGCAGCGCCTTGGGGTCGGTGGCCTGGTCGAGTGTCGGGGTTGATGCGGAGATGTGCACGCTTGCCTCCTGGATCCGCTTCTAGGACGCGTACGGGTCAAGCGCCCTGATCAGGGACTCGGGGATCCGCGCGGGCGTGGTCCTGGTGTTGGGCCCGCGCATGCAGGCCACCCGCTGCCTGCCGCGGGCGATGAGCGTCTCGCTCGAGCCGGGGCCGACCCGTATGTAGTCGAAGCCGAACTCCAGCTGCGTCTGGGCGAGCTCGATCAGGCGCATCCTGATGGACAGCTCGTCGAAGGCCGTGATCTCCGCGAAGAACTCGCAGTCGACCTTGAGCGTGAACAGCTTGAGGTCGTCCTGCAGCTCGGCGAGCACGTCGGGCGCGCGCTCCTTCAGGAACATCTCCCGGCATCTGCCCTGCCAGCGCAGGTAGTTGACGTAGTAGACGTTCCCCACGATGTTGGTCTCCTCGAAGCCCACCGTGTGGAGATATTCGAAGTACTTTCCCATGGTCATGACCGTCCTTCGGTGAGGATGGCGACCACGACGGGCTCCGGCAGCTCCCGTACGGTGGTCGCGAGCGTCGCGATCAGCGAGCCCGCCGCGGCCAGCACCACCCACCCGTCGCGGGTGGCGGAGTGCGGGGCCGGCGGGGCGTCCGCCGTGCGGCCCGCCCGGCGCAGGCATGCCTCGGCGGCGCGGATCCTGGCGGCGGCGGTCTCCTGGCCCTCGGCCGCCTCGGCGGCGATCCGCTCGGCGAGCGCCGCGTGCGGCCCCGGCGGGTCCGCGGAGATCCGTACGATCTCGCAGGCGACGGCGCCCTGGGCCGCGACGCTCAGCGTCAAGCCGGGCACGTGCGCGGTCGCCCGCGCGCCCGACGCGGTGAGACGTTCCCCGGCCAGTTCCGTCACGTCGTCGCCCGGTTCGACGACGACCGCGACCTGCGCGCCGGCCAGGTCGCCCAGGGTGCGCTCCAGGTAGGGGCCGAGCAGCGGCGCCGCCCAGGGGCCGCGCCCGTCCTTCTTCCGCACCGCCTGCAGGCGCAGCCCTTCCCAGCGCTCGACCAGCTCGCCTGTCTTGGTGCGTACGGCGATGTCGTAGACGTAGGTGTCGCCGTCCCTGCTGCGCTCACTGGCGCAGTACCGCACCTCGCCCAGGCCAGCGAGCCGGGCGCCGCCCGGGTGCACCCTGTCGACGGCGGTCGGCAGGAGCGTGGCGTTCGGCACGCAGACCTGGTTGCCGTGCATCAGCGCGTCCCGCATGCCCGGGTCTCCGAGCAGGAGCCGGTCGGGCAGGAAGCCGGCGAACCACGAGCCGTTCTCCTCCACCGCCAGGTCGGCGTCCACGTGGCGGGCCGCCGCTCGGTGGTAGCGGCGCAGCCGCTGGAAGCGCCTGCCCTGGAACAGCACCTCGCCGTACAGGTCGGTGCCCGGGTCGAGCGCCACCGGCGGCAGCCCGTCGGCGACCTGCGCGGGCGGACCCTCCTGGGGGCCTTCGGCGGCGAAGCGGAGCACGGCCCTGAAGTGGTCCACGTCGAAGCCGGTCTCCCCGCTGCGGATCGTCACGGCCACCGTGTCGTGGTCGGTGACGGTCGCGGCGACGCGCAGCGTGGTGCTCGCCTCCTGCGGCACGATGATCGGCCGCAGGAACTCGGCCTGTTCGATGACCGGCGTGCTCTCGCGCGCGATGGCCGCGGAGGCGACCTGGGCCATCGCCTCCATGCCGAACACGGCGGGGAACAGCAGGTTCCCGTCGAGCAGGTGGTCGGCCAGGTAGAGGTCGGTCCCGGCGTTCAGCTCGACCTCGCTGACCAGCTCCACGCCGTGGTAGCGGACCAGCGGCCGGTCCACGAAGCGCAGCAGGGGCAGCTCGGGCAGGTCGTGCTGGATCGTGGGGACACCCTCCGCGCGGCCGGTGATGACCACGGTGCCGGGCGCGTCGGGGTCGGTGACCAGGCGGCGCATGATCTGCACGCCCTGCTCGACGGAGATCGGCGTGATGCCCTGCTGGGCCAGCCGGTCCACGACCGACAGCCGCTCCCCCATGCCGACCTCGGACCACACCGACCACTCCAGGCAGAGGCACCTGCAGTGCGGGTGGCGCCGGCCGGTCTCGGCGGTGAGCTCGGCCAGCCATTCGTTGGCGGTCGCGTAGTGCGCCTCGCCCTGCAGACCCGCGCGGCCGATGATGCTGCCCAGGGTCACCAGCAGCCGCAGCCGCTCGGGCGCCACAGCGTCGAGCACGTTGCGCAGGCCGTCCACCTTGGGGGCGAACGTGCGCAGGATGTCGGGCAGGTCCAGGCTGCCGATGCCGGCGGGCTGGTTGAGCCCGGCGCCGTGCAGCACCGCGGTCACCGGTCCGAGCGCCTGCTCGGCCTCGGCGACGGCCTGCCGTACCTGGTGGGGGTCGGTGACGTCGGCCCTGGCGTAGTGCACGGTGAGCCCGGCGCCGGCCATGCGCCGCAGGTTGGCGGCGAGCTCCTCGTCCTGGGCCGGATCCGAGCGGCCGAGCAGGGCGAGCTTGGCGTGTCCTGCCATCGCGAGCGCGCACTCGGCGGTGATGCCCTTGCCGCCGCCTGTCACCAGCAGCACGTCGTCGGACGAGAGCGGGGCCTGCGCGCGTTCCTGGCGCACCGGCAGCGCGCGCAGGACGGGCACCCGCCGCACGCCGTCCGCGTCGTAGTGGACCTCGGTGTAGTCGGCGGTGGCCGCCACCTCCTCGGCCACCCACGTGACCGCCTCGGGCGCCTGGGGCACGTGCGCGATGGTCGTACGCACTCCGGCGGCCTCCAGGTGGAGCGTCTTGGCCAGTCCCGCCGCGCCGCGGCCGTGCTGGACCAGGACGAACCGGGTGCCCGGACCACCCGCCATCGCGGCCTTGGCGCCGAGCAGCGCCTGCTCCAGGTCTTCGGCGGCGCATTCCGGCGGCAGGCACACCAGCACACCGGATCCGGCCTGCTGCCGTTCGAGTGCCTCCCGCAGTGGCGCCGCGAGCGCGGAACCGGCCGGGGCGAACATCTGCCACCGTCCCGGCTCCCCCGTCGTGGCCCGCCGGGGCCGGGGCCGCTCGACGAGGTCGACGGCGAACGGGCGCACCCAGGTCGCCGCGCCCGCCACGCCCGTGGCCCGCTGGTCGTGCGGCTCGGCCGCCAGCCGGTCCAGCGCCTCGCCCAGCTCGCGCAGGGTGGCGGTGGCGAGGTTGGGCAGCGCCTGTCCCGCGGGGATCCCCAGGTGCTGGGTGGCCTGGTCGAGGATGTGCATCGCGGTGACCGAGCTCAGGTGCAGGCCGTCGAGCGGCCTGCTGTCCTCGGTCACCATCTCCAGGGGCAGTTCGGCGCGCTCGGCGGCCAGACGGCGCAGCAGCTCCGTGGTGGTCTCCCCCGGCGGACCCGCCTGCGGGCGGTCCGCGGCGGCCTCCTGGTGCGTGTCCACCTCTTTGACCGTGGTCTGCGGGGCCGACTCGACGGGGCTGGCGAAGAAGGAGAACTCCGCGCCGATCTCCACCGGCCGGATGAGGCGGCCGTGGAAGAGCTCCTCGTACGCGACGGGCACGCCCGCCACGTGGGCGGCGGCGACCACGCCGAGCAGCCCCGTCAGCGACTCGCCGTCGGTGTCCAGCGCGAGCGCGGGGACGTCGGTCAGCTCGGCCGCCAGGCCGCTGAGCACCCGGCCGGGACCCACCTCGATGAGCAGGTCCAGCCCCGCGGCCGCCTCCTCCAGGGCCTGCGTGAACAGCACGGGGTCGCTGACCTGGCGGAGCAGCAGCGCGGCCACGTCGGTGCCGGGCGGCAGCGTGCTCCCGGTGACCGTGGAGACCACGCGGCGGCCGAGGCGGTGGAACCGCTCGCCGTCCAGCTCCTCCGCCAGCGCCTGCGCGGCCGGCGCCACCAGCGGGGAGTGGAAGGCGTGCGAGACGTTCAGCCTGGACCAGGTGAGCCCGGCGCGGGAGGCGGCGCGGCCGACCTCCTCGACCGCGTCCACCGGCCCGGCGACGACGGTCTGGGTGGGCGCGTTGTAGCCGGCGATCACCACGGGCAGGTCACCGA
Organism: Nonomuraea helvata; assembly: GCF_039535785.1. Classification (NCBI taxonomy): domain Bacteria; kingdom Bacillati; phylum Actinomycetota; class Actinomycetes; order Streptosporangiales; family Streptosporangiaceae; genus Nonomuraea; species Nonomuraea helvata. Next base: position 250,397 of record NZ_BAAAXV010000001.1, read on the forward strand.
TCAGCTCCGACGCCGTGTCGGGGCCGGAGCGCAGGCTCGCCATGGTGCCGCTGGCGCTGTGCCGCTCCATGGCGCGCCCGCGTCCGGCGGCCACCCGCAGGACGGTCTCCTCGTCCATCGCGCCCGCCCAGCACAGCGCGGAGAGCTCGCCCAGGCTGTGGCCAACCGCGACGTCGGCCTCCACGCCGAGCAGGGACAGCGCGCGCAGCCCCGCCAGCGATCCGGTGACGATGCGCGGCTGGGCCACGGACGTGGCCACCATGTCGCCGGCGGCCGGCAGCCGGGCCTCGCGGTAGAGCTCGTCCACGCAGGCCAGGCGCCTGCGCAGGGCGCCTCCGCCGGTCCCGCGCCCCGAGCCCTGCCCGGGGAAGAGGTAGCCGACTCTGGGCCGGGCGGCGGCGCGGCCGGCGCACGCCCTGCCGTCCTCCGTGAACAGCCTGGCCTCCTCCGGCTCCAGCGCGGTCAGCACGCGCCTGAGCTGCCGTTCGGCGTCCTCCGGCGAGGTGACGACCACCGCCGCGCGGTACGGCAGGCCGCGCAGCCTGCCGCTCAGCGTGGCGGCGAGATCGGCGAGCTGCGCGTACGACACCTCGGGGACGAAGCGGGCGACCTCCGCCACCGACGCCCGCAGCTCGTCCTGCGAGGCGGCGTCGAAGAGGAGGACCTCCGCGTCCTGGGGCGAGCCGGCCAGCGCCCTGGCGCGGCTGGACATCCGCCGCCGCGGGGCGCCGGACTCGAGCACGACGTGCGTGTTGATGCCGCCGAAGCCCATGGCGGTGACGCCCGCGCGCAGCGGGCGCCCCTCGGGCCACGGCTCGGCGGCGCGCAGCACGCGCAGCGCCGCGCCCTCCTCGGTGAGCACCCGATGCGGTTCGACGCAGCCGACGGTGGGGGGCAGCACCTGCTCGTGCAGGGCCATGACGGCCTTGATGAGGCCGGCCACCCCGGCGGCGGCCTTGGCGTGGCCGATCATCGCCTTGACGGAGCCGACGGCCGCGGGCGGCGCGGCCGGGTCGGCGGCCGACCGGGCCTGCGACAGGGCGGTGAGCTCCGTCTCGTCGCCGACCGCGGTCCCGGTGCCGTGCCCTTCGAAGAGCGAGACGGTCCCGACGCCGAAGCCCGCTCGCCGGTAGGCGCGCTCCAGCGCCAGCCGGTAGCCACTGACCTCGGGACGCGTCATGCTCCCGGCGCCGTCGGAGGAGACGCCCCATCCGGCGATGGTGGCGTAGATCCGGTGCCCGGCGGCGAGCGCGTCGGCCTCCCGCATCAGCAGGACGATGCCGCAGCCCTCACCGGGCCAGAAGCCGTTGGAGTGCCGGTCGTACAGCCGGAAGTCGCCCTTGGCCAGGGCCCCGGTCTTGGCGAAACCGATCATCTCGAACGGGTCGATGGACAGGTCCACGCCGCCGGCGATCGCGACGTCAAGGTCTCCGTCGGTCAGCGCCTTGGCCGCCGTCACCACCGACAGCAGCGACGAGGAGCAGGCTCCGTCCACGGTGTACCCGCCGCCGTGCAGGTCGTAGTGGTTGCAGATGCGCCCGGCGATGGTGTTGGACAGCCCGCCGGCGAGGGTGTCCTCGTCCACGGGCGGGAACGGGCTCTTGAAGGCCGTCTCGTAGTCGGCCAGGAACGAGGCCAGCCGGTCGTCGTCCCACCCCTGCTCCTTGAGCGCGGCCGCGAGGGTGCGGCGCACGTACGGCCAGCGCAGCCGCAGGCCCTTCGCCCGGGTGAACTCGCCGGTGAGGGTGTTGCCCACGATGACGCCCGTGCTCTGCCTGGGCAGCCCCTCCGCCCCGGGGAACCCGGCGTCGGCCATGGCCCGGCCCGCCATGTCCAGCGCGAGCCAGTGGGTCAGGTCGGTGGAGCGGTAGGTGCTGCCCGCGATCCGGTGGGCTACGCGGTCGAAGGCGTAGCCCTCGATGACGGCCGCCGTCCGCGCGTAGAACCTGTCGGGGGCGGCGGGATCGGGATGCCAGTAGTCCGCGAGCCGCATGCGCACGTCGGGCAGCCGGCGGAAGGCCCGGCGCCCGGCGACGGCGTTCTCCCACAGCTCACGTGGCGAGGCGGCGTCGGGATACCGGCAGGCCATGCCGACGATCGCGATCTTCGTCATACTTGCGCGACCTCTTTCCCTGTCGCGGAGACCGCCTCGGCCGCGGCCGCGCTCACCCGCGCGGCGTCCAGCGCCCTGGCCCTGTCCACGACGTGCAGCGCCCAGAGGAAGCCGCCGCGGATCAGGCAGACGAGCGCGGTGGCGAAGAAGATCCCGTACGGGATGTTCATGCCCATCAGCAGGCCGTACACCAGGGCGACGCCGCCGCCGAAGGCCACCTGGGACAGCGGTCTCGACGGGGTCGTGCCGGGATCGGTGATCATGTAGTTGCTGAACAGGATGAACGCCACCCCGGTCATCATGGACAGGCCGCCCAGGATCGAGATGTCGTCGATGACGAGCCCGCGGACCACGGCCTGCAGGGCGAACCCGCCGGCCCAGGCGAGGATCAGGGGCATCCGGTTGGTGAGCTTGCCGTTGAGCATGGTGCCGCCGACGATGATGACGCCGGGGATGATCCAGTCGATCGGGTTGTGCACGTTCTCGGTGAAGTGGTACGGCGGCGCGATGCTGGCCCAGGGGAACAGCAGCAGGATCACCGAGATGCCGAGGTTGGAGGGGTTCATGAAGTGCCGGAGGCGGCCGCGTACCGGAGCCCTGAGCACCCACTTGGCGCCGACGGCCACGACGACGCCGAACATCATGACCAGCACCTGGTCGTTGACGTAGGTCAGCATGTTGAGCGCGATGGACGTGATGTGCGCGGGGTAGAGGAACTCGACCAGCCCGCGGAAGCCGTTGCCGCGGAAGCGCGGCGCGCGGCCCTCCGAGCGGGCGCCGATGAGCTCCAGCGCGATCTCCGCGGTGTAGCCGGTGGCGAGTGCCACGAAGGGCCACGTCCAGGGCTGCTCGAAGCCGAACCAGGTGTAGCCGAGGATGTTGAACACCGTGATCGAGATGGCGAATCTGCGCAGCGCCGTGACGACCTTCGGATCGTGACGGGGCGTGCTGCTCGTTTTCTCGGCCATGTCCGTCATTTCTCCTTCGCGGTCGAGCCGAGCTGGATGGAGTGCCAGCCGGGGCTGAGCTGAAGATCCTGCTCGCGGGCCTGTCCCGTGCGGTCGCGCCAGGTCAGGTGGACCTTCAGCGGACCGGTCACGTTCGCGCCCAGGCCGATGTGGACGGCGTGCGCGCGCTTGCCGGAGTGGCCGCTGCCGCCGTCCACGCGGCCGAGGTGGGTGCGCCCGTCCGGGGTCATCACGCACACTTGCGCGCCGATCGCGGGCGAGCCGGCCGCGGGCAGCGGCCCCGCGGAGGCGGCCTCGTCGTACGTGAGCCGCAGCCCGAGGAAGGACCCCGTGGCCTTGCTGGTGTTCTGGTAGTAGATCGGCGCGTCGAACTGCCGGGCGACGGCGAAGTCGATCAGCCCGTCCCCGTTGGCGTCGCCCGTCGCGATGCCGCGCGTGGGCACGGGCACGGCCAGCCCGAGCTGCCGGGAGAGGTTGGCGTAACGCCCGTCGTCCCCCTTGGCGAAGAAGGCCAGCCACTGGTTGCCCGCGATGTCGCCGCCCTCGGTGACGTTGGGCCAGGACTTCGGGTTACGGGTCACGCCGTCGTTGGAGGCGGCCAGCTCCTGCAGCGGCGGCCAGCGGTTGACGTCGCCCTTGACGAACCCGGTCGCCTGCACGATCTCCGCCTCGCCGTCGTTGTCGAAGTCCTCGATCTTGGGGTCCCAGCCCCAGCCCGACCACGCGGTGCGCAGTTCGGCGCTGCGGTCCTGCCACGGCGCCTCGCCGCGCTTGAAGGCGGCGCGCAGCCCGGCCTGGTCCTTGGCGGTGGAGAGGAACTGGAAGTTGCTCTCCTGGATGCCGAAGGGCGTGGTGATGTTGCTGACGAAGAAGTCGTAGACGCCGTCGTGGTTGAAGTCGCCCGCGTCGGACCCCATGCCCTTGAAGGAGTCGTTGCCGAGCGTCTTGGACTTGGGAACGACGGGGCTGCGCACCCCCTTGACCCGCGAGAAGGAGATCTTCCCTGGCGTGGAGGTGTTGTGGAGCAGGTTGTCGGCGCCGAAGTCGTTGTTCAGCAGCAGCTCGGGCAGCGCGTCCCCGTCGAGGTCGAGCGAGGTGGCGCCGAGCTCCCAGCCCGTGGAGACGTCGGCGGGCAGCACGTTGTCGATCTTGCTGAACGTCGCGGTGGGCCGGTCGCCGGCCGTGCCGCCCGTCCAGCGGAAGAAGTAGTCCTTGCCGCCGTTGACCGCGTTGGACAGCGAGTCGTTCATCTCCACGCCGCCGTCGCGCCTGTTGTCGAGGACCGGGCTGCCGTCGGGGAAGTAGTTGCCGACGAAGATGTCCGGTCTGCCGTCCCCGTCGAAGTCGGCGACCGTGGCGACGTTGCTGTTCCACAGCTCGCCCCGGTACGCGCCGGTGGCGCCCGGCACGAGCTCGGCCGGCTCGAACGCCGCGGCGTCGAGCCTGGTCGCCGTCGAGCGCTGCAGGTGCAGGGTGGGGGTGCGGCCCCACCAGTAGACCAGCAGGTCGGTCCGGCCGTCCTGGTTGTAGTCGGCCGGGACGGCGCCCATGGGCGCCATGGTCTCGTTCACGGGCAGGGAGCCGTACGTGAGCGCGAACGGCTGGTAGCGGCTGCCCGTGCCCGGCACCGGGGTGACGACCACCTGGTCGGTGCGGGTGTCGACGATGACCAGGTCGTCGTCGCGGCCGTTGCCGTCGAGGTCGTTCATGGCGATCGCCGCGCCGACCGAGGAGATCCACGCGCTGATGTGCTCGTAGGCCTTGTTCACCTTGCGGATGGTCTTCTGGGGGGCTCCGCCCGGCATCGCGATGGTCATCGGGGCGAAGCCGTACGAGCCGGCCAGCCGCTCCTTGTCCCCGTCGGACGCGAAGGTCGGGCGGCTCGTCACGAACATGGCGATCATGAGCGCCAGGGCGACGACTCCCGCCAGTTGCCTGCGCAGCCATGCGGCCGTCATGGGGTGACACCTCCGAAGGAGTGGAATCGGTCGGCGATGCGCTGCCGCCAGACCTCGTAGGCGGGCGCTCCATCGGCCGCAGCGCTCGGCCGGGTCTCGTAGGCGGGCGCTCCGCCCGCCGCCGGCGCGCTGGGCCGGGTCTCGTGGCTGACCTCCGCCGCGTGCTGCGCGGTGGTGCCGCAGAGCACCTGGACGGCCTGCTCGGTGTGCGGCGCCAGGAGGCCGGCGCGGATCCTGGCCTCGGCCGCGAAGATGCTGCCCTGGGCGAGCTGGGGCGCGTAGCGGCCGGCGCGCTCGCGCAGTTCGAGCAGCTCGGCCTCGGTCGCGCCGCCCGCGTAGGTGGCGGCCAGGCCGGTCCCGCTGTAGAGGTCGGCCCTGCGCGGCTCGGGGAAGCTCTCGATCAATGAGGTGACCCGGTCCACGTCCGTGCCGCCGACGAACCACAGCGCGCGGCCGACGCCCTGGTCCACGGCGCGGGCGGCGTACCGGTCCTGCCCCGCCGGCCAGCGGAAGCGGGTCTCGTGGGCCTGCTCGTGCACGTACCTGCGGGTGTGGAAGTACGCCTGGTGGAAGCCGTAGCCGTCGTGGACGAGCCAGAGCAGCAGCGGGTCGAGCCGGGCGTCGGACGGCCACAGGAAGCGCGGCAGCCGCGCCATGGCCCAGCCGATCCCCACGTAGATCATGTAGTTGTGGTGGAGCCCGCGCCCGCCCAGGAACTCGCGCGTTCTGCGCAGGTCGCCGAAGGTCAGGCAGTCCAGGATGGCGAAGCCCATGCCCGCGCCCTCGTAGGCGAAGCCCCGGAACCTCGCGGGCACCTGCTCAAGCCGCTCCTCCGCCTCGCCAGGGCGGCGCGCCTCCACGGCGTAGGCGAAGCCGCTCAGAAACGTCTCGCCGATCGTCTCCAGCAATTCCTTGGATATCGCGTCCTTCACCCGGAAGCCGCGCTTCTCGAGCCTGGTCTCCGCGATATCCGGCGTCAGTATTTTTCGGCGCAATGACCGCAGCACACTGGTCAAACCGTCCTCCAGCTTCTCGTCAGCCGACTTTTCCTCATTGACACACGCGCCCGGACAGCCGGACAACTCCGGATTTGCTCGCCTCAGGAGGCTTTTCCGGGCAGCACTCATGAACGGCCGGGCGTATGTTCCCGCCGTTTCATCGAAGGCAGATCAGCGATATGTTTTTTCCGCGTCGGCGGTGAAATGCGCGCGTATTCGGCCGCGCCACGTCTCGTAGCGGTCGGCGGCGGCCTCGTCCGCGAGCGCGGCGGCGCGGCCCGTGGACAATCCAGTGAGAATCTCCACCGCGGCGTCGCTGTGGGCCGGCACGGAGCCGGAGTAGTGCCGCGCCTTCAGCGCGAAGACCGACCCTTGGGCCAGCTCGGCGCGGTGCTCGCCGGCCTCCTCGCGGAGCCCGGCCAGCGCGTCGTTGCCGCATCCCCCGGCGAAGGTCGCGGCCAGGCCGACGCCGCTCCACAGGTCGGGCTGCCGGTGCGCGGCGAACCCCCGTACCGCGGCGGAGACGTCGGGGACGCGCGCGCCGTGAATGAACCACAGGGCACGCCCGATGCCCTGGTCCACCGCGCGGGTGAAGTAGCCGGCGTCGCCCTGCCACGGGTAGGGGTCGGGCACCCGTTGCTCGCCGACCCATCGCCGCGTGTGGAAGTAGGCCAGGTCGAAGCCGTATCCGTCGACGGCGAGCCAGCTCATGGTGGGGTGGTACGGCGTGCCGCCGAGGTCCGGCAGCACCTTCTTCCACAGCGGCCTGGGCAGGCGGGCCATGGCGAAGCCGATGCCGATGTAGGCCAGGAAGATGTGCGGCCGGCCGGGGCCGAGCAGCAGGTCACGGGTGCGGCGCCGCTTCCCGCCGCCCATGGCGTCCAGCACGGTGAACGCCATGGTGGCGCCCTCGTACGCGAAGCCGCGCAGCTCCGTCTCCACCATGGCCAGCCTGCGCTCCAGCTCCCACTGGTCGCGCGCGTCGATGCCCCATTCGAAGCCGCAGACGACGGCCTGCGGGATCGCCTCCAGCCGTGCCGTGGCGGGGGACGGCGCGCAGGGGAACCCGCGCCCGGCGAACGTCACCTCCTCCAGGGAGGGGGCCAGAATGAGCCTGCGCAGCGAGCCGAGCAAGGTTGACATCGTCGTCTCCTCAGGACCAGGGCGCGACGGGGTACCAGGGGATGATGTCCCTGCGGGCCAGGAGCCGAAGGTCCCAGTACAGGAAGGTGAACACGCCTGCGACGATCAGCGTCACCGCGGTCAGCGCGGCGGCGCGGCCGGGCCTGGCCTCCAGCCACCGCCGCAGCCTGCTCCCGGCGAACCTGGCCATGATCAGGAACAGCAGCGCCATGATGACGATGTTGCCGAGCGACTGCAGGACGAAGGCGGCCGCGCCGTACAGCGGGTTGCCGCTCTCCGCGGCGTCCCTGAACAGGTGGCGGAACATGGGGTAGGGCCGCCCGATGAGGAATCCGCCGATCAGGGCGCCCATGAACACCAGCCGCGCACGCGGTGCGCGGGCGAACGGGTCGGGCACCAGGCCGATCGCGGCCAGGCCCAGGTAGAGCATGGCCAGGCCGACGAGGCCGAAGACCACCATCGACTGGATGCTGCGCGGCGAGAGGGTGCCTGCCGCGTTCTGCGCGGTGGAGAACTGCGGCATCGCGGTGCCCACCGCGCCGACGACCGCTCCGTAGACGGCCGAGACCGCGACCATGCCGGCCGTCAGCAGGCCCAGCGGCGCCAGCGTCCGCGTCAGCCTGTTCCCCGTCGTCACCATGGGGGCGACCGCGCCGAACACGGCGATGTTGCACGCGGTGAACGTGCCCGCCAGGCCGCTGACGAAGGCGAACACGATCCCGGCCGCGAAGCCGACGATGGGCTGCTCGCCCGCGTGCTCGCCGAGGAAGGCGTCAGCCACCGCGCCTCCGATGGTGCTGTCGACGAAGCTCGCCGACCAGACCACCGTCAGGGCGAACCCGGCCAGGCTGCTCAGCGCGACGAGCAGCAGGCGTCTGCGTGGCAGGCCGGTGCTCGTCGTGCCGGTTTCTCGCCTGGACAACGTCGCTGTCTCACTCATGGTGGGGCCTCCCTGGGCGTCAGTACGGCCGTGCGTCCTCCTCAGGATGTGCCGCGACGCGGAGGCGGGCACATCGCAAAATGCGCTATCCGCCGGTGAGCCGGAGGAAGAGCACGATCCGATAGATCAGCCGGCCCAGCCGCTCAGCCGCCACTCGCTCCGGCCGCCGGCGGCCAGCGGCCCGCGCAGCGACCGGGCGGGGTCGGCCCAGCCCGCGGCCTCGGCGCCGGCCTTCCTCGCCAGGCACCGGGCCATGGCCAGCTTGATCGCTTCCAGTTCCTCAGGGGTCGCCTGGCCCCGCACCACGGTCAGTTCCATGGCTTCGACGCTCGCCCGGGCGCGGGCGCGCGCGCATCTCCGGCCGTGCCGCCGAATATCCGCGGAAAACCGATGGCAGCTTCTTGCCACCCGTCGGCAACTAGGTGACGGCCATTTCTCTGGATACCGATGGCCGGCCCCGGCACCATGAAATTACGAAAGCAATCGGAGCACAATCCAGAGGAGCAGACAATGTGCCCGAAATTCCTGATCCAGCTGTTTTCCCGGGTGAAGTCCAACGGCACCACGTGGGACTGATAAATCTATTATGCCGATAAAACAGCTCGACGACGATGAATGCCACATTTGGTGGGCGGACGCCCAGGATTTCCCCGTCGAGGCCCTCCGCGCCGACCTCGCCGCCACCGAGGTCATCCGGGCGAGCAGGTATCGCAACCCGGCGGCCCGGCGGCAGTTCGTCACGGCCTGCTGGCTGCTCCGCACCACGGCGGCGCGGCAGCTCGGCGTGGCGCCCGCGGAGGTCCGGATCGATCGCCGCTGCCCGGACTGCGGCAGGCCCCATGGCAAGCCGCAGATCCTGGGCACGAGCCGGCCGCTGTACGCGTCCGTGAGCCACTCCGGCGGCCGCGTGGCGGTGGCCCTCTGCCCCGCCGTGCCGATCGGCGTCGACGTCGAGTCGGTACGTGACGTGCCGGTCGCGGAGACCGCGTTGGCCTCGGCGGAGCTCGCCGCGTTACGATCCCTACCGATGCGTGAGCACAGGGCCGGGTTCGCGAGGGCATGGGTGCGCAAGGAGGCGGCGCTCAAGGCCACCGGCCACGGTCTGCGCATCCCGCCGGACAAGGTGATCGTCTCGATCGCCGAGGAGCCCGCCGAATTACTCGACTGGCCGCTCGATCTGCCGTCCCGTTCGGTCCGGCTCCACACGCTCGCCCCCGGCCACGGCTACATCGGGGCCATCGCGCTCCTGGACGAAAGCCGCTCCGTGCGGGTCTCCGAATCGGATGCGACCCGTCTCTGCTCTTCGTACGCCGAAGAATTCACCGTTGCCGCATGATGCCAATGGGTGCTCTGAATCTGCGAGATCTGGGGAATCTGGGGAATCTGGGGAATCTGGGAAATACTGCCACCGCGAGTTTCCAAGAGGCGCGTCATGAGGAGCTACATACTTGTTCCCGGTCTGTGGGCCGGAGCATGGGTATGGCACCGGGTCGAGCGGCGGCTGAGGGCCGCCGGCCACCGTGCCTTCGCCCTCACGCTGTCCGGCCTGTCGAGCGATCCGGCGGGCTCCGGCAGCGAGGCGAGTGACGTCACGCTCGCCGACCACGTCGATGACGTCCTGTCCGTCCTCATCGAGCACGACCTGGACGACGTGGTCCTGGTCGCCCATGACTACGGTGGCGTCGTCGCCGGCTGCGTGGTCGACCGGGCGCCGGAGCGGGTGTCCCACACCGTCTACGTGGAGGCGTTCCTCGCGCACGACGGCAGGTCCATGCTCGACGCGTTCCCCGACGGCGTACACGCGGAGGAGCTGCGTCTCATCGCCGACAACGGCGGCCGGCTTCCCCCGCCGCCTCTCGCGGCCATCGCCGACGGGCAGGACCTGTCCTCCAGGGACGCGCGCTGGCTCGCCAAGCGCTTCGTCGCTCATCCCGGGCGTTCGATCTCCGGCCCGGCGACGCTCGGGCGGCCGGCGGCGGGTCACCCGGCGACGTACGTGGTGTGCGAGCAGGATCATTTCGCGGGAAGCGTCGGCGACGACATCGACCGCCTGCGTGACGAGCCGGGGTGGACGTTCCGCACGCTGCCGACGGGCCGCTGGCCGATGCTCTCCGTCCCGGACGAGCTCGTCGAGCTGCTCCTCGACGTGGGCCGTGCGGCGGGAGCCGTCAGGGCCGAGACCGCGGCGGGCGAGTGACTAGATCCAGTTCTCCTCTTTGGCGCGCAGAGCCGCCTGGAACCGGTTCACCGCTCCGAGGCGGGACATGAGGTCGGCGACGTACCGCCGGTAGGTGCGGACGGAGATGCCGAGGTCTCTGGCCGCTATCTCGTCCTTGTCCGCCGAGGCCAGGGCGGTGAGGACGCTTCGCTCCAGCTCCGACAGCCCGGGGCCCTCCTGGCCCTCCCCCTCGTGCCCCCCGAAGTCGTCGGCGGCCTCCCACAGCCCGTCGAAGTAGATGACGAGCTGGGAGACCAGGCCGGGCTCGCGTACGAGCAGCGCCCCTCTCGAGCTCTCCTTGGGATCGATGGGCACCACCGCCACGCTCCGGTCGAAGACCACCATGCGGTCCATCCGCTCCTCCGTGATGCGGACCTGACCGCCGAGCTGGGTGAACTCCCTCAGGTACGACGACACGTGGGGCACCTCCAGCGCCTGCGGATGGTAGATGCTCTTCACCGCGAGACCGCGCCGGAGCAGGCGCGTGTCCGCCAGCCTGGCCGTCTCGATGGCGGGCTTCGACAGCCCTCCCCCAGGGTGCAGGCACAGCACCTCGGTGTAGGAGAAGAACGCGAGATCGTCGATCTGCCGCCTGACCCGGTCGATGCCCTCGATGCGCTCGATCGCCAGGCTCGTGTCCCGCGCCGCGCCGCGCCGGCGGTCCTCGACGAGGGAGGTGATCGCGTCGCGGGCGGCCATGACGCGGCGGATGTCCTGGTTCAGCTCTTCGATCCGCTGCTCGACGAGGCGCTCTATCGCGATGCGCGGGTCTTCGGCCACCACGTGGTGGCGATCGGCGAGGTCGAGCAGGCCGAGCTCGCCGAGAGACTCGACGGCGGCCTCGACCGAGTCGGGGTCCAGGTCCAGCGCCTGCCGGACCGATCCGATCTCGTCGCCCTCCCGGCGGAGGAAGAACCGGTAGATCGCCTCGGCCTCCGGGGAGACGCCCACGGCCTCCAAACGCATCTTCTCACCTCACCCCCGCGACCCCGCCGCGCCGCCGCGGCCAGGCGGACGGCACGCACCTCCCGAACGCGTCGCCGATCGGACGGGCGGCGGGGCACCACCCAGACACGTCACCGACCGGATGGGCGGGGCGGCGCTGCGGCGCGGCAGTCCCGCCTGAGCGCGTTGCCGACCGGGCGGGCGCGGCTCCGTGGCCGGGCGCCCGCCCGGTCTCGTTCGTGAACGCCGCGTCAGCCGCACCGGTACAGCGTCGCGTCGCCGAAGCTGGGGAGCGGCAGCAGGCGCTCCTGCGGCGGGGTCCCGCCGTAGGCGGCCGGGTCGACGGCGCTGCAGTTGCCCACGACCCAGGCCACGCGCTCCTTCTGCCGCTCGCCCCCCATGCCCGCGAGGCCGCCCATCCGGGGCCCGCCCGGCGCGGCCGAGAGCACGAACCTCAGCTTGCCCTGCGCGACCCACTGGCGGAGCTGACCGACCGAGGGCACGTTGTCGGCGCCCAGGTACCCGCCCATGCTGACGACCACCGCGTCGCTGTCGATGATGAACGACGACGCCGCGAGCCCACCGCCCTCGACGGCGAGAGCGATCTCCGCGTTCCCCGAGTTCCGTACGGCGTAGTCCAGGGCCTTCCGGTTCTCGGCGGAGAGCGTGGCGCCGGCGAACCCGCCGCCGCGCGGCGGCCGGGCCTGGACGTCCTCCAGGCCCGGGATCTTCACCCCCGGCGGCAGCTCGCCCCTGGTCAGCGCGTTCAGGGCCTCGTTGGGCGGTCCGGCAGAGGGGAAGCCGCCGTTGGTCTTGTGCTCGATCGCGGTGCCCGCCGACCACACCGCCGGGGTGACGAGCATCGACACCACGCCGGCGAGCAGCGCCCAGCGGCCCGGCGCCGCCCGCCCGCCCCCCGCCCTGCCGGCGACCAGGCCGAGCACGGCGAGGACGGCGGTGGCGAGCACGACCCAGCGCGTCCAGCCGTGCCACGAGGTGTCCCTTGAGATCAGCACGATCGTCCAGGCCGCGGTCAGGGCGACCGCCGCAGGGAGCAGGATCCACGAGCGGCCGCCCCCGTGGCGGTACTCGCGCCACAGGCCGGCGAGTCCGGCCGCCGAGATCGCGGCGATCGCCGGCGCCAGGCTGGTCGTGTAGTACGGGTGCCAGATGCCCTCCGTGAAGCTGAAGACGGCGATCGTCACCAGCAGCCAGCTGCCCCACAGCAGCCAGCCAGCCCGCTGAAGGCGGTCCCCCGGGATCGCGTGCCAGAGCCTGCGGTATCCCGCCGCTCCCACGACGGCCAGGATGAGCAGGCTGAACGGGAGCAGCCACGAGATCTGGCCGCCTGCCTCGGGGCCGAACATCCGGGTGACGGTCGGCTCGCCGCCGGACATCCCGACGGCCCCCAGCTGGACGTTGAGCCCGGATCCGCCGTACTGCTGGCCGAAGTTGAAGATCTTGCCGAAGCCGTTGTAGCCGAAGATGTTCTCGAGCGCGCCGCCGTTCAGCGTCGCGCCCATGAACGGCTTGCTTCCGGGCCACAGGTCGAACAGCACCGGCCACCAGAACGACGTGACCGCCAGCACGGCTCCCGCGCCCAGCAGGTCCGCCACCCGGCGCCTGATCGGGGCGGCGGCGCTCACGAGATACACCAGCGCGATGGCAGGGACGACGACCCACGCCGCCATCAGCTTGGTCAGGAACCCGCAGCCGACGTAGCACGCGCTGAGGTACAGCCAGCGCCCGTTGCCGGTGTGGACGGCGCGCGTGCACGCGTACGCGGCCGCCACGAGCAGCAGCACCAGCAGCGTGTCGGTGTTGTTGCTGCGGTTGATGGCGACCGTCACCGGGGTGAGCGCCAGGATCAGCGCCGCGACCAGCGCCACGTTCTGCCCCGCCCAGATCCGTACGGTGCGGTGCAGCAGGAAGACGGCGGCGACGCCCTCGATCACCTGGGGCAGCATGATGGACCAGCTGTGGAAGCCGAACGCCCACACCATGAGCACCTGCGGCCAGAAGGCCAGGGGCGGCTTGGCGGCGGTGACGGAGCCGTACGGGTCGCCCGCCGCGAAGAGGAAGTTCGTGAAACTCCCGGTCATCGATTTGACGGCGGCCGAATAGTAGGCGTTCGCGTAGTCGCCCGAGTCGAGGGCCCACCCGTACAGCAAGGCCGCGAGCGCGCAGATGCCCAGAAGGGCCCACGTGTGCTTCCGCGTGGCGCCGCGTGCCGCGCTTCTCGGCGTGGGCGGGGCGGTCAGCGGTGGGCTCTGCGTGGCAGAGGACATGCGATTTCCTTCCGACGTTGCCGGCGGGGGCCCTCACAGCGTTCACCGCCGCCGGCCACGCGGCATCTCCGGAGTTGCCCGTCTCGGGGCGGCGGTGTGAGAACTTCACGCCCAGTCGGTGTTCAGCGCACTGTTCGCCGAGGTCAGACGTCATCCAGACTCGGATGGCGAAAGGCCGGACCCGACAACCGAGGAGAGACGATGAAATACGCGATCTTCATCTACAGCAATCCCACGACCTGGGCGCACCCCACGTTCATGCACCAGGAGGGACTGACGCAGGATGAAAGAGACGCGCGGATGAACGAGTTCGGGCTGCTCATGAAGGAGATATCCGAATCCGGGGAGCTCGTCATCGGGCAGCCGCTCGACGACCCGGCCCGCGCCCGGACGATCCGCCTGCAGGGCGATTCGCTGACCACCGTCGACGGGCCTTTCCACGAATCTCCCCAGCGGCTCGCCGGTTACTTCATCGTCGACTGCGAGAGCATCGACCGCGCCGTGGACATCGCGTCCAGGTTCCCGGACGCACGCGACGGGGCGACCGAAGTAAGGGCTCTCGTGGAGTAGCAATTTAAAAGTAGTGGCGCCGCACGGACCCTTGTCATTCTGGACACAGAACGGATCACATCAGCGCCGTTCTTGGTTCCCGACAAGAAGGAGAAAGACATGAAGGTCTCCGTGAAGGTTCGCCAGACCCCCCTCAAGGCCAAGAAGATGCTGGGCTGCAAGGCCAGCTGAACGGCCTGAATCCCGAGTTGCGCCATCACCCCATTAGCTGCGCAGCTTGAACAAATGGGTTGACGGGGGCGGGTCTTCTCGACCCGCCCCCTCAACATTTTTCCATCACATTGAGGAGTCCTTCAATGGAACTGCGCCGGGCACGCTCACTGGTCGGTTACTGGATCGACGGCGAACTGGTCCTGGACAACTATCTCGACGCCGCCTCCGAGACCGGCGAAAGGAACGGCGTCGCGGTGGACGGGCCGAGCGTCGACATCCTCGAGCAGTTCGACGACTGGACCGACCCGGAGACGGTGCCGGACCGCCTCGACCGCTACGACGCCTCCTCCGTCAGGGACGCGATCAAGGCGCTCACCGAAGCCGGACTGCTCCGTACGAGGGACGAAACCACCGTCGAGGACCAGGTCATGGACGCCTGGCAGCCGTGGGGCGAGCCGGCGACCTTCTTCCACTTCGGCACCAAGGACACGGCCTACGTCAGCGTCGACGGCGCCGTCGCCGACGCGGGCATGGCGGCCAGGCGCGAGGAGATCCGCGCCGAGATCGCCGCCGACGGACCGCCTCCGGCGATCTTCGCGCGCCGCCCCGACGCAGAGCGCATCCATCTGACCAGGGCGTTCCTTCCGCTGCGCCGGGACTTCGGCGAGGTGCTGGTGTCACGCCGGACGCATCGCACGTACAAGGACGAGCCGGTGCCGCTGCGGAGCCTGTCGACCGTGCTGCACTACACGTTCGCGCCGATGTACTTCTACGACGCCGGGATGCTCGGCAACCTCATGCTGCGCACCAGCCCGTGCGGCGGCGCCCGGCACGAGTCCGAGTGCTACGTGATCGTGCGGAACGTGGAGCAGATCCCGCCAGGGATCTACCACTACTCGCCCGAGGACCACAGCCTGGAGATCGTCTCCGCCGGAGTCGACCAGCGGCTGATGGACCGGGTCCTCTTCTCCCAGAAGATGATCACGACCGCCGGGTTCGTCTGCTTCCTGACG
Source organism: Nonomuraea helvata (assembly GCF_039535785.1). Taxonomy (NCBI): domain Bacteria; kingdom Bacillati; phylum Actinomycetota; class Actinomycetes; order Streptosporangiales; family Streptosporangiaceae; genus Nonomuraea; species Nonomuraea helvata. The sequence continues at coordinate 265,704 of NZ_BAAAXV010000001.1, forward strand.
GTGAACCTGCCGCGCGCGATGTACAAGTACCGCAGCGCGAGAATGCTCCGTACCGTCCTGCTCAACACGGGTCACCTGGCGCAGACCTTCGCCCTGACCGCGACCGCGGTCGGGCTCGGCCCGGCGCAGAACGACGCGTTCTCCGACTCGGAGGTGGAGTCGATGCTCGGCATCGACGGCATCTCCGAGACAGCCGTGTACGTCCTCGCCGCCGGCGTGCCGGACCGGCGCACCGACGGCTTCCCCATCGAGGACGGGCACGAGGACCTGGAACGGCGCGTCGGCGAGTCGCTCGCGCGGGCGACCGGGCCGGGGCGGTGAGGCATGGGCAGCGTGACAGCCGAGCATGCCGGCACGGACGGTCAGGTCCGGCGCATCCAACGCCGGATCATCGTGTCGCTGGTCATCGTGCAGGCGGTGTTCTCGCTCGCGTTCGCCATGACCGGTCCCCTGGTGTCGCTCATCGCCGATGACGTGACCGGTTCGCCGGGCAAGGCAGGGCTGGCCCAGGCGATGATCTACTGCGGTGGCGTGGTCTTCAGCGTTCCGCTGGCGGTTCTCGCCGTCGCACGTGGCAGGCGGATCGGGATCGCGACCGGGTACTTCACCGGCGCCGTCGGAGCCGCGCTCGTCGTGGTCGGCGCCGTGCTGGCCAGCTTCACGGCGATCCTCGCGGGCGCGGCCGCGATCGGGGCGGCCCTCGCCGGCGGCCTGCAGGTCAGGTTCGCGGCCACGGACCTGGCGTCGACCGACCGCGCGGGCCGGTCCATGGGCGCGTTGAGCTGGGGCTCGACCGTGGCGGCCGTGCTCGGCCCGTCGCTGATGGGCGTGCTCGAGGGGATCGGCGGCGACTGGCTGCCCGGGCTCTCCGGCCCCTATCTGGCGATCTCGGTCGTGCTGGCCGTCAGCGCGGTCATGATCCTGCTGATGCTGCGGCCGGACCCGCTGACCCTCGCCCGCGCGCTCGACAAGGAGCCGCCCGCGCAGCGGCAGCCGCTCCGCGTCATGCTCGCGACCGTGCTGCGCCACCCGAACGTGCTCCGCGCCATCCTGGTGCTGGCCACCGTCCACGCCGCGATGATCTCCCTCATGAACATGGCGGCGATCCACATGCAGCACGGCGCCGCCTCGCTGGGGATCATCGGCATCGCGATCAGCGTCCACACCGCGGCGATGTACCTGCCCGGCCACCTGGTCGGCTATCTCGCCGACAAGTTCGGGCCGCGGCCGATCCTGCTGATCGGGCTCGTCGTCCAGCTCCTGGCCGCCGCCACGCTGGCGCTCTCGCCGGCGACGAGCGCGGTGGGCGTGGGCGCGGGCCTGCTCCTGCTCGGCCTCGGGTGGTCGTTCGGGTACCTCGGCGGCTCCGTGCTGCTGACAGTGTCCGTGACGGGGCCGCTGCGCACGATGGCGCAGGGCACGTCCGACTTCGCCATGCAGCTGGCCTCCGCGGTCGGCGCGCTGCTCGCCGGCGTGGTCGTCACGGCGTTCGGCTACTCGGTGCTCTCGATCGCCTGGGGCGTCGGGCTCTCGTTCCTGCTGGTCTCGCTGCTGGTGGCGTGGCGCTCCCGCGGCACGGCCGCCGCCGGGTGAGACCTCGACGCGCCTCCCGTACGGTGACGCCGCCCACCATCCCCCCGGTGGGCGGCGTCACTGCGCCCCGTGAAAACGCGAAATCGCCGGGCGGGGCAGCACGCCCGCCCGGCGACCCGCGCGTCATCGCGATCAGGGGATCATTCTCTGCCCAGCTCGACGATCGAGATGAACGGACGCGCCCCGACCGGATGCGTGCCGCGCACCACCAGGCCGGCCTGCGCCGCCAGCGCGCCCAGCTCGGCGAGCCCGCGTTCCTTCCCGCCGGTGTAGACGAGCATGCGCAGATCCATGGCGGTGTCCGGGGACGCGCCGTCCGCTCCGACGGCCTCGATGACGAGCACGACACCGCGCTCGCCCACCGCGTCCGCGCACCGCCGCAGGATCTTGACGGCCGCGTCGTCGTCCCAGTCGTGGATGATCGCCGACAGCACGTACGCGCCGGCTCCGGTGGGCAGCGGGTCGAAGAAGCTGCCCGTGACCACCTCGGCCCGATGCGCCAGGCCCTTGTCACGCAGCGCCCGGCGGGCGCCCGCGGCCGGGCCGGGCAGGTCGACGACGGTCCCCCGCAGCCCGGGGTGGGCCTGCAGCAGCACGGAGAGCAGCGCGCCGCTCCCGCCGCCCACGTCCACGACGTGCCCGAGGGCCGCCCAGTCGTAGGCGCCGGGGAGCCCCGCGTGCTCCATCTCGATGTGGTGGCTCATCAGCGCGTCGAACGAGGCCGACAGCGCGGGGTCCGCGCCCAGGTCCTCCCAGAACGGGACGCCGTGGCGTACGGCATAGGCCGGCTGGCCGGTGCGGACGGAGTACGCCAGGTCGACGAAGCTCAGGTCTCCCTTGCCGACGGCGCCGTCGGCGGCCAGCCACTTGCGCCTGCCCCCCGGGTGGTCGTCGCGCAGCTGCTCGCCGAGGTCGGTCAGCGTGTACGCACCCGCCTCGTCCCGGTCGAGCAGCCCGATCGTGACCAGGTGGCGAAGGAGGCGGTCGAGCGCCCCCGCGTGCACGCCGAGGGCGCCGGCGGCGGCCGGCGCCGTCCGGCGCCCGGCCGCGATGTGGTCGGCGACTCCGAGCGTCGCCGCGACCCGGATCGCCATGGGCGTCGCGAGATCCGCCAGCGCCCGCAGCCCTGGCGGCCGGTGTCCGGGCTCGGACATGTTGGCTCCCTTACTGTCCGGACGGCAGGGCGGACTTGAACGCCCGCAGGTCGCTCACGAAGAGGTCGGGCTCCTCCATTGCGGCGAAGTGGCCGCCCCGGTCGTACTCGGCCCAGTGGATGATGTCGGGGTAGAGCGGGTCGGCCAGCCTCCGCACGGGCAAGGCGGGGTCCCGCGGGTACACGGCCACGCCGAGCGGCACGGGCAGGGGCGGCGGCGTCGGCGGGGGCGTCGGCGCGGTCGGCAGCAGGTCCGCGTTGTCGTAGTAGAAGTGCGCGGAGGAGGCGCCGGTGGCGGTGAACCAGTAGAGGGCCACGTTCGTGAGCAGCTGGTCGCGGTCCACGGCGTCCTCGGGGGCCTTCTCCGAGTCGGTCCAGTCCTTGAACTTCTCGACGATCCACGCGAGCTGGCCGACAGGCGAGTCGGTCAGGCTGTAGGCGAGGGTCTGCGGCCGGGTCGCCTGCAGCTTCATGTACCCGGACAGCTCGTCGGCGTAGCGGGTGAGCAGGCCCAGCCGCGCGAAGTCGGCCTCGGCCAGCCCGGCCAGCTCGGCCGGGTCTCCCGACGGCGGGGTGATCAGGAAGTTGACGTGCACCGCGATGACGTTCGCCGGACGGATGTGGCCGAGCAGCAGCGAGATCCAGGCCCCGATGTCCTCGCCCTGGACGACGTAGCGCTGGTAGCCCAGCCGGTCCATCAGCTCTCCCCACGCCTGCGCGACGCGCGGGAACGTCCAGCCGGACTCGGGCGGAGGCCCGGAGAACCCGAACCCGGGCAGCGTCGGGATGACGAGGTGGTAGGCGTCGCCCGGGTCGCCGCCGTGGGCACGGGGGTCGGTGAGGGGCCCGATGACGTCGAGGAACTCGGCGGGCGACCCGGGCCAGCCGTGCGTCATGATCATCGGTGTCGCGTCCGCCTCGGGCGAGCGGACGTGCATGAAGTGGATGTTGGCGCCGTCGATCGTGGTGGTGAACTGGGGGAACGTGTTGAGCCTGGCCTCGGCGGCGCGCCAGTCGAAGCCCGTACGCCAGTATTCGGCGAGCTCCTTCAGATAGGCGGCCGGCACGCCCCGGGACCAGTCCGCGTCGAGCGGGTCGGCAGGCCAGCGCGTGCCGGCGAGTCTGTTCCGGAGGTCATCCAGGTCCGCCTGTGGGATGTCAATACGGAAGGGTTCCATCCGTGGCTCCTACGGGGATTCAAAGGTGATTGGGCAGCGAAATTCCGCTGCGTGTCCCAATGTCGTCAGAATAGGCAGCCCGGTAAACCCGGACAACGGGCCCCTGAATAATGCGCACCGGAGAAGAAGAGGCCGCGGACATCGCATTTCCGGAGTAGCCGTACGGCCCCGCGCGATCGTTAGTGTCGGCAGCAGAGTCAGCTGTCGACCCGAAGGACCCGGCCATGGACGGCAATGTAGGCAACCACGCGTTGGTCCTCGGCGGAAGCATCGCCGGTCTGCTTTCCGCGCGCATATTGTCCCGCTATTACGAGACCGTGACGATAGTGGAGCGCGATTGGGTCAGCGGCGCGAGCGGGCCGCGCCGGGCCATACCGCAGGGTCACCATATTCACGCCCTCCTGGCGAGGGGGCAGCAGATTCTCAACGAGCTGTTCCCCGGTTTCACGGAGGAGCTCGGCTCCGCCGGCGTGCCCGTCGGAGATTTCGGCACCAGTCTCAGCTGGTATTTCAACGGCGAAATGATCAGGAAGGCGGAGACGGGGCTGGTCTGCGTGGCGGCCGGCCGGCCGCTGCTGGAGGAGCGGATCCGCCGCCGGGTCGCCGCGATCGGCAACGTCGTCATCCGCGAGAACACCGACATCCTCGCCCTCGTCGCCGACCGCCGCGCCGGACGCGTCACCGGGGCGCGGGTGCAGAGCCGGTCGGGGGACCCGGCGATCGAGACGCTCGACGCGGACCTGGTCGTCGACGCCACGGGGCGGGGCACGAGGACCCCGCGGTGGCTGGCCGAGCTCGGTTACCCGGAGGTCGAGGTGGAGCAGGTCAAGATGGACCTGACGTACACCACCTGCGACTTCCACGGGCCGCTCACCTTCGACCCGATCGGCGACGGCATCGCCCTCCTCCCGGTCGCGACTCCGGCCGTCCCCCGTGGCGCGATCTTCGCGCGGCTGCCCGACCGGTACGCGCTGTCGCTCACCGGCCTGCTGGGCGACCGCCCGCCGACCGACCACGAGGGGTTCCTCGCCTACGCCAGGTCGCTCCCCGTTCCCGAGATCTACGAGGCCCTCCGCGACGCGGTGCCGATGGGCAGGCCGATGATGTTCCGGTTCCCGGCGAGCATCCGGCGGCACTACGAGCGCATGGCGCGCTTCCCGCGCGGCCTGCTGGTCATCGGCGACGCGGCGTGCGTCTTCAACCCCGTGTACGGCCAGGGCATGACGGTGGCCGCGATCGAGTCGACCGTGCTGGACCGGCTTCTCGCGGCCGGTCTGCCGCCGGATCCCCGCCGGTTCTTCGCCGAGCTCGCCGAGGTCATCGACGCGCCGTGGGAGATGGCCGCGAGCGCGGACCTGGGCTTCCCCGGGGTGGTGGGCCGCAGAACGCTCAAGGCGAGGATCGGCAACGCCTACGTGCCCAGGCTGCAGTCCGCCGCGGTGCACGACGCGTCGTTGAGCGTCGCGTTCCTGCGGGCGGCGGGGCTCGTCGCCCCTCCGCAGAGCCTGATGCGTCCCGGTGTGGTGTCGCGCGTGTTCAGGCGGCGGAAGGCGGCGTCCCCGGCCCCGAGCCGGCCGGATCTGACGCCTGTGTCCCCCGCCGGTGAATGACCATGGCTGACACCTCTCCGGCCGGACTCCGCCCCGCCACCGGCGCCGGGCGGGGCCCGGCCGGTGCCGGTTACGCCGACACAGACGGTCTCGACGGCGTGCCCGCACCCTCCGACGGCGTGCCCACGTTCGACGGCGTGCCCGCGTTCGACGGCGTGCTCAGCACTCACGATCGCGATCTGGCCGCGGCGTCCACGGACTTCGGACGCCACGTGCACCGGCGGCCGTCCGCGGTGCTCCGGCCGGCCGGCGCGTCGGACGTCGCGGCCATGGTCCGGTTCTGCCGGGGCAGCGGGCTGCCGGTGGTGGCGCGCGGCACCGGGCACTCCGTGGACGGCCGGGCGCTCACCCAGGGCGGGGTCGTGATCGACATGACCGCGCTGGCCGCGGTCCGGGAGCCGGCGCGTGACCGGGTCGTCGTCGAGGCCGGAGCCCGGTGGAGTGCGGTGCTGGAGGTGACCCTGGCGGCCGGCACGGCGCCCCCCGTACTGCCCGACTACCTCGGGCTGTCCGTCGGCGGCGTGCTGGCCGCCGGCGGCATCAGCGGCGCCAGCCATCGTCACGGCTGCCTGGCCGACCACGTCCACGACCTCGACGTGGTCACGCCGTCCGGCGCGCTGGTCACGTGCTCGCGGACGGAGCACCCCGCGCTCTTCGACGCCGTACGAGGGAGTCAGGGCCGGCACGGCATCATCGCCCGCGCCACGCTCGCGCTGACCCCGGCGCCCACGGCGGCCCGTCGCTACCGGCTCCCCTACCAGGAGCTCGAGACGTTCCTCGCCGATCAACAGAGGCTGGCCGCCGACCGCCGCTTCGACCACATCGAGGGGCACGCGGCCCATGCGCAGGACACGGGGTGGGGCTTCACGCTCAGCGCAGTGGCCGCCTTCGACCCTCCGGCGGAGCCCGACGACCGGGCCCTGATCGGCGACCTCGCCCATGACCGCGCCGGAGAGCAGATCGACACCGTTCCCTACCGGGACTTCCTCCACCGTGCGGCGCCGGCGGAGGCACGGCTGCGCGCGAACGGATCGTGGCACCATCCGCACCCGCGCTCCACGCTCCTCCTGCCCGGCCGCCACGCCGCGGCGCTCCTGTCGGGCGCGCTGCGCGACCTGGACCCAGGTGACCTCGGCGCCGGCGGGCAGCCGCTCATCTATCCGATCCCCACCGCGTCCATCCTGGCGCCCAACGTCCCGAGGCTGCGGGACCCGATGACCGTGGTCCTCTCGATCCCCCGTACGGCGCCGCCGGACGACCCCGCAGCGCTCGACCGGATGCGGCACGCGAATGACGCCCTGCGGACGGCCGTCGAACGAGCGGGCGGCTCCTGCTATCCGCACGATCCCGCGCATTTTCCGGCGGGCGATTCGTACGACGCCTGAGCCCTCAACAGAAAACCAAAAGAAAGGACTGCATCAATGTCCATCACCGACCAGACCACCCCAGCCATCACGGACGCGGACAAGGCGGCGGTCGCCGGACTCACCGCGCGCATCGTGGCGGCGTGGGCCAGGCACGACGCGTCCGCCTTCGCCGGTGTCTTCACCGAGGACGGCACCATGATCCTGCCCGGCGTATTTCGCAAGGGCAAGGAGGAGATCCGCGCATTCATGGCCACGGCGTTCGAAACCTCTTACAAGGGGACACGGGTCACCGGCACCCCGATCGACCTGCGATTCCTGGGCGACCGCGTCGCCGTCCTGCTGACGCAGGGCGGAATCCTCGGCCCGAGCGAAACGGCCGTCGCGGAAGAGCGCGCGGTCCGGGCCACGTGGCTGGCCGTCAAACAGGACGGCGAATGGCGCCTGGCCGCCTATCAGAACACGCCTCGTAACTGACCCGCAGCCCGCTGCATTACTGATAACGGAGAAACGTCTGACATGTCGTGTTAGTGAGAAATTCACACCGACATCGTGCGCGTATCACTTCATCGAGCAACCCGATGATTCCATACTGTGACAGCGTGCGGATGGATTCTCCGAAGCGACCATGAACACCGAAAGGAGATGATCATGGCCGATGTACATACCGACAAGGCCCCGGAGAGCGAGGAGCCCCAGCGGCACGCGGATCCGCGGCGATGGCGGGCGCTCATCCTGCTCTGCGGCTTACAGTTCATGATTTTGCTGGACATGACCGTCGTGAACGTGGCCCTGCCCCACATCCAGGACTCGCTCGGCTTCTCGGAGTCGGGGCTGGCCTGGGTCGTCAACGGCTACGTGCTGATGTCCGGCGGGCTGCTGCTGTTCGGCGGCCGCTCGGCCGACATCTTCGGCCGCAGGCGGCTGCTGCTGATCGGCGTGGGACTGTTCGCGCTCTCCTCGGCCCTGTGCGGCGCGGCCGTGTCCCAGCCCATGATGATCGTGGGCAGGATCGGGCAGGGCATCGCCGAGTCGATCGCCGCCCCGGCCTCGCTGGGCATGATCGCCCTGCTGTTCACCGATCCCAAGGAGCGCACGAAGGCGCTGGGAGCGTGGGGCGGCATCATCGCCCTGGCGGGGACCTCGGGTTATGTGATCTCCGGCGTTCTCACCGACGTGGTGTCGTGGCGCTGGATCTTCTTCATCAACCTGCCGATCGCCCTCGCCGTCCTCGTGCTCCTGCCCCGCATGGTCTCCGAGAGCCGGATGGTGCGCGCCAAGAACGCCAAGCTGGACCTGGCCGGCGCGGTCACGTCCACCGCGGGCCTGTTCGCCATCGTCTACGGCCTGCTGAAAGCGGCCGAGAGCCCGTGGGGCTCCGCGCCCGTCGTGCTGCCGCTGGTCGTCGGCGCCGGCCTGATCCTGACCATGCTCATCATCGAACGGCGTGCGACGGATCCGCTCATCCCGCTGAGCTTCTTCGCCAACCGGACCAGGACCGTCATCAACGGCGTGGCGCTGCTCTTCATGGCGGCGTTCATCTCCTACACCTTCATGATGACCCTGTTCGAGCAGCACATCCTGGACTACTCGCCGCTGCAGACCGGCCTGGCCTGGCTCCCCCTCGGCATCGGGATCGGCATCGGGATCGGCCTGGGCACCGCGTTCGTCCCGCGTGTCGGCGTCAAGGCCGTGGCCGGGGTGGGTTACATCGGAGCGGGCGTGGGGCTCGCCCTCACGAGCATGATCACCGTCGAGAGCACGTACTTCGGCGGGATCCTGCCGGGCATGGCGGTCTTCGGCCTGTTCGCGGGCCTGTCCATGCCGGCCGCGACGAACGCGGCGCTGCACGGGGTGACCGCCCAGGACTCCGGTCTGGCCTCCGGCGTGCAGAACACCGCGCTGCAGGTCGGCAGCGCGCTCGGCCTGGCCGCCCTGGTGACGCTCGCGCTCCGCAACGCCGGCGAGCAGATCCAGCGGGGTGTCGCGGCGGAGATCGCGACCACGGCGGGTTACAGTACCGCGCTGCGCGCCGGAGCCGTTCTCATGGTCCTGGGCGGGGTGCTCATCTTCGCGCTCCTGGAGCGCGTGGCCACCAAGCTGAGGGACCCGGTGGCGGAGACGGTGGAACAGGCCGGCTGAACGGCCGGCACCAAGCAGAGAGAGGAGTGGGAGATGGCCAGCGTCGACCTGACGTTCACGGTGCCCATCCAGCAGTCGGACGGGTGGACGTTCATCACGTGGCCCGAGTCCGTCGAGGTGTTCGGCACCCGCCGATCGGTCAAGGTGGCCGGCACCATGGACGGGCACGAATTCCAGACGGCGTTCATGCCCTGGGGTGACGGCACGCACCGGCTGCCCATCAACAAGCGCCTGTTCACCAAGCTGAAGAAGCAGGCGGGCGACAACGTCGATGTGCATCTGAAAGAGCGCCTCTGACATAGGCGCGGCTCACGCCGAGAGGCCCGTCCCCGTGCAGCGGTGACGGGCCTCTCGGTGCTCCGGCTACGGGCGGAAGAACTCCACCATGAGGGGAGCCACCTTCTTCTGGTCGTAGAGGTGCCCCTCGTCCGGCAGGCGGATGAGGCGGGCGTCGGGAAGCTCCTCGGAGAGGGTCACGCACGCCTCCTGGATCGCCGGCACGCTCTTGCGGCCGCTCACGAGCAGCGTGGGCGTCGTGACCCGGGGCAGCAGCTCGAACGGGATCGCGTTCTGCTGCCGGCTGATGATCGTGTCATAGACGGCCGACGGGGCCATGGAGAGGAACGCCTGCCAGGCCGGGTGGTGCCGGACCTTCTCCAGGGTCTCCTCGGTGATGAACCCGACGATGCTCATCCCGAAGTGGATGACCGCCTCCTCCCTGCGCCCCTCGGCGACGAGCCGCTTCAGGATGGCCAGCTGCTCGTCGGTGGCCCTGGGCGCGTCGTACGGCGGCTCGTACAGCCCCAGCTTCGCGAGGGGCAGCCCCATCGCCGCGGCGTGGATGGCGACCATGCCACCGGTGCAGTTCGCGAAGAGCGCCGGCGGCTCGCCGATGTGGTCGATCACCGCCGCGAGGTCCTCGACCTCCCGCTCGATCGTGTACGTCTCCGGGTCCCCGTAGTCGCTGTCACCGTGACCGCGCCGGTCGGTGTTGTAGACGGTGAAGTGACCGGACAGGATGTGCGCGAAGGGCGCGAACATCGCCTTGTCGTTCAGCCCGCCGCCGATGACCACGACGGGCGGCCCGCTCCCCGACTTCTCGAACGCGATGCGGGTGCCGTCGGCGGAGACCACGGTCTCGACCCGAAGGTCGCGCGGCCCGGCGTAGTCGTTCTCGAGCCGGAGATCCTCTGGCGCCAGTCCGTGGTCGGCCGCCGCCTGTGCCGCTTCTGCCATCAGCACGCTCCTCTGCCAAGCGAGATTGGGAATTCTCTTACGCTAGCGGCCGCACGTTCCGGCCTTTCTTCCGAATTGCTGCGGGCGCCGGTTCGGCTTTTTTGAAGATGTCCCTCTCTTGCCCAGCCCCACCCGGACAGCGCAATTTAGAAGGTTTCCGGAAAAGCGCCGCACAATACCATGCGGTATATCCGCCTGAATGACATCTTCCGGCGATTCCCGTTCTCTGGAGGCACCCGATGGAAGCTCGCTGCCCGGTGGTCCTGGACACCGCCGGCCTGGACGTCCACGCCGAGGCGGCGCGCGTCCGCGCGAACGGCCCGATCTCTCAAGTGGAGCTCCCCGGCGGCATCGTCGCCTGGGCGGTCACCGGGCACGACGTGGCCAGGCAGGTGATGTCCGACAGCCGCTTCGCCAAGGACCCCCGCAACTGGCCCAAGGTGGCGAACGGGGAGGTCCCCCCCGGACTGGCCGATGATCACGTGGGTGGTCATGGACAACATGACCACCAGGGACGGCGACGACCACAAGCGGCTGCGCAAGGTGATCGCCAGGGGGTTCACCGCCCGCCGCGTCAAGGAGACCCGGCCGCTCATCGAGAAGATCACCCAGGAGCTGCTCGACGACCTGGCGGAGACGCCGCCGGGCGAGGTCGTGGACCTGAAGGCGCGCTTCGCGTACCCGCTGCCCGCACGGGTGGTCTGCGACCTGTTCGGCGTCCCGGAGGAGGCCAGGGCCGACGCGCTGCGCGGCGGCGAGGTGAACGTCAGCACCTCCATCACCCCCGAAGAGGCCGAGGCGAACGTCGAGCAGTGGCACCGGGCGATGCTCGAGCTCGCCGAGCACAAACGACGTGAGCCCGGCGACGACCTGACCAGCCTGCTGGTCAAGCCCGACGGGGACGACGGCTCGCAGCTGTCCGACGAGGAGATGGCCGGCACGCTCCACCTCATGCTGGGCGCGGGCTCGGAGACGCTGATGAACGTCCTCAGCCACGCCGTACGCCATCTCCTCACCCACCCCGGGCAGCGTGCGCTCGTCGAGTCCGGCGAGGCGAGCTGGGACGACGTCTTCGAGGAGACGCTGCGGGTGGACTCCCCCGCCGCGATGCTCCCGTTCCGCTTCGCCACGGAGGACGTCGAGATCGCCGGCGTGGTCGTCAGGAAGGGCGAGCCGGTGCTCATGGGCTTCGCCGGCATCGGACGGGACCCGGAGATCCACGGCGACAGCGCCGGCGCGTTCGACATCACGCGCGCGGACAAGACGCACCTGTCGTTCGGCCACGGCCTCCACTACTGCCTGGGCGCGCCGCTGGCCCGGCTGGAGGCGATGGTCGCGCTGCCCGCGCTGTTCGAGCGGTTCCCGCGGATGGAGCTCGCCGTCGCACCCGAGGACCTGGAGCCGCAGGGCACCTTCATCATGAACGGCCACCGCGCCCTGCCCGTGCGGCTGAGCCCGCCGGCGGCCTCGTAGGCGTTGGGGAGAACAGATGGTCCTGACCGAAGTCGTCGATCACCAGCCGGACACGCGCCGATGGACGGCGCTCGTGCTGCTGTGCACGGCCAACTTCATGGTGATCCTCGACTCCCAGATCGTCATCCTGGCGCTGCCCTCGATCGCGGCGGACCTCGGGATGACGCCCGCCCAGGCGCAGTGGGTGCTGAGCGCGAACCTGCTGACCTTCGGCGGGCTCCTGCTCCTCGGCGGCCGGGCCGCCGACCTGCTGGGACGCCGCCGCATGTTCATGTGGGGCACGGCGCTGTTCCTGGGCGTCTCGGTGCTGTCCGGCGTCGCGTGGAGCACGGAGGTCATGCTGGCCGCCCGGGCCCTGCACGGCGTCTCCGCCGCGTTGATGGCGCCGGCCGCGCTGTCCATCCTGACGACCACGTTCCCCGAGGGCGCGGAGCGCAACAAGGCGCTGGCCGGCTGGTCCGGCATCGCCGGGATCGGCGCCACGGCCGGCCTGGTCATCGGGGGCACGCTCACCGCGAGCCTCGGCTGGCAATGGGTCTTCCTCGTCAACGCCCCCGTGGCGCTCGTGATGCTGCTGCTGAGCCCGCCGCTCCTGCCGGAGAGCCGCGACCGGCGGGCCCGGCCGACGTACGACGTGGCGGGCGCCGTGACCATCACCGCGGCGCTTGCCCTGGTCGTCTACGCCGTCGTGGAGGCGCCGGCCGCCGGCTGGGCCAGTGTGCGGACGGTGGGGCTGTTCGCGCTGGCCGCGGCGGTGGCCGGGCTCTTCGTGATCCTCGAGAGACGCTCCCCGGAGCCGCTGGTGCCGCTGCGCATCTTCCGGAGCCGGTCGCTGACCGGCGGCAACCTGGTGACGGCGCTCATGGGCATGGCCGCCTTCGGGCTGTCGGTCACCATCTCCCAGTACGCGCAGCAGGCGCTGGGCTACTCGCCGCTGGAGTTCGGCCTCAAGCAGGCCGTCATGCCCGGCATGGCGTTCGTCGGCGCCTACGCGGGGCAGGCCGTCGTCACGCGGACGGGCTACCGGCCGGTCGCCGCGGTCTGCGCGGCGCTGATGGGCGCGGGCGCGTTCCTCCTGACCCGGGCCCCGGCGGACGGCCAGTACCTGCGTGACCTCTTCCTCGCGCTGCTGATCTTCGGTGCGGGCCTGGGCGCGGGCACCGTCGCCGCCGCGGCCGCGGCGCTGTCCCGGGTCGGCGAGCGGGACGCCGGGCTCGCCTCCGGGATCAACACGGCGGCGCTCCAGATCGGCGGCGCGATCGGTGTCGCGACCGTCTCCACGGTGATCGCCGTCAACGCGACCGGCACCGACCCCGCCGGGCTGACGGCGGGCTACCAGGCGGGATTCGGCGCCTGTGTGATCTTCGCGGCTGCCGGTCTCGTCCTGACGGCTGCCGTGCGCTCACGCTCGCGGCAGCCGAGCGGCGTCCCGTCCGAGTGAGTTCGCAGCGGTGGCCGCACCCCTGTGGCCACCCGACGTTCGCCCGCCCCCCGTGATACTCGAAATGGACACGGTGCCACAGTGAAGAATCTAACCGAGCCCGTTCCCCTGGCGGATGCTCCGTCATCCGCGCCGGTCGTCGAGATCGTGGTGCCCGTCTACAACGAGGAGAAGGTCCTCGAGACGAGCATCCGCCGTCTCAACGCCTATCTCACGGCCAGCTTCCCCTACTCGTTCCTGATCACCATCGCGGACAACGGCAGCACGGACAGCAGCTGGGAGCGGGCCACGTCGCTGGCCGAGGAGCTCGCCAACGTCAACGCCCTCCGCATCGAGACGAAGGGCCGCGGGCTGGCCCTGCGCCGCGCGTGGACGCAGAGCCGGGCGGAGATCGTCGCCTACACCGACGTCGACCTGTCGATCGACATCGTCGCGTTCCTGCCGCTGGTCGCCCCGCTGCTGTCGGGCCACAGCGACATCGCGATCGGCACCCGGCACGCCAACGGCTCGCGGGTCGACCGGACCGTGAAGCGGGCCGTGCTGTCCAGGACGTACAACTACCTCCTGCGGGCCACGCTGGGCGCCCGCTTCACCGACGCCCAGTGCGGCTTCAAGGCCGGTCGCCGCGAGGTGGTCCAGGCCCTGCTCACGGCCGTCGACGACAACAAGTGGTTCTTCGACACCGAGCTCCTGCTCGTCGCCCAGCGCAACGGCCTGCGCATTCACGAGGTGCCCGTCGACTGCCTGGACGACCCGGACAGCTCCGTCGACCTGTGGCGCACCTCGTACGAGGATCTGCTCGGTCTCGTCCGGGTCGCCCGCAAGGCCGTCGCCGACGCGCTGCACGTGCCGCTGCCGCTGTCCCCCTACCGCGCCGCCGGCTCGGCGGGCGGGGCGTGGCGCCTGGCGCGGCTCGCGGTCGTCGGTGTCCTCAGCACGCTCACGTACCTGCTGCTCTTCCTCGTCCTGCGCGCCGTCGCGCCGGTCATGGCCGCCAACGCGATCGCGCTGCTCGGCACCGCCGTGCTCGGCACGGCGGTCAACCGGCGCTTCCCGTTCGGCATCAGGGGCATCCAGTACGCGACCCACCACCAGCTCGAGGCCGCGGGCGACTTCCTCATACGCGTCGTGCTGAGCAGCGCGGTCATCCTCGCCTTCCAGGGCTTCGCGCCGGCCGTGTCGGGGACGGCCGAGGTCCTCGTCGTCTGCGCGGTCGTCATCGTCGCCCCGCTGCTCAGGTTCCTGCTGCTCCGCCCGTGGCGCGGCGCCTCACGGAGACATCCGGAAGATCGGCCTGAGGAACGGGTGGTGAGGCAGCGTGAGCACACGCCGTCCCGATGAGCGGGAGTACGTTCACGAGCGGCTCGGGGAGCGTTTCGAGGAGGCGCTGTCCCCCTACGACACCGCCCGCCGGGTCGAGACGCTCGTCGACGAGTTCCTGACCGACGACATGGTGCGCGGCAAGGAGGCCCTCGACGTCGGCTGCGGGCTCGGCTACTTCAGCCGGCGCCTGCACGAGCGCGGGGCCCTCGTCACCGCCACCGACCTCGGTCCCGGCCTCGTCGAGGAGACGCGGCGCCGGGTCGGCTGCCGCGGCGAGGTGGCCGACGCGCTGCGCCTCGTGGACCACTTCGGGCCCGGCCGCTTCGACGTGGTGGTCTCCTCGGAGTGCGTCGAGCACACGCCCGACCCCGCCGAGGCCCTGCGGCAGATGGCGGGCGTGCTCAAGCCGGGCGGCCACCTGGCGATCAGCACGCCGAACCTCCTCTGGCGCCCGGCCGTCATGCTCGCGACCCGCCTCGGCCTGCGGCCGTTCGACGGTTTCGAGAACTTCAGCACCTGGCGCTCGCTCCGCGCGCCCCTGGAGGAGAGCGGCGTCACCGTGCTGCGGGAGAAGGGGCTGCACCTGTTCCCGTTCCAGTTCGGAGCGCACGCCCTCTCGCGCCGCTGTGACACGCGCCTGCAGCCGCTGCGCTCCCTGATGATCAACCTCTGCCTTCTCGGGCGGAAGCGCGGCCCGTACGTGAGCTCATGAACAGGCTCCTGATCATCAACGCGGACGACTACGGGCTGACCGAGGGGATCGCCCGCGGCATCCTGCGCGCCCACCGGCACGGCGTGGTGACCAGCACGTCCGTACTCGCGGTCGCGCCGTGCCTGCGGCGCACCGCCCGCTGGCTCGCCGACGCGCCCGCGCTCGGCACCGGTGCGCACCTGGCGTTGATCGGAGTGGACCCGCCGGTGCTGACCAGCAGGGAGATCCCCACGCTCACGACGCGGCGCGGCGGGTTCCCGAGGGAGTGGCGGTCCTTCCTGGCCAGGGCCGCGGCGGGGCGGATCGACCCCGCCGACATCGAGCGCGAGTTCTCCGCCCAGCTCGAGCGCCTCACCGGCGAGTGCGGCCTGCGGCTGACCCACCTGGACACCCATCAGCATCTGCATCTGTGGCCGCCGGTCTCCCGCGTGGTCGTCGCTCTCGCGCGCCGCTGGGGCGTCAGGGCCATACGGCTGCCGTCCAGCCGCGCCCGCGGGCCGAAGGGAGCGGGGATCCGGCGCCTGGGCGGCCGGCTGGAGCGGCTGACCGGGGCGGCGGGGCTGCTCGGCACCGAGGCGTACGCCGGGCTCGACGAGGCGGGCTGCCTCACCCTGCCCCGGCTCATGACGACGGTCGGCCGGCTGGCCGCTTCGGGGGCCGCCACCGTCGAGATCAACTGCCACCCCGGCGAGGGTCACGACGCCGCCGCCCGCGCCCGCTACTCGTGGGGCTTCCACCGGGCCGGCGAGCTCGCGGCGCTGACCAGCCCGGAGCTCCGGGACGAGATCGCCAGGTACGGCTTCCGCACCGGCACCTACGCCGACCTGCCCATGTAGCGGCCTCGGAGGAGAGATCACATGTCTGCCTGGCTCGACGCGTGGAACGGTGACCAGAGCCTGTACGTCAACGACCGCCACAGGCGGTGCCACTACAGCGCGATGGCGGAGGAGATCATCGCCCTGCTGCCGCCCGGCGCCCGCCGGGTCCTCGACTACGGCCCGGGTGAGGCGCTGTCCGCCGGGCGTGTCGCGGAGGCCTGCGAGGAAGTGATCCTCTGCGAGGCGGCGGACACCATGCGGGCCGCGCTCGCGGGACGGTACGCCGGTCATCCGGGCGTGACGGTGATCGGCCCCGACGGGCTGGCCCGGCTCGCCGACCGCTCCGTGGACCTTGTCGTCGTGCACTCGGTGGTGCAGTACCTCAGCGCGGACGAGCTGGACGTCCTGCTGCGCGAGGCGCACCGCCTGCTGGCGCCCTGCGGCCGGTTGGTCCTCAGCGACCTGGTGCCTCCGGGTGCGGGACTGCTGTCGGACGCCGTGGAGCTGCTCCGGTTCGGCTTCAGGTCGGGCTTCCTCGTGGCCGCGGTGGTCTCGCTGGCCCGCACGGCGTTCTCGCCGTACTCGCGGGCCCGCCGCCGCCGTGGCCTCACCCGGCTCTCCGAACGCCAGATGGCCGGCCTGGCACGCCAGGCGCGGCTCACGGGCAGGCGCCTGCCGGCCAATCTCGGCAACAACCGGACCCGCTGGGCGTTCCTCGCCCACCGGGCCGACACCACTGCCGGGGCGGGCCGCGTCGAGTAGCCCGCCTGGCCGCAGCGCTGGCCCTCGCCCGGGGTCCCAGCCGGCGCGGCCGCCGGGCGTTGCGGCGGCCGGGCCGGCTGGGCGGCACCGTCATGGGGCTCGGTGCGCCCGCAGGATCAGTGAGACCCCGTTGAGCGACCGCACCGGAAGGTGGCGCTCGGCGGCCACGATCGCGGTGAGGCAGGCGTTGACCCAGGCGGGCGGTGCGACGACGTCGCTGCCGGTCGCCCGCCGCCGGTGCCAGGCCGCGACCGGCCGCAGCAGGACGTTCCAGCTCCACAGCTCGTCGATGACGAGCCCGGCCCCCTCGACGCACCGGGCCAGACCTTCGCGGCCGTACCTGCGGAAGTGCTGCGCGACCTCGTCGTGCGCCGACCACAGGCGCATGTCGGCGGGAACGGTGATCAGCGCCGTGCCTCCAGGGCGCAGGACGCGGAAGATCTCGGCCGCCGCGAGGTGATCCTCCTCGATGTGCTCGAGGATCTCGAACGCGGTGACCAGATCGAACGTGCCGTCCGGCCAGGGGAGGTCGCGCGCGTCGGCGTGCACGGCGTTGAGCCCGCGGGCGCGCGCGATGTCCACGGCGGTCTCCGAGATGTCGCCGACCACGGTGTCCCAGCCGTGTTCGACCAGGACCTGGGAGTTTCCACCGCCGGCGGCCCCGATGTCCAGGGCACGTCCCGGCGGGCCCAGGCGGCGGATCTCGCGAGCGAGAATGTTGCGCTTCTCCCTGAACCACCAGTGACGTTCCTCGATGTCCGCCATGCGGTGGATCTCAGCCGATCTCACGGTGCTCCCTTCCCGGTCCTGTCACCGCTCGCCCTAGACGAGCGCCGCCAGCGGTTCGGCCGCCGCCACGTCCGCCTCCTGTCGCGCGCGCACGCTCTCGATCAGGTACTCGGCCAGCGCGACGACGTTCGGCTTGGCCCAGAGGATCGTCGGCGCCAGCTCGACCCCGTACCGCCGTTGCAGCCGCATGCGCAGCGGCACGGCCAGGACGGAGTCGACGCCGAGCTCGATGAGCGGCCGCTTCAGGTCCACGTCGGCGGGATCCAGGTTGAGCTCGGCCGCCACCTGGGCGCGCACGTCCTCGGTGACCAGCTCGCGGGCCTCGTCATCGGGGAGCGCGGCCACGTCGACGGCGATGGCGTCCGCCGCCGCGGCGGCGTCGCCGCCGTCGGGAGCGGTCAGCTCCCTGAACATCGGCAGCCGCGGCGCGTTCGGCGGGGTCGGCAGCACCCGGAGGATCGCCTGGTACGAGGACCGGAACCGGTCGCCGAACGCCCACGCCCGGAAGGCCTCGGACGCCGTGACGGCCTCCAGGCCGCGGGAGTTGGCCTCGAGCATCGTGGCCGAGAGGTTCGCGGACAGCCCCAGGCCGCGCCACGAGGTCCAGCCGAGGCTGATCGTCTCGGTGTGCCCGCCCGCGTTGCGGTGCCGGGCCAGGGCGTCCAGGAACGAGTTGGCCGCCGCGTAGCTCGCCTGCCCGGTGAGGCGGGCGAACTGTCCGCACGAGGAGAACAGCACGAAGAAGTCGAGCCGGCCGGGCGGGAAGAGCCGGTGCAGCGCGAGTGCGCCGTCGACCTTGGGCGCGAGCACGTCACGCAGGCCGTCGAGCTCGACCTTGTCGACCATCGCGTCGTTGACCACGCCGGCGGCGTGCACGACACCGGTGATCGGCGGCAGCCCGAGCGCGCCGGGCGTGAGCACCTCCGCTACCTGGTCGGGGTCGGTGAGGTCGAGCGGTACGACGGCGACCGTGACCCCCTGCGCCTCGAGCGCCAGGATGCTCGCGATCCGGTGGCGGACGTCGGGGTCGGCGACCGAGCCCCATGCGGCGCGCGGAGGCAGCCCGCTCCTGCTCGCCAGGAGCAGCCTGCGCGCCCCGCGTTCCGCCAGCCATCGGGCGACCTCCAGGCCGAGGGCGCCGAGGCCGCCGGTGATGAGGACGGTTCCCGACGGGGAGCACCGCAGCGGGCTGCCGTCGGCGCTGCGCTCGATCGGGCTCAGCCGAGCGGCCTCAGCTCCGTCGCCGGTCAGCGAGATGACGTCCTCGTCACCCGCGGCCCCGCGCATGAGGTCGAGCAGACGGGAGCCGGTGTCGTCCCGTACATCGGGAATGTCCACGGCCCCGCCCCACAGATCGGGGTGCTCGCCGGCGATGATGCGGGACACGCCCCACAGCGGGCCGTGCGCGAGCGACCGCTGGTCGCGCGCGTCCCGCACGCCGCGGGTCACGCACCAGAGCCGCTGCGGCGCGGCCCCGCCGTTCCTGCCGATCTCCACGAGGCGCTGCGCGGTGCGGATCAGCGTCCAGGTCGCGCGTTCGGCCGCCGCTTCCACCTCGCCGGGGCCCGCCGACGCTGCCAGGCCGCCGGACCCCATGGATGCCTCCACCTCGCCGGGCTCGCCGAGTGGCGGGACGACGACGACGGCGCCGGGCCGGGCGAGGATGCCCCGATCGATCCCGGCCGCCCAGGAGTCGTCCGTGCCGCCGGGAGACACCACGGCGCAGGGCGTGCCCGCGCTCTCGAGCTGGGCGGCGAGCACGGCGGTCGCGTCGTCGCCGCCGACGAGGACGACCTGCTCGACGGGCGTGTTCCCGCCGGATGACACGTTCCGCCACACCACCTCGTGGACGAGGTCCCGCGGCAGTACGGCGGTGCCCAGATGGTCGACGGGAGCGAAGCGCAGGCCGGTGACCTCGCAGACGATCTCGCCGTCCTCGTCGGCGACGATCACGTCCACGGTGTCCTGGGGTGAGGCGGGTGAGCGCTCGCTGTGCACGATGATCCGCGCGGGCGGCTCGCCGCGGAAGGCCACCCTCCCGATCGAGCGTGACATCCACAGCACGTCGGCGTCCCCCGGCGACACGACCGCCGCGCTGATCGTCAGAGCCCCGTCCAGCACGTGGGCCCAGCTGCTCGCGCGCGTGGCGGGTCCCGGCTCGATGACCATGAGGGCGATCTGTTCCTGGTCGTCGCCGCGCAGCTCGTCGAGCTCCCACGGGAAGGCGTACCCCTCCACCCCCATCCGCTGGAACATCGTGTCGATCCTGGCGGGCACGCTCAACGGCAGGCGCGCGCGGACGGCCGCGTGATCGAGCGTGCCGGAGGGCAGGACGCCGCCGGCGTCGACGGTCGCGGTGGTGTGCGTGATCCACTCGTCGCCGTCGTCACCGGCGTCGGCGAGCCGGGTGGCCAGCGACAGCGACCCGCCCTCCCGTACGATCTGGACCACGCGCGGGGGCTCGACCGCGAGCGCGGTGCGCAGCCCGATGTCGGTGAGCGCGGGCTGAGCACCGCCGTCCTCGGCCGCCGCGGCCATGAACGTGTTGAGGATCGACGCCGCCGGGGTGACCTCCACGCCGTCGAGCCGGTGGCTCTGCGGGTAGGGCCGGCTGGACAGGTCGAGGTGGGTCTGCCAGACCTTCCTGGAGGAGGCGCCGCTGACCGTCATCCTGCCGCCGAGCAGCAGATGGCGGTCCGCCTCGTGCCCCTGTCCGAGCCCCGTGCCCGCCGTGGACTCCGGGAAGATCCAGTACGGGCGGTGCTGCCAGGCAGCGGCCGGCAGGTCGAGCAGCGCGCCGTGGGCGTGGTGCCGTGACCAGTCGATCTCGGCGCCGTTGCAGTGGAGCTTGGCGAGGTTGGCGAGGATCGTCTCGGTCTCGTCGGTGTTCCTGCGCGACGTGACGGCCTGCACCGCGTCGTCCACGTCGAGGTACTGGCAGGTCTCCATGATCGAGTGCGTCACGATGGGGTGCGACGAGATCTCGAGGAACAGCCGGTGGCCGTCCAGGACCGCCGCCTGGACCGCCTCCGAGAAGCGGACCGGGTTGCGCAGGTTCGCGGCCCAGTAGGCGCTGTCGCGCGCGGCCGTCGATCGCGGGTCGGCCATGGCCGTGCTGTAGAGGCGGACGCGCGGCGGTGCGGGCGTGAGGTCCGCCGCCGCGGCTTCGACCTCGGCCACGACGCGGTCCACGTGCCTGCTGTGGAACGCGATCTCCGTGTCGACCCGCCTCAGCTCCACGCCGTCCTCGGCCCAGCGCGTGACCAGGCGGTCCACGGCGGCCCTGTCGCCGGAGATCACCGTCGACTGCGGGGCGGCGGCGATGGCCGCCTCGAGACCGTCCTCCCCGGCCAGGCGCCGGCTGACCTCGTCGAAGGACAGCCCGGCCATCACCATGGCGCCCTGTCCTTCCAGACGCTGCAGCGCGGCCGCCCGCCGGCAGGCGAAGCGGGCTGCCTCCCGCAGGTCGAGCGCGCCCGCGGCCACCGCGGCGGCGATCTCTCCGACGGAGTGCCCGACGATCGCGTCGGGCTCGACGCCGTACCCGCGCCAGACCTCGGCCAGACCGACCTGGATCGCGAACGTCAGCGCCTGGACGTGCGCCGCCGTCCACGGCCCGCCGCCCTCGATCGCCTCGCGGGGTGTCCAGCCCAGCTCGGCGCGGAAGATGTCCGCCAGGGAGTCGATCGCCGCCGCGAACCCCGGGTGGGTGGCGAGCAGCCGCCTGCCCATGCCGGGCCACTGGGCGCCGTGTCCGGAGAACACCCAGACGAGCGAGTTCGCACGGCCGGAGGGGACGCGGTCGGACACCACGCCGGGCGAGGTCCCCTCGTCGGCGAAGGCACGCAGGCGCTCGGTCAGCTGCGTGGCGGAGCCGGCGATCACCACCGCGCGCTGCGCCATGTGGGAGCGGCGCCGGGACAGCGTGTGCCCGACCGACGCCGGTGCCGTGCCCGGGTGAACGGTCAGCCAGTCCGCGACGGAGCCCGCCAGCGCGCGCAGCCCTGACTCCGACATGGCCGACAGGGGAAAGACCGCCGCCTCACGCGCCGCGCCCGCTGACACGAGCTGCCCGTGCCCATTCACACCCACCGAAGCCGTACGCCCATCCGCTCCTACGGGTGCCGTGAGGTCGTGTGCACTCGCGGGTGGGGCGGGCGCGTCGCCTTCCTCCAGTACGAGGTGGGCGATCGTGCCGCCCACGCCGTAGCTCGAGACCCCGGCGATCCTGGCCCGCTCGCTCCTGGGCCACGACGTGGGCGTGCCGACCAGGTGCAGCCCGGTGTCGGCGAGGGCCGGATTGGGCTCGTCGTGGAGGCTCGGCGGCAGCTGCTCGTGCTCGAGGGCGAGGACCGTCTTTATGACCCCGGCGATCCCCGACCCGCCCTCGACGTGGCCGATGTTCGGTTTGGCCGACCCGATCAGGCAGGGACGCCCGTGCGCTCTCCCCGCGCCGAGCACCCTGGCGAGGGCCTTGATCTCCATGCCGTCGCCGGCCGGGGTGCCCGTCCCGTGCGCCTCCACGTAGTCGACGTCCTGCGGCGCCACCCCGATGCGGGCGTAGATCTCGCGGAGCATGTGCTCCTGCGCCTCGGCGCTGGGCGCCATCATGCCGTCGGAGCGCCCGTCCTGGAAGACGCCGCTGCCGAGGATGACCGCCCGTACGGGGTCGCCGTCGCGGCGCGCGTCGGACAGCCGCTTGACGACGACCACTCCCGCGCCCTCGCCCCGGCCGTAGCCGTCGGCGCCACTGTCGAACGCCTTGCTGCGGCCGTCGGGCGACATCGCGCCCGCGCCTTCGAGGGCGACGTTGAGCGCGGGAGTGGCGATGATGTTGACGCCGCCGACGATCGCGAGCGAGGTCTCCCCCGATCTCAGCGCCTGGCCGGCGACGTGGAGCGCGGTCAGGGAGCCCGCGCAGGCCGTGTCGACGGCCATGCTCGGCCCGCGCAGGCCGAGGAAGTACGAGACCCGGTTCGCGATGCCGTAGAACGTGGTGCCGTTCACCGCGTACGCGCCGGTGCGCGGGATGTCCTCCAGCAGGCGCCGGCCGTAGTCGTTGGAGTTGGCGGCGACGTACACGCTCGCGTCGGTGCCGTTCAGCGACAGCGGCGCGACGCCGGCGTTCGCCAGGGCCTCCCAGGAGAGCTCGAGCATGAAGCGCTGCTGCGGGTCGAGGAAGTCGGCCTCTTTGGGCGAGATCCCGAAGAAGTCGGCGTCGAACCCTTCGATGTCATCGAGGAACGAGCCACGGCGGGTCGTCTCCCGGATGATCACTGTGGCCTGGGGGCTGCTCGCCGCGTACGGCTTCCAGCGTTTCTCCGGCATATCACCGACCGCGCTCTTTCCTGCGACGAGAAATTCCCAGAGCCGCTCGGGAGAGTTGAGGTCCGGCGCGAACCTGCAACTCATTCCGATAATGGCAATGGGCTCGCCGGACGCTGCGTGCTCACTCAAGTGATCTCTCCTCTGCAACGGATACCGTGGAAAATCAGGGGGGAGCCGACAATCCTGGTGAGGCTATTTTCGGCGGGGCGATTCCCCGGGACATCTCCAGTCGTGCCGCTCGGGCCACGCAATAACCGAGATGCCGGATTCAGCCGGCGCTTCTTATGCTCCGGGCGGAGAAGTGCGAGCCGTTGTTCCGGGGAGTGTCATGTCGGTTGCAGCAGCAGTACACCCGACCAGATCGGGCATGGTTCCGTGGCCGGAGGAGGCGGTGGCCCGCTACACGGCCAGGTCGTACTGGGAGGGGCTGTCGCTGGGCACACACCTGGCGCGGTCCGCACGGGACGATCCGGACGCCACATGCCTCGTCGACGGCCCGACCCGGATGACCTATCGGGAGCTCATGGCCAGGGCCGACGGCGCCGCCGCCCGGATGGGCGCGCTCGGGGTGCGTCCCGACGACCGGGTCGCGATACAGCTGCCCAACCGCTGGGAGTTCGTCGTCATGACCGTGGCCTGCCTGCGGCTCGGCGCGGTGCCGGTCTGGCTGCTGCCCCAGCACCGCCGGAGCGAGGTCCTCGGCGTGGTGGCGCATGCGGAGGCCAGGGCGCTCGTCGTGCCCGGCACGTTCAAGGGGTTCGACCACCGGGCGATGGCGCTGGAGATCGCGGCCGCCGTCCCCAGCTGCGACCACGTCATCGTGGTCGGCGCCGAGGCCGGGCCCGGCGCGATCGGCTTCGGACCGTTGTGCGAGCCCGCGGAGGATCCGGAGGCGACCGCGAGGGATCTCGACGCGGCCGCGCCGGGCGGGGACGCCGTCGCGACGCTGCTGCTCTCCGGTGGGAGCACGGGCGTTCCCAAGCTCATCCCGCGCACCCACAACGACCTCACGTACATGATCAAACGCGCCGCCGAGATCTGCGCGTTCGGGCTGGACACGACGTATCTGGCCGTGCTGCCGCTCGGCCACGGGTTCGTCAACACCGGCCCCGGCGTGCTCGGCGCGCTCCTGGCCGGCGGCAGGGTGGTGATCGCCCGGTCCCCCGCCCCCGAGCAGGCGCTGCCGCTGATCGAGCGGGAGCGGGTCACCGCCACGTCCGTGGTGCCGGCCATCGTGCAGCGCTGGCTCGAGCACCGCGCCGCGGACCCGGGCGCGGTCCTGAGTTCCCTGCGCCTGCTCCAGGTCGGCGCCTCCAGACTGGCGGACGGCGTCGCCGAGGAGATCGGCCCGAAGCTGGGCTGCACGCTACAGCAGGTGTTCGGGATGGGCGAGGGCCTGCTGTGCCTGACGCGTCCCGACGATCCGTACGACGTCATCACCAGGACGCAGGGACGCCCGATCTCCGCCGACGACGAGATCCGCGTCGTGGACGAGGAGGGGCGGCCGGTACCGGCCGGAGAGCCGGGGATGCTGCTGGCCCGCGGCCCCTACACGATCAGGGGCTACTACCGCTCGCCCGAGATCGACCGCCGCTCGTTCGTCGGGGACGGCTGGTACCGCACCGGCGACATCGTGCGCCGCACCGCCGACGGCAACCTGGTGGTGACAGGGCGGGACAAGGACGTCATCAACCGGGGCGGCGAGAAGATCAACGCCGAGGAGGTCGAGAACTTCGCCCATCGGGTGCCCGGCGTCCGGCAGGCCGCCGCGGTGGCGATGCCCGACCGGGAGCTCGGCGAGACCGTCTGCCTCTACGTCGTCCCGGTCCCCGGCGAGCGCGTGACCCTGGAGGAGGTCCGTGCGGTGCTGATGGACGCGGGCGTGGCCCGGTTCAAGTTCCCCGAGAGGGTGGTCGTCGTCGACTCCCTGCCGGTGACCAACATCGGCAAGCTCGACAAGGCGGCGCTGCGGGAGGACGTCAAGCGGCGGCTGCTCGCCTGACCGGGATGGAATGACCGGCACCCGCCGACCGTCGCGGTCGGCGGGTGCCGGTCATTCCCCTGCGGTCCGTCAGGCCGGGACCCGCGCGAACTGACCGGGGCGGCGGCCCGGTCCGGCGGGGCCGCGGTAGGCCTGGGCGATGTCCAGCCAGGCGTCGGCGTCGGCTCCCACCGCGATGACGTCGCAGTCGGCGCGGTGCCGGCGCCGGGTCACCAACAGGCAGAAGTCGAGCGCCGAGCCGGTGATCCGCTGGTCGGCGCTCTCGGGGCCGTAGGCCCACAGCTCGCCCGACGGCGCGGTCAGCTCGTACCTGAACTGCACGTCCGGCACGGTCAGCCCGCGCGCCTGGTAGCCGAAGTCCCAGGTCAGCACCGCGAACAGCACGAGGTACCTGAGGCGGTCGGTGGGCACGCGCGGGATCTCGAGCGCGTCGAGGATGTCCTGGCCGTGGGCGAACGTCTCCATGATGCCGGCCGAGGACAGGATCTCGGGCGGGAGCGGCCGCACCAGCCAGGGGACCACCTGCCCCTCCGGCACCGCGGCCAGGGCGCGGATCCCGTCCGCGCGCTCCTGCCGCCAGCGTGCGAGCAGCTCCTCGGGCGGCAGCACGATGTACTCCTGCACGGCGGCGTTGACGGCCTCGTTGAAACCGCCCTTGATGGACGCCGTCATCGCACGGAACGCGTCGGGGTCGGACGCCGCCAGCCCCGCGATCCGGAACATGAAGGACAGGTGCCCCACCTGGTGCGCGACCGTCCAGCCGGGGGCGGGCGTCGGCTCCGCCCATTGCGGGGCGGCCAGGCCGGCCAGGATCCGGTCCAGCTCCGCGCTCTCCTCGGTGAGGTCATGGATCACTTTCGGCAGTTCGCTCATGTGTCGGTCCTCTCTGGTTTACCTGAGTGCTCGCCGTACTGCCGTGCTCGCCCAGTGCCGGGCGGCCGTGAAGCTCGCCCACGCGGTGAGCTCGACGAGCCTGCGGTCGTCCGCCGCGTCCCGGCGGAAGTCGTCGATCACCGTGGCGTCCACCTGGTACGCGGCGATCGCCGTCAGCAGCGCCAGCCGGCCGGCGGCGCGCTCGCCGGGCCGCAGCCGCGCGGCGGACTCGTCCGCCCAGCCGCGGCCGAGTCCCGGTGGCCATCCCGCGCGTGCCGTGAGCTCGGTGCGCACCAGCTCGCGCACGTCATCGGGCACCGCCGCCGGCCCCGCCTGCTCCAGGACCGCGGCGGCCCCGGCGAACGCCTGCCGCACGGCGGCGTTCCCCGAGGCCCAGCCCAGGTCGTCCGGGAGCGCGGCGGGGGCGAGCAGGCGGGCCGACGCCCCCGGTGCACGGCCTCCCCGTACGAGCGGCCGCGTGAGCAGGCCGATCAACCGGCGCGGCACGGACCGCCCGGCCGGGAACAGACCTCCCGGCAGGAACACGTTGACCATGCGGTTCAGATAGTGGAAGGTCACGGCCGTGCCCCAGAGCTCCGGCGCCTGCCCGGCCGGTACCGGCACGTCATCGAGGCCGCCCGCGGCCCACACCACGGCGCGGCGGACCTCTGCGTCGGCGATCTCCCCGGTCCTGCCGGCGGCCACGGCGGCGGCGTCGGGCCCGGTCATGAGCCCGTACGCCATCGTGCCGTGCACGTCGAGGCAGTACGGGCACGCGTTCCGCCTCGACACCGCGGCCGCCACCGCCTCCTTGACCGTGCGGCTCACGGCACCCGAGGCCACCAGCGACTCGCGCAACATCGCCCAGGCCGCCGCCAGCACGTCGGGCGCGGGCGAGTGCAGCGCGATCGGCGGCGCGAGCATCCCGAAGTCGCGCTCGACCTGGGCGTAGACGTCCGCGACCAGCCCGCGTGCGGCGCCGGGCGGGACCGGGGCGACGTGGCGCACCCGCTCCAGCGCCCCGCGCCGGACGACCCGCCCGAGCAGGGCCGTCATCGCCGGCCCACGAGGTGCGCCACGCCCCGTCGCCCGCTGGTGCCGCCGTCGGGGGCGGGCGCGCCGTAGCGGACCTGCACGCCCCGCTCGCGCGCGGCCTCGACGATGCCGGGGACCGCGCGCTCGGCGAGCGCCGCGATCGTCATCGCCGGGTTGACCGTCAGCGCGCCGGGCACCGCGGCACCGTCGGTGACGAAGATCCCGGGGTGGCCGCGCAGCTCGTGGCGGTCGTCGAGAGCCGACGTGGCCGGGTCGTCCCCGATCCGGCACGAGGCCAGCGGATGCACCGTGTACGCGCCGACCACGTCGTTGGACCAGGCCTCGGCGTGTCCCAGCCCATCGCGTTCGAGGATCTCCTTGGCCTCGGCGTCCGCCTGCGCCCAGGCCCGCAGCGTGCTGGGCGACGGGTCGTAGCGCAGCGTGCCCCGCCCCAGCATCTGCTGGCTGATCCGGACGGCGTTGCCGGTGGGCGGAGGCGGCCCGAAGACGCCCTCGTTGCTGTCCTCGATCATCTCGAAGATGATCAACCAGGACTTCCAGCGCTTGAGCATCTCCTTCTTCGACGCCCCGAACCACGAGGGTCCCGTGCCCTGCGCCAGGCCGCCGGGCACCTGGGCCAGGATCGTGCCGAGGCCGGGCGGGAAGTAGAGCTGTTCCAGCGAGTAGCGGGTGAACTCGGGCAGCGAGCCGTCCAGCCGGTCCCAGTTGGCCACGCAGGGCCCCTTGCCGATGTGGAAGGCCTCGTACGCCGTCCCGTCCTCGCGCTCGAGCCCGAGCACGTCGCGCACGCGCTCCTCGTTCATGACGGCGGTGACCAGCCGTTCGCCGTTGCCGGAGAAGTACCGTCCGACCGCGTGCGGCATCGGGCCGAGCTCCGGTTCGCTGCGCTGCAGGATGACGGGGGTGGCGCCGGCGCCGGCCGCGAGGACGACGATCCTGGCGTCGATCGCGCCGGACTCACCGCGGATCCGGTAGTCCTCGCCGTCGATGACGTCGTAGTGCACGCGGTAGCCGCCGTCGTCGTTCCGGGTGATGCGCTGCACCTCGTGCAGCGGCCGCACGCTCGCGCCATGCGCGACGGCGGCGGGCAGGTAGTTGGTGAGCAGCGAGCGCTTGGCCCCGAACCTGCACCCGGCCATCATCCAGTTGCACTTGACGCACGTGTCGTTGTCGATCGCGACCGGGACGGGGTTCGCGGTGCGGCCGGAGTGGTCGCAGGCCGCGGCCCACAGGCCGCCGGGATAGGAGACGTCCTCCCATCCCTGCGTGCTGACGGGGATCGACTCCGCGACGCGGTCGTACCACGGGTCCAGCGTGTCCCGGCTGATGCTCGCCGGCCACATCCTCCTGCCGATCCCGCCCTGCCGCTCGAACACGAACCGGGGCGCGCGCGGCATGGCGGCGAAGTAGATGACGCTGCCGCCGCCGACGCAGTTGCCGCCGAGCACGTTCATGCCGTCGCCCACGGTGAAGTCGAAGATCCGTGTGTACGACGACCCCAGCTTGTAGTCGTGCTCGAACTCCTCCGTCTCCAGCCACGGCCCGCGTTCGAGGATGACGACGCCGGCGCCTCCGGCCGCGAGGTGGTAGGCGGCGATGGCGCCGCCGAAGCCGCTGCCCACGACGAGCACGTCGGTCCGTTCCACGCCGGTCATCGCAGGCTCCCCGAGGGGGTGGTGTCCGGGTGCGGGCGGGCCAGCGGCCGGCCGTAGGAGTTCTTGGGGTGTCGCCAGAGCCCGTCCGGGTCAGGGGGCGTGATCCCCATCGAGGTGAGCCCGGGATGGCCGCCGGCGATCGCCTCGGCGGTGTGCAGGTGCGGGGCGGCGTCGTACGACATGTAGCAGAACAGCGCGAGCAGGACCCACAGCTCCTGCTCGGGGTGGCCGGGCGACGTCAGGAGCGTCACCAGCTCGGTGCGCCGCTCGAACGACAGGGCGGCGAACGGGGGCAGGGCCGGATCCAGCGTCAGCCGGTGTTCGGCGGCGAATTGCCGCGTGTGCGCGTTGAGGTCTCTGACGTAGTCGTCGAGCGCGCCGGTCAGGCCTGTCGCGTCCCATTGCAGCAGCGGCAGCGCGCCCGCCGCGACGGCGCCGCCGCCCTCCGAGGCCCCCGCGACGGCGACATCGCCGGGAAACCGTTTCTCGCCGGGAACGATCGTGTCGGCGAACGCCTCCAGGGTGAGCGTGCGCTCATGAGCTCGGTCCGAATCCATGGCTCCATGGTCGGAGCGCCGCAAACGGCGCGCATCTCCTTGCGAGCCCGGTCAGCACCAGCCGGCTTCGGTGGCGATGCGGATGGCGTCCACCCGGTTGCGGGCGTTGAGCTTCACCACGATCTTCGACAGGTAGTTGCGTACGGTCCCGGGTGACACGTGGAGGCTGGCCGCTATCTCCGGCGGCTCCGCGCCTTTCGCGGCAAGGCGTAAGACCTGGATCTCGCGCTGGGTCAGCGGGTTCTCGCCCACGTCCCAAGCGGTCAGGGCCAGTTGCGGGTCGATGACGCGGCCGCCGGCGGCGACCTCTCTGACCGCCGTGGCCAGCCGGTCCGCCGGCGTGTCCTTGAGGAGGAACCCGGACACCGACGCGGCCAGCGCCCGCCGCAGCGTGCCCGGCCGGCCGAGCCCGGTCAGGATCAGGCTGCGGCAGGTCGGCACCTTCTGGTGGAGCTCCTGCGCCGCGGTGAGGCCGTCCATCACCGGCAGGTCGATGTCGATGATCGCCACGTCGGGGCGTTTCTCGAGCGCGACGGGAACGATCCGGTCGCCGCTCTCCACCTCGGCCACGACGGTGAGGTCGTGCTCGATCTCCAGGAGCGCCACCAGGGCTCCCCGCACGATCCGCACGTCCTCGGCGAGAAGCAGCTTCAGCATGTGCACCACCTATCCATCCGGCCGTCGATCCGGGGCGGCTCGCTCGCGTGCCTGCTGCCCTCGTCGTGCGCTGTCACGTCTCGCCGCGACGGATGCCGGCTCGCGCGCAGGTCATGCGTGCGCCGGGTCGGGCGTGACATCCGACGGCAGCTCGGCCGTGAGGTGGAACCAGTCCTCCGTCGTCTCCATCCGCAGGCTGCCGTTGACGGCATCCAGGCGCGCCCGGACATGCTCCAGCCTTTCCTCGTCGCTCTCGGACAGCGTAGTGCGATAGCGCGAGATGCGCAGTCTCAGGCGGCCGTCCTCGCGGGCGGTGGCCGTGGCCCGGTCGTGCGAGACGCGCAGCCGTACGTAACCGTTCTCGGGGCCGTACTCCCGGGTGAGCGTGACGACGCAGCGGCGCACGCCGCTCCGCCGCACCGTGTCGGTGATCGCGTCGCGCAGCACCATGGCCAGCACCACGTCGGACTCCTCCGCGAGCCGGCCGGAGGCGATGTCCAGCTGGGCCTCGATCCCCGCCGCCGACAGCGCCGCACGGGTCGACTCGACCTCGGCCGCCAGCGACACGTGGCGGTAGCCGCTCGCCGTGGAGCGGACCTCGGCCACCAGGCGGCGCGCCGCTACCAGGACCTCCATGATGTGCTCCTGGGCGCGTTCCGGCTCGGTCAGCGTGAGACCGCGGGCCACGCCGCAGTTCCACATGATCGTGGACAGGTCGCGGTCCAGCAGCTCGTTCACCTTGCGGGCCACGCCCAGCCGTTCCTGCTCCACGGCGAGGCGCACGATCTCCTTCCTGGTCGCGTGGAGCTCGGCGACCAGCGCCGACAGCGACGTCAGCCCGTAGATCACCAGCCCGGTCTGCAGGGTCGAGATCACCAGGTAACCCAGCAGCGCCGTCTCGTCCCCGCTGGCCACCGCGAGGACCAGGACGACTCCCCCCACGGCCAGGTACAGCAGCCAGCGCCAGCGGGTCCGCAGCACCAGCGGGATCGACCCGGCGAGGAAGCCGCCCATCGAGCCCCACAGCGCGTGCACCCACAGCACAGGGAGGAACGACGCCGCCGCCTGGACCGTCAGCGTGGCCACGCGGACCGGCGTCGGCCATACGCGGGGGCCGAAGAAGGAGTGCGCGAACTGGGTGAGCAGGAGAACGGTGAGGCAGATCCCGACGTCCACCGTGAAGCCCGCGGGGTTCCGCCAGAGAATGTTCGTGATCAGGATAGGGATATAGCCCAGTAAAACCGCCAATGTCAGGAGATTGACGGTTCCGGGGGCCCAGCGGACGGCGGTCTGCCGGAGGAGATCCGCGGGTTTCCCGGCGTCGGCGGGTGGAGCCGACGTCTCGGCCGGCACGTCGGACAGCCGGATCTCGGCGAGGAGACGGAACCAGCCGTCCTCCCGGGTCACGGTGAGCCGTCCGCCGACCGCGGCCAGCCGCGACGACAGGTTCTCCAGCCCGCTGCCGTCAGATGAGACCGCCTCGGAGGCGACCCGGTCGCCATCATCACTGTCGTCGTCGGCCCCGTCGTTCGCCACGCTCAGCCACGCCAGCCCGTCGCGCACGCCGCCTTCGACCTCGCACTGCCGCGCCTTGCTGTGGCGTAACACGTTGGTGATCGCCTCGCGCAGCACGATGGCCAGCACCGAATCGACCGCCCCGGAAAGGCCGTGGCTCGAGACGTTCGTGCGGACCTCGATCTGCGCCACCGACAGCGTGGACTCGATCGACCTGACCTCTCCGGCCAGCGACAGCTTCTGGCAGCCCATCGGGATCATCCGCAGCGCCGCGGTCGCCCGGCGGGCGATCCACAGGGCCTCCGACATCACCTCTTCGGCCCGCTCCGGCGCGCGCGGCAGCAGGCGGTGGGCCAGCTCGTTCTTCAGCGTGAACGCCAGCAGATCGTGTCCGACCACGTCGTGGAGGTCCCTGGCGATGCGCACCCGCTCGCCGGCCGCCGCGATCCGGCCCAGTGAGCTGCGACCGCCCTCCAGCTCCTGCGCGAGCTCGGCCAGGAAACTGAGGCCGTAGAAGACCAGCCCCTGCACCAGGGTGAACACGAAAACGAAGACGATGTTGACGGCGCCCAGTCCCTGCACGAAGTAGAGCACGGGGTTGAGGACGCAGGTCAGTCCGTACAGCACCCATCTGTAAGGGACGGGGACGACAAGGAGGATGGACGCCGCAAGGAGCGGGACCACGGCGGCGGCCTGCGGGCCGATCCACAGGGCCGGGGCGAGCACGACGACCGCCAGCGCCGTCACCGAGGTGATCCGGGCGCTCAGGGACCAGCACCATGGCCGTCCGAAAGAATGGGCGATCTGCAGCCCGATGGCCACCGCCATGCAGGCGCCGAAAGCCACAACGCCCGAAATGTCAGCTGATTCCCGGCCAATGCCATTGAGCGTATTCAAGATCGCATTCAGCGCGAATCCAAGGAGCACTCCAGCGGTGACCATCAGCGCAAGGCGCGGCGCCGGCAGTGCGGCGCCGCCGTTCCGCCGCGCCGAGGAGACCAGAGAGAAGATCCGCAACAATCGGACATCCCGCGCTCGCGCCACGAGATTCTTCGCCATTCCCTCTCCGCCCCCCGGCGAACTGTCCACCCCCAGTCGTCAGACAGGCTATATCAGGCCAATCAGCTCGAGTAGCCGGATTTCGGGCCGAGAGCTCAGCAAATCAGATCAATGGCGTCCGCCGGCCACGCCGCGTCATTGATCGGATGCCTCGTTTCATCGCACTCCGGACGGGCGCCACCGGACCTGCCCACCACCAGCCCGGCCACGCCTGACTCGATCTTCCAGTCCAGGCCCAGCACGCGTGCCGACACGTCCACATCGTCACAGTCGAGCGCGCACGCGGGCAGCCCCATCGCCGTGCTCACCAGCGACAAAGCCTGGGTGAAGGCTCCGACGTCCTTGAGGACAAGAGCGTAGCTCAGGCCGTTGTATTTCCACGACAAGCGGCGGAATCGCGCGGTCAGCGTGATGAGAACCGGGGGAACCGCGGCCAGATTGGCCTCCAGACGGGCGTTCTCGAGGAGCTCGTCCCCCCTGTCCGCGATCCGGTACAACCGATGGGCCAACGGGTCATAGTGGTATACCCCGCTGGGAAGCCCCGTGCAGTCGTCCACCGTGACGTAGACCTCGATGCCGTAACAGTCGCCGGCGCTCCGATAGGGCCGGTCGCTGGTGGCGACGGCGGACGTCCCGTCCGCCGCACCGGTCACAGACCGCACCCGGGCCGTCCGGTAGAGCAGCTCGCCGAGATCGTCGATGGACGGTACGCGCTCGACGTCGGGCGCCCCGCCGTTGGCCGCCTCCAGGACGGCGCTGAGCGGCGGATCGTTCGCGATCAGCTCCCGCCACCGCGGTCTCGGCAGATCGATGTGCTTGTCGCCTGCCGGCGGCTTGACGACCGGCTCCACCGCCCGGTTGCCGAGCCGATAGGTCGCGCCGAAGTCGTGGTCGTGCCGCCCCAGCGTGGTCCTGCTGTGGAACATGAGATCGAGCGGGTTCCAGCCGACCAGGACGGAATCGTCGTCCTCGTCGAACTCCGCCTGCGCCGACACGCGCGACGCCTGGACGGCCATCCCCGTGGCGACCAGGCACGCGGCGACGTGGCGCTCTCCCGGGCTCAACGCGGACGGCAGAACGGGCCGGCCCAGCGCACCGACCAGCGCCACGGCCCCGGCCTGGTGCAGCAGCACCCGGTGCAGGGAGAGCGGCGACTCCATCCGCCAGTCACGCTTGCCCGGCAGGATCGCGGCGAACCTGGACATCCGCAACGGCATGTCCTCCGCCAGCGGTGCCCGGCGGAAGACGGCCCGGGGCGAGATCGGCGCCACGGAGATCAGCGCCTGTTCCGGGTCCGGGCCGAAGGAGCGGACCACCAGGTGGTGGACCACCTCCAGGATCCGGCTCAGCTCCTCCGAGTCCGCGTCCCGCGTGATCACGTTCTCCAGGGAGATCGGCCCCAGGCACATGCGCCGCAGCGCCTCGGCCACCTGCCGCCCCGGCATGGGCGCGGAGACGTCCTCCCACCGGCTGCGCAGAATCAGCCCGTCATCCTGAAACTCCAGGTAGACGTCCTCTCTGAAGGACCACAGCGCGAACCACGGCGCCTCCGCGGACCCGGACATGTATATCTTCTCCTCGCGACAGAGCCGTCACAGGAACAACGGGATCGGATTGAGCTCGTCGTACGAAGTCGCTGTTTCGAGCCGGCCCAGCCGGACCGGCACGTCATACAGCCTGCCTTCGGCGAATCTGGCCCAGAAATGCCGGAGGCCCGGGACAATGATCTTAACGACGGGCATGCCGATGTCGGGCCGCGTCTGGTCGAGCACGAGAAGCTCCGAACCCATCCGGCTGACCAGGCCGCGAACATGGTCGATGTCGTCGCGCAGATCGGTGCGCGGCACGTACGCGTAGTCGGACCGGTGGCGGGGCGGCCGCAGGGAGTCGGGCAGCAGGTAGGGGTGCGCCGCCGTCGTCGCCGTCCGCCACCAGCCGAGGAGATGCGGGTCGGCCAGGCCGTAGCCGGTGCCGTCGGCCCTGGCCCCGGCCACGGCGGGCAGCAGCTGGCCGAGCTCGGTGAGTGCCCGCCGGAGCGCCACCTGCGGATCGAAGTGCGCTCCGAACCCGAGCATGATGTCCTCGGCCGGCTTGTCCACCCGCTTGGAGATCGCCGCCATCGCCGGGATCCCCAGGTCGGTGGTGAGATCGAGCACCCAGAGACGCCGCCCGGTCCGGGCGTACCGCTCGCGGAGATCCATGATCCACGCGTCGTCGAACGAGGCCAGGTCGACCCCCGGTTGGCGCGTGCGGTTGTACCACCACAGGGCCACCGCGTCCCGCTCCACCAGCTCCAGGAAGCCCTGGACGATCGCGTCCTCCAGGCTCGAGCCCGCGGCGTTGCCGTTGGAGTCGGCCCGCACCGGCGCGTCCGCCGCGTCGGCGCGGTAGTAGAGAAGGTCGGTGGGCAGGTAGCGGTGCCGTCCTGTCGTGAGGGACCACACCGGCGTCCACTCCACCGCCGCCGTCTCGTCGAACGGCGCCGGGACATGGTGGAACGCCATGTGCGCGGCGTTCCAGCGCTCACGCCCGCCGAACTGGCGAGGGTGGAAGAGCTGGCAGTCCTGGGGATGCACAGCCTGCGGGCCGAGACCGCGGAAGGTGTCGAGCACCGTCTCCTCGTCCCCGAAGCGGGAGGCGCTGTACCGTTCCACCGCCTCGCACAGGGCGCCCACCTTGGCCTCGATGTCGCTGGCCCCTTTGCCGCCGCTCCGCGACCGCAGCCCCGCCCTCGCCACGTCGAGGCGGTCCGAGCGCAGCGCGCGGTTGTGCCCCGCCAGGTAGCAGTGCAGGAACGAAGGCGCGCGCGGGTCGCGCCGGATCTCCCCTGTGACGCCGGTGACGGGATCCGCCAGGTGGCCGTAGCGCTGCCACACCTGCTCGGCGGAGAGCGACCTGTGGCCGTTGCCCGACGTGGTGGCCTTGGGCCGGGACCGTACGACGATCGGCGCCCTGGCCTGAGCGGCCACCGTCTCCGGGTCCCCGCACGAAGGACACTGCGGCCGGCGCTCCACGACATGCCGCCGGAGCTCCAGCGTGGTGGTGTCCATCGTCCACAGGTGACCGGACAGGTCGCCGCGCGTCCCCGCCAGCCACTTGGCCGCCTGCAGGATCGCCAGCTGGACCCCGATGGCGCGTGTCGCGGGGAGCGACGCCCGCGGAGGGCGGGTGGACCCGCTCCCGCCCAGCTCGCGGCGCATGCAGCTCTCGCCCTGCCGGTGCTCGCTCAGGCGGGCGGCCAGGCAGGACCAGCACGGTCCCGCCTCCGGGTCGAAGACCGGGCCGATCCAGTGGACGGCACCGGAGGTGACGGCGGGCAACCAGGCTCGTCCCAGAGCGCGGTGCCGCCGGTCGATCGCGTCCAGTTCCCGGTCAAGGTAGTCGTCGCAGAAGACCAGCGAAAGATCCACCGCTCCCGTGCCGTCTGCCCTGTTCAGTCCCATGGCCCGGCACGCTTCCCCGACCTGCTCCGCGTCGATCTTCCCGACCGGCACGATGTCCACGGAGGCCCGGCCGAGATCGACGCGGTCTCCGTCGTACCCGGCCAGGTCCCAGTAGGTGTCGGCCTCCGTGTCCCGCGGCTGCCACGCCTTGGAGGAGCCGCGGAACCCGACGAGGTTCGCCTTCGAAAGCCGGCCGAGCATCTGGCCGAGCTCTTCCGACGAGCAGGTGGAGGCGAGCGCCTCCCGCACCTCGGCCAACGTCCTGGTGCCGTCGAGCAGCGTGGCGACCGCGCGCGCATGCGTGCCCGACAGGGCGAACGTCCCGTTGTGCGAGACAAGATAGACGGATCCCCCGGGGATCAGCTCAACGCGTACGTGCCGTTTGAAGCTGATGCGCGGGGCTCCGAGGGAGGTGGATTCCATCGCCCGGCCGCGTTCACCCGAACGACGGCATGGCGGCGACCTGCTCACTCGGGTGGTCGAGGTCCTCGATCTCGATACAGACCTCCTTCGGTAACCCCATCCGGAGCTCCGGCGCCTCTTCCTCGCTGCGGATGACGATGCCGAAGCCGGCCAGTGTGCCCACCGGGTCCTGGAGGTAGCGGTCGGCGAGCTGCGGCTCGACCCATGTACGCATGACCAGCTCGGCGAACCGCCAGTCCTGTTCCTTGATCTTCTCTGCCTGCGTGCTGAGCGCGGCCATGTCCGCCTCCTCCGGTTTCGATCGACCATGCCATCCAGGATTGTGAGGTAGCCGGCTCGGGTGGGAAAGTTACCGATTCACCAATGCGTATATGAATATTTCACACCAGGGTCGTGCTCGGTTCTATATATCAGGACAAAAGGAGTTACTACACTCCATTTCCACGATCATCCACCCGTGGACACAGCAGGACGGGGGCTGAGATGGACAAGGCGATCGAGGAATCCATTAAAGCCGTCATCGCAATGCTCCATGAAAATCTGAGCGAAGAGGTGACCATCGACGACATGGCGCGCGTCGCCATGTTCAGCAAGTTCCACTTCTCTCGTATCTTTCAGCGGGTCACCGGGGTTTCACCAGGGCGCTTCCTTTCCGCACTGCGGCTGCACGAGGCGAAGCGGCTCCTCCTGGAAACGTCGTACAGCGTGACGGAGATCTGCCACATCGTGGGTTATTCCGCGGTGGGGACGTTCAGTTCGAGATTCAAGACCATGGTGGGCATGGCGCCTGTCGAGTATCGGCAGAACGGGGGCTTCCGGCCGGCGCCGCCGGCGCGCACCGGACCGGCGGTCATCCGGGGCGTCATCACGGTGCCGCCAGGGGCGGGGAGCGATCCGACCTTCGTCGGGGTCTTCCCGCACCAGGTTCCCAGGGGGCTGCCCGCGCTGACCACGATGGTCCCGTACGCCGGGCCGTTCGAGCTCAGCGGTGTCGCGCCCAAGGTCTGCTATGTGCTGGCCCGCTCTTTCTCGCGGGACGGCGCCGAGTCGATCGCGGTGCACGGCCCGGTCACCACGCGCGCCGAAGCGCCGGCGGACGTCGTCCTCCGGCTCAGGCCGGTGCGCGTGGTGGACCCGCCGATCCTCCCGGCCCTCCTGGACCGGGAGACGTCGGCGGCGATCGGCCTCTCCCTCTAGCCGTACTGCTTTCGGCGCGGGGCTGAGGACGACCGGCGGCCTCCTTGCGTACTCGCGGGCGGCCGCCGGTCGTCGCGGACGGGCTCCGCCGCGAAGGGGTTGCGGCGGAGCGGAATCAGGCCGGCGAGCCGACCGCTATCAGCAGACCAGCTCTGCTCCTCGGCTCCTTTCGCGGTGTGCAGTACGGGCAGTCGGGCGCGGGATCGACGCAGACCTTGACGCTGTCGCTGTCGTTGGACGGGTCGAGATCCAGTTCCTTGCCGCCGACCGTGGCCGTGTTGATGGTTTCGGCGACCGCGGTGGCCTTGGCCCGGACGGTCAACGTGGCGGTGTCGCCGGCGGCGAGCGTGCCCACCGTCCACTTGTCGCCGGAGTACGTGCCCGTGGAGGGCGTGGCCGACAGGAGGGCGAGCCCGGCGGGCAGCGCGTCCTTGACCACGACACCAGTGGCGTCGTTCGGCCCGGCGTTGCGGACGGCCAGCTGGTAGGTGACCGTGCCGCCGACGGTGACCCGTGTCTGCTCGGCGGCCTTGACCACGCTCAGGTCGACCGCGGGATTGACCTCGGTCACGGCGTCGCCGCTGGTGGAGGTCAACGGCACGGGCTCCGGCCCCAGTCGGTTCTCGTAGTCGACCGCGGCCCGGTTGGTGACCTTGCCGCCCGCGGCGGCCCGGCCGACCTTGACCTGGAACTCCACGGTGGTGCCGTCGGGCAGGACGCCGCTGTCGGGCAGCCGGCCGCCGGCCGTGGCGGTCGCGCCGTCGCCCAGAGTGAAGGCGACCTTCCCGGTGGCGGGGTCGAACTCGGCCTGGTCGTCGCCGGCCTGGTCGGTCTTGGCTCCGCCATTGGGGCCGTCGGCGACCCGGAGCGAGCCGGGCACGAAGGTGGTGCCCGCGGGGATCGTGTCGGTCAGCCGGGTGCCGTCCGCCGCGCCACCGCCCTTGTTGACGGCGGTCAACCGGTAGGTGATCACGTCCCCGACGTTCACGGGCCCCTCAGGACGTGCGGACTTGGTCACGATGACGCAGGGCGGGGTGCCGAAGAAGATGTCGTCGAGCAGGTTGCCGAAGGTGGGGTTTCCCCCGGCGGCGGAAATGGAGCGGAAGGCGAACCTGGTGGTCGTCTGCCCGGCGGGCACGGTGTAGGTGCCGGAGTAGGTGCCCCACCGCCCGTTGCCGTCGGACATGGTCGCCTGCTCCGCCGGACGCGCGGGATCGCCGATGTCCAGGGCCATCGTGTCGGTGCCGAGGCGGCCCCGGTGAGAGAGCCGCCAGTACAGCTTCTGGCCCGGGGTGGTCGGGCGGTCCTGGTAGAGGGTCGAGACCTGGTTCGCGTTCAGCTCGGCGAACTGCCCGCCCTCGACGGGTGGGACGCCCATCCGCGTGGTCCAGAGTTCGATCCTGTGGTCGGTGGCGGTCGTCCGCCACCCCGGGACCGAGTTCGCGCCGCCCTGCGAGGCGTCGGGGAGCGGGGCCCACGGCCCGCCGGTGACGACGGGCGCCTCGAAGCCGCCGTTGACCAGCGACACCTGCTCGGGGCAGGACGTCGGGTCCTGCACGGCGCGCTGACCGGCCGGGGTCCGGACGGAAGACCCGGCGTTCGCGTGGGCCGGGGTGAACAGTGTCAGGGGCAGGGCCGCCGCCAGGGCGAACGGGTAACACATCCGTGGGATGTGCCTCATATTGTTGTTCCTCTCGTCGAGCGGAAACCACCTTCGACCGCCAGGGCCGGATGACCGGCACTGGCGCCGAAGGGCAGATTCGCCCCACGGAGTCATCACAGGGGACGTGACACGTGCCTTCTGTCAACACTTGGCACGATCTTGCTCTGTGCGGACACTCCGGCCCCGCCTGCACGTGGGCGCGATGCGCCGGCCGGCGGACGCGTCCCAGGTGCGGCCGTACTGCTTTCGGTGTAGGGCGTAGCACGCCAGGTGCAGGTGCGAGTGACGAGTCACGGACGACGCGGACGCGGCGCGGCCTGCGGGTGACCCTCGACGAGCGCGGCGACCCCTCGGCCGTCCCCGCCGCGCCGGCCGTGGCCGTCTACCGCATCGTCCAGGAGGCCCTCACCAACGCGCTCAAGCATTCGGGGGCGGCCAAGGCCCAGGTCACGATCGCCTGCGGGCCGCGCTCGGTCGTCGTGGAGGTCACGGACGACGGCCGGGGGTGTGACGAGATCGTCGAGAGGCACGGCCTGGCCGGCATGCGGGAACGGGTGAGCGCGCTCGGGGGCACGCTCACCGTGGAGCCAGTGCCGGGCGCCTTCTCGATCCGGGCCGAGATCCCTGTGGCAGGCTCCCCCGTATGACGATCAAAGTGCTCCTCGCCGACGACCAGGCACTGGTACGGGCCGGCTTCCGCAGCCTGCTGGCCCGCTCCCGGGACGTCGCCGTCGTCGGCGAGGCGGCCACGGGCGACGAGGCCGTGCGGCTGGCCGCCGGCACGCGTCCCGACGTCGTCCTCATGGACATCCGGATGCCCGGGATGGACGGCATCACCGCCACCCGCCACATCGTGTCCGGCACCGGCTGCCGGGTGATCATCCTGACCACGTTCGACACCGACGAGCACGTCTTCGACGCGCTGTGCGCCGGAGCCAGCGGCTTCCTCACCAAAGAGGTCGAGCCGAGCGAACTGCGCCGCGCGGTCACCGCCGTCGCGGCCGGGGACGCGCTGCTGTCGCCCGGCGTCACCCGCCGGGTGGTGGAGCAGTTCGCCCACCGGCAGGGGCCGGCCCCCGTCGCCCGGCAGCGGCTGACCGCCCTCACCGCCAGGGAGCTGGAGGTGGTGCGGCTGGTCGCGCTCGGCCTGTCCAACGACGAGATCGCCGAACGCCTCACGATCAGCCCGTTCACCGCCAAGACCCACATCACCAGGGCCATCGCCAAGGTGGAGGTACGCGACCGCGTCCAGCTGGTCATCCTGGCCTACGAGAGCGGCCTGGTCCGGCCCGGCGGCTGAAGTCCCCCAGATTTCTCTGAACTTTGCTGGTGAAATCATCGTCATTTCCTACGGAAAACATCACCGACAGGGGGCAAAGTGAGAAAACTGCTGCTCATCACCGCCATTGCCGGACTAGGTGTCACCGTCATGGGATCGACCGCCGCGTCGGCCACCGCGCAGGCGCATCCGGGGGCTTATCTCACCAACCGTCACGGGGACGTGCTGGCCGAGGCCCAATTGTCCGGCCACAACAGAATCCTGGTCTGCGACCGCAGCACCGACCACCGGTACGCGATGGCCAAGGTGCGGTACCAGGGCCACACCTACCAGTACGTCAACTACTACAAGGACCAGGACTGCATCGAGCAGAAGACCGTCAGCATGCCGCACGGCACGATCGAGCTGTGGGCCTGCGTGAGCAAGCCGTACAAGGTGAAATTCGCCTACTGCGGGCCCAAGAAGACAATAGTCAGGCGGTAACGCCGATGGGCCGCCGGTTCATTCCGGCGGCCCGTTCTCTGCTTTTCCGATGAGCGGAGCCGTAATACTCGCTGCTTTTATCGCGGGAAGCGCCGGCGAATGACCCATTCGGCCACGGCGAGGTTGATGATCCAGGCCGCACCGAGCAACAGCGCCCGCGTCACCCCTTCGGGCGCGACGCCCGCGACCAGGATCCAGGGGAGCTGGGTCGCCGCCTGGGTGCCCGCCCCCATGCCGATCGCGTACCCGCGGATCATCCAGGCGCGGTGCCGGACGACGTCGCGCCGCAGGATCGCGGCGAAGCCGAGCACGATGCAGCCGGCCATGGCCGAGCCGAACACGAGCCGGAACCCGGTCAGGAGCCCCGCGTCGCCGGCAGGAAGATCGGCGAACACCGTCATCCACAGGCCGGAGAGCGCCGCGACCAGACCGGACGGCACCAGCACCCGCCCGGCCACCCGGTGCCACGCGGGCCTGCGGCGGCGGAACCCGGGCGCGAACTGGAAGGCCCCCAGGACGCCGTAGACGGTGACGCCGACGATGTGCAGTATCACGGGAACAGGTGCGGCGAAGAAGCGCGCGTTGTCCGGCGTGATGTCGGCGCCGATGGTCAGCTCGGTCATGCGGACGGCGCCCGCCGCTACCGGGACGAAGCTGAGGGCGAGGAGCCCGGCGGGAATGAGCCGGGCCGCCTTGGTGTCGGTCATGTCTCGATGGTGACGACGGCGGCGGCCCGGGACATCGGCGGAACGGCTCGCGCCGGTTCGGCCTTTCAGCCACCGGCGAGGTCGTACTTTCGGCCATGCCCCGCCGGACGCGCAGGTCAGAGCCCGAGATCGTCCAGTTCCTTCAGCAGCGCGGCCCTGGTGTCCTGCTGCGGGGCGGCCGGCGCCGGCCGGGGGCGCTTGCGGTCGCGGAACAGCCAGCCGCCCGCCACGCCGCCGACGAAGCCGAACACGTGAGCCTGCCAGCCGATGCCCTCCTGGGGCAGCAGCCCGGCGAACGTGTAGGCGAAGCACAGGGCCATGACCACGCCCACCACGATGTCGATCAGATGCCGGTCGAAGGCGCCGCGCACCAGGATGTAGCCGAAGTAGCCGAAGACCACGCCGCTCGCGCCCGCGCCGACGCTCTGCGGGCTGGCGGTGAACCATTCGCCGAGGCCGCTGACCACGATGATGAGCCCCGTGACGCTGAAGAACTTGGCGACGCCCCGATAGGCGGACAGGAAGCCGAAGATGAACAGCGGCCCCGAGTTGGCCTCGATGTGCTCCCAGCTCCAGTGCAGGAACGCCGACGGGACGATGTCGGGCAGCCGTGCCAGGTTCCATGGCTGGACGCCGTACTGGTAGCTGAGCGCGTAGCCCGACAGCCAGTTGGGGATCTGTACGATCCAGATGACGGCCAGGAACCCGACCATCACCCAGAACGCCTTGCGCGCCTCCGCGACCATGATCTCGGCGGTACGACCCTTGGCCTCCACCCGGTCCCTCCTCGGTCCCACGTACTGCACCGGGAACCAGTATCAGGACGGAAGGTCACGAATGCAGCAGCCTGACGATCAGGATGAGCGTGGGGGCGCCGGGCACGGACGGATCCCCTGGCACGACCCGCGCGCCCTGACCGCCGAACAGCGCGCGGTGTACGACGAGATAGCGTCAGGACCGCGTGCCGCGGGCCCGTTCCGGTTGACGGACCCGGAGGGCCGCTTGGAGGGCCCGTTCAACGCGATGCTCATCGCCCCGGGCGTCGGCGGGCCCCTGCAGCGGCTGGGCGCGGCGATCCGATACGCGACGGACCTGCCGGCCCGATGGCGCGAGATCGCGATCCTGGAGGTGGCCGTCGCGCGCCGCAGCGACTTCGAGTGGTACGCGCACGAGCGCGTGGGCCGCGACGCGGGCCTGACCGGCAAGGAGCTGGCCGCGCTGCGCTCGGGGGCGGACGCCGGGACGTTCGGCGAGGCCGAGCGCACCGTGCGCGCCGCCTGCCGGGCCCTCGTCCTGCACCGCGGCCTCGACGACGACCTCTACGCCCGTGCCGAGGCCGCCCTCGGCACGGCACGCCTGTACGAGCTGGTCGTCCTGGTCGGCTACTACGACACGCTGGCGCTGTCGCTGGCCGCGTTCCGCACGCCGCTGCCCCCGGGCGAGCCGCCGGTCTTCGACGAGGACGCCGGGCGGCACCCCCGCCCGTGACACGCTCGCCGGCACCGAGGCCCTCACGGCACGTGCGTGTACGACAAGCGGGTCGTCAGGCATGCTCCGCGCAGGCCACGTCCGCCGTGGAGGCGCGGACGATCAGCTCGGTGGCCAGCTCGACGTGGTGGGAGTCGATCTTCTCGCCGTCCGCCAGGCGCAGCGCCGTACGCAGCGCCACGCCGCCCATCTCGCGCAGCGGCTGGCGGACGGTGGTCAGCGGCGGCGAGGTCATCCGGGCGATCTGGGTGTCGTCGAAGCCCACGATGCTCAGGTCCTCGGGAACGCGCAGGCCCCGCGCCCTGGCGGCCTCCATGACGCCGAGCGCCACCTCGTCGCAGCCGGCGAAGATCGCGGTCGGCGGCTCCGGCAGGTCTAGCACGGCCGCGCCGTGGTCCATGCCGTCCTGGTAGCGGAAGCGGCCGAAGCGGGTGTAGCCGGGCGGCACCGGCACGCCCTCGGCCTCCATGGCGGCGCGGTAGCCGTGCAGCCGGGCCTGGTTGCAGGTCGCGGTGGCCGGGCCTCCGATGTAGGCGATGCGGCGGTGCCCGAGGGACAGCAGGTGCTGGGTGGCGGCCAGCCCGCCGGCGAAGTTGGTCGAGCCGATGCTGGTCACCTGGTCGTGCTGCAGGTTGAGCGGGTCGATCACGACCAGGGGCAGCTGGACGCGGGACAGGGCCCGCAGCTGCCTGTCGTTCAGCTGCTCGCACGTGACGGCGACCAGCGCCCGGCGCCCGGCGGCGACCAGGTCGCGGGCCCACGAGGCCGGGTGGTCGACCGTCTTCCTGACGCTGACGACGACCCCGACGCCCAGCTCGGCACCGGCCGAGACCACCCCCTGGACGATCTCCGTGGAGTAGGCGCTCAGGTCGCTGTCGAACTGCACCTCGACCGTGCACATCGCGACGGCCCCGTTGGCGCCCGGGCCCCGGCGCGGCGACGGCGCCATGTAGTCGTGCTCCCGCAGCAGCGACTCCACCAGGGAACGCGTGGCCGGCGCCACGTCGCTGCGGCCGTTGAGCACCTTGGACACGGTCGCCACCGACACGCCGGCCGAAGCCGCGACCGTGGCCAGCGTGGCACGTCTAGGACTGGCCGGCATCGCTTCCCTCCTGCTCTGAGGCCTCCGGGACCTCCGAGACCGTTACGGGGGTGACAAGGCGCCGGTCGTGGCCGACGACCCGGACCGGGCCGGTCAGCCGGACCGTGCCCCAGCATGGCAGGTCGGCCGCCGACGTGCCCACGAACACCTCGATCTCCCCCGGCTCCACGATGCGCCTCAGATCGCGTCCGGTGAAGGCCGTCCGGTCGGCGTGTACCAGGAAGGTCACGCGGGCGCTCGCCCCGGGCTCCAGCCGGACCCTGGCGAACCCGGCCAGCTGCCGGACCGGCCGGGTGACCTGGGCGAGGACGTCGTGCAGGTAGAGCTG
This sequence comes from Nonomuraea helvata, assembly GCF_039535785.1. Classification (NCBI taxonomy): domain Bacteria; kingdom Bacillati; phylum Actinomycetota; class Actinomycetes; order Streptosporangiales; family Streptosporangiaceae; genus Nonomuraea; species Nonomuraea helvata. Next base: position 310,113 of record NZ_BAAAXV010000001.1, read on the forward strand.
GACGACCTCCTCGCCGGCCCGCCCGCCGGTGTTGCGCACGCGGACCGACACGGCGAACTCGCCGTCCGTGGGCACCTCTGCGGCGTCGACGCGCAGGTCGCCGACCTCGAAGGTGGTGTAGGAGGCGCCGTACCCGAACGGGAACAGCGGGGTCGGGTCGAGGTTGCTGATGCCCTGGCTGTTGGTGCCCAGCGGCGGCTGCAGGTAGGTGCCCGGCTGCCCGCCGTGCCCGCGCGGGATCTGCACCGGCAGCCTGCCCGAGGGCTGGACCCGCCCGGACAGCACGCCGGCGATGGCCGCGCCGCCCTCCTCTCCCGGCATGAACGCCTGGACGAGCGCGGCGGCGCCGGCGTGGGCCGCGCCCAGCGCGTACGGGCGGCCGGAGACCACGACCACGACGACCGGCGTGCCCGTGGCGGCGAGCTCGGCCAGCAGGTCCTCCTGGACGCCGGGCAGCCGCAGGTCGTCGGCGTCGCAGCCCTCCCCCGACGTCCCGTGGCCGAACAGCCCGGCGAGGTCGCCCACGGCCACCACGCACAGGTCCGCCTCGCGTGCTGCGGCGGCCGCGGCCGCGAAGCCGGAGCGGTCCTCGCCCTGCACGTCACAGCCCCGCTCGTGGACGAGCTCGGTGTCCGGCAGCTCGGCCCGCAGCGCGTCGAGCAGGCTGGGCGCCTCGACGCCGAGCCCGAGCCCGGGGTGTCGGGGCAGCACGTGGTTGGGGAAGGCGTAGCAGCCCATGAAGGTACGCGGGTCGTCGGCGCACGGCCCGACGACCGCCACCCGCCGCAGCCCCGGCCGCAGCGGCAGCGCGGTCCCGGCGTCCAGCAGCACGATCGACCGCTCGGCCAGCTCGCGCGCCAGCGCCCGGTTGCCCGGCGAGTCGAGGTCCACGGCGGCGGCCGCCGACACGGACTTCTCGGGCGTCCAGTCCGGGTCGAGCAGCCCCAGCTGGACCTTCTGGGTGAGCAGGCGGCGCACCGCCCGGTCGATCAGCGACTCGGGGAGCTCGCCGCCGCGCACCCGCTCGACCAGGTGCTGCCCGAAGCCGAGGGTGTCCGGCAGCTCGACGTCGATCCCGGCGGCCAGCGCCTGCGCGCCCGCCTCGAGGGTGTCGGCGGCGACGTGGTGCATGGTCGCGAGGAACGGGACGGCCCAGTAGTCCGACACGACCGTCCCGGTGAAGCCCCACTCCTCGCGCAGCACCTCGGTCAGCAGCCAGGGGTCCGCCCCGGCGGGCACGCCGTCCACGTCGGAGTAGGAGTTCATCACCGAGCGCGCCCCGCCGAGCGCGATCGCCGTCTCGAACGTCGGCAGGATCATGTCCATCAGCTCGCGCCGCCCCATGGGGACCGGCCCGTGGTTGCGCGCGGCCCGCGAGGCCGAGTATCCGGCGAAGTGCTTGAGCGTGGCGATGATGCCGGCGCTCTCCAGTCCGCGCACGTAGGCGGCGCCGAGCATCGAGACGAGGTACGGGTCCTCACCCATCGTCTCCTCGACCCGGCCCCACCGGTAGTCGCGTACCACGTCCAGGACCGGTGACAGGCCCTGGTGGACGCCCACGGCGGCCATGTCGCGCCCGATCGCGGCCGACATCCGTTCCACCAGCTCAGGATCGAACGTCGCGCCCCACGCGATGGCCGCGGGATAGACGGTCGCCCCGTACGTGGTGAACCCGGTCAGGCACTCCTCGTGGACGATGGCCGGGATCCCGAACCTGGACCGCCCGACCACCTCCCGCTGCAGCCTGACCACCTCGGCGGCGCCCTCCTGCGGAGTCACGGGAGCGCTGCCGTGCACCCGGGTCAGATGCCCGAGCCCGTGCCTGATCGCCTCGTCGAAGGGGACCGTGCCCGAGGCCGCGAACACGTCCTGCATCGGCGCCACGTTCACCGTCTCGGCGTCCTCGATCGGCTCGTGCTGCATGTCGTTGCCGATCCACCGGCTGCCGAGCTGGCCGACCTTCTCCTCCAGGGTCATCTCCGCGAGGAGCGCGTCGACCCTGTCGGACACGGGGAGTGCCGGGTCCTGCCACGGATGAAGCACACCGTCCACCGCGGGCGTCCGATCCAGAGCCGTCATCTGCTGCTCTCCTTCAAGGCGATGTCCACCGTGAGTTTTCGAAATGTTTCGAGGTCGTGAACGTTCCGCGACCGACCTGTGAGCAGGACCTCCTCGGCGCCAGACCACCAGTTGAACGCCGCGCCTGAGTACTTTACACACGCCCTGGCCGGATGGGCAGGTTCGCAGGCACGACGGTCTTGACAGGCACATAGCCGAAACCTAGATTGACGGACCACGCGGTATGTCGCAAATGTTTCGACAGGCTAACTCAACAGAAGCGAAATAGGGGCCGGCTCCACGGCCCCCGCCACCACACCTCACGATCAACGAGCCGCGCGGCCCATCCCCCCGGCGTTCAGTTACGGAGATCAGCGTGGAGACCAGGACATCCTCTCGCCGTACCTTCCTCACCCTCTCCATGGGCGTTCCCCTGGGAGCCGCCCTGGCCGCCTGCGGCAGCTCCGGGCCCACCCAAGCGGGCGCGGGTGGCGGCGGCGGCAGCACCAGCGGCGGTGGCGGCGGTGGGGGCAAGGCCACCTACTGGTACCTCACCGGCCAGCCGAACGAGGGCGTGCGCACCCGTGCGGTGGAGCGCTTCAACAAGGCCAACCCGAGCAGCCAGCTGGCGACGACGACCTTCCAGAACGACGCGTTCAAGACGAAGATCAAGACCGCGATCGGCGCGGGCGAGGCCCCCACCATCATCTGGGGCTGGGGCGGCGGCGGCCTGCGCAGCTACGTGCAGGCGGGCCAGGTCGACGACCTCACCTCCTGGTTCGACCAGAACGCGGCCTACAAGGACCGGCTCTTCCCGTCCTCCCTCGGCGCGGCCACGGTCGACGACAAGATCTACGCGGTGCCGGTCGAGTGCGTGACGCCGATCGTCCTCTACTACAACAAGAAGGTCTTCGAGAAGGTCGGCGCGCAGCCCCCGCAGGAGTGGGGCGACATCATGGACCTGGTCAAGAAGTTCAACGCCGCGGGCGTCGCGCCGTTCTCCCTCGGCGGGCAGTCGCGCTGGACGAACATGATGTGGCTGGAGTTCCTCTTCGACCGCATCGGCGGCCCCGAGGTGTTCAAGGCCATCTACGACGGCGAGAAGAACGCCTGGAACAACCCGGCCGCCATCGAGGGCCTGACCAAGATGCAGGAGCTCATCAAGGCCAACGGCTTCGTCAAGGGCTTCTCGTCCATCACCGCCGACTCCAACGCCGACCAGGCGCTGCTCTACACCGGCAAGGCCGCGATGATGCTGCACGGCGGCTGGACGTACGGGTCGATGAAGACCGACGGCGGCGACTTCGTCACCGGCGGCAGCCTCGGCTACATGAACTTCCCGGCCGTCCAGGGCGGCAAGGGCGACCCCAGCGACACCGTGGGCAACCCGGCCCAGTACATGTCGATCTCCTCCAAGGCGACGCCGGAGGCGAAGGAGATCGCCAAGAAGTTCTTCCTCACCGAGATGAACTCCGACGCCCAGTCCAAGGACTGGGTCGGCACCACCCAGGTGCCGATCGTCAAGGGCGTGGACGCGCAGTTCGGCTCCGGCGCGGACGCGCCGTGGCAGAAGTTCGTCTACGACACCGCCGCCAACGCCAAGTCCTTCCAGCAGTCCTGGGACCAGGCGCTCAGCCCGACCGCGTCCGAGGTCCTGCTGGACAACATCGCCAAGCTGTTCCAGCTGTCGATCTCGCCGCAGCAGTTCGCCACGAACCTCAACGAGGTCATCGGCAAGTGACCGTCCCCCCTGTCCCCGCCAGGGGGAATGCGTCCCTGACCGCCGCGCCGGGCGGCCAGGGACGCGGCCTGGCCTGGCTGGCCGTGCCGGCCCTGCTGTTGTTCGTCGCGTTCGCCGTGATCCCGCTCATCGGGGTCTTCGTGCTCAGCTTCACCTCCTGGGACGGGCTCGGCGAGATCCGCCCGGCCGGCTTCGACAGCTGGCGGGCCGTTCTCAGCGATCCCGGCCTCCCGCACGCGCTGTGGGTGACGTTCCTGGTCATCGCCCTGTCGTGGGCGGTGCAGACGCCGGCGAGCATCCTGCTCGGCACGTTCCTGGCCGGCTTCCAGCGCTACCGCGCGGTGCTCTCGGTGGTGTACTTCATCCCGCTGCTGCTCAGCTCGGCCGCCATCGCGATCACGTACAAGGCGCTGCTCGACCCGAACTTCGGGCTCGGCGCCGGGCTGGGGATCCCGATCCTCGTGCAGGACTGGCTCGGCGAACCGGTCCTCGCCTTCAGCGTCGTGATCTTCGTGGTGTCGTGGCAGTTCATCCCGTTCCACTCGCTGATCTACCAGGGCGGCGTACGCCAGATCCCGCGCTCGATGTACGAGGCCGCCGAGATCGACGGCGCCGGCCGGGTGCGCATGTTCTTCAGCATCACCCTGCCCCAGCTCAAGTACACGATCATCACGTCCTCGACCCTGATGGTCGTGGGCTCGCTGGTCTTCTTCGACCTGATCTTCGTACTCACCGCGGGCGGCCCCGGCGACGCCACGCGGGTGCTCGCGCTGGAGATGTACAAGAGGGGCTTCCAGGCCAACCTGATGGGCCCGGCGAGCGCGATCGCCGTCATCCTCGTCCTGGTGGGCCTGGTGCTGGCACTGCTGCTGCGCCGGCTCGGCGGCCGGAACTCGAGCCACAGCCAGCTGGAAGGGGCCTGACATGGCGACGACCCTCGCGAAGGACTCCTCGCAGGCCGCGGCGAAGCACGACACCGCCCACCCCAAAGGGGTGACGCGCCGCCCCAACTGGCTGGGCGGCGCGATCGCCTGGCTCTGGCTGGCGGTCGTGGTCGTGCCGATCTACTGGATCGTCATCACCAGCTTCAAGTCGCAGAGCAACTACTACGCCGAGAACCCTCTCGTGCCGCCGTCCGAGCCCACGCTGGCCAACTACCAGATGGTCATCGAGTCGGACTTCATCCGGTACTTCATCAACAGCGTCGTCGTCACGGTCGGCGCGGTCGTGCCCGCCGTGGCGGTGTCGTTCATGGCGGCGTACGCGATCGTCCGCAGCGGCAGGGGGCGGTTCCTGCGCTGGACGAACTCGACGTTCCTCATGGGCCTGGCCATCCCGCACCAGGCCACGGTCATCCCGATCTATCTGATCATCATCAAGCTCCACCTCTACGACACGCTGCTGGCGCTGATCCTGCCGTCGATCGCGTTCGCGATCCCGCTGTCGGTGCTGATCCTGGCGAACTTCATCAGGGACGTGCCGAAGGAGCTGTTCGAGTCGATGCGGCTGGACGGCGCGACCGAGATGGGCACGCTCTGGAACCTGGCGCTGCCGCTGACCAGACCGGCCGTGGTGACGGTGACCATCTACAACGCGCTGACGATCTGGAACGGCTTCCTGCTGCCGCTGATCCTCACGCAGAGCCCCGAGCAGCGCACGCTGCCGCTGGCCCTCTGGACGTTCCAGGGCCAGTACAGCATCAACGTGCCCGCGGTGCTCGCCTCCGTCGTCCTCACCTCGCTGCCCATCCTGATCCTGTACGTGGTGGGCCGCCGCCAGCTGCTGGCCGGCCTGACCGCCGGGTTCGGCAAGTGACGGCCGCCTGAGACGCCGGGCCGCCCGGGGGAATCCCCCTCGGGCAGCCTTTCGCGGCGTTTCAGATGGCCGCCTTCTGGGGTGTCTCCGTTCCCGCCTGAGCGGTTGCCGCGACCGAAACGGCTGCGCGTACGAAAGCGGCGACCGCGGCCGAGCGCATGTCCTGTGGCCAGGCGACGGCCAGGGTGGCCGGCTCGAGGTCGCCGACCGGCCGATAGGCGATCTCGGGCCACGCGTAGCGGCGCGTCACCCAGGCGGGGAGAAGGCAGACGATCTCGCCCAGCTCGATCAGCCTGAAGACCTGCGTCAGGTCCGCGGCCACCTGCCCGCTGCCGGCGACGAGCCCGCGGTGCGCCGTCCGCGGCGGCTCCCCCGTGCTGTCGAACGCGGCGGCGGACAGGCCCTGGTCGGCGGGCATTCCGTCGGGAAGTCTCCGGCCGGCCAGGTCGGCCAGCCGCAGGCATGACCGGGCGGCCAGCGGATCGGTCGCCGCCAGGGCGGCCAGGCGGGGCTCGGTGAGCAGCGGCTCGACGTCCAGGCCGCGCTCGTCGAAGGGGCTGACCAGCAGCCCGACGTCGGCTCGCCCGTCACGCAGCGCCTGCGCCTGCTCGCCCCGTCCGCCCAGCACCAGCTCCACCGCGATCGCCGCTTCCTCGTGCTGGTAGGCGGGGAGGATCTGCGGCAGCAGCCCGCCGTCGTTGTCCGCTTTGAGGGCGAGCCGCAGCCGCGGCGTGCCCTGGCCGGCGTGCCGGGCCCGCCGGCCGGCCGCGGAGACCGCGTCGAGCGCGGTCCGTGCATCCCGCAGGAAGCTTTCCCCCGCCGCCGTGAGCGTGACGTGACGCGTGGTGCGCTCGAACAACCGCACGCCCAGGTGGCGTTCCAGCTCGCGGATGGCGCGGGAGAGCGGGGGCTGCGCCATGCCCAGGCGCTCGGCGGCGCCGCCGAAGTGGAGCTCCTCCGCGACCGCGACGAAGTACCGGAGCTGTCGAACCTCCAGGTCATTCATACTTGCAGGGTATCAATGGCGATCGGATCGGTCCTTCAGGTGCGCCGCCGGAGCCGCTTGACTGAGCCACATGATCGTCATCACCACTCCCACCGGCCAGATCGGCCGGCAGGTCATCGACAACCTCCTGGACAGCGCCGCGGCGATCCGCGTGATCGCGCGCGATCCCGCCCGCCTGGCCCCGCGCGTACGCGAACGGGTCGAGGTCGTACCGGGATCGCACAACGACCCCGGCGTCCTCACCGAGGCATTCGCCGGCGCCGACTCCGTCTTCTGGGTCCTGCCCCCCGATCCCAGAGCCGCGAGCGTCGAGGGCCACTGCCTGAGCTTCACCCAGCCGCTGTGCGAGGCCCTTGTGAGTCAGGGCGTCCGGCGCGTCGTCGGCGTCTCGACCCTGGGCCGCGGGGTGGCCGAGAACGCCGGGCAGATCTCCGCGGCGCTGGCCATGGACGAGCTGATCGAGAAGACCGGCGTGAGCTACCGGGCCTTGGAGATGCCGGGCTTCATGGAGAACATGCTCCGGCAGATCGAGCCGATCAGGAGCCAGGGCACGTTCTTCCTGCCGATGTCCGGGGATCGCAAGCTCCCGTCCTGCGCCACCCGCGACATCGCGGCCGTCGCGGCCGAGCTGCTGCTCGACGACTCCTGGAGCGGGCAGGAAGGCGTCCCGGTCCTCGGACCCGCGGACCTGTCCGCCCACGACATGGCGCAGATCATGTCGGAGGTGCTGGAGAGACCGGTCCGTTTCCAGCAGGCCCCCGGCGACGCCTACAAGGCCACCCTCATGCGGCACGGGATGAGCGAGGCCTGGGCCCAGGGCATGATCGACATGACCGCCGCGATCGATCGGGGCATCTACAACGCGCAGCCACGCACCCCGCGCTCCACCACGCCCACCAGCTTCCGCCAATGGTGTGAGGACGTACTCAAGCCGGCGTTCTCACAGTCACCGTGACGGTCCCGCCCTTCACAGGGAGGCCAGCCACCGCCAGCGCGGCAGCTCCAGGACCAGGGTGAGCAGCGCCAGTACGGACACCAGCGCGGCGGCGAACACGTGCCACGCGGCCCACGCCGCCGCCACCGCGGCCACGAGCTGCACGAGAACCAGCAGGATCGTCACCGGGCCCGGCACCGCGACGATCACGTTCCGCTTGTCGCCCGGAGTGGACAGCAGCGTCGGCAGCCCGATCAGCACCACGACCGACAGCACGGCCAGCAGCACGGAGTGCGGGGCGAGCGCCCAGGGGGTCGCGATCCAGGCGATCAGTTCGGTGGCGAACCGGAACGCGGACGCGACACGGTCGTCCGGGCGTGGGGCGGAGGACATGCGCGTAATGTACCGCTCCCGCCCAACGCGTCCCTCCGCGGAACATAACTTGCGCGGATTCTGGCTAGGCATCCTGCCAGCGCCCCCAGGAATCGGATCGACGGCACCATAGTCCTCCATCGAGCAGAGGGTTCGCAGCTGCTGGTGTTTGAGTGTGTATGAAGCTGCGTGATGTGGCCCTGGTGACGTCATCGCCAGAGCGCAGATTCGACGGCGTGTGTGCGCAGGGGTAGTCCTTGTCCCGCATACCGCTGTCGTGCCCGGGGCGCTCTGCTTGGATGCCGGCCCAACCTGTGGGGCTACATTGCGCAATGCATATTCGCCGACACTTATCTCGCACACGTTCAACCCAACACAGTTAACTCTTGGTATCGTTACGATCACACAAGGCAAAGGCCGGGAGGGGGCAAGCGTACTCTTGTGCCCCCTTCACGCCCCGCTCGACATCACCGGCAAGGACCCGAGCTTCGCCCACCGCTACCGCGGCGGCTGTCGGCGTGGATGCCGGTGGGCATCCTGGCGATCCTCGCCGTGACTGCCCTGCACGGCACCTTCGCCGCCGACCCGCAGGCGACGCTGTACGCGCTCCTCGCCGGCTCCGTCACCGCGGGCGTCCACCTCGCCTTCGGCCGCCGCACAATTCTGAGTGTCGGGATCGGCACCGCCGTCTACGTCGTCCTCGTCAACGCCTTCTGACGTCCATACGCGCCCGCGGGGTCATCAGGAGTAGAAGTGCATGGCGATGGCCAGCCCGACCACGTGGGTGAGCACCACCACAACGAGCAGAGAGACGAACACGAACTTGGCCGGGCCGTGCTCGAAGTGCTTGCCCTCCTTCAAGGGACGCAGCTCGGCCTGGCGCTCCTCCAGCGGCTTGCGGTGAAACACGAAGACATCCTTCCGACGCCGGCTCCCAGGTGATTTGCCTGGCAACTATTTGTAGGCTATTAGTTTGTACACAAAGTAAGTTACCAGGCGCAGCGGGAGGTGCCTGCACATGGAGCCTGTGAGAGAGGCAACAGATCTTCTGGCGCTGGACCGGCAGGTCTGCTTCGCCTTGAGCATCGCCTCGCGCAGCGTGATCGGCCTGTACCGGCCGCTGCTCCAGCCCATGGGGCTGACCCACCCGCAATACCTGGCCATGCTCGCGCTCTGGCAGTACGAGCCCCTGTCGGTCAAGGAGCTGGGCGAGCTGCTGCGGCTCGACCCGGGCACCCTGTCCCCCCTGCTCAAGCGGCTGCAGGCCCTCGGCTACATCCATCGCGAACGCAACAGCAAGGACGAGCGCGCCCTGGCCGTGACTCTCACTCCCGCCGGCAGGGAGCTGAGAGCGCAGGCGGAGAAGATCCCGCCCGCCATCGTGGCCCGTCTCGGCATGGACATCGACGAGCTACAGGGCCTGCACCAGGTGCTGATGCGGGTGATCGCGGCGACACGTGACGCCGACGACCCGCAGCCGCAGGACGACTGAGGCCCTAGGTGACTGGTGTTTTTGATCTATCTCGCGTCGGTCTCGCCTGTTGTGCCATGGTGATCGGTGTTGGTCACCGGGAGCGGGGAGAGACCGAGCGATGGCAGTGGGCCAGACTCCGATGCAGCCGGGGTTGCTGTCCTCCACGGTGAGTTTTGTCGAGGGTCGGCTGGCGCCGAACTCGATCTACACGGTGCTGCACCGTGAGTGCCGGAATCTGTTTCCGGACGAGATGTTCGCCGACCTGTTCGCTGAGGATGGGCGCCGGTCGGTGCCGCCGATGATCGTGGCGGTGGTGATGGTGCTGCAGCGGCTGGAGGGGCTGTCGGATCGCGAGGCGGTGGATCGGTTCGCCTTCGATGTGCGGTGGAAGTACGCCGCCGGCGGGCTGGACTTCGACCATCCAGGGTTCGTGCACACCGTGCTGGTGGACATGCGGGCCCGGCTGGCCGCCTCCGACCGGCCAGACCGGATCTTCGAGCGGACCGTGGAGGTGGCCGCCCGGGCCGGGCTGATCGGCCGCAAGCGGGTGCTGGACTCGGCACCGATCTATGATGCGGTGGCCACCCAGGACACCATCACGCTGATCCGCTCGGCGATCCGGGGCGTGCTGCGCGCCTCCGACCGGGAGTTGCGGGTCGCGCTGCGGGCGGTGATCTCCAGCGGGGACGCCTACACCGATCTCGGTAAGCCGGTCATCGACTGGACCGAACAAGCGGAGCGGGAGGCGCTGATCGACTCGCGGGCCCGCGATGGGTTCGCGCTGCTAGCCGTGCTGGACGGACGGAAGGTGGCTGAGGAGGTCGATCAGGCGGCACGATTGCTGGCCACCGTGCTCGGCCAGGACCTGCAGCACGGCGAGGACGGGGTGTTTCGGATCGCCCGCAAGGTGGCCAAGGACCGTGTCATCTCCACCGTCGATGCCGAGGCGCGACACGGCCGCAAGACGGTGGAGCGCTCGTTCGACGGATACAAAGGCCACATCGCCGAAGACCCCGACAGCGAGATCATCACTGCCACCCGGGTGACGGCAGGCAACGTGGGCGATGCCGAACCGGCCGCCGAACTCCTGGCTGACCTCCTGTCCGAGCAGGCCGAGCACGCCGAGCAGGCCGAGCAGGCCGAGCAGGCCGAGCACGCCGAGCAGGCCGAGCAGGCCGAGGTTTATGGTGATGCCGCCTACGGCACCGGGCCGATGCTTGCCAAGCTCGACCGGGCTCAAATCGAGGCGATGGTCAAGACGCAGCCCTCCAGCGCGCCCGGAGGTCGCTTCACCAAGGATGCCTTCACCGTCGATCTGGAGGCCGGGCGGGTGATCTGCCCGAACCAGATCGTCAAGGAGATCCGCTGGCATCGCAATGGCAGTGGCGTGGCGGCCTTCGGCTCCGCATGCGCGGGATGCCCGCTCCGGGAGCGGTGCACCACCGCCAAGGACGGCCGCGACATCAACCTCAGCCCGCACGAGGCACACTTGGCCCGGGGCCGGGCCAACAGTGCCGATCCCGGCTGGCTGGCCCGATACCGCGCCACCCGGCCCAAGGTCGAACGCAAGATCGCGCATCTGATGCGGCGACGGCATGGCGGACGCCGCGCCCGCATGCGCGGCACCGCCAAAGTCGACGCGGACTTTTCTTTGCTGGCCGCCGCTGTCAACCTGGCACGCCTGGCGGTGCTCGGCGTTACTTCCACCTCAACCGGGCGATGGGCAGCGACAATGGCCTGACCAGGGAGAACAACCGCACGCCACGGTTACGGAAGGCCAGCGGACACCCTTCGGAACCCCTGTGGATAACTCGGCAGAGCAGGGCTGACCCGAACCCCGCAAAGGCCGGGCCACCCAAGCTCGATCACAGGCCCGGCTCAGCAGATCGCGATCGAGATTCAACCGGCCGGGATCGACCGCTTAACACCAGCGACCTAGAAGAGGAAGCCGCCCGGACGGCCGTTGCGGTCGGCGATCAGGCCGGCCAGGGTGGCGACGGCGATCTCCGGTGGCGTGCGCGAGCCGATGTTGAGCCCGATGGGCCGGTGCACCCGGGCGATCTCCTCCGGCGGCACGCCGAGGTCGGCCAGCGCCCGCACGTGCGGTGCCACGTGGCGGGCGCTGCCCATGATGCCGATCCACCGGACAGGGAACTTGAGCACGTCGCGGAGAACGGGCCCGATCTCCTCGCGGTGATGGTCGGTGAGCACCACATCGGCCGCGGCGTCGAGATAGTCGCCGAGCTCGGTCACCACGGTGAACCCCTCGACGCGGCGCTCAGGGTCGGGCTCCAGGAGGATCGGGCGGAAGCCGAGCTCGGCCCCGAACCTCAGCAGGCAGTCGGCCACCGGAGAGGCGAAGACGGCGACCAGCGTCCGCCCGGCGAGCTCGCCGGGAGCCTCGTGATGGGCCACCTCACACGCCGGGTCCTCGTCATGGGTGTGGGTCATATCCGCAGTCTGACATGACCGCGGTGAAGCCGCCTCCGATCGGGTGAGGACGGCAACCCGGCGCCCTAGGCGTGGTTCGCGACGTGTTTGTCGAAGAAGTCGAAGGTGCGCTGCCACGCGTCGTCCGCCGCGGCGCGGACGAGGCCGTGACGCAGCGGGAACAGCGCGAGTTTCGCGACGGGGTGGTGGCCGTCGGTCATGAAGGAGTGCCCGGCGTCCGGATAGATCTCGACGTCGTGCTCGATGCCGAGTGCCCCCATGTGCTCCCGCAGCCGCCTGCCGTGCGGGCCGAAGCCTTGGTCACGGCCGCCGTAGGAGCCCACGACCGGGCACACCGACCGCAGCTCTTCCCGGTCATGGGGAACCGCGCCGTAGTTCACCGACGCGGCTCGCACACCGGGCGGCGCGCTCGCCGCGTATGCGAGGGCGAACCCGCCGCCCATGCAGAATCCGATCACCCCGAGCCGATCAGCGTCGACGTCTTCGCGGCCGGCCAGCCACCGCCGGGTCGCGTCGATGTCGGCGGCCGGCCGGCCCGGCTTACCGGTGACGAACTGGTGCATGGCCCGCGACAGACACCCGACCCTGGTGCCGTGGCTGTACAGATCCGGAAGCACCGCCGCGTAGCCACGTTCGGCGAACAGGTCAACCACATCCAGCATGTCCGGTTCGACGCCGTAGATTTCGTGCACCACCACGACCCCCGGCCATCCGGCCGCGGGCGCGGTCCCGCCAGGCAGTGCCAACGTCCCCGCCAGCGAACTGGCGTCGGGCAGCGAAATGCGCACGTCTTTTCTCATCAGCACTCCTTTAGCCGCTTTCCCAAACGAAACGCAACGTAGCGGAGTTCGAGCGGCCCAGGGGCATGAAATTTTCACCGCGTGCGCCGTCGGCCTCCCTGGTCAGCCGCGCGTTCCCGCACCGCGAGCGTCACCTCGAGCGCGTTCGCCGTGAGCGACGGCCTGACCACCCGGATGCCCGGCACGTACTGACGAGGCAGCCCCGGCGATCCGGCGCGATCGCGCCGGATCGCCGGGGTCAGGTCAGGTGAGCTGGATGTAGTCGAGCTCGGCGTATCCCGTGCCGCCCGCGAAGTACGGCGAGCCCTTGGCCAGGCGGATCACGTTGTAGCCGGCCTTGAGCGTGACGGTGGTGCTGACCGTGGCGCCGAACTGCCCCCAGCCCGAGGTGGGCGGGTAGCTGACGGTGCTCCACGAGCCGCCGTTGTAGGCCAGCCCCTGGGTCGCCGTGGCGCCGGTGCCGTTGGCGTACCCGATGGTCATCGTGTACGAGCGCGCGGTGGGCATGTTCACCACGAAGTCGACGTAGCTGTCGGTGCGCGGCGTGCCCGAGTTGTCGATCCGGCCGACGTAGCCGCCGTCCGACGCGCTGGAGGCGCTCAGCCGCTGGGCGCGGAACACGGAGGCGTTCTCGGCCTCGTACCGCTGCTGGTAGGAGGGCACCCCACTGGCCGGCTCGACGGTGAGCTGGTATCCGCTGGTGGCGACCATGTTGGGCACGGACACGCTGAGCTGCCCGCCGCTGACCGTCCGGGTCGTCGTGGAGATCGTGGTGGGCGCGGTGACCGCGGTGAAGCGGCCACTGGACGGGGTGGACGAGAGCGTGACGCGGACGCTGGAGCCAAGTGCGCCGAGGCCGGTGAGGTTGACGGTGTTGGTGCCGGACTCGTTGCCGAACACCACGTTGACGGTCTTGCGGGTGCCGTCGTAGGAGGCGAACCCGTCCAGCCCGGTCTGCGTGGTGGACGTCGTCGTCACCATGTTCCCGGCCATGTCGCCGTACCACTTGTACAGCCACCAGGTGCCGGTGGGCTGGCTGTTGTTGACGACCAGGCCGTTCATGGTGCCGTACTCGTACCAGAAGGCCCGGTGCGCGGACTCCACGCCGCCGCGCTCGAACTTGGCGACGTAGCTGGCGATCCGGCCGGGGACGTCCACCTCGCCGGTGGCGGCGTACTCGTTGATGGAGATGCGGCGCGGGCTGATGCCGAGCGAGGCCTCCAGGTTGCGGTAGTCGGCGATGTCGCCGGCGATCCTGGCGGGGTCCACCAGCTCGTGCCAGCAGATGATGTCGGGCAGCGTGCCGGTGTTCTTGGCGTTGGTGAGGAACGACTGCATCCACGAGCGGTTGTACGTGGCGGTGCTGGGGCCGACGACGGGCGTCAGCGTGTCGAGCGCGCGCACCGCGCGGTACGTGCGCACCCAGCCGTCGTTGAAGGCGCCCGCGGCGGAGGTGTTCCACGTCCAGTCGGGCTCGTTCCAGAGCTCCCAGCCGAGGATGTTCGTGACCGTGGTGGCCGACAGCCGGGCGTTGACCATGGTGTTGACCTTGGCCAGCCAGTCGTTCCAGCTCACCCACCTGTACGGGAAGTTGGGATAGATGTCCGGCATCCGGATGAACTCGCCCGCCCCGACCCGGGTGGCCTGCGGCGCCACCAGCAGGGAGTCGCCGCCGGGCGGCTGGCCGTTGGGGCGCTGGCCGACGCCCGGCGCGGGCTGGGTGAGGGAGTTCACCTTGATCGGGAGGAGGGTGGAGTCGGCCGGACGGGAGTTCTCGGCCAGGCCGTACAGGCCGCCGGAGGCGACGTGGGTGACCGGCCTGAACGGCTGCGCGACGTTGACGGTCAGCGTCGCGCCCGCCGCCGCGGCCGGGGGCGCGGTGGTCACCAGGGCGGTGGCCGTGGTGACCAGGGCTAAGGCGAGCACTCGGATTCGGGACATCGTGTCACTCCTTGTCGATGGGCAACCAGATGCGCATGCTCGACGGGCCGCGATGGGCCCATGAGTGGTACGGCCGCAGCGGCACGTCGATCCACTCGACGTCCGCCGCGGAGGCGGCCGTGGCGGCACGGGAGTACGCCCACGGCCGGTCGGGGGGTGCGGCCAGGCGGCCGCGGACCCGGGCGCCGCCGGGCTCGGCACGCGGACCGGACAGGGGGTCGATCGCCAGGGCGTCGAGCCCGCCGGGATGCGGGAGGTCGTGCGACTCGGCGCACAGGACCTCCGGGCCGCGCTCGACGGCGACGCAGCCGCGTACGGCGTCGATGCGAGGGTCCGGCCAGGTGAAGCGGGGCTCCATCGGGAGTTCGAGCGTGATGACCTCGCCCGCGCGGAAGTCCCGCCGCACCGTGGCCATGCCCGGTTCGACCGCTCGCGCCCGCCCCTCATCGGCGAGCGTGGCCCCGGCGGCCCAGGCGGGGACCCGCAGGGCGAGCGTCCAGAGTCCGTCGTCCAGGATCCGGACGCGGACGGTGCCGCTCTCCGGATAGTCGGTCTCGACCTTTACCGCTGCCCGCCGCCCGTCCGGCAGCTCGGCGCGGATGGTCGAAGCTGCGTACTGGTGGATCTGGAGGCCGTCGTCGTCGGCGGTGGCGAGGTAGCCCTGCAGGCCGGCCAGGGTGCGGGCGACGTTGGTGGGGCAGCAGGAGACGTCGAACCAGGCGGCCCTGACGCCGGCCTCGGCGCGCGGGCTGACCTCGGCCGCGTCCGCCGGCCTGCCCGGGGAGCGCTGGTGCAGGGGGTTGGCGTAGAAGAACGCCCGGCCGTCGGGGCTCGGGGAGGTCGCGATGACGTTGTAGAGCGTGCGCTCGATCAGGTCGGTGTAGCGGACGTCGCCGGTGGCGAGGTGCAGGCGCCAGGAGACCATGATCGAGGCGACGCCGGCGCACGTCTCGCAGTAGGCCCGGTCCGGCGGCAGCTCCCAGTCCTCGCCGAAGCCCTCGTCCTGGTGGCGCGAGCCCATGCCGCCCGTGATGTAGGTGCGGCGCGCGACCGAGCGCTCCCACTGCCGCTCCACGGCACGCAGCAGCTCGTCGTCGCCGCGCTCGACGGCCACGTCCACGGCCGCGGCGGTCAGGTAGAGCGCGCGGACGGCGTGGCCGCGCCACACGTCGGCCTCCCGGATCGGGATGTCGTCCTGGAAGTACGCGCGTCCCAGCGGGATGTCCCTGAGCGTGCCGTGCCCGCGGCGGTCGAGGAAGAGGCGGGCCTGCTCGACGTAGCGTTCCTCCCCCAGCGCCCGGCCGAGTTCGGCGAGGCCTACCTCGATCTCCGGGTGCCCGCAGATGCCGGGCACGCCGTCCGGGCCGAAGGTGCGGCACACGTGGTCGGCGGCCTGCCGCGCGACCCGTACCAGCTCGTCCTCGCCGTACGTGCGCAGCCGGGCCACCGCGGCCTGCAGGAGGTGCCCGGTGTTGTAGAGCTCGTGGCCCATCTCCAGGTCGCTGTAGCGCGGCTGCTGCTCGCCGTGCCCGAAGCAGGTGTTGAGGTACCCGTCCGGGTCCTGGGCGCGGGCGACGCGCGCGGTGAGCCGCTTGATCGCCGCCTCCGCCTCCGGGTCGCCGGTACGGCCCCACTCCCAGGACAGGGCCTCCAGCAGCTTGTAGACCTCCGAGTCGGAGAACGACCAGCCGGGACGGTCGGGCGCGGTCGTCCCCTCGGCGACGCGGTCGAAGTTGGCCAGCCAGCCGAGGCGCTCCATCCACGACTCGCAGTGGGCGAGCGTGGCCGTGGCGTTCACGGCCTGCCGGCTCCCCCAGAACCCTCCGGTGATGGAGACCTGCGCGAGCCCGAGAGGGCGCACCCGGCCCTGCGACGGCAGCACGGGGCTGGTCATGTGGTGAACCTTTCGACGAATGGGTGTTTCAGTCCTTCACGGCGCCCGCGGTGACCCCGGCGGCGATGTAGCGCTGCGCGAGGACCAGGAGGAAGGCCGCGGGGATGGACGCGATCACGGCGGTCGCCATGATCGAGTTCCACTGCGTGGTGTTGTTGCCGATGTAGCGGAAGATGCCGAGCGTGATCGGGATCACGTCGCTGTTGCGGTTGAGGGTCGAGGCGAAGATGAAGTCCGACCACGCCCACAGGAACGCGAAGAGCGAGACCGTGATCACCGAGTTGCGGCTCAGCGGCAGGATGATCGACCGGAACGTGCGCCAGGTGCTCGCCCCGTCGATCTGCGCCGCGGCCATGAGCTCGCCGGGGATGCTCGCCATGAACGCCCGGAAGAGCAGCACTCCGAACGGCACGGCCAGCGTCGAGTCGGCGACGATCAGGCCCGGCACGGTGTTGAGCATCCCGAGCCTGATGTAGATCGCGTAGAAGCCCATGGCCATGACGACGCCGGGGATCATCTGCGCGACGAGGAGCAGGAAGTCCATCCCGCGCGCGCCGAGCGGGCGCAGCCTGGCCAGCGAGAACCCCGCAGGAAGGGCCACGACCAGCGTGAGCGCGACGGTGCCGAGGCCGATGAACAGGCTCGTGGCCAGGGCCGGCAGCTGCTGGGCGAACGCCGCCGCGTACCCCTCGAACGTGGGGTTCCACGGGAACCAGTGCGGCGGGTCCGCGCGCAGGTCGCCCGTCCTGGTGAGCGAGACGTTGAACATCCAGTAGACCGGGAAGAGCATCAGCCCGACGAGCACGACGCCCACCGCGGTCTTCCAGGGAAAGGTCTTCATGCGCGTTCCTCCTTGCGCTGCAGCCGCACGTGCAGGAGCCCCGCGGCCAAGGCGATGAGGATGAGCAGGTTGCCGACGGCCGCCGCCGGCGAGAAGTCGGGCTGGCCGGTGCCGAACGCCTCGCGGTACGACCAGATGGCCAGCGTCGTCGAGGCGTCCGCCGGCCCGCCCTTCGTCATGATCCAGATGATGTCGACGACCTTGAGCGTGTAGATCAGGCCGAGCAGCAGCGTGATCGCCGACACCGGGCGCAGCAGCGGGAAGGTGATGCGCCAGAACCGCTGCCACCCGTTCGCCCCGTCCAGGCCGGCGGCCTCGTACAGGTCGGCCGGGATGTTCTGCAGCCCGGCGTACAGGATGACCAGGTTGAACGGGATGCCGAGCCAGATGTTGGCGACGGTGACGGCCAGCAGCGAGGTGCCGGGCGAGGTGAGCCAGTTGATCTGGCCGATCCCGAACGCCTGCAGGGCCGCGTTGACGATGCCGTTGTCGCTGTTGAGCATCCACGACCAGGTGGAGGCGGAGACGATCAGCGGCAGCAGCCACGGCACGAGGAACATCGCGCGCAGCACCGCGGACAGGCGGAAGTTGCGGTGGAAGAAGACCGCGAGCGCCAGGCCGAGCGCGTACTGGGCGGCGATGGAGACCAGGGTGAACACGGCCGTGTTGCGCAGCGCCCGGACGAACGTGTCGTCGGACAGGATGTCGGCGTAGTTGTCCAGCCCCGTGAACTCGGCGTCGCCCCGCACGAACGCCCGCGGCGTGTAGTCGTGCACGCTGAGGTCGATGTTGCGGTAGAGCGGGTAGGCGTAGAAGACGGCCAGGTAGATCACGAGCGGTGCGAGGAAGGCGAGAGCCGTCCACCTCCCCGACCGCCGCCGGGGAGCCGCGTGGACTGCTCTGCGCGCCATGACCGCTTCGGTGCGAAGGGATGTCATCGGATCAGTTGCCGGTGGCCTGCTTCGCCTGCGCCTGCGCCTGCTTGAGCGCGTCGGCGGGGGTGGCCGCGCCGCTCAGCGCCTTCTGCACCCCGGTCCACAGGGCCTCGGAGATCTTCGGGTACTTGGTGCCGAGGTTGTCGCTGGTCCGGCCCTTGGCCGAGCGCACGGCGTCGACCCACGGCTTCAGGTCGGGCTCCTTGGCGAGGATCGCCTGCTGGCCCTCGGCGGTGGAGGGGATGTAGTACGCGAACGTCGTACCGGTCTCCACCAGGCCCTCCGGCGTCGTCATGCACTCGAGGATCTTCTTGGTGACGTCGTAGCGCTTGGTGTCCTTCTGCACCGGGACCGTGATGAACTCGCCGCCCGTGGGCGTGGCCGCGGTGCCGCCGTCCTTGCCGGGGATCTGCACGATCCCGGTGGGGAAGCCCGCCTTCTTGGCGCTGTTGATCTGCCAGGTGCCGTTCTCGGCGAACGCGAACTCCCCGGTCAGGAACTGCTCCCAGGTGGTGTTCTGGGAGTTGCTGATGACGGAGTTGGGCGCGACACCGTCCTTGACCCACTTCGTCCACAGGTCGAGGGCCGCCACGGCCTGCGGCGAGTCGAGCTGGGTGAGCTGCGCGCCGGAGCCCCAGAACCACGGCAGGAACTGGAACGAGCCCTCCTCCGTGCCGATGGCCGAGAACGTGATCGGCTTCTTGCCCGCGGCCTTGACCTTCTTCAGCGCCGCGTCGAGCGAGGCCCAGTCCTTGATCGACTTGGGGTCGACGCCGGCCGCGTCGAGGATCTTCTTGTTGTAGTAGAGCGCGAGGGTGTTCGCGCCGATGGGGATGCCGTACGTCTTGCCGTCCAGCTCGCCCGCGGCGATGAGGTTCTTGTCGAATCTGGCGGTGTCGAGGCCGAAGTCGGACGTTGTGCCGGACCCGGGCACGTCGGACATCGCGGTGAGCATCCCGGCGTCGGCCAGCGTCGAGACGGCGGGGTTGTCGAGGAGGATGACGTCCGGCGCGTTGCCCTCCTGGCCGGCGAGCAGGGCCTGGTTGGTCAGCGCGGTGGTGTCGTACGCGGTGCGCTTGATGGTGACGCCGGCCTGCTGCCCGCAGGAGTCGACCCGCTTCGCCCAGGCGGAGGACGCGTCGTGCTGCGGGTACGGGTCCCACCACGTGTACGCGCCGCTCCCGTTCGCGCCGCCGTCGGTGGGGGCGGCGGTGGCGCCGCCCTGGGGGGCGGACGCGCAGGCGGCCAGGGCGGACAGGGCCAGGACGGCGGTTCCCAAGACCGCCGCCCTCGTGGACATCGACGGACGGTTCATCGATCTCACTCCAATGTGAGCGCTCACAACGAGCGCGGCCAGAAGGTGTCGAAGAGTCGGGCCCGCGGCTAGCGGGCGTTCGGGCGAGGTGCTCCCGGAGGGGCGGTGCTGCCCCGGGAGATGAGTTCGGGAGAGATGAAGCGCACCACGAACGGCTCGTCGCGGGCCGCCGGCGACTCCACACGGCGGACGAGCTGGCGCACCGCCATGGACCCGAGGCGGTCGGGCGCGCTCTCGATGAACGAATAGGGCAGGGAGAAGGTCGCGGCGAACTCGGCGGAGTAACGCCCGATGACCGACAGGTCCTCGGGCACGCGCAGCCCTCGCTCGTGGGCGACGGAGGGCAGCGCCGCCGTGGCCGCCTCGTTGTTGACCATCAGGCCGGTCGCCGACGGGTAGGCGTCGAGCAGCGCGTTGAGCAGGCGGCCGACGGCCGGCTGGCGGGACTCGCCGTACACCGCGTGCAGCGTGACGCCGAGCTGCCTGGCCCGTTCGAGCGCGGCGTCGCGGAGCCGCCACACGTACGCGCCGCCCCGCTCGACCACGTGCTCGGGCTGCGAGATCAGGATGAGCTCGCGGTGGCCGAGGCGGTGGAGGTGGTCCACCATCACCCTGCCGGCCTCCTCGAAGTCGAGGTCGAACACGTCCAGCCCGGAGCAGTCGCCCGGCAGGCCGACCAGGGCGCCCGGCTGCGGCGCCGCCCGCAGGATGGGCAGCCTCTGGTCGTCCTGCGCGATGTTCATGAGAACGACACCGTCGACCATCCGGGAGTCGGTGATGCGCCGCAGCGCCCGCGCGCCGTCGGCCTCGGTGACCAGCAGCGTGTCGTAGCCCAGGTCGCGGGCGGTGTCGGTGACGCCCAGGAGGTACTGCATCATCGCGGGCGCGAACTCGTCTTCGTGGAACTGGGCGAGCAGACCGAGGACCTTGGTCTGGGACGTGGCGAGCGCACGGGCGCCTGCGTTCGGCGTGTACGCGAGCGCCTCGGCGGCCGCCAGCACGCGCCGGCGGACCTCCTCCGAGATGGGCCGCTTGCCCGACAGCGCGTACGACGCCGTGCTGCGGCTCACCCCGGCCTCCCGGGCCACGTCTCCGATCGTCGCCACACTCACCTCCTGTAGTTGAACCGGTTCGACAGTTACGTTGCGAATGTCCTCACATCGTCGACCGGATGACGCCCTGGCCTGGTGTTGGGCAGGATCGACCCGGACCGGGGCGAGAAGCTCTCGCCCTACGGCCGCCGGAGTCAGCGAACCGGTTCAACGATGTGGCTCGACTGTCGCGCCGCCAGGCAGCAGGCGTCAAGGGCGAGGGCAATCGGCGATACAAAATCGTGACATGCCGGAAACACAACAGATCGACCCATTGACGCGCGGGGCGCGGCTACGTAACCTCAGCGAAACTGTTCCTGGAGTCTGAGCAGGAGTGCTCAGTCGTGCGCCCCGAACGGTGTTGGGCACACTGGTCGCCCGCGTTCTCGCCACGGTCCGGCGGCATGCATCGTGTGCATGATCCGGTGTCCGGGGGGCGGGTTCCCTCACGCCCGCGGGCGTCCGATCGGGCCTGGACGCCGCGCCCAGGCTGATCGCGATGCCGGCAGCCAGCGCCGAGATCGCGGCGGTCGCCTCCGGATCGCCGGGGAGGACCGCCATCGCGCGGCGCAGGTCGGGCACGGCCGAGGGCGGATCCGCGACCTAGCCCGTACGCAGATGCGGCCCGGCAAGGGCGGCGCCCCACGCCGTGGCCTGGTCCGCTCTCCGGGCGCCCCTTCCACCAACATCACGTGGTACCCACCCAGGTCAGTGGAGACGCTCTCGACCAGCCGGCCGACCTGTGACGGCACCGCCACGGCGACGCCCGCGCCCGCACGGTCCAGCTCGGCCACGAGCCGGGCCCTGGCCGTCACCGCCGCGAGGTCCCGGCGCCAGGCCGGAACGGCACGCAGGAATCGGGCACCGTGCGGGAAGGCACCGTGCGGGAAGGCACCGTGCCTCACCACGAACACATGCGTGGCGCTCGAACGGACGAAGCACGAACGGCCCGGCCCGATCCCCCATGGGGCGGCGAGAGCGTCCGCGACGGGGCTGTGCCACGTCTCGTCCAGGGTCCCTGCTCATGGCGTGGATCTCGCTGAGCGGCATCATCACGGCCATTCTGACCTGCGCCCCTCGCCCCAGGCACGCCGTTTTCGCCGGTGGGCCGATCGGGAAGATCGGATACGCTTTCGGAATGGACGCCGACCCCAGGATCGACCGTACCAAGCCGCATTCCGCCCGGGTCTGGAACCACCTGCTCGGCGGAGAGGACAACTACCCCGTGGACCGCGAGGCCGGGGACGCTCTCCTGCGCATGTTCCCCGATTTCGCGCAGGTGGCCAGGCTCCAGCGGGAGTTCCTCCGGCGAGCGGTGACGTACCTCGTCGCCGAGGCGGGCATCAGGCAGTTCCTCGACATCGGCGCAGGTCTGCCGACCGCCGACAACACGCACGAGGTGGCGCAGCGCATCGCGCCCGAGTGCCGCATCGTCTACGTCGACAACGATCCGCTGGTGCTCGTGCACGCCCGCGCCCTGCTCTCCGGCAGCCCGGAGGGCATGACCGACTACGTCGACGCCGACGTGCGCGAGCCCGGCACCGTCCTCGCGGCGGCAGCCAGGACGCTGGACTTCGCCCGGCCGATCGGCCTGATGATGCTCAGCATCGCCGGTCAGGTGCCCGATTACGGCCTCGCCACCGATCTCGTCCGCCGCTATGTGGCGGCGCTGCCGTCCGGCAGCCACCTGGCGCTGTCCGACGGGGTCGACGTCAACCCGGCGCTGGTGGAGGCGGTGAGCTTCTACAACGAGCGGGCCGCCTTCCCCTACACGCTGCGCAGCCCCGAGCAGTTGGCCGGCTACTTCGAGGGGCTCGAGCTCGTGGAGCCGGGCGTGGTGTCCACGCCGCTATGGCGGCGGCCGTCCGGGTCGCCGCAGCCGCCGGCCACCACGGTCCACGCGGTCTGCGGTGTGGGCCGCAAACCGTGACGGGCGCCGTCAACAGGTCTGGGGCCAGCAGGTGAAGGGGTTGTCCATCGTGGAGGGCTGCCACTGCGTGGGAGCGGGTGGCGGGGCGGTGGTCGTCTCTTTGGTCGGTTCGGGGGCACTTCCCGAGCTCGGGTCGGGTGTCGAGCGCACGCCGGAATCGACGTCCACCGACGTGCTCACGGGGCGCTTGGTGCGGGTGGGCTTGGCGGTGGGCGCCGACGTCTTGGGGCGGGACGTCTGACTGGGCGCCGGGGGCATCGTCCGCCGTGCCGTGATCTTCGTCTGTGACGGCAGCGTGGGCTGGGCCGTGCCGGACGAGACCGGCGGCTGGGAGGCCGGGCTGCTCTCCGGAGCCGAGCTCACCGGCTGGCCGGCCTGGTTGAGCAGCACGCCGCCCGCGACGATCAGCGCCGCCGCCGCACTGCCCGCGAGCGTCAGCAGCACCGCACGGCGCCGCCCGCGCGCCGGAGGAGACGCGGGCGCCGGAGAAAGCGCGGGCGCCGGAGGAAGCGCGGGTGCCAGAGGAGACGCGGGCGCCGTGGCCGCCGAGGTCAGCCGGGCGACCAGGTCGTCGGCGCTCGGCCGCCTGGCCGGATCCTTGGACAGGGCGGCGGTGACGAGCTCGAGCAGCGTCCCGCTGAGCCCGGAGATGTCCGGCTCCTGGTTGAGGATGCGGTTGATCACCGCCGCGGTGGAGTCGGCGCCGAACGCGGACCGGCCCGAGGCGCCGAACACCACGGTCCCGCCCCACGCGAAGATGTCGGCCGCCGCCGTCACCGGCACCCCGCCGAGTTGCTCCGGCGCGAGGTAGGCCGGCGTCCCCATCACCGATCCGGACGAGGTGGTGCCCGGGGCGTCCAGGGCACGGGCGACCCCGAAGTCGATCACCACGGGACCCTCCGGCCCCATCAGGATGTTGCCGGGCTTGAAGTCCCCGTGCCGGATGCCGGCGCGGTGGATGGCGGCCAGCGCGGTGGCGGTGCTGATGGCCAGGCGGTCGAGCGCGGCGCCGCGCCGCGGCCCTTCGAGGGTGACGAGGTCGTGCAGCGAGGGCCCCGGCACGTACTCGCTGACGATGTACGGCTGCTGGCCCGCGATGTCGGCGTGGAGCACGGGCGCGGTGGAGAACCTGGCCACCCGCTGGGCCAGGTGCACCTCGCGCAGGAACCTGCTCCGCGCGCCGGGGTCGGTCAGCAGGCCGCGGTGCAGGAGCTTGACGGCGACCGGCTCCCCGGTCTCCGCCCGCCCGAGATAGACGACGCCCTGCCCGCCCTCGCCGATGCGGGCGACGATGTCGTACGGACCCAACCGCCGCGGATCGTCCTCCACCAACGGCTGGTTCACCGTAAGCCCCCCATAGATCAACAGACAGTGCAGAAACCTATCAGTGGGCGAGTTGGGATGTCCCGCAATTGCGATCAAGGTAAGCCGGGAATGCCCGGCGGCGTTCACGTGTTGAGGCGGGCAAGAAGTTGAACATTCAACAAGCAGGAGGGGTCATGCCCGCCATCACCGCCGACACCCTGACGCTGCCGCGCGTCGCCGTACCGGACCCGGCCGCCGTCGCGCGGCGGCCCGTGAGGTCGGTGACGACCGCGCCCAGCGGGTTCGAGGGCGAGGGCTTCCCGGTCCGGCGCGCGTTCGCCGGCGTGCCGCAGTCCGCGCTGGACCCGTTCATCCACATGGACCAGATGGGTGAGGTCGAGTACGCGCCCGGCGAGCCCAAGGGCACCCCCTGGCACCCGCACCGCGGCTTCGAGACCGTCACCTACATCATCGACGGCATCTTCGAGCACCAGGACTCCAACGGCGGCGGCGGCACGATCACCGACGGCGACACCCAGTGGATGACCGCGGGCTCGGGCCTGCTGCACATCGAGAAGCCGCCGGAGCACCTGGTGGTCTCGGGCGGGCTGTTCCACGGCGTCCAGCTGTGGGTCAACCTGCCCCGCGCGCACAAGTTCCACGTGCCCCGCTACCAGGACATCCGCGGCCGCCAGACGGCGCTGCTCGCCTCGGCCGACGGCGGCGCGCTGCTGCGGGTGATCGCCGGCGACCTGGACGGGCACAGCGGTCCCGGCGTCACGTTCACGCCGATCACGATGGTGCACGCGACCGTGAGCCCCGGCGCGCGGCTGGAGCTGCCGTGGAACCCGGCCTTCAACGCCCTCGCGTACGTGCTGGCCGGTCAGGGCTTCGCCGGTGACGAGCGCAGGCCGGTCCGCAAGGGCCAGCTGGCCGTCTTCGGCCAGGGCGGGGCGCTCACCGTCGCCGCCGACACGGCTCAGCCGCAGGCCGAGCCGAACCTGGAGGTGCTGCTGCTCGGCGGGCAGCCCATCCGCGAGCCGGTCGTCCACTACGGCCCCTTCGTGATGAACAACCGCGCCGAGATCCTTCAGGCGATGGAGGACTACCAGGCCGGCCGCCTGGGCGTCGTCCCCGCCGGACGCGTCCCGCACACCGGAGAGGAGTGACATGCCGATCGAGAGGCTTGCCGAGGAGTACCAGCGTGGTCGCCTGTTCTTCGACTCGGAGGACTACATCGGGGCCGCGCGCATCCTGGCCGAGGTAGTGGCCGCGGCGCCGGACAACCTGTCGGCCCGGCTGCTGCTGGCCCGCGCCTACTACCACTCGGCCCAGCTCCGCCGGGCCGAGGCCGAGCTCCGGGTGATCCTGGAGCGCGACCCGGCGGAGGGGTACGCCTGCCTGCTGCTCGGCCGTACGCTGCAGCGCCAGAACCGGCCGAAGGACGCCGAGCCGTACCTGCGGCTCCACGCCGCCATGACCGGCGCGTGAGATGCCCGATCAGCCCAGCTCGAGGCCGGCGAGCTGGGCCCGGCTCGTCACGTTGAGCTTGGGGAAGGCCCGGTAGAGGTGGTAGCTGACGGTCTTGGGGCTGAGGAAGAGCCGCGCGCCGATCTCCTTGTTGGTGCGGCCGGCCGCGGCCAGGCGGACGATCTGCAGCTCCTGCGGGGACAGGACGTCCTGCGGGGAGGCGCCGGACCGGGCCTCGGCCGCGACGGCGGACGGACCCGTGTCGCCGGCGGCGCGCAGCTCGCTTCTCGCGCGCTCGACCCAGGGCCGGGCGTCCAGGCGCTCGAAGGTCTCGAGCGCGGCACGCAGGTGGGGGCGGGCCGCGCTCTTGTGCCGGTCCCTGCGCAGGCGCTCGCCGTAGACCAGCGCGGTGCGCGCCGCCTCCCAGGGGCGGCCTGCGCCCGTGTGCAGCCGTACGGCGGTGCGGAAATGATCGTGTGCCCGATCCCCGTCAGGTTCGAGCAGGGCCTGGCAGCGGTGCATGACGGCCTCGGCCCAGGCCAGGCCGGAAGCCCGCGCCCAGCACTCGTAGCGGCGTAGCGCCCCGTCGGCGGGCAGGCCGAGCCGGGCCGCTGCCTCGACCTGGTCGGGGGCGAAGTGAACGGCCTGGAACTGGTGGCGCACCGGGCCGGCCATGGCCGCCTCCAGCCGATCCAGCGCCTCGGCGAAGCGGCCCAGGCCCAGGTCGAGCAGGGCCTGCGCCCACAGTGCCCAGGCCAGGCCGTTGACGATGCCATTGGCGTCGTAGTGCGCGTGCGAGGCGGCGGCCAGCTCGGCGCAGCGGCCCGCGTCGCCTCGTACGGCGGCGATCCAGGCGAGCATGCCCTGCATGCAACCGGCCCGGCTCGGCCTGCCGGTCTCGGCGGTCAGCCGCAGTCCCTCGCTCGCGGTGGCCGTGGCGTCCGTGAACCTGCCGAGGAAGATCTCGCTGGTGGCGAGCGTGATGTGGAGCACGGCGAGCTTGCTGATCTCGCCGTTGGCCCGGCATTCCTCGGCGGCCGCTCTCGCGATCTCCCCCGCGGCCTGGAAGTCGCCGACCTGGAGGGCGAAGTAGGAGGCGTTGATGCGGCGTGAGTGCATCTCCGGGGTGATCCGGCTGCCCCTGGCCACCAGCTCGCGCATGATCGGCAGCGCGGTGGCGGGGCCCTCGGTCAGCAGCGACGCCGATCCCAGGGCGGCCTGCCGGGCGAGGTCGAGGTCGTCCTCCGGGCGAAGGTCCAGTGCGCGCAGGCGGGCGGCGGCCTCGACGAGCCCGTCGGCGTCACCGAGACGGTTGGCGTTGCGTGCCGCTTCGACCAGCATCAGAGCGGCGGCGGCGCGGTCGTCGCCGGCCACGTCCGCCGCGCCCTTGAGCAGCAGCTCGTGGGCCCGCCGCGGGGCGCCCTGGCCGAAGGCGATCCTGGCGCGCAGCGTGGGCAGCGTGGCGCGGGCCGAGACGTCCGGCACCAGGCCGGTGGCGGCGTCGATGAGGCGCTGGGCCCGCTGGAGCCGGCCCTCCTCGGTGGCGTCCACGGCGGCCGAGAGCAGCCGCCGCCCTTTGAGCTCCCGGTCCTCGCTCAGCTCGGCGGCCCGCTCGAACGCGGCGGAGGCGCTGACGTTCGCGCCGCGCTCCCTGGCCCGGTGGGCGCTCTCCTCCAGCGCCCGCGCGGCCGTCTCGTCCGGGCCCGTCGCGGCGGCGGCCAGGTGCCAGGCCCGCCGGTCGGGCTGACCGGCCAGCAGCCCGGCCAGGATCCGGTGCGCCTCCAGACGCAGGTCGTACGTGCTGAGCTGGAAGACCGCCGCGCGCATGAGCGGATGGGCGAAACTCACGTGCCGCCCGGTGATCCTGACCAGCCCGGAATGCTCGGCCGCTCCCAGAGCGGCGGGTTCGATGCCGAGCGCGGCGCAGGCGTTCGTGATCACGTCCAGGTCGCCGCCGTCCGCCAGCGCGGTGACCAGCAGCGCGGTCCGGGCGGCGTGGGGCAGGCGGCCGACGCGGGCGGCGTAGGCGAGCCGCAGGCGTTCCGGCAGCGGCAGCGGGCTGTGGTCGTAGGCCGGCAGGTCGGCGGTGCGCGGCAGTTCGAGCAGGGCGAGCGGGTTGCCCGCGCTCTCCTTGATGATCTTCACGCGCGTCGCGCCGGTGAGCTCGGGCGCGGCGTCGGCGAGCACCTGGGCGGCGCTGTGGTCGTCCAGGCCGGCCAGCCGCCGCTCCGGCAGGCCCGCCGGGTCGAAGCCGTCGCGCGCCCCGAACAGCAGCACGACGCCCTCCGCGTGCAGCCGGTGCGCGGCGAAGCGCAACGCGCGCGCTGACGCCTGGTCCAGCCAGTGCGCATCGTCGACCAGGCAGAGCAGGGGCCGCTCCTCGGCCAGCTCCGCCAGCAGCGACAGCACCGCCACGCCGACGTGGAACCGGTCGTCGGCTCTGGCCGGGGCCAGCCCCAGAGCGCCCGCCAGCGCCGCCGCCTGGGGCTCGGGCAGCGCGCCGAGGCGGTCCAGTCCGCCGCGCAGGAGCAGGTGGAGCGAGGCGTACGGGATGTCCGCCTCGGTCTCGATGCCGAGGCCGCGCAGCACCTCCATGCCCTCCGCGCGTTCCTCGGCGTACGCCAGGAGCGAGGTCTTGCCGATCCCCGGCTCGCCCTTGATCACCAGGACGCCGGAGCGGCCGTCACGTGCCTGGTCGAGCAGCACGTCGATGGCTCTCTGATCAGACTCCCGCCCCCGAAGCACGGGACGAATCCTAGTCATTCGTCCGGTACCCCACAGATGTTCGCCCCCATAGCGTCGTCGCCCATGAATCCCATGCAAGCGGTCGACCTGTCCTCGGTCACCAAACACTACGCACACGGCGTCACAGCGCTCGACGACGTGTCTATCGGCTTCGGCGCCGGCACGTTCACCGCCGTGATGGGGCCGTCAGGGTCGGGCAAGTCGACGTTGCTGCAGTGCGCCGCCGGGCTGGACCGGCCGGACACGGGGCGGGTGATCGTGGACGGCCGGGACCTGGCGACGCTCGGCGACAGGAAGCTGACGCTGCTGCGGCGTGATCGGATCGGGTTCGTGTTCCAGTCCTTCAACCTGCTGCCGTCGCTCACCGCCGCCCAGAACGTCGCCCTGCCGCTGCGCCTGGCCGGCCGCCGGCCCGACGCCCAGCAGGTGCGCCAGAGCCTGGCCGCCGTGGGCCTGGCCGAGCGCGCGAACCACCGGCCCGCCGAGATGTCCGGCGGCCAGCAGCAGCGCGTCGCCATCGCCCGCGCCCTGGTCACCCGGCCCGCCGTGCTGTTCGCCGACGAGCCCACCGGCGCCCTGGACGCCAACACCAGCCGCGAGGTGCTGCGCCTGATGCGCGACCTGGTCGACCGGCAGGCACAGACGATCATCATGGTCACCCACGACCCGGTGGCCGCCTCCCACGCCGACCGCGTGGTGTTCCTGGCCGACGGCCGGGTCTACGGCGAGCTCCACGACCTCTCCGCCGAGCAGATCGCGACCCGGATGCTGCAGCTGGAGGCGTCGTGCTGAGGATCGCCTGGTCCACGCTGCGTACCCGGTGGCTCTCCTTCGCCGGCACGTTCGTCGCCCTGGCGCTCGGCGCGACCCTGATGGCGGCGCTCGGGCAGGTGCTCGCCTCCAGCGTCTCCTCGCCCGACCGGGGCCCGCAGCGGTACGCCGCCGCGCCCGTCGTGGTCGTGCCCGACGAGCGGCTCACGGTGCGGAGCCCGTTCGGCCGGAGCAGCGCCCCGCTGGCCGAGCCACGGGGGCTGGCTCCCGAACTGGCCGCCCGCCTGCCCGGGGCCGTGAGGGACCGGGTCTTCCCCGCGCAGCTCGCCGGGGGCCCGCCCGCCGTCGGCCGTCCCTGGTCCGCGGCCCGTACGGCGCCGCAGCGGTTGTCCGCGGGAAGGGCGCCCGCGGCGGACGACGAGATCGTCGTCACCGCCGGCGCCCAGGTGGGCCGGCGGGTGCGGGTGGTGACCGCGGCGGGGGCCCGGCCGTACCGGGTGGTGGGGATCGCCTCGGCGGGGCCGCAGCCCACGGTGTTCTTCACCGACGAACGCGCCGCCGCGCTGTCGCCGCGCATCGACGCGCTGGCCGTGTGGCGGCCCGCCGCCGAGGTACGCGCCGCCCTGGGCGCGGCGGCCGAGCCGGAGACCGCCCTGGGCGCGGCGGCCGGGCCGGGATCCGGCCTGGGCTCGCCGGCCGGCTCCCCACCTGTTCCGGGCGGAACCGGGAGCCCGGCGGTCTCCAACAAGGTCAGGGTGCTGACCGGGCAGGACCGGGCGCTGCTCGACCCGTCCCGCGAGGCGGACGAGCGGGCACGGAACAACGCCGACACGATCGCCGGAATCGCCGCGGGTTTCGCGGGATTCATCGCCATCTTCGTGGTCTCCTCCACCTTCGCCTTCGCGGTCGGCCAGCGGCAGCGCGAGTTCGCCCTGCTCCGCACCATCGGCGCGACCGCCGGGCAGGTCAGGCGCATGGTGTACGGCGAGGCCCTCCTGATCGCGGTCGCCGCCTCGGCGCTCGGCGCGTCGATCGGCCCGCTGGCCACCCGGCCGATCCTGGACCGGCTGAGCGCCCTCGGGATGGCGCCCGCCTGGCTCGTGCCCTCGACGTCCTCGGTGCCCTCGTACCTGGCCTTCGGCACGGGTGTGCTGGTCGCCGTGGTCGGCGTGGTCGTCGCCGCGCGGCGGGCGGGCCGGGTGCGGCCCGCGGAGGCGCTGCGCGAGGCGGCGGTGGAGCCGAAGAGCATGACGATCGGGCGCTGGATCGCCGGAGGCGGGCTGCTCGCCACCGCGGTCATCAGCATGCTCGTCAACGCCGTCACCGACCCGGGCGGCGCGACCAACAACAAGACGTTCATGCCCATCGTCATGCTGCTCATCGCCTCCGTCGGGCTGCTCGCCCCGGTCTTCGTCCGGCCGGTCACGAACCTCCTCGCCGCCCCGCTCGGACGGCTGCGCGGCGCGGGCGGCCTCGTGGTCCCCGCCGGCGCCGTCGTCTCGACGCGGCGCACCGCCGCCACGGCCGCGCCGGTCCTGGTCACCGTGGCGCTGGCCGCGACGCTGCTCGGCGGGGCGGCGATGACCGACGCCACCAAGTCGGCCATGCAGACCGCCCCCGTACGCGCTGACTACCTGGTGCTGCCCGCGGGCACGGGCGGGCTGGACCGGCAGCTCGTCGAACGCCTGCGCACCGTCCCCGGCGCCGACGTCACCACCATGACCACGACCAGCCTCTACACGCTCGAAGGCGAGGGCACCCAGATCGTCGAGCGGCCCGCCGAGGCCGTGGACCCGGCCACGCTCACGACCGCGCTGTCGGTGCCCGTGAGCGCCGGATCGCTCGCGGAGCTGCGGGACGACACGATCGCGGTCTCCCCCACCTGGGAGCTGGGTCTGGGGCAGCGGGTGAAGATGTGGCGGGCGGACGGCAGCCAGGTCAGCCTGAAGGTCGTCGCGCTGCTCGGCACCGGCTCCGCGGCGGACTCGTACGTCACCCCGGCGCACGCCTTCTCGGCCCTGCCCTCCGCCGCCTACGTGAAGCTGCGCCCCGGCGCCTCCGCCACCGAGGTCGGGAGGGCGTTGGAACAGGCCGCCAAGGGACACAACGCCCGCGCCGCGACCAAGGCCGCCTGGGCCGCGACCGCCGCCGACCGCCGCGCCTCCGCCAGCCGCCTCGGCCTGCTGGCCGTGCTCGGCATCATGCTGAGCTACACCGTGATCGCCCTGGTCAACACGTTGCTGATGGCGGCCCCCGACCGGGCGCCGGAGCACGGCGCGCTGCGGCTGCTCGGCGCGACCAAGGCCCAGCTCCTGCGGTACGTCATGGCGGAGGCCCTGCTGGTGGTGGCGGTGGGCGTGATCCTGGCCGCCGTGGCCACCGCGCTCGGGCTGCTCGGACTGTACGCCGCGCTGGTGCAGCTGACCGGTCCCGGCGCGGTCGACGTGCCGTGGCAGCCTGTCACCGGGGTGATCGGCCTCTGCGCGGTGCTCGCCGTACTGGCGGCCGTCCTGCCCGCGAGCCGGACCAAGGGGGTGGCGATCCCCCGGGCCTGAGGCAACGGCGTCCTCGGGACGGGTCCCCGAGGGCGCGGGCTACGTTCGCGACATGCCATCCTCCGCACCGCTCATGTCCGGCGACCCTCAACGGTTCGGGGACCTGGAACTGCTTGGCAGGCTGGGCGAGGGCGGGCAGGGCGTCGTCTACCTGGCCAGAACCTCCGAGGGCGCGCACGTGGCCGTCAAATGGCTGCGGCGGGATCAATCGGACGACGCCGTCAGCGTCGGACGCTTCCTGCGCGAGGCGGAGGTCGCCCGGAGCGTGGCGCCGTTCTGCACCGCGGCCGTGCTCGGCACGGGTGTCGAGCTGGACCGGCCGTACATCGTGAGCGAGTTCGTCCAAGGCTCCTCCCTGCAGCAGATCGTCCAGGAGGACGGCCCGCGGACCGGGCCCGCCCTGGACCGGCTGGCCATCGGCACGGCCACCGCGCTGGCCGCGATCCATCAGGCCGGGATCGTGCATCGTGACTTCAAGCCGGCCAACGTCATCGTCGGCCCGGACGGGCCGCGGGTGATCGATTTCGGCATCGCCCGCGCGCTGGACGCCACCTCGACGTTCAGCGACACGCCGGTCGGCACGCCCGCGTACATGTCTCCCGAGCAGATCATGGGGCACACGGTCGGACCGGCGTCCGACATGTTCGCCTGGGCCGGCATGATGGTCTTCGCGTCCAGCGGGCGGGCACCGTTCAGCAACGACGCCCTGCAACCGGTCATCAACCGGGTGCTCAACTGCCCGCCCGATCTGGGGCTGCTCGAAGAGCCGCTGCGCGAAGTGGTGCAGAGGTGCCTTTCCAAGGATCCGGCCCAGCGGCTGACGGCCGAGCAGGTGATCAAGCGGCTGCTGGGGTACCCCGTGCCCGACTCGAGCCTCCTCCTGTGGGGCGCCAAGGAGGCCGCGCCGACCGACCGGTCCCACGTCAAGCGGACGAAGAGCAGGAGACCTGTCGTCATCGGCGTCACAGCGGCGGTCGCCCTGATGCTCGTGCTCGCCGGGGCCGCCGTGCTGAGCCCGGCACTGCGGAACAACCCACCCAAGGCGGGACCCACGACCGCGGCACCGAAGGAGACGGCTCAGGCGCCGAGGCCCGCGCCCTCGAAGATCACACTACCCGGGGGAGCGATCACCCTGTACGAGCAGCCGTCCGATCCGATCACGCTGACGGCGTACGAGATCTACAACAAGAACCTCGACGACGACGTCGACTACGCCAGGCAATCGCGGCACGGCCCGTTCGAGAAGTACCCCGGCAACTGGGAGTCGATGGTCTCCCCCGACGGCCGCTACCTCGCGGGCCGATCCCAGTACTACACCTCGGACGACTACGACTCGGTTCTCATCACCGACAGGAGGTCGGGCTCGAGTTTCCGGGTCAAGACCGTACGCGAACCGCTGGTCAGCCCGATCCGCGGCTGGTCCAAGGACGGCTCGAAGGTCCTGCTCGACATCGAGAAAAAGGTGAAGGGCAAGAAGGGCGCAGACTGGATCACCCTGGGCTTCGCCATCGTCGACGTGGCCGGGGCCAAGGTCAGCGTCGTCGACGTGCCCGACACCTCGATCCAGGCCGGCTCCTTCGGCTGGGACGGCGACGGGCAGGGCGTGGTCATCGTCTACGGCGACGACCAGGGGCTGCGACTCTTCGACGCCTCCGGCAAGCGCACGCGCGACATCCCGGGCGTCGGGTCACCGGCGGCCGGCACCAGGCGCGTCTTCTCGCCCTCGGGCAAGATGTTCGTCACCGACTGCCCGCGGAAGGCCGACGGCGACCACTGTATCTGGGACACCGCCACCGGCCGGCGGATCCGCACGTTCTCCTCCGACTGCGACAAGGTGCTCGGCTGGTACGACGAGGCGCACCTCTACTGCTGGGAGCTGGACAACCACGCCTCACGCAGCGAGGTCCGGGTCGTGGCATTCGACGGCAAGCTGGTGCGCAAGCTGCTGGAGGTCCCGGAGGAACTGGACTTCACCCCCTATTTCACGCCGTCTGCGTCGAGCTAGGGCCGGTCGCGTGTCCGGCGGGCGCGTTCCAGCTGCTGTTCGTACAGCTGCCGGGAGCGGCGCAGGAAACCCGCCAGCAGCTCCAGGTCAGCGGTGGTGTAGTCGCGCATGAGCGCCTCGCCCTCGGTGACGAACGGCCCGTACAACTCCCAGGTCTTCTGGCGGGCGATGTCGGTGAGCTGGAGCAGGATCTTGCGGCGGTCGGTGGGGTCGGGGCGGCGGGTCACGTAGCCGAGGCGTTCCAGCCGGTCGACCATCGCGGTCACGCTCCCGGTGGTCAGGCCGAGCCCGGCCATGAGCCGGCTGTGGGTCAGGTCCTCGTGCTGGTTGAGCAGCTCCAGGCAGCGCAGGTCAGTCCGGTTGACGCCGAGCAGCTTCGCGGCCGCCTCGTCGTAGGCGTCGACGGCCGACTGCATCGCCTCCATCTCCTCGGCGACGGCCCGGCGGAGCACGTCCCAGGTTTCGTTTGACATTCAAGCCTCTCGAGTATCAAGATAAATATGTCTCGAAGACCAAGATACATGACTGTCGAGAGGAATTGCCATGGACCCCATGACTGCCGACCGCGCTACCAACCCCCGCAGGCTCAAGCCGGTGCTGACGATCGCCCCGCTGGCGGCGGCACTGGGCGCACTCGGCGGCCTGGCCGCCTCCTCCCCCGTCTATGTGGCGGCCGGAGCGGCCGGCGGGCTCGTGTGGACCGCCCTGGCCGCCCTGCTGGCCGTCCCCTTGCTGCGGCTACGCGCCCGGCACCCGATGTTCCCCAGCGCCGTCACGCTCGCCGCCGCGTTCGTCGCCGCGCTGACGCTCGGCGCCGGGCTGGTCCAGCACGTGATGTACCCGACGCCGGAGGCGTACCTGCAGCTGATGCGCTCGAACGCCGCCGGTGGCGCCACCGGCCTGTACATGGCGATCAATCCGCTGCTGGAGTGGGTGCTGCTCCCCGCCGCCCTCGCCCTGGCGTGGCACTCCAAGCAGCGGCGGTTGCTGCTGATCGCCGCCACGGTGTACTACCTTCAGCGCCTGACCACGTACGTGTACTTCGCCCCCACCGTCCTGAGCTGGACCACCGGCGGCGACACCGTGCCGCTCTCCCAGGTCGGGCTCTGGCTCAACCTCGACCTGGCCAGGATGACCCTCGACCTCACCGTCATCGCCATCCTCGCCGCCGCGGCACTGAGCCGGCGCACCCACACCCCCGCCCTGGCCCACGCCATCGCCTGACGGAAGCCGCCAGGTCGGCCCTGATCAGAATCAACAACGGGGCCGCCCTCCTCCTCTCGACAAGCAAACGCTTGGTAAGATCTGGATGTGCTGCTGGGCGGCGAGGTCTCGATCGTCACCGGGGCGGGTCCCGGGCTGGGGCGGACCCTGGCGAGGCTGCTGAGCGAGGAGGGCGCCAGGGTCGTCGTGGCCGCCCGCACCGCGGCCACCCTCGAGAGGACCGTCGCCGAGGTCCCGGACGCCCTGGCCGTCCCCGCGGACGTGACCCGGATCGACGACATGCTGCGGCTCGCCGACACCGTGATCGACCGGTTCGGCCGCGTGGACGTGCTGGTCAACGCCGCCTTCCCCGGGTCGCACCGCAGGAACGTGCTCGACATGTCCGCCGGCGACCTCGAGGCGTGGCGCCGGGCCGTCGAGACCGGCGGCTACGGCACGCTGCTGGCCTGCAGGTTCATCGCGCCGCACATGGTGGCGCAGGGCTCCGGCTCGATCGTGAACATCACCTCCATGTCGTCCCGCACGGGCTACGCGGGGCGCAGCGACTACGCCGCCGGCAAGGCCGCCGCGCACCTGCTGTCCCACTGCCTGGCCGACGAGCTCGGGCCGTACGGGGTGCGGGTGAACTGCGTCGCGCCCGGCTGGATCGCCAGCGAGGTGCTCGACGAGTGGATGCGGACGCGGGCCGCGGCGGAGGGCGTGACGTTCGAGGAGATCCGCGCGCGTGACGTCTCGGCGATGGCGCTGCGCCGCATCGCCACGGAGGAGGACGTGGCCCGCGCCGTGATCTACCTCGCCTCCCACCATGCGAAGGCGATCACCGGCGCCACCATCGACGTCAACGGCGGCCAGCTCTTCGCATGACCGGCCCACAAGTCTTGCGGTGCCGCCGCCGCTCGACCCCCGTGACCTGGGCTCAAGGACTGCACCGCAGTAGGTATCCTGGGCGGTTCGGCCCCGCCCTGGCCGGGGGCCGGACCGGGTCCTAAGATCCACATCGACCCGCGGCGATGACTTCAAGGGAGCTCCACCGTGACTGATCCTGACTCGCGGCGGCTGGGCGCGCCCGACCAGGCGACCCTGGCCGCGGTGGAGGCCGCCGTGCCCGGCATCGCCCGCACCCGGGCGAGCGACCGGCTCGGCATGGCGCACGACGCCTCCCACTACCTGCTCACCCCTCAGGCCGTGCTGGTGCCCGAGAGCGCCGGGCAGGTGGCGGCACTGATGCGCGCCGGCCTGCCGCTGACCTTCCGCTCGGGCGGCACCAGCCTGAGCGGGCAGGGCGTGAGCGAGCACCTGCTGGTCGACACCCGCCGGCACTTCCGCGGCATCGAGGTGCTCGACGACGGGGCGCGGGTGCGGGTGCAGCCGGGGGCGGTGCTGCGGCAGGTCAACGCCCGGCTCGCCCCGTACGGCCGCAAGCTCGGCCCGGACCCGGCCAGCGAGTCGGCCTGCACGATCGGCGGGGTCGTCGCGAACAACTCCAGCGGCATGACCTGCGGCACGCACGCCAACACGTACCGGACACTGGAGTCGATGACCTTGGTGCTGCCCAGCGGCACCGTCCTCGACACCGGAGCCCCCGACGCCGACGAGCGCCTGCGCGCCCTCGAACCCGACCTCGCGGCCGGCCTGGAACGGCTGCGTGACCGCGTCCGCGGCAATCCCGACTCGGTGCGTCGCGTCACCGCCCAGTTCTCGCTCAAGAACACCATGGGCTACGGCCTCAACAGCTTCCTCGACCACGACTCGCCCGCGCAGATCCTCGCCCACCTGGTCATCGGCAGCGAGGGCACGCTGGGGTTCGTCGCCGAGGCGGTGCTGCGTACGGTCCCCGCGCACCCGCTGGCCGCCACCGGCCTGCTCGTCTTCCCCAGCCTGCGCCAGGCGATGGCGGCGATGCCCGAGCTGGTGGCAGCCGAGCCCGCCGCCGTCGAGCTGCTGGACGCCGAGTCCCTGCGGGTGGCCCAGACCGACCCCAAGGCCGACGACGTGCTCCGCACGCTCGCCGTTCAGGAGCACGCCGCGCTGCTGATCGAATGGCAGGAGTCCGACGCCGATCTGCTCGCCGAGCGCGAACACGCGGCCGAGCGCGCGTTCGCCGGGCTGCGGCTCGCGGCGCCCGCCCGCCTGAGCAGGGACGCCGGCGGCCGGGCCGCGCTGTGGCACATCCGCAAGGGCCTGTACGCCTCCGTCGCCGGCGCCCGCCCCAGCGGCACCACCGCCCTCCTGGAGGACGTCGCCGTGCCGGTGCCCGGACTGGCCGACCTCTGCGACGAGCTGACCGACCTGTTCGCCAAGCACCGGTACGAGCGCAGCGTCATCTTCGGCCACGCCAAGGACGGCAACCTGCACTTCATGCTCAACGAGCGCTTCGACACGGACCTGCGGCGCTACGCCGACTTCACCGAGGACATGGTCGAGGCCGTCCTGGGCCGGGGCGGCACGCTCAAGGCGGAGCACGGCACCGGCCGCGTCATGGCGCCCTTCGTGCGCCGCCAGTACGGCGACGAGCTGTACGAGGTGATGCGCGAGGTCAAGCGCCTGTGCGACCCCGCGGACACCCTCAACCCCGGCGTCCTCCTCACTGACCGGGACGACGCCCACCTGCGCGACCTCAAGGCCGTCGTCACCGTCGAGCCCGAGGTCGACCGGTGCGTCGAGTGCGGCTACTGCGAGCCCGTCTGCCCGAGCCGCGACCTCACCACCACCCCGCGCCAGCGCATCGTGCTGCGCCGCGAACTGGCCGCCGCCCACGAGGCGGGCGATCACGCGCTCGCCCGCCAACTGGAGGAGGAGTACGGCTACGACGCCGTGGACACCTGCGCCGTGGACGGCATGTGCGCCACCGCCTGCCCCGTCCTCATCAACACCGGCGACCTCACCAAACGCCTGCGGGCCGAGCGGCACGGGCGCCTGGCGCAGAAGGGCTGGAAGACCGCCGCCGGCCACTGGGACGGCATCACCCGGGCGATGAACCTGGCCCTGGACACCGCGGCCGCGGCCCCGCCCCGGCTCGCCGAGGGCGCCAGCCGCGCCGCCCGCTCCGTCGCGGGCCCCGACGCGGTCCCCCAGTGGACCCGCGACCTGCCCCGCGGCGGCACGCGCCGCCGCCCTGCCCCCGTCACCGGAGCCGACGCGGACGCCGTCTACGTCCCGTCCTGCCTGAACACGCTGTTCGCCCCCGCCGACGGCGGCCCCGGAGTCATGACCGCGTTCCGGCGCCTGGCCGAGCGCGCCGGCCTGCGGCTGCACGTCCCGGAGGGGATCGGGAGCCTGTGCTGCGGCACGCCCTGGTCGTCGAAGGGCTACACCGACGGCCACGAGGCGATGGGCCGCCGCGTCAGCGACAGCTTGCTCGCGGCCACCGACGGCGGCCGCGTCCCGGTCGTCAGCGACGCCGCCTCCTGCACCGAGGGCTACGGACATCTCGTCCCCGGCCTTCAGGTGATCGACGCGGCCGCCTTCACCGCCGAGCACATCCTGCCCCGGCTGCCGGACGCCCGCCGCCTGCCCTCCCTGGCCCTGCACCCCACGTGCTCGTCCACCCGGCTCGGCCTGGACGCCGCCATCACCCGGATCGCGCAGGCCGTAGCGGAGCGGGTCGTCGTTCCCGACGGCTGGCAGTGCTGCGCCTTCGCCGGCGACCGCGGCCTGCTCCACCCGGAGCTGACCGCCTCGGCCACCCGCGCCGAAGCCGCGTCCGTGGCGGCCGGGGACTTCGCCGCGCACGCCTCGGTCAACCGCACTTGCGAGCTGGGCCTGACCCGCGCCACCGGCAAGCCGTACCACCATCTGCTCGAGCTGCTCGACCAGGTCACCGCGTGACGGCATAGTTTCCTGCCTCCTCCGCGTCCTTGCTTGGTGACACAGGCAAGGAGGCCGGGTGGATCCAGATCGTGAAGCGGAGTTCCGGACGTTCATCGCAGCAGCGCCGCGCGCCCACTCGATTGACCTTTCCGACGCATCTTCCGACTGCCGCCGCACCCACTCTTCCAGAGCGGAGTTCACCACCTTCTTTCGATTTCCTCGGTTGGGGGTCTGCGGGTTGCTCGCTTGGCATCACCTCCTTTCAGCGGATGGCGTGCGGCCACTTCATCGCTTTCCTGACGTTCCTCCTCCCTGGTGAGACCGCGTCTCAGCGACGGCGCACGGGGGAACGCGAAGCCCAGAGTGGCCGGACGGGCTGACCGTTCGCCCCCAGGCTTATTGCCCGGAGAGCGGTATGCGGGAAATCTCTTGCCATACATACGCGCGTTGCCGTCGCTCAAGCAAGACGAGCGAAGTTTCCTTGACCGCGACGTCGGCGGAGGGAAGAGCATGTAGTTTCTCGACTGTTGCAATAGCCTCTGCTGCGGGAATATCGGCAGTATTGCAGTAGGCTATTGTCACGTGCGGATTGAATTTGGAATCTTTGATGGGCGCATCCGGATGGACCGAGAGAGTTGCCTCGCGAAGGATCTCGCGAAGATTTCTGATCGGGCCGCCAGGCGAAGCGCTAAACCCGAGCGCGCCGGGGGTGCCACCCAAAGAGTCGATGGAAATGTTGAACGGCGCTATTTCCCTGCAAGCACGCATCGCGGCAGCTTCGATGAGACGTAGCTGAGTCGACGTCACCTCGCGCTCGAGCGCAATCCTGTCGAGCGTGAGATGCAAGCCGCTTTCAGGGATCAAATCATAATAAGGAAAGGAGATTGCTTCCTGGCATTGCTTGACGAGGGGCCGCAGTTGCGGCGACGCCTCGAACGTCAGGTACCAGTAATAGGCACGCGGGGCGGCGGGGCGATCCCAATGGTTGGTGAGATATCGAAGCGTCCGGAAACGCTCGTTGACTCCGTCAACGTTGGAAGAATTGCGAAAATCATCGTGGCACGGTTCGCTCATCAACGCACTTCCCGTGCATATATCGCATCGCGAATGTCGCTGAATCTACCCGCTTCGCCCCATCGTTGAGCAGCTAGGCGAGCAAATTCCATAGCGCGCTGCTGAATCGATATTATCGGACGATCTGCCGAAATATTTAGCGCATCAAGAACGAGATCCTCAACGTGTTGCAGATCGGCTTCTTTGGAGGAAATCAGCGAAACGGCGTAATCTATCATAACGAGAGAACGACTCCAAGGCGACTCCGACTTATTAATGTCAGGCAGAGCTATTTTTATGTATTGCTGAACCTTTTCCGGCATTCCAAGCGACACGTAGGCGGTTGCCGCATTGCTCGCTATTTGGGCCGAGCTGTAGCATTCAAACGAGATGCTAGAAGGAAGCCCTTTGGGGGACTCATTGCACGACACGAGATCGTATGCTTGATCGATAGCACGATGAACGCCTTCGGCATCTCCAAGTTTTCCCAATGCCCGAGCCATGCAATTAATTGTAAGCCGCACGCCCTGTGGCCCAGAATTCGCATAGGCCAGGCCGTCTAGCGCCAGGCTCAGCGCCTCATCGTATTTCCGAGCGTAGTATTCGCAGAAGCTTTGCATACCTCGCGCCCAAGCCTGTAGGTTAGAATCTTGCGCGAAGTCGCCAAGCTGGAATGCTTCAGCACAGTACGCTCGCGCCAGCGGAAACCTACCGCGTCCGACAGCTATGTAACCGAGTATGCCCGATGTCCCGCACGCGATTTCAAACAGCTGCTGACGCTCCCTCGGATGACTGCATTCGTCAAGAAGAGTATCTATCCAGGTTCGCTGGCGGAGGAGAGCAGGAACAAGATCCGAATGATCTAGCTGGTCGTATCGGAATATGATATCACCGAGGTTGTCTCTTAGCTGGCGAATTATCTCTGGGCTGACTGCTCTATTTAGTCTGTCGATGCGACTGAGCACATCAGTTATATCTTCTGATATCTTCAAGCCTGGGCGGCTGAGAACTTTATGGTCTGGTGCGGACGGCGCTAGAGCCACCAGTTCGCCCTTTGCCCCGAGTGCTCTATCGAGTGCCGTTGCGATGGCCAAGCTGGGCGTGCGTCGCCCGTTTTCGAGATCGGAAATATAGCTTTTGCCAACGTTGGCTAGGCGGGCTGCGTCACGGATGGACATATCGCCACGTAGGCGTCGAAGTGCCGCGCCGAAGGTTTCTATGCCCATGCGGTGCTCCCTGCCCTGTCCGCGCCCTGCCCGCGAGTGCTGCGGACACCTCGCGGACAGCCAACCCCTAGACCATGGCTTCCGGTATTAGCAACGTTATCCCCGTGGGCTGCTGTTTTCCGCACCCTCGCCATAAAAGGCGGCCCCGGCCCGGTGCGCTAACACCGGGGGATCCGGAGCCTTGATCAGGAATCGAGGTCCTGACCCATGCAGAAGCCTAGCTTCCGAGGAGGCATGGACGCCTTGACCAGGCCACAAGTGCCCTCCTTCGACAAGCTGGACGTCGAGATCAGCGGCATGTTGATCTTCGTTCCGAAGAACACGGTGAACCTGTATCTCGTGCAGGCTTACGTCAACCCTGTCCAGCCCGACCAGGTCTCCGGATCGATCCTCACGACCGATCTCATGTTCGCCTGGACGTGGTTGATCGAGGGACTCGCCGAGGGCGGTTGGGGCGAAGTGGTCGCGTTCGACGTGGCGATCAAGAAATGCCCCCGCTGGCGCCGCAACCTGGGCAGAATCGACGGGCCGACCAAGCACCCCAACCCGCTGCGGCACACCCCCGTCGAGCCATGACCGCGCCATGCAGGTCCCGCCTTGAGTGGGCCCCGTACAACTCGCACGGGACGCGAGCAAGGATCAAGGAGTTCGTCACCTGGGGGTCCGTCGAGTATGAGCAGTGCATAGAGGGCGGGTCGTACCTGATCCGGCGGACAGAGCGAAACAGCGACACTGGAGTGCGCACGGTCATGGAGATCGGTCGTGGCATGACGCGGATCCGCGTGCTTGATCTCTGGCAGTTGATCGTCAGCGGAGATGCGAGCTAAACATTCTGCACGGTGTGCGCCGCACATCATTCGCCATCATATCCAAAGGAGGCAAGAAAAAGGTTTAGCCAAAAAGGAAATCATTATCCCGCTTCGCACAAGTGGGATAATGGCGCTTTTTCAAAAATGGACAACAGTGGCTAGGGGCCCAATTTTCTCACCGAACAGCTGTATCGACGCCAAGGCTTAGAAGCTAACGTGGACCCAGAGCGGACGTCGAACCGCATGGCGGAAGGAGTATCATGGGCAAGGACAAGGACGACAAGGACGACAAGCCCGCACCGAAACATGCAGGCGAACAGAAGAAAGACGTACCATTCAAGCCGAAAGAACCGACAGGGCCGGAGAAGAACGGCAAGGGCGGCGGAAGGCACTAGTGAATCCCGAAGAACTCAATGTTGCGATGGTCAACGCTTTGGCCTCCAACGGTGAGTTGACGGATGAGGCATGGCGGGCAGCATTGCTCGCCGTGCCCCGTCACCTTTTCGTGCCGGCGGTTGCCTGGGCCGCACCGGACGACGCCCCCGGCTACCTGATCGATCGGGCGAGCAATCCCGACGCATGGCTCAAAGCGGCCTATGCCGACCATGCGATCATCACGCAATTCGACGACGGGGCCACCGAGATCAGCAAAGGGCCAGGGCGCTATACCTCGTCCCTGTCGGCTCCGGGGGTTGTGCTGGACTTCCTTGAACTTCTCGGGGCCGACACGAACGATCGGGTGCTGGAGATCGGCACGGGGCCAGGATGGACGGCTGGTCTGCTGACGCATCGGATCGGTGAGGGATGTGTGACAAGCGTAGAGATCGATGAGGAGGTGTTCTCGACAGCAGTCGGCAATCTCAGGGAGGCTGGCCACCGACCACACTTGGTGCGAGGCGATGGTGGACGAGGATGGGTCCGGGGGGCTCCCTACGACCGTGTCCATGTCACCTGTGGCGTGTTCGAGGTCCCCTATGAGTGGGTGCGGCAGACACGGTGTGGCGGGGTGATTGTGCTGCCGTGGATGCCCCGTTATGAGCCTGGGTATCAGTTGCGGTTGTCAGTTGGCCCGCATGGTACGGCATCCGGGAATTTCACGGGGTACGCCGGGTACATGCTGCTAAGAAGCCAGCGCGCTGCTCCTCCACCGTTTTTTGAGGCAGATTTTCGGTCCAGGTCCACGGAGATCGATCCGGTGACGGTATTTCGCGCAGGGTACGGCGCGGACGTGGCCATCGCTGGAATGTTGCCCGACATCGCTGCAAGTGTGGACAGGGAGAACGGCTTTCAAGTTTGGCTGTGGGCCGGTGATTCCAAGGCTTACGTATCGGGCCTTGAAGTCTGGCAAGCCGGGTCCCGCAACCTGTGGGATGAGGTAGAGAGGGCTTTTTCCCAGTGGACGGAATGGCAAAGGCCCGAACTGGGCAGGTTCGGGATGCGCGTCACACCCAGCGGCCAATATGTGTGGCTGGACTCTCCGGACAACCCTGTCACGCTACCTGAGTCGATGCGTTGATCTTCGCGCCTCTCCACGCAGCTTGTGAGAGCAAGAGATGGGCCTGTTCTCGCGCGGCCAGTGAGCCACTGTCAGTAACTGGAGATCGCCTTGTGCGACACCGAAATGGTCCAGTTGTGCTCGCGATGAAGTAGGGCGCACGCTCCCCTGGCCCTGCGCAGGCCGCGCAGGCGACACACGAGCTCGGCCTGACCCGCGCCACCGGCCGGCCGTAACCACCATCTGCTCGAGCTGCTCGACCAGGTCACCGCGTGACGGCATAGTTTCCTGCCTCCTCCGCGTCCTTGCTTGGTGACACAGGCAAGGAGGCCGGGTGGATCCAGATCGTGAAGCGGAGTTCCGGACGTTCGTCGTCGAGCGTTCGGCGGCCCTGTTCCGTACCGCCTACCTGCTGACCGGGGACCGTCACTCCGCCGAGGACCTCGTGCAGTCGGCGCTGACCAAGACGGCCGCGAACCTGGCCAGGCTGCGCGATCTCACCGCCGTCGAGGGCTACGTCCGCCGCGCCATGTACCACGAACAGGTGAGCTGGTGGCGGCGGCGCTCCAAGGCGGCCGAGGTGTCCACCGATCACCTGCCCGACCAGGCCGACGACGGGCACGCCGATGTCGCGGACCTGCGGCTGGTGATGCGCTCGGCGCTGGCCCGGCTGACGCCTCGCCAGCGCGCCGTCCTCGTGCTGCGTTACTTCGAGGACCTGCCGGAGAGCGAGATCGCCAAGGTGCTCGGCATCAGCGTGGGGTCGGTACGGAGCCAGACCCACAGGTCGCTGGAACGGCTGAAGAAGGTCGCCCCCGAACTGAGGACCATGAGGGAGCCCGCGTGAACATCGAAGAACTGCTCCGCGAGACGTTCGCCGACATGTCGCGCGAGGAGGAGCCCCCACCGCCCAGCCGATACCTGCGCGCGCGGCCCGCACGCCGACGCGTCTGGCGGCCGGTGGCGGCGGCCGCCGGGGTGGCCGTACTCGTCGCCGCCACCACCGTGGTGATCCAGCGGGCCGTGCCGAACAAGCCGGACGGCCCGGTGGCCGCCGACATGAGCCGTCCCGTGCCGGTGTCGGAGCTGTGGCCGCGTGCCACGCACGTCCTGTCGAAGCAGCTGCCGAACGGCCTCGCCTACCGCCCGGAGGCGTTCCTCGACGAGCACACGCTGCTGGCCAGGACCGGCAAGGGCGACACGGTCTGGTGGTCGTACGACGTCCGCACCGGCACCGTGAAGCGGCTGGTCGCGTTCGTGCCGCCGCCCAGGACGGACTACACCTCGCCCGTCGTGCTCAGCACCGGGCGGCTGCTCTGGTACACGGTCTCCTCGGGGAAGGTCAAAGGCCTGCTCGACATCTGGACGGCCCCGGTGACGGGGGGCACGGCTCGCAAGGTCACCTCAATCCGCCAGAGCATGAAAAATGGCGACATCGACCTGATGACCGTCGTGGACGACAAGGTCGTCTGGTCGCGCTTCACCGAAGGCGGCATCTACCAGGCCCCGCTCTCCGGCGGCGCCCCGGCCCCGATCCCCGGCACCGAACGGTTCCACCTGCTGCAATGGCCCTGGGCGGGAGCGCCCAAGAGCCTCGCCGGCGAGCCGTCCGATCCTCAGCCCACGTT
Organism: Nonomuraea helvata; assembly: GCF_039535785.1. Taxonomy (NCBI): domain Bacteria; kingdom Bacillati; phylum Actinomycetota; class Actinomycetes; order Streptosporangiales; family Streptosporangiaceae; genus Nonomuraea; species Nonomuraea helvata. The sequence continues at coordinate 354,807 of NZ_BAAAXV010000001.1, forward strand.
CCGGCGCCTGGTCAACGTCGTGACAGGAGAACGGCGCGACGCCAGGACAGATGACGGGACCTGCTCGCTCACCTGGTGCGTCAACCGGGCGGCCGCGCAGGCGTTCCGCCGTGACGGCTCCGGCCGGCACGTCCTGACCGCCAGGCCGGTGCCGGTGGGGCCGCCCATTCTCGACCGCTTCCTCGTGCTCACGCGGGACTCGTCCCCGGCCGACAACCGCCTGTTCCTGTACGACCTCAAGACCCGCAGGACCGGCGATCTCTTCAGCTTCAAGAGCCACATGCCCGACAAAGCCGCCTCTGACTACATGGAGGCCGTCACCATCGACCACACCACGCGCTACGTGCTCACCTACAACCTCGGCGACAAGCGGGTGGTCATCGATCTCCCCGCCATCCCGGGATAGGGATCACCCGCGGGCGGGACGGTGCTGCCGCGGAAGACGAGCTCGGGAGCCAAGAGCCTTATACGTCGTGAATATACTCTCGGTGTATAATCTCCGGGCATGAGCGTCCCTCTAGCACTGCTCGGCCTTCTCGAGCGGCAGCCGAGCCACGGATACGACCTGAAACGCGACTACGACACCTACTTCGGCGGGGGAAAGTCGCTCCCCTTCGGCCAGGTGTACTCCACGCTCGCCCGCCTGACCCGCGACGGCAAGATCACCGCGGGGCAGAGCGAGCCGGGCGACGGCCCCGACCGCAAGCGCTACGCCATCACCCCGGTCGGCACGAGCGAGGTCGAGGCGTGGCTGGCCGAGCCGGTCGCGGCCGAGCCGTACCTGCAGACGGTGTTCTTCACCAAGGTCGTGCTGGCGCTGATGCTGGGCCGCGACGCGGCGGGCTACCTGGACGCCCAGCGCGCGACGCATCTGCGGCGCATGCGGGAGCTGACGGAGATCAGGCGCGAAGGCACGCTGGTGGACACGCTCCTCGCCGACCACGCCCTGTTCCGCCTCGAAGCCGACCTGCGGTGGATCGACGTCACCCAGGCCCGGCTCGAGGCGCTGGCGGAGACGGTGCGCAACCGATGATCGTCAACGCTCTGCTGCGGGCCGAGGGGATCAGCCGCTCCTTCGGCAGCACGCCCGCGCTGCGGGAGGCCAGCCTGTCGGTGACCGCGGGCGAGGTGCTGGCCATCATGGGGCCGAGCGGCTCCGGCAAGTCGACGCTGCTGCACTGCCTGGCCGGGATCTTCACCCCGGACAGCGGCGAGGTCTGGTTCGACGGGCGGCGGCTGGACACGCTGGACGACAGTCGCCGCAGCGAGCTGCGGCGCACCGCCTTCGGTTTCGTCTTCCAGTTCGGCCAGCTGGTGCCCGAGCTGACCGTGACCGACAACGTGGCGCTGCCGCTGCTGCTCGGCCGCGCCAGGCGCAAGGACGCCTACGAGCGGGCCGCCTCCTGGCTGGAGCGGCTGGAGCTGGCCGGCCTGGGCGGCCGGCGTACCGCGGAGCTGTCCGGCGGGCAGGCGCAGCGGGTGGCCATCGCCAGAGCGCTGGTCACGCGGCCGCGGGTGATCTTCGCCGACGAGCCGACCGGCGCGCTCGACTCGCTCACCGGCGAGCACGTGATGGACCAGCTGGTGGGCCTGGCCCGCGAGGAGGGCGCCGCCGTGATCGTGGTGACGCACGACGCCCGGGTCGCCGCCTGCGCCGACCGGGAGGTCGTCGTGCGCGACGGCAAGGTGACCGACCCGTACGCCAGTGGGATCGTCCGATGATCTCGCTGGGTCTGCGGTTGTCGGTGCGCAGCGGCAGGGAGACGGCGGCCCGGCTGGCGCTGATCGTGGCCGGGGTGGCGGTCGGCGTCGCGGTGCTGCTGGCCACGCTGTCGCTGTTCAACGCCTTCCAGGCCACCTACGACCGGCCCTGCTGGGAGTGCACGCAGGGCACGGCGCCCAGCGGCTGGGCCCTGGACGCCACCGCCGACGGCGCGCTGTGGAACCTCCGCGAGGACTACTACGCGGGCCGGATGATCAAGAGGCTCGACGCCGCCGCGCTCGGCGCCCGGGCGCCGGTCATCCCCGGCCTGCCGGGGATGCCCGCCCCCGGCCGCTATTACGCCTCGCCCGCGCTGGCCAGGCTGCTGGACTCGGCGCCGCGCGAGCAGCTCGCCGACCGCTTCCCCGGGGAGCGCGCGGGCCTGATCGGCCACGCGGCGCTGTCCGGCCCCGACGAGCTGGCCATCGTGGTGGGACGGACGCCGCAGGAGGTCGCCGCCATGATCGGCACCCGGCAGGTCGACACCGTCGCCACCGAGCCCGCGGTCGACGACAGCGCGGAGGTCTACCAGGTCGGGTTCGGCATCGCCGCGATCGGGCTGATCGTCCCGCTGCTGGTGCTGGTGGGCACCGCCACCCGCCTGGCCGCCGCCCGCCGCGAGGGGCGTTTCGCGGCGATCAGGCTGGTCGGCGCCACCTCCCGGCAGATCAACGTCCTCGCCGCGGTGGACGCCGCGCTGGGCGCGCTGCTCGGCGCGCTGGCCGGTGTCGTGCTCTTCCAGCTCGTACGCCCGGCCGTCGCCGAGGTGCGGATCACCGGTTCGCGCTTCTTCCCCGAGCTGGCCGTCCCGAGCCCCAGCCAGTACGCGGCCGTGCTCGCCTGCGTGCCGCTCGTCTCGGCCGGCGCCGCCCTGTGGTCGCTGCGCCGGGTCCGGATCTCACCGCTCGGCGTGGCCAGGAAGGCCGCCCCGCCGCCGCCGAAGGCGTGGCGGGTGATCCCGCTGCTGGCCGGGCTGGGGCTGTTCGCAGGTCCGGCGTTCAAGGAGGGCAAACCCGACGCTTTGCTGGCCGACACCGGGATCGCGCTCATCATGGTCGGGCTCGTGCTGGCCGGGCCGTGGCTGACGATGCTGGCCGCCCGCCTGGCCGCCCGGCTGACCCGTGGCGCGGCGACGCTGCTGGCCGCGCAGCGCCTGGCCGCCGACCCGAAGACCGCCTTCAGGTCGGTGAGCGGGCTGGTGCTGGCGGTGTTCATCGGCACGACGATCGCGGCCCTCGTCCCCACGGTGGTCAAGGGCCAGCAGGCCGTGGCCGGCGGCACGCTCAACGGCGTGCTGGGCGCCACGCTCTACCGGCCGGGCATCGAGGGGCTGTCACCGCGGGCGGGGGCGGACCTGCTGGCCCGGCTGCGCGCCGACCCCGGCGTGGACGTACTGCCGATCTACGCCAGGGCGGACCTGGACAAGCTCCGCCCGACGCCTGACGGCCCGCCGCCCGCGACCTCCGTCGTCGAGTGCTCGGGCCTGGCCCGCTTCCCCGTGCTCGGCCGGTGCCCCGCGGGCGCGCAGGCCGTGCTGGGCCGATTCGACCGGATCGTCGGCGCCGACAACCCGCTCACCATCGACAGGCTCCTCCCGCTGGCCGGCCCCGCCAGCGAGTCCACTTCCGCGACGGGGCTCGAGCTGAGAGCCGTCATGGTCCGCGCGGGCGACACGGCGACACTGGAGCGGCTGCGTACGCTGCTGGCCGGCTACACCGCCGAAGCCCCGATGACCTTCGCCGAGATCGCCCAGGTCAGAGCCGACCTGTACGTCCGGGCGGAGAACATCGCGCTGGCCATGGTGGCGCTCACCCTGGTCGCCGGCGCCTGCAGCCTCGTGGTGGCGGTCGGCGGTGGCCTGGTGGAGCGCAGGCAGCCGTTCACGCTGCTGCGGCTGGCCGGCACGCCCATCCGCACCCTGGCCACGGTGGTGCTGTTGGAGTCGGCGCTGCCGCTCGTGCTGGCCGCCGTGCTCGCCGCCGGCGCCGGCTTCGGCGTGGCCGAGCCGTTCATCGACCAGCTCGCGATGAAGGGCGCCTCTCTGGCGATGCCCGGGCCCGTCTACTTCGCCTCCCTGGGCGGCGGCCTGGCCGCCTCCCTCCTGGTGATCCTCACGGCCCTGCCGCTGCTCCGGCGCATGACCGCGCCCGACAACGCGCGTTTCGAATAGGAGTCGTATGAAACACATCCTGACCGCGCTGGCCCTGGTCGCCGCCGCCCTGGTGGCGTTACGCCCCGGCGCGCCGGCCCTGGCGGCGGACGGCCGCTACTCCGCCGAGATCCGCCGTACCGAGTACGGCCTGCCCCACGTGTCCGCCAAGGACTACGGCGGGCTCGGATTCGGGTACGGCTACGCCTTCGCGCAGGACAACCTCTGCGTGCTGGCCTCCTGGGTGGTGACCCTGCGGGGCGAGCGGTCCAGGTACTTCGGCCCCAAGGCGGACTCCGACGACCCGGTCCGGCCGGTCGCCAACCTGGTCAGCGACGTCTACTACAAGAGCGTCGCCGACTCCGGCGTCGTGCGCCGACTGCTGACCCAGCCGCCGCCGGTGGGCCCGAGCGACGAGCTGCGCCGGCTCGTCGACGGCTACGTCGCCGGGTACAACCGCTATCTGGAGCAGACCGGGGCCGCGAACCTGCCGGACCCCACCTGCCGGGGCAAGAGCTGGGTCGGCCCCATCACCGCCACCGACATCTGGAACAACATCCTCGACCTCGACCGCATGGCGAGCGGCTCCCAGCTCAAGGAGTTCATCGTCGGAGAGGCCGAGGCCGAGGGGGCGCAGCCGGGGCCCGCTCCGGGCAGCAACGCCTGGGCGCTCGGCCGCCGCGCGACCCGTGACGGCCACGGCATGCTGCTGGCCGACCCGCACTTCCCCTGGAACGGGATCCGCCGCTTCTACCAGGTGCAGCTGACCATCCCCGGCGTGCTCGACGTCTCCGGCGGCAGCCTGTACGGCATGCCGGTCGTCCAGATCGGTCACAACGCGACCGTGGCCTGGACGCACACCGTCTCCCACGCCCAGCGCTTCACCCTCTACCGGCTCGACCTCGTGGACCCCACGAGCTACCGCGTGGACGGCCGGACCGAGCCGATGGGCCGCCAGCAGATGGAGGTCACCCTGCAGGACGGCACCGTCGTGGAGCACACGCTCCTCACCTCACGCTACGGCCCGGTGCTGGCCGCCGGCCACACCGACAAGGTCGCCTACGCGCTGGCCGACGTCAACGCCGCCAACCTGCGCGCGGCCGACGAGTGGCTGGCGATGGCGAAGTCGCGGAACCTCGCCGAGCTGAAGGCCGCCCAGGCCGCGCACCAGGGCATGGCGTTCGTCCACACGCTCGCCACCGACGCCGGCGGGACCGCCTACTTCGCCGACGCCTCGGTGGTCCCCCATGTCACCGACGCCCAGGCGGAGCGCTGCGCCAAGCCGTCGCCCATCCCGGGCCTGGAGGAGTACGTCCTGGACGGCTCGACCTCCGCGTGCCTGTGGGGCAAGGACCGCGACGCCGTCGTCCCCGGCATCTTCGGGCCGGCGAGCCAGCCGAGGCTGACCCGCGCCGACTACGTGGCCAACTCCAACAACACCTCCTGGATGACGAACCCGTCGGCGCCGCTGACCGGCTACCCGCGCGTGTGGGGCAAGGCGCGCACCGACCTGGAGCCGCGCCCCCGCGTCAGCCTGGACATGATCGCCCAGCGGCTGTCCGGGACCGACGGACTCGGCGCTCCCGGTTTCACCTTGGAGACGCTGCAGGCCACCTCGCAGGGCAAGCGCAACTACACCTTCGAGCTCATGCGCCCGGACCTGCTGAAGCTGTGCCGTACTGACTCCGAGCCGACCGCCTCCGACGGCACGCAGGTCGACGTGGGCGAGGCCTGCCGGACGCTGGCCGCCTGGGATGGGCGCGCCACCCTGGACGGAGAGGGGGCCGTCCTGTGGCGTGAGTTCTTCACCCGGCTCGAGCGTCCGACCAAGCCGGGAGACCCCGTGTACAGCCCGTGGCGGGTGCCGTTCGATCCCGAGCATCCGCTGACCACCCCGCGGGGCCTGAAGCACGACGACCCGGTGGTGCGCCAGGCCCTGGCCGACGCCGTGCTCTACTTCCAGACCAACGGCATCCCCCTGACCCTCACCCCTGGCCGGGCGCAGCATTACTCCTCGATCCCGATTCCCGGCTGCACCGAAGGCGAGGGCTGCTTCGACAGGGTGCGCATGCGCGGCCGGCTCGGCGCCGACGGCCGCTACCCGGAGGTGGACACCGGTTCGAGCTTCATGATGGCCGTCGAGCTCACCCCGGACGGCCCCCGTACGCGGACCATCCTGACCTATTCGCTCTCCACCAACCCGAGCTCGCCGCACCACACCGACCAGACGGCCCTGTTCTCGCGCGGCCAGTGGGTCACCGAGCGTTTCACCGAGGCCGAGATCGCCGCCGACCCGAAGCTGACCACGGCCACGGTGCGCGGGTGAGGCACATCGCTCTCACGCGGGCGGCAGCCAGGCGCGGAGGGCGGCCGTCAGGGTGACCGTGTCGGCGGGGCCCGGGCCGGACGCCCACGCGACCGTCCCGTCCGGCCGGATCAGCGCGGACGCCAGGTCGTCGCGATCCCGTACGGTCACCTCGGCCACGTCCAGCGCCCCGCGCCACGGCTGCGCCGCCTCGGCGGCCTCGGGCTGGAACGGCGCGTGGACGAGGAGCGGCCGCCCCGACCCGCACAGCTCCGAGAGCGTGCGGGTCCCGCCCGTGCCCGTCACCAGCCGCAGGTCCGGACAGGCGCGACCGGCCAGCGGGTGGGTGGCGGGGTACGGGAGCTCGTACCGGGTGCCGAGCCCGCTCAGCATCCGGCCGAAGTAGCGGTTGACCTCCAGGAAGTCGAGCAGGTCGGACACGATGTCCCGCATGGCCGCCACGTGCGCGCCGGGCAGCAGCAGCGCGGACTGGGCGCGCGTGTTGTGCAGGACGGCCGCGCCGACGGGGTGGCGTTCCGCGGTGTAGGTGTCGAGCAGGCCCTCCGGCGCGCGCCCGGTGACCGTGGCGGCGAGCTTCCAGCCCAGGTTGACGGCGTCCATGAGGCCGAGGTTGAGCCCCTGGCCGCCGTTCGGCGAGTGGACGTGCGCGGCGTCGCCCGCCAGCAGCACCCTGCCCACCCGGTAGGTGGCCGCCTGGCGCGCGCCGTCGGTGAACCGCAGCCCGCCGCGCACCTCCGGCAACTCGACGTCCACGCCCGTCACCCGGAACAGGCTTGCCCGCATCTCCTCGGCGGTCAGCGGCAGCCCGCGGTCCTCGGGGAACCCGTCGAACTCGACCGTCGCCACCATGCCGGGCGCCCGCATCAGCATGCCCGTGCCGGTCCAGCCCGATTCGGGCAGCTTGTCGAGGCCGGGAGCGTCGGTCAGGACCCGCCGTACGACGCTCGTGGGCTCCGTGCCGGGGAAGTCGAACCCGGCCAGCTTGCGTACGGCCGAACGTCCTCCGTCGCAGCCGACCAGGTACGGCGCGGACAAGCGTCGCTCTCCGTCCGGGGTGCCGACGGTGACGGTGACGCCGGAGTCGTCCTGGGTCAGCGCGATCACCTCGTGCCCACGCAGGACGGCGGCGGATGAGCCGCCGGTCAGCGAGGTGAGGTGTGCGGCGAGGACGCGTTCGAGGTCCGGCTGCCAGATCAGCGTGCCGACCCGGTCCGGCTCCTCCTGCAGCGCAGGGTCGATCTTGAAGATCTGGGCGAAGTGCCCCTTCTCGCTGCCGTGGTCGCGTGCCTTGTCGGCGAGACCCCGCTCCTGGTGCGCGGCCAGGGCCTCGCCGAGCCCACGGCGGCGCAGCGCCTCGGTGGCCAGTGCTCCGATCCCGCGGGCCTTGGGCTCGGCGCCCGGCTCGGCGAGCCGTTCCAGCACCAGCGGCCTGGCTCCGGCGAGCCGTAACTCGGCGGCGAGCAGCAGCCCCACCGGGCCGGCCCCGACCACGATGACGTCGGCGTCCATGGTCACTCCTCAAAACTAGACTAGACCGTCTCGTCTCGTAGACTAGACCACAGTCGTAGAAAGTGGGTACAGACCATGGCCGACCACCGCCCGCGCCGCTCCCCCGTCAAGCGCCGGGCCATCCTCGACGCCGCGATCAAGGTGTTCACGGGCCAGGGGTACGCCCGGACGAGCGTGGACGCGATCGCCGCGGTGGCGGGGGTGGGCAAGCAGACGGTGTACAGCCATTTCGGGGACAAGGAGCAGCTGTTCCTCGCCGCGATCCAGGAGGCCAGATCGGCGGTGGGCGCCACGCCGGCCGGAGGTCCGGTCCCTTTCAGCGGCGACCCCCGTGAGGACCTCGCCCTGCTCGGCGAGCGGATTCTCGACATCGCGCTCTCGCCCCGTGTGTCCGCGATGCACCGGCTGACCATCGCGGAGGTGGCACACCATCCGGAGCTCCAGCGCACGTGGCGGGGGAGCTCGGTGTCAGCGGACCAGGACGTGGTCGGCTACCTGCGGGAATGCGACGGCGACGGCCGGCTGCGGGTCCCCGATCCGGACAAGGCGGCACGCCAGTTCGCGCATCTGGTGATCACCGAGGGCCGGGTCGAGACGGCGTACGGGATGCTGCCGCTGCGGCCCGAACGGCGCCACGCCATCGCCGCCGACGCCGCCGACCTCATCGTCCGCGCCCACCGCCCCTGAACCGGACAGCGTGGCTTTACCGGCACCTGCCCCGACCTGCCCGGATGCCTAAACGGTCTTGACCGGGGCAGTGGCCTCCCATGAAGGACGAAGGGCTTGTCCTGCTGGCGGCGTGGGGGCAGTACCTGGCTCTGCTGGGCGTGCTCGCTTACGTGGTGCTGCGGCGGCGTGCATGACGAAAGTGTGGCCGGCGGTGCTGGCGGGTGTACTGGTGGTGGCGGGCTGTTCGAGCCCGGCGTGGAACGACCGTGACTACGAGCTGAAGGCGGCCTCGTCGGCTGAGACGGTCGGCTCGACGGTCGAGGTGGTGCGGCTGGCCGTCGGCGGCGACGGGCGGCTGACCCGGCCGTACCTGAAGGTGCTGCTGACGAACGCGGCCGAGCAGGTGCAGGGGGTCAACGACCAGTTCGGCGGCGTGCAGCCGCCGACCGAGCGGGCCGAGCAGCTGGGCGAGCAGTTGCTGAAGGTCACCGAACAGGCCGAGAAGGTCGTCTCGGGACTGCTGGTGGAGGTCAGGCGCGATCGCGTGAAAGATCCGTCCAGTGCGGTACGGGAGCTGACACAGCTCGGCGAGAGCCTGCAGCGCTTCCAGGATGAGCACCAATGAAGAAGTTCCTGGGCATCACGCTGGGCATCCTCACCGCGATCGGTGGTTTCGTGGACATCGGCGACCTGGTCGCCAACGCCCTGGTGGGCTCGCGCTTCGGCATGTCGCTGGCGTGGGTGGTGCTGCTGGGCGTCGTGGGCATCTGCGTCTTCGCCGAGATGTCCGGCCGGATCGCGGCCGTCTCCGGGCGGGCGGTGTTCGACCTGGTACGCGAGCGGCTCGGCCCGAAGGCGGGGCTGGCGAACCTGGGCGCGTCGTTCTTCATCCTGGGGATGACGGTCGCGGCGGAGATCGGCGGCGCGGCGCTGGCCCTGGAGCTGGCGACCGGCGTCAACTACCTGCTGTGCGTGCCGGCCGTGGCGTTCGCGGCATGGCTGGTGATGTGGCGGGTGAAGTTCGAGACGCTGGAGCGGGTCTTCGGGCTGGCCGGGCTGGCGCTGGTCATCTTCGTCGTCGCGCTGTGGCAGCTCGGGCCCGACTGGGCGCAGCTGTGGCACCAGGCCAGCCATCCCGTCCCGCCGCAGGACGAGGGGGTCCCCACCTACCTCTACTACGCGATCGCGCTGCTGGGCGGGGCGATGACGCCGTACGAGGTGTTCTTCTTCTCCTCCGGCGGGGTGGAGGAGAAGTGGACCCGCCGCGACCTGTCGGTCTCGCGGGCGAACGTGCTGATCGGCTTCCCGCTCGGCGGGCTGCTGTCGCTGGCCATCGCGGCGTGCGCGGCGACGGTGCTGCTGCCGGCGCACGTGCAGGTGGACTCCCTCGACCAGATGGTGCTGCCGGTCGCCCTCGGGGCCGGCCAGGTGGGGCTGGCGCTGGTGATCCTGGGCGTCTTCGCGGCCACGTTCGGCGCGACGCTCGAGGTGGCGCTCTCGTCCGGGTACTCCCTGAGCCAGTACTTCGGCTGGCAGTGGGGCAAGTTCGTCCGTCCCCGCGAGGCGGCCCGCTTCCACGCCACCATCCTCGTGGTGATGATCGTCGCGACGGCGCTGATCCTGACCACCGTCGACCCGATCATGGTGACCGAGTACTCGCTGGTGTTCTCGGCGGCGGCGCTGCCGCTGACGTACCTGCCGGTCCTGATGATCGCCAACGACCGCGACTACATGCAGGACAAAGTGAACGGCGTCTTCTCCAACACCCTGGGCACGATATTCATGATCCTTCTTGTCGCGGTGTCGATCGCCGCCATCCCGCTCATGCTGGCCACGAAGGCGGGCCAATGACCAGGGCCCGCGTGCTGCACGCGCAGCTGCACCTGCTCGACCGCCAGGTCGTGCACGACCGCGACGGCCGCCTGGTGTGCAAGGTCGACGACCTGGAGCTGGACTTCGACGACCAGGGCCGCCCGTACGTCACCGCCATCCTGATGGGCCCGCTCGCGCTCGGCCCGCGCGTGGGAGGCGTGCTCGGCAGGCTCATGGAGGGCGCCGCCCGCCTGCTGGGCGCCGAGGCTCCGCCCCGCATCCCCATGGCGGACGTCAGCCGCGTCGCCAGCGCCGTGCACGTCGGCGGCGACCTGGAACGTCCCGCGCTCGAACGCTGGGTCCGCACCCACCTCATCGAACCCATCCCAGGAGCCCGGCATGAGGCTGAGTGACCTTCTCGGCAGCCCGGTCCGCGACAGCTCGGGCGAGGTCGTCGGACAGGTCGCCGACGTGCGGCTGGTGCAGGACGGGCCGCTGCTCCGGCAGGTCCAGCACGCCTTCCGCGTCGCCGGCCTGATCGTCGTCGCCCGTCACACGGGACGCCTGTTCGGCTACGAGCGCGGCCCGGCCATCAAGGGCCCCTGGCTGGTCAGGGCCGTGGTACGGGCACTGCACCGCCACACGCGCTACGTTCCGTGGGAGCAGGTCGACCGGATCGACGGCGCCGACATCCTGCTGCGCGTGCCCAAGCGCGACCTGGCCCACGTCTCCGACCTGTACGCGGAGAGAACTTCCTGACGCGGCCGCCCTGTTCGGTCACCGACCGCTCGCGCGGATCCCGCCTGATCGACAGGCGGGATCCGCGCGTCCGGCCGGTCGCTAGGAACGTCCCCGGCCGCTGAGGGCGTCGCGGACGCGATCCACCAGGCCGGCCCCGGGCGCCAGCAGCTTGTTCGCCGGCGGGGTGTCCGGCGCCGACGGGTGCGGCCGGGTGGGGGCCAGTTTCTTGGCACGCTGCACCTTCTCCCCCAGCTCGACCAGCTGCTCGGGCGGGCAGGCGGCGCGCAGCTTCGGGAAGAGGTCGCCCTCCTCCTCCTGGAGGTGGTGGCGGATCTGGCGCATCAGGAGTTCGGTGGTGGGCCAGAAGTCGTCGTCGCCCGGCTCCAGCGCCTCCAGCCGCTTCATCGTCTCCTCGGCCTCGGAGTGCTCGGCGATCTCGTGGTCGGCGATCTCGTCCCCGCCGGGCACGTGCTTGCGTACGGCCGGATAGAGGTACTCCTCCTCGGCGACCGAGTGCCGTACCAGCTCGATGACCACCTGCTCGGCCAGCGTCTTGGCCTCGTCGCTGATGCCGCCCTTCATGTGCTCGAGCTTGGAGAACATCTGCTCGACCTCGCGGTGGTCCTTGACCAGGACCGCGATCACATCCTGCTGCGTGTCCACACGGACTCCCCTCGTTTCGCCTTTGCGGTGGGGATGTCCCGTTCCCCCAGGCAGCCGCCGAAACCTGCCGGCCGGGACGGCCTTGCCCAGAGATACCGTATGCTGTACGGTACATCGTACGGTTTAAAGAGAGGGGCACACATGTATCAGCCGAGCGGCGAGGAACTGAAGAGCATCGAGGCCTGGTTCGCCGAGTACGACGCGCTGGCCGAACAGGGCGCGATCGAGGAGCTGGCCGACCTGGCCGTCTTCCCGATGAACCTGGCCACCGACGTGCCCGACGGCTACGCGGCCGTACGGCAGTGGACGCGGGCGGAGTACATCGAGGCGATGAAGGAGGCCATGGGTGGCGGCACGGCGGGGCTGGATCTCCAGTCGAAGCGGACGCCGCGCTTCATCAGCCCGAACCTCGTGGTCGTGGAGACCGAGGCGACGATGACGATCGCGGACCGGAAGGAGAGCATGCACTACGCCGATCTGCTGGTCCGCACCGAGGACGGCTGGGCCTTCCAGACCATGGTCCAGGGCGGCTGGGGATACGGCTGGCCGGCCGCGAAACGCGGCTGACCGGCGGCGGCCGCCCGAGCCCGCCGCAGTCGCCCGATGTCAATGAGGTGCGAGGAGTGGCCCTGCGCTGCTTCTTGACGACCACCTGGCGCGCCGACTTTACATTCCGCCTGAATAGCCAGGCGGAAGTGAATAGAATTCACACCTTGTGCGATCAAGGGATAGAAGAAAGACCCGCATGACGGCAGAACCTCTCTTCGGCGCGCTGCAGGTCCTCGACGTGGACGCCCTCGCCGAGGCGCAGGCCCGCCAGGACGCGCTGGCCGCGCAGCGCATCGCCCGCAAGGCGCTGCTCATGGCCCAGGTGGACGGCTGATGGGGGAGGTCACGCGCGTCGCCGGAGCCTGGCGCGAGGCGGAGATCACCCTCACCGCCTCGGCCGACGTCCCGGACGCCTACACCGCCGTCGACGTCTGGGCCGACTTCACCCACGACAGCGGGCTCACCCTGCGCCGGCCCGCGTTCTACGACGGCGGCCGTACCTGGCGGGTCCGCTTCAGCTCGCCGCTGCCGCACGGCCAGTGGCACTGGAGCACCGGCGCGTCCCTCGACGAGCCCGGCCTTCGCGGCGTGAGCGGGACCGTCGAGGTCGAGCCCGCCGAGCCGGGGGCACACCGGTTCCGGCGGCACGGCTTCTGGAGGATGTCTCCGGGCGGGCGCAGCCTGGTCCACGCCGACGGCGCCCCCGCGATCCTCGTCGCCGACACCGCCTGGGCCCTGCCCTGGCGGGCCACCGAGGAGCAGGTACGCGTCTACGCGGCCGACCGGCAGGCCAAGGGCTTCAACGCGGTGCTGCTCATGTCCGTCCAACCCGACATGCGCGCCGTGGGCCCGCGCGACCGTACGGCCGACGAGGGCTTCGACGTCGCCTTCGAGGACCTGCCCACCGGCCACCTCAACGACCTCGACCCCGCCTACTTCCAGTACCTGGACCGGCTCCTGGACATCCTGGTGGAGCACGAGATCGTGCCCGTCCTGCAGCCGGTCTTCCAGGGCTTCGGCTGGAAGGGCCTCGACGTGGCCGGCACCGTCGTACCGGCCGCCGAGTACGCCCGTTACTGCCGCTACCTGGTGGCCCGCTACGGCGCCCGCCCGGCGATCTACCTGGTGGGCGCCGACGGCTCAGGTCGCGAGCCGCAGATTCCGGCCGGCGGCGCCGAGGTCCACGCCTGGGACTGCTACGCCCAGCCCACCGGCATCCACTACCGCCCGCACGCCGACAACCGCGCCTGGCAGGACGCCGACTGGCTGGACTTCCAGTGGTGCCAGACCGGCCACCGAGGCGAGCACGTCCCCGAACGCGTCGCCGACATGTGGCGCAACATCCCGGTCAGAGCCGTCGCCAACGGCGAGCCGACCTACGAGCGGACCCGCTCCCGTGACAACGCCGCCGGCTGGTGGCAGGGCCACGAGGCGTGGAGCAACCTGTGCGCCGGAGGCACCATGGGCGTCGTGTACGGCGCCGCCAACATCTGGCAGTGGAGGCTGCACGAGGACGAGCCGGGCCACTCGGCGTACTTCCTGGCGCCGTCCGGCGGCTGGCGCGACTCCCTCGCCTTCGAGGGCTCCACGTACGTCGGGCTCCTCGGCAAGATCCTGGACGGCCTGCCCACCACCGACATGGAGCCCGACTGGCAGACCTTCAACACCACCCGCGCCTTGCGCGTGCCCGGCCGCCTGCACCTGATCTACCAGGAGAACGGCACCCCGCTCCGCACGGTGCACGCGGAAGGGCTGCCCACGCGTTATCGCATCATCGACCCGCGGACCGGACGCACCCTGGAGCAGGGACCGCGCGAGCCCGGACAGCAGATCGGCGAGGAGTGCCGTGAGCCTCGAGTGGTCGTCCTCCACGACTGAAGACGCGCCACCGGGCCGTCGGGCCTCGGCTCGACGGCCCGCTCCAATGTGGCGGTCAGTGCTTGTACGCGGCGACGACCTCCACCTCGACGAGCCAGCCCGCGACCGGGAGGTTGGCGATCTCGATCGTCACGCGGGCCGGGCGGGCCGGGTTGGCCTCCATGGGCGGGGCGGGCGACGCCGTGCCGAGCGGGACGGGTACGGCCTGGCCGGTGGCCAGGTCCGTGTTGGCGAAGAACTGACGGTAGGCGCGGTTCCAGCCGGCGAAGTCGGCCGCCTCAGCTCCCGGAGGCTTCTCCAGGTAGGCGCGCATGGAGACGACGTCGGCGAGCTCCAGGCCGGCCGCGGCGAGGTTGGCCTTGATGCGCTTGAGCACGTTGAGTGCCTGTGCCTCGGTGACGGTGACGCCCGGGGGCAGGGTTCCGCCGGGGAGGTCGACGTAGCGTTCGGGAGCGTCGGCGGGGGCCGCGGGGTTGGCCGCGGCCGGGCCAAGGCCGCTGGCGGTGTACGTGGCCACCTGCTTTCCGAGCGCCACTCCGTCGGCGATCGCGGGGTTGCTGTTGCCCGCGGGGAGGAACGGCTTGACCTCCTGCGGCCGGGGCGACCAGGTGGGGGTGGCGGCAGCCGTGCTCGTGCCGAGGACGAGGACGACGGCCGCGGGGAGAGCGATGGTGCGGAACTTCATGCGGTGGTGTCCTCTCATGAGGTGCTCAGGACGCGCTGGTGCAGCTCGGTGACGACCTTGCGGGCGGACTCCAGGGCTCCCGCCTGCCAGGCGATCAGGTAGCTCAGCCAGTCCCCCGCGAAGTACACGTGCCCGGCGGGTTTGCCGAGGAGCTGGTACGCGCCCTGCCGGGACGGCCAGCCCACCCACGCGCCCTCGATGTGCGGCTGAAGTTTCCAGGCGATGGACACCGACGACGCCAGTTCGTCGCGGTATTTCGCGCCATGGATCTTCATGCCCTGCTCGATCGCGCGGCGCTCGCGCTCGGCGGGCTTCAGCGCGGCGTACGCGTCGGCCTGGGCGCCGAAGTTGTAGTAGCCGACGACCATGCCGCGCGCCGTCCCGTACCCGTAGGAGGGGTACCAGATCGTGGCCAGATCGAGGTCGGTGGCGGTGACGCCGCCGTAGATGTCCTCGTCGGTCTCCCACCACCGGCGACGGTACTCCAGACCGATCTTGCCGGCGTTCGCGACGGTCGGGGTGGCGAGGGCGGCCTGGACCTCCGCGCCGAGGTTGTGCGCGGTCTTGGCGAGGATGTGCGGGGGCATCGCGGCGACGCACAGGTCCGCCTTGATCTTCTGGGTACGGCCGTGGCGGTCCTGATACTCCACCTCCACGCCGTCCTGCAGATCGGTGATCCTGGTGACCTTGGCCCGCAGCCGGATCCGCTGCCGCCCGATCTTGTCGGCGAAGGCCCGTGGGATCGCGTCCATGCCGCCCACCGGCTGGAACATCAGCATCGCCTGCTCATAGCCGAACTCGAACGCGAACCGCTGCCCGACTCCGCTCGCCAGCACCTCCGACAGCGACGGCACCGGCCCGAGAACCGTACCCTCCTGCTCGCCCGCCCCCGGGTTCACGCTGTGGCCGCGGCGGGAGGTTGCGGAGTACTTGAATCCGCTCGCCTTGTCGCCCACCGCCCCGAAGCTCGACAGAAAGGCGATCAGCCGCTCTTTGTCCTGCGCGGTGAGGGCGGCGTCCAGCGCCCCCGCGTCGGTCGCCCGCGACAGCAGCTCCGAGACGTACCCGTACACGTCGGCCTTGGCGGTACGCCAGCGGACGGGGGCCGACATGTTCTGGTGGTAGATGTAGGCCTGGGCGTTGGAGTTGGTGAAGACCTCCAGGTCCACGCCGAGCTCGCGGCAGTAGTCCATGGTGACCATCCACTGCGCCAGCCGGGCCGGGCCCGCGTTGAGGTAGAGGCCGTCACTGAACCGCGCGACCTGCGTGGAGCCGTCGAGCTCAGTCACCCGGTCGCCGCCACGGACGGTCCAGTTCCGGCCGCCGACCCGGTCGAGCGCCTCCAGGATCGTGCAGTCGTAGCCCGCCTTGCCCAGCTCGTACGCCGTGGTGAGGCCGGCTATCCCCGCGCCGAGGATCACCACCTTCTTCGCGGACCGCCCGGTGAGCGAGAAGTCGGACGGCTGCGGCGGGCCGAAGGTTCCCTTCGTGGCCGCTTCGGCGGACGGCGCAAGCCCGAGCGCGCCCATGGTCGCGAAGAGCGCGCCTGCCCCGCCGGAAACACCGACGGCGGACAGGAAATCGCGTCTGCTGTGCCCCAACACTTACCTCCAAGGTTTTGCTGGAGGTAAGTGTTGGGATGCTTTGTTGCCGATCACCCGCTCTTGTGTTGTTTGTGAGTTTCAAGCTGATCATCGCGTTTGGGGTGAAAAGTGAGTTTCAAGCGTCTTCTGTGCCACGCGAGGTGGGCGCGGGTTCCGGCGTGGCGGCGCGGCGCCGCGCCGGGAGCCTGCCCTGGGTGACGGCGAGGACGGCTCCGACCAGGAGGACGGCCGCGCCCGCCGCCTGCACCGTGCCGAATGATTCGCCCAGGAACACGGCGGAGCAGGCGGTCCCGACGACGGGGACGACGAACATCATGATGGACGCCGAGGCCGGGCCCACGGCGCCGATGCCCCGGTAGTAGAGCAGGTTCGCCACCGCGGTCGGGCCGAGCGCCACGAAGACGACGTTCAGCCAGACGTAGGCGGGCACGTCCTGCCAGGCGACCTCGACGGCCGACGGCGCGCTGTAGATCGCCAGCAGGATCGACCCGCTCAACGTCGCGTACGTCGTCGCCTTGAGCGGGTCGATGCCGGCCAGGACCCGGCGCCCGGACAGCGTGAACGCCGCCCAGCAGCAGGCGCTGAGCAGGAAGAGCAGGTCCCCCACGAGCCGGCCCTGACCCGCGCCCGCCTCCCCGCCCGAGCCCACGAAGAAGATCACGGCGCCGGCCGCGCCGGTCGCCAGCCCCGCCACCCGCGCCGCCGACGCCTTCTCCTGGCCCGCGATCAGCAGGAAGGTCGTGGTCAGCACGGGACTCATGACCGGGACGATGGTGCTCCCGTCGATCGCCGGAGCCAGCGACAGCCCCCAGAAGAAGAACAGGTTGTACACGAAGACGCCGAGCACGCCCGCCCCGGCCGCCCTCATCCAGTCGCGCGGCGACGTCCGCTGACGGCCGCCTGCCTGCCGGGAGAGCTTCAGGGCGACCAGCAGCGCCAGCGCGCCACCGCCGAACCGCAACGTCGCGACCACGGAATGGGGCAGATGGTCGACGATCACCTTGGAACTGCTGAAGCCACTCCCCCACAGCAGCATCGTCGTGGCCAGCAGGAGGTACGGACGACTCCCTACCGGGCCACTCGATACAGTGTTTGACATGGGGTTCCCTCCGCAACACGACTTCCCGCGCCCGGCGGCCGAGCAGGCGGGCGCGGCGGCAGCGAACATCCTGCGCCCGAGGCGGCACCCCGGTCTTGTACGCTCGTGCGCCGCCGAAGGCCGCGGGCGGGTGACGGCATGACCGGCAGGGCCGCGCAGGAGTGGGCCAGCTACTGGCGCTCGCCGGAGATGCCGCTGGAGGCCATGTACGCGCGGTTCCTGCGCCACCGCTACCACCGGCACAGCCACGAGACCTACTCCTTCGGCGTCACCGAGTTCGGCGCGCAGACCTTCACCTGCCGGGGCGCCGGGCACACGAGCGCGGCCGGGATGGTGATGGCGTTCAACCCCGACGAGGTGCACGACGGACACGCGGCCCACGAGCTGGGCTTCACGTACCGGATCGTCCACATCGGCCAGGAGCTGATCGCCGACGCGCTCGCGGACATCGGCGGTCGCCCAGTTGGGCTGCCCCTGTTCGACACCCCGGTCCTGAGCTCGCCCGTGCTCGCGACGCGGCTGCGCGAGCTGCACACCGCGCTGCTGCACGGCGCCGGCCCCCTCGAGCGCGACGAGCTGCTCTCCTCCGCCGTCGCCGCCCTGGTGAACCTCGCCGCGCGTACGCCGCCCCGGCCGGCCGCCGCCCTCGGCACGCCCGCCGTCACGCGCCTCGCCGCGAAGGCGCGTGAGCTGATCCACGACCGCTACACCGACCCGATCGGCGCCGACGACCTCGCCGCCTGGACCGGTTCCAGCAGGTACGCCCTCTACCGGGCGTTCCGGACCGCCTACGGGCTGGCGCCGAGCGAGTACCAGCGCCAGCTGCGGCTGCGCGCCGCTCGCCGCCTGCTCGCCCAGGGGAGCCCCGCCGCCCGGGTCGCGAGCGAGTCGGGGTTCACCGACCAGGCCCACCTCACCCGCTGGTTCACCCGCTCGTACGGCGTCACGCCCACCCAGTACCGGCTGGCGAGAACCCCCGGCTGACCCCCGCCGCTCAGCCGGCTCGGGCCGGGATGCGAAGGACGAACCGCGCGCCGGTGTGGGAGTCCTCGATGGTGAGCGTCCCGGAGTGGGCCTTCGCGATCTCGCGGGCGATGGGCAGGCCGAGTCCGGAGCCGCCGGCGTCCCGGCTGCGCGAGTCGTCCAGGCGGGTGAAACGCTGGAAGACGACCTCGCGCTTGTCGTGCGCGATGCCCGCGCCGTCGTCGAGGACCTCCAGCACCGCCTCGCCGTCCTGCTGCCGCACCGTCACGATGATGTGCGTCTCGGCGTGCCGCTCGGCGTTGTCGAGCAGGTTCGTCAGCAGGCGGGCCAGCTGCAGCCGGTCGGCCGTGACGATCACACCTGACTGCAGGTTGGGGACGACCCGCTTGGCACGCGGCCTGGCGATCTCCTCGGCGGCCAGCTCGCCCAGGTCCACGGGCTCGCGGCGGTCCGGGGCGCCCGCGTCCAGCTTGGTCAGCGTGAGCAGGTTGGTGACGATGGCCTGGAGCCGGTTCAGGCTGGCGAGCACCTCATTGCCCGTCTCCCGCCAGTCGGTGTCCTCGGGATAGAGCAGGGCCTCCTCGACCTGGGCGCGCATCGCGGTGATCGGGCTGCGCAGGTCGTGCGAGGCGTCGCCGGCGAACCTGCGCTGCTGCTCTATCGCGGCCTCCTGGCGTTCCATCGCCGCTTCCAGCTGCTCCAGCGTGTGGTTGGCGGTCTCGGCCAACGCCCTGATCTCGTCGTCGTTCTCCGGGACGGGGACGCGCATCCCGCCGCCGCCCGCGGTGATCTTCGCCAGCTTCTTCGTGATGCTGTGGACGGGCGCGAGCGTCCTGGCCACGACGCGCGACACACCGAACCAGGTCAGCGCCGTCAGCAGCGCCGTCACGCAGATCTGGAAGATGATCACTTGCGGGCTGACGTACCAGGGCACCGCCGGGTCGAAGGCGTAGATCACCCATGCGCCGTCCGGCTGGTACGCGTGCATGGCGACCGCGACCTCGCACCGGCCGGGGAACGCGCGCAGGTCGCAGAGCTCCGCGACGTCGTTGGCCCGGTTCCGGCCCGGGATCGCCCTCGTCAACGGGGGCAGGCCGGCCAGGTTCGGCGTCGAGGAGACCACCCGCCCGACCGGATCGACGACCTGGATGCCGTCGAGGTCCTGGGAGATCACCTGCTGGGGCAGCTGGTTGCGTTTGATCAGGAGAAGCACCCGCAGGGCCTTGCTGGACACTTCCTGCGCCCGGGCGTCGACGACCTCGTTGCGGAGGCCGAACAGCACGAAGCCGCTGACGACGACGTTCAGCAGCAACATGGCGATGCTGGCGAACAGTGCCAGCCGTATCCGCAGCGACCGGCGCAACAGTGTGGTCACGCGCCTTCCCCCGGCCATCAGGGGACCATATTCCCCGCGTTCGCCGCTAATCCAGGGAGATTCCCTGACAAAGACGACAAACCAGCCGCAGCCGATGGTCGAGTAAGTGACCGTCCTAAAACCCGGTAGAGATCACGTCAGCACTCGTCCCGCCGGTGTCGCGCCGTCTCCGGCGCTCCCCCGTCCCGTGGCTATATGGCAGCGGCATTGATCTTCGTAGTGCGAGCCGTGGGACGAGTCGATGAGCAAAGTAGGACGTGTGGCCGCCGGCGTCAGCCTGCTCGCCGCCCTGTGCGTGCCCCCGGGCCAGGCCCTCGCCGATCCGGAATCGTCCCTCGTCGGGGCGGCACCGGTCCCGGAGCTGGTGCTGGACGGGGATTCGTTCTCGCTCCAGGACGCCTTCGCCATCCTCGAAGGCCGTCCCGTGACCGCGCGGCTCGCACCGGACGCCCAGGCGAACATGGGCAGGACGCGGGCGGGAGCGCTGGCGGCCCTGGACAACCAGCGGGTGTACGGCTGGAACCAGGCGCTCGGGCCGCTGAAGGACCGCCCGCTCTCGCCCGAGCAGGCGGAGCAGTTCCAGCGCAACGTCCTGCGCTCCCATGCCGCGGGCGTCGGGGAGCCGCTGCCCGACAACGTGGTCAGGCTGGCCCTGATCCTCAAGGCGAACCAGATGGCCAGGGGCACCGTGGGGGTGCGGCCCGAGGTGCCCCAGCGCCTGCTGGACATGGTCAACGCCGGGGTCGTGCCGCGGATGCCGCAGGTCGGCTCGCTGGGCACCGGGGACCTGCAGCCGCAGGCGGCGGCGGGGCTGGCGGCGCTCGGCGAGGACGCGCCGGTCCGTTACCGGGGCGAAGAGGGACCCGCCTCCGAGCTGCTGCCGAAGGCCGGCCTGCCCAGGGACTTCACGTTCGAGGCGGGAGAGGCGCTGCCGATCATCAGCGGCAGCACCGTCCTGGCCGCCACGCTGATGGACGCCGTGCACCGGGCCACCGTGCTCGCCGACCAGGCGGAGGCCGCCTTCGCCCTGTTCATGGAGGCGACCAGGGCCGAGCGAGGATCGCTCGGCGCCCGTACCCACAAGGAACGCCACATCCCCGAGGAGAACGCGGTCGCCGCGCGACTGCGCGCGATGGTGGCGGGCTCGGACTGGATGACCGAGGAGGGCCGCAAGCGCCTCGACCCGGCGAACTACCATCCGCGCGTCCAGGACGCGGTGTCGGTGCGGGCCGCGCCGCACATCATGGCCGGACTGCGGCACGTGCTCGCCGACGCGCGCCGGGCGCTCGTCCGCGAGGCCAACTCCTCGACCTCCAACCCGCTGATCTTCAAGAGCGACAAGGGCCCGGGGTACGAGTTCGTGATGGGCGGCAACTGGGACGGCTCCGTCATGGGGCATCTCGCCGACACCCTGAACGCGGAGATCACCGACCTCGGGGTGCTGTCGCAGGAGCTGTCGGGGCGGCTGCTGTCTCCCAGGTGGAGCTACGGCCTGCCGGCGAACCTCGCCGGCGGGACGGTCGGGCTGAACTCCGGGATGGTGCAGGTGCAGACGGTCGCCGCGGCGCTGATCCCGGAGATGCAGGCCAGGGCCACGCCGGCGGGAACGCTGTCCCGGCCGGTCAAGGACGGTCAGGAGGACCACAACACGATGGCCATGGCCTCGGCCCGGCACCTGCACGAGAACCTCGACCGGCTCGAGGTCGTCCTCGCGGTCCAGTACCTGATGGCGGCCCAGGGCATCGACCTCATCGCGTCGCAGATGTCCGGCCTGGCGCTCGGCGCCGTGACGCGGAGCCTCCTGACCGAGATCAGGAGGTACGTGGCGCCCCTGGGCGAGGACCGCTATCAGACCCCTGACCTGGAGCGGGCCGTCTGGCTGGTGCACCACGGATACCTGACGCCGTCCCTCGCGCGCTGACGTGCGCACGCCACAGCCGGTCCGCGCCTCTTGACTGTGCGTGTAAGGTGCTCGAAGCGCCTGATCAGCATCCGCGACAAGGGTGATTCGTATGTCATACCCCTCCCATGATCGCTATGACCCCCGCCAGGGGGCGACCCGGCCGAGGGTGAATCCGGCGAAAGTGTGGGGAGGAGGCGTGGCCGCGGCCGTGGTGGCCGCGCTGATCGTGGTCGTCGGAGTCATGATCAGTAAGAGGCTCCTCGGCATCCGCGTCCTCACCCCCGACGGCGCGCCCGCCTACGGCAGCGCGGCGACCACGGGATACGCGATCTCGGCCGCCGCCTTGGCGCTCATCGCGACGCTGCTGCTCTACATCCTCATGCTGTCGACGCCGGAGCCGGCCAAGTTCTTCAGCTGGATCGGCGGGCTCTGCACCGTGATCATCACGTTCCTGCCGTTCATGTACTCGGCGGACATCCTCCCGCAGATCGCGACGGCGGCCATCAACCTGATCATCGGCATCGCCGTCCTCTCGCTGCTGGCGACCATCGGACGTACGGCCGTCGACCACGTACCGGATCCGGCGCCGTATCCGTACGAGCAGCCCCGCGGGTACGACCCATCACCCGGATACGAGCAGCGGGGATACGAGCAGCCCCGGTACGAGCAGCCCCAGCCCCGGTACGAGCGGCCTCGCGAGCACGGGCAGTCCCGTGATCACGGGCAGCCCCGCGATTACGGGCAGTCTGATGATTACGGGCAGCGCAGGCACCAGCGCCGGGACTACGACCCGTACGACTGACCGCGCGCTGCGAACAGGATGTGGGTGCCGCCGTCCAGGGCTCCGCGCTCCTGGCAGGCGGCCACCTCATGCTCCATGAACCGGGCCCACCGGGAAGGGTCGGCCTCCAGCACGGCGAGCGCGTCCAGGTCGCCCAGGGAGGCCCAGTTGCCGGCGCTCGCCGCCACGATCTCGCCGCCCGCGGCACGGGCCAGCTCCGCCAGGTCGCGGTGGCGGAACATCTGGCACACGTGGGTGTCGATGCCCTGACCGGCCTCGTGGCGTAGGTCGCCGGTGCGCAGGATGCGGTCGTTGGCGTCCTCACCGATGGTCTCGGCCACCTTGACGACCCCGGGGAGAAAGTGCCGCCAGGTGCCGAGCAGCGACATGACCGAGCCGACGACCGGCCCGCCCGGCCGGGTGATCCGCAGCAGGCCACGCATGGCCTCCTCGGCGTGCTCGAAGGCGTACGACAGCGGCCCGCCGTACGCGAGCACCAGGTCGAACTCGCCGTCGGCGTACCGGCTGGTGTCGCAGACGTCGAGCACCTCCCGGCGCTCCACGGCGGCCTCGCTCACGGTGCCCCGCAGGTGCTCGGCGTTGAGCGCCAGCTGGACCGGGGAGAGGTCGGTGACCACGACGGTCGCGCCGAGGGCGGCCAGCTCGATGGTGAACCGGCCGGGCCCCGCGCCCACCTCCAGCACCCGGTCGCCCGGCTGGACGAAGCGGGCCAGGAAGCGGCGGTGGATCTCCAGGCTGACCCGGCCCCGGACATCGCCGGTGAGCCGGTCCCACTCGGCGTCCCCGAACTCGTCGAAGTACCGCCGCACCCGTTCCCGTGACTCGATCGTCATGGGGAGCATGATGACAACGGGATGCCCGGCCGTCGACCGAATTACGGGTCAGGCGGCGCAGCGGTCGCCGGGCACCGGATAAAGGCCGGCTTATCGGGGTAGAGCCAGGACTGTCGCAGAAGAACGCGGGAGTCGCGCATGAGCACAGTGGTTGGGACCCGGAAGATGTCCGTCACCGATGGATGCGCTCCGGGCGACCTGCTCCATCTGGACAACGTCAGCCCCACGAACGCCCACGTCGAGCTCACCCTCTGCGCCGAGGGCGAGACGCCGCTCGGCCCGTTCCGCTCGATGGTGCCCGCGCAGCGCACGCGGGCCTTGAGCCTGGACGACCTGGTCGACTCCGACGACCTGTCCCCCGACACCCCTTACTCCGTCGTGGTGGTCTCGGACGCGACCATGGTCGTGCATCTGGCTCAGCGATCGGGCGAGGAGGAGGCGTCGGAAGACCGCGCGAGGACGCCCTCGTACTCTCCTCGCTGACCAGCGGAGGAGAGCCGGTCAGGCCGGCGGCCAGGGCGCCTCGGGTCCGAACTCCTCGTCGATCCCCGCGCGGACCGCCTCCAGCATCCGGCGCCGGGCGCGTAACTTGCTCGCCGCATGCGCCCGCATGTTGAGCGCGGTCAGCGATCCGGCCGTCTCGCGGGCCACCTCGCGCACGCGCTCCGGCTCCACCACCCGATCCAGGAAGCCCGCCGCCACGGCGTCGCCGGGCGAGAACGTCTCGGCCAGCGTCACCGCCCGCGAGAAGCACGCCGGGGTGAGCCGGTGGCGGAGGATCTCGATCCCGACGTACGGCATCGTGATCCCGATCGCCACCTCGTTGGTCGCCAGCCGGTACGGCCCGGCCGCGCCCACCCGGTAGTCACCCGACAGCAGCAGGAACGCGCCCATCGCCATCGCGTGCCCGGTGCAGGCGATCACCACCGGCGTCGGGAACGACAGCAACCGCGCCGCCAGCTCCCACCCGCCGCGCACCAACGCCTTGGCCCCGTCGCCGCCCGCCGCGAGCGTGGTCAGGTCGAACCCGGCCGAGAAGCGCCCCTCACGGCCCTCCAGCAGCACGACCGCCGAGTCGGCGACCGCCCGATCGAGGGCGGCGCCGAGCTCGGTGAGCATCTGGATCGAGATCGCATTCGCCTTGCCGTCGTCCATGGCGATCGTGGCGACGGAGTCCTTGAGCCGGTAGCTGACGAGATCACCCATGATCCACAGAATAATATTCTGCGGCCTCAGGTGTCACGCAGGCCCGCGAACAGATCCTCCTCGTGGTCAGGCGCGTCCACCTTGCACAGCTTCCGCTCGAACGCCTCATGCGCGAACGCCTGGTGCTGCGCCTCCTCGGGCATGCGGAGCAGGAAGATGTTCTCCCCCTGGCTTTCGTGCGCCTGGAGCGCCTTGAGCTTGCGCTCGACGAAGGGCGTGACGTCGACGAGGCTGGTGACGCGCTCGTCAGGGGTGCCGAAGTCGTCGGACGGCTCGAAGCCGCCGAGATCGACCCCGCTGTCGCGCATCAGCTCGAACATCCGCTTGATGGCGGCACGCGGAATGGCCGTGTAGTAGAACTTGTCGGGAATGCCGGTCGCCTCGATGGCCGCCACCGTGATGCGGTGGGTCTGGACGTGGTCGGGATGGCCGTAACCGCCGCCGCCCGTCTCGTCGTACGTCACCACGACCTGAGGCCGGTAGTGCTCCATCAGCGCGGCCAGCTTGGCGGCGGCCGTCTCGACGGGCACGTTGGCGAACGCGTCGGGGTGGGCGTTGGCGTCCCAGCCGTCCATGCCGGAGTCACGGTAGCCGAGCAGCTCCAGGTGGTCGATGCCCAGGTGGGACACCGACTCACGCAGCTCGGCCAGCCGCCGCTCGGCCACCGCCGCGTCGTCGTGACCGGGCTCGCCCGGCTTCACACCGCCCTGGTCGTCGCCCTGCTCGCCGTTGGTGCAGGTGACGAGGACCGTGCGGATGCCTTCGTCGGTGTATCGGGCCAGGATGCCCCCGGTGCTGAGGCACTCGTCGTCAGGGTGGGCGTGTACGACCATGAGGGTGAGTTGGCGATCCATGTGCCGAAACACTACCGCCCGGCCCCGACAGTTCGGCGCTCTACACCTGCCGCCTAGTCCGGCCCCCTAGTCCGGCCCACCCTGGCGGGCCAGCTCATCGGCGCGCAGGCGGGCGGCCGCCGCCGCGCCCCGGTCGCCCAGGGTCTCGGCGAGGGCCGCCTGCTTGAGCCAGTTGTACGGGCTGCACGGGCGGACGTTGACGCGCTCGCTCACCAGCACCCGGGCCACGTCACGCCGTCCCGCCCGCAGGGCCGACTCCAGCAGGGTCCGCTGTACGGCGTCCCGCTGCGCGTGGCTGCCGCCGAACTCGTTGACCCGGTGCCGGATCGGGTACAGCGCGTCCACCACCGCGTCGTGGTCGCCCTTGCCGAAGGCCACCAGGGAACGGCACACCGGCAGGCCCACCCGCAGAGTCATGTCCTGGTTGGTGACGCCGGGGCGCGGCGCCAGCACGTACGCCTCCCGCGAGGCGATCAGCTTCTCCGCGTCCCCGATCCGCCCGGCGCCCACGTACGACATGACCGCGTGCATGTCGTTGAACGCGTAGAACGGCTCCCCCACCTTGGCCGGCCACGCGTCGGCCAGGGCGCGCCACCGTTCGTCCTGTTCCGAGCCCTCCAGGTGGAGGCGCCAGAGCAGGGCGGCGGCGTCCAGCAGCTCCATGCAGGACTGCCCGCCGGCCAGCACCGCGTCGTAGATCGCCAGCGCCCGTGCCTCGTCGCCGGACTCCAGCGCGTAGAGACAGTAGTGCCACCACGTGTGCACGTTGAAGAACGTGCCGGTCGACCAGTCGGGGAGCCGCGCGTCGAGGTAGCGCACGCCCTCCCCGAACCGCCCCTGCATCTCGTACGTGTGCACCACCGCGTGGATGCCCCACACGTCGCGCGGGTTCAGCTCGACCGCCCGCAGTCCGACCTCCTCCGACCTGTCGTAGTGGCCCGCCTCCTCGAGGCCGAAGGCGTACATGCCCAGCACATGGCCGAAATGCCGGTCCCCCGCCAGGCGTTCAGCGCCCCGCCGATCCGGTCGCGCAGCGAGCGCGCGTCGCCGGTGAAGAAGTCGACCTGGTGCCCGGCGGCCAGCGCGAGGGCGTCACGCGGATGCTCCACGGTGATCTCGCCCAGGAGCCGCCCGCACGTCAGCCAGTCGCCGCCGAGCAGCGCCCCCACCGCTGCCACGTGCGCACGCTCACGCGGCAGCAGCGACGCCTCGTCGACCCGGCGCAGGAACACGGAGAAGCGCTCCCGCGCCGCGCGCGCGTCCTCCACGTCGGTGGTGAGCAACCCCAGGTACGCCGCCAGGACGTTGCCCATCGGGAAGTCGGGCGACTCGGCCAGCGCCGCATTGGTCTCGGCGTCGACCTCCACCCGCAGGTGCAGCAGCTCGTCGATCGCCCGGTCGTAGTGCCGTACCGCGGCGGCACCGGCGCCGGTCATCGCCAGGCCGTGCTGGTCGTTCGTCATCGAACCAATGTACCTACCGACCCGGTGGGGAATAGGGCCAAAGCCTTCGATCGCCGCGCCGGACCCCGGGCGCGGCGATCGAGCTCTCGACGGCCCCTATGCCGACCGGCCGGTCACCACGGCCCGCCCCATGGCCGGATCGTCGCAGAACGCCCCGTCGATCCCCAGCTCGACCAGCCTCGACAGCCAGCCCATCACGTTCCCGGTGGCCCGGGCGTAGACGGGGCTGGCCGGGTTGCCGAGCCGGTAGTCCGTCGGGAGCTGCGAGTTCTCGTTCCGTACGGTCCACACGTGCACGGCGAGCCGCCGCCGGTGCGCGTCGGCGATCAGCGTGGTGGGCTCGAGCGTCTTGCCGGAGGCGTCCTGGGGCACCACGCGCCGCGTGTCCACCCCGATCCCGTTCGCGTAGGCGGCCACCTCGCGCAGCCCGTCCGGCGTCACCATGTCGTCATAGGTGCGGGTGTTGCCGGAGGCCACCCAGTCGTACGGCGCGCCCCCGAACGTGATCAGCTGGATCAGCGGCAGCCTGGTCTTGGAGCGCAGCTCGCGCAGGTTCGCGGTCTCGAACGACTGGATGTACGCCTTGCGCACGTGGTAGCGGTTCAGCACGTCCAGCAGCGGCTCCTCCAGCGACAGGCCGATGGAGTCGAAGTACGTCGGGTGCTTGGTCTCGGGGTAGACGCCGACGCCGTGCTCCTGCGCGAGCTTCACGACCTCCTCGAAGGTCGGGATCTCCGGCAGCCCGTCGAAGGCCGTGTTGTCCGGCCGCAGGTCCGGCACGCGCTCCTTGGCGCGCAGCGTCTTCAGCTCGGCCAGCGTGAAGTCCTCGGTGAACCAGCCGGTGACCGCCCGCCCGTCCACGGTCTTGGTGGCGCGCCGGTCGGCGAACTCCGGGTGCGCGGCCACGTCGGTCGTGCCGGAGATCTCGTTCTCGTGCCTGGCGACCAGCACGTGGTCCTTGGTGGAGACGAGGTCCGGCTCGATGTAGTCGGCGCCCATCGCGATGGCGGTCTCGTACGACAAGAGGGTGTGCTCGGGCCGGTGGGCGCTCGCGCCCCGGTGGCCGATCACGATGGGAGCGTGGCCGCGGCGGTCTGCCGTGGCGGGGGTCGTCTGGGTCAGCACGACGGCGACAGTACCGCCGGCGAGGACACCGGCCAGCACGCTCGCGAGAAACCTGCGCACCCGGCCGCCTGTCCTCTGGCTTTGATGTTCTTGGCAGCGTTCACGTCGGCATGCTCGACATACCCGCAGGAGGTGCATCGGAAGGCCGCCTGGCTCTCGCGAGACTTGCGATCCACCCGCCCACAGGCCGAGTTCGAGCATGTTTGTGACGTGTACGCGGGATCGACAATGCGAATGTCGGTCCCGGTGTAGCGAGCCTTGGACCGCAACGCGGTCTCCAGCCCGTACCAGCCCTTATCCAAGATCGATCGGTTCAGTCCGGCCTTCGCCGCGCGCCCGTTGGCCAGGTACGCGCCCGGCGCGGCGGGATCGGGTTTCGGCGCGACCGACGCGGTCATCGCCCGGACGTTCAGCTTTTCCAGCGTGACGATCGCGTAGTCGCGGGTGAGCCTGTGCGCGGCCTGGGCATTGAAGTCCGCACGCCGCCACCGCGCCCGCCGCATCAGATCCCCCATCGCCCGGACCACCTGCTTACGCCGGTTCGACCCCTTCTTCGAACGGGCGAGCCGCCGCTGCAGCCGCACATACCGCCTCGCCTCACCCGCCGCGAGGAACCCCGTATCGCCGGGATTGCCGGGATTGCCCTGATCGTCGCCGGTCGCATCCGGCGGCGGCACCATCGACGACACACCGTTCACGCCGGCGTGACGGCGATCGAAGAACTCCCCGTCACTGGTGACCACGCTGGTGACCACCCCCGGTCCGCCCCGGCATGCCGGCCGGGACGAGCATGTTCACTCACCTCGGCAAGGCCATCGTCCACCAGGAAGCTGATGAACCAGTGCGCGCCGTCGCGGGCCACGGTCGCCGACTTCACCTTCCCGCCCAAGGGGCGAGACAGGCGGAACTTCACCCACCCGAACTTCGGCAGGAACACCCGCCCCCACCTGCGGCTGACCCGCTCGACGGGAATCTGCTGGGCGGTAGGGAACCGAAACGACGGCCTCCACCTCGCCCGCACCTTCCACCGCACCTTCCACGTGCCGTGCTTGCGGCACGTCTCGTCCAGATCCTTCAGCGTCTGCTGGATGACCTGCGCCGGCGCATCGGCCAGCCAGACACAGTCCGGGTCGTTCTTGGCCTCGGCGAGCTGGCGGCACTGCTCCGCGTAGCCGATGAACGCACCCCGGCGCCGATAGGCGCGGCGCTGCTCCAGCCCGGTGTTCCACACGCTGCGGCAGATCCCGCCCAGCCGTTCAGCGAACAGCCGCTGACCGAAGTCGAACTCCAACCGGTACCTCCGGCCCACCAGCACGCGCAAAACACCTCCCCCAACAAGCCTCCAACGCCACACCAGTTCGAACATACTATCGCCTGGTCGCGAGCCAGGAGGCGGAATACCGGCGCGGCAGACATGTGGTCTCCGCGACGCATGTCGGTCTGGTCTTCGTCACCACATTCCGCAGAAACGTCTTCGATGAGGCAGATGCTGCGCCGCTGCGAGGACCTCACGATCGAAGTATGCGAAAGGGTCATCAGGCAGTACATCGAACAGCAGCGCCGACCGGCCTGAGCCCCTGGGTCCCCGCTAGGCGCTCCGGTCTGTCCCGGCTCCGCCAGGCCATCCCCCTGGCGGGGACCGCATTCATCCCCAATCCGAAGGCCGAGGCTTTCTGCGGACCTTCGATAAACCACGCAGGTGGACCGGAAGTTACGCGTGAGCACACAGAGGAAGACGTACGGAAACGCCCCTTTCCAACCTCCCCTCGACGCATCCGTCACATGGAAGATAGGTGACCATGACGGATCTCAACGGGCGCGTGGCCCTGCTGACCGGCGCGTCGGGCGGCATCGGGCAGGCCATCGGACGCCGGCTCATCGCCGCGGGGGTCAGGACGGCCTTCACGTACGGCACCCGCTCCGGGCACGCCGACGACCTCGTCGCGCAGGCGCGGGAGGCCGGCGTGGACGCGATCGCGCTGGCAGGCGACCTGGCCGACCCCCAGATCCCCGCCGCCCTGCTCCGCGCCGCGGCCGACGCGCTCGGCCCCGTCGAGCTGCTGATCTCCAACGCCGGCTACGCCATCCAGCAGGACTACACCGCGGTGGACGCGGTGACGTGGGACCGCACGATCGCCGTCAACCTGCGCGCCCCGTTCCTGCTGGCGCAGCGTGCGCTGCCGGGGATGGCGCAGCGCGGGTTCGGGCGGGTGCTGTTCATGTCGTCGATCGCGGCCTTCACCGGCGGCATCGTCGGCCCGCACTACGCGGCCTCCAAGGCGGGACTGCACGGCATGCTCCACTTCCTGGCCTCGCACGTCGCCTCGCACGGCGTGACGGTCAACGCGCTGGCGCCCGCGCTGATCCAGGACACCGCCATGCTCCCCGCCACGGCCGACCCGCATCTCCTGCCGGTCGGCCGGTTCGGCCGCCCGGAGGAGGTCGCCGACCTGGCCCTGGCCGTCCTGCGCAACGGCTACCTCACCAGCCAGGTCCTCAGCCTCGACGGCGGCGCCTACCCCCGCTAGAGCACCGCTGGAGCCGGCCGCCCCCACCAGCTGGTCTCGGATCTGGTTTGCATAGCGACTTTGGTCGCTCCCAGGGCCTGCCTTGGACCGATGCCCGCCAGGCAAGGCGTCTCTAGCGTCGTGGCCATGACGCAGAAGCTGGAATCCAGGCGAGTGCACGAGATCGACGCGGTCCGCGGGTTCGCGCTGGCAGGCATTCTGGTGGCCAACATCGGGTTCTTCTCCGACCCGCGCTACGCCGTGAGCATCGGCACGATGCCCATCACGGACGGGCCGGTCGCATGGTTGGTCAGCACGCTGGTGCTGACGAAGTTCTACATCCTGTTCTCGTTCCTGTTCGGCTACTCCTTCACGCTCATGTCGCGTGACGGCGTGAGCGTGAAGGCCAGGATGGCGCGGCGGTGCCTGGGGCTGTTCGCGATCGGGGTGGCGCACGGGTTTCTGCTGTGGATCGGCGACATTCTCACCCTGTATGCCGCGCTGGGGCTGATCCTGCTGGCCATGCGCGGCGCCTCGGTCAGGAGGGCCTTCGCCGTCGGCTGCTGGATCATAGGGGTCATGTCGGTGCTCTGGCTGGGGCTGGCCGGACTCAGCCTGCTGGACCCGGCGGGCGGCACGGCGCCGATGGTGGACGCGGCGGCCGGGGCGCGGGTGGAGGAGCTGGTCAGGACCGGACCGCGGGGCGTGCTGACGTTCCAGGCTCAAACGTATCCCGGGCTGGCCGCGATGGTGTGGATCGGGCAGGGGCCGATGGCGATGGCGCTGTTTCTGTTCGGCATGGCAGCGGGCAAGTCGCGGGTGTTCGAGAATCCGGAGCGCTGGGCCCGCCTCGTGCCGAGGATCCAGTGGGTCGGCTTCGGCGCCGGGCTGCCCGCCGCGATCTTGTTCACCTGGGCGCAGACCCAGGGGGACGCGCTCGCACTGGTCTCGCTGGCCGTGAACAACGTGGCCTCGGTGCTGCTGACCGCCGCCTACGTGGTCACCTTCCTTCAGGTGATCAGGCGCGTGCCCGCCGTCGGCCGCGCGCTGGCTCCGGCAGGACGGGCGGCGGCCTCGAATTACCTCGGGCAGTCGGTGCTGTGCTGCCTGGTGTTCACCGGCTACGGGCTGGCGCTGGCGGGCAGGCTGTCGCCGCTCGCTGTGATGGGCGTCGCGGCGGTCATCTACGCGGTGCTGCTCGCCCTCAGCGCGTGGTGGCTGCGCGGCCACCGGTACGGCCCGGTCGAGTATGTGCTGCGCTGGTTCACTCGATGGGCCAGGCCACGGGATGACATGGCTCGCAGACGTCGATTTCGCGCTGTGTGAGGGGGCCGGTGGAGCGGACGGTTCACCGCCGGAGAGACCGCTCCTAGCCGAGGCCGGTGGATCGGGCGGTTCACCGCCGGAGGGACCGCTCCTCGCTGAGGATCATCGGGGCGCGGGCAGCTCGCCCGAGCCCCGGACGACCAGCCGGGTGGGCACCAGCGTCCTGCGCGCCTTGGACCTGTCGCCGTCCAGCCGCGACAGCACCAGCTCCGCGGCCTCCGCCCCCATCCGTGCCGGGTCCTGGGCCACGACCGTCAGCGGTGGGTCCAGGCACTCGGCCAGGGGCAGGTCGTCGAAGCCCACCAGCGCCACGTCCTTGCGGCCGGCCCGCGCCAGCGCCACCACCGCGCCCATCGACGCGAAGTTGTTGGCCGCGAACAGCGCCGTCGGCGGATTGGTTAGCGCTAACAGTCGCATCGTGGCGCGGGCCGCGGCCTCCTGGTCGTGTCCCGTCTCCACCAGGGCCCGCTCGAACGGCAGGCCGGCCGCCTCGAGCGCGTCGCGGTAGCCCTGGAAGCGTTCGCGGCGGGTGTAGAGGGCGGCGGGCACGTCACCGACGAAACCGATCCTGCGGTGGCCGTGGGCGATCAGGTGGGCGACCCCGGCGCCGGCGCCCTCGCGGTTGGCGCTGACCACGCTGTCGGCGGTCAGGCCGACGGCCGGGCGGTCGAGGAAGACGATCGGCAGGCCGGCCACGCGCTCGTTGCGCAGCTGACGGTGGTCGCTCGTGGCCGAGGGGACGACCATGAGCGCGCTGACCCGCCGGGCCAGGAACGTCGTTATCAGCGACTGCTCGAGCTCCGCCGTCTCGCTGGAGTTGCCGACGATGAGAGTGAGCCCGCGGGCGCGGATCGCGCTCTCGATGCCGCCCGCGACCGTGCCGAAGAACGGGTTCCCCATCTCGGGGATGACCAGGCCGATGGCCGCGTCGCGGGCGCCGACCCGCATGTTGCGGGCCATCAGGTTGGGCTGGTAGCCCAGCTTCCTGACGGCGGCCATGACGCGCTCGCGGGTTTCGACGGCGACCGGGCCGTCGTCGTTGAGCACCCGCGAGACCGTCTTCGCCGTGACGCCGACCTCACGCGCCACATCTGTCATCGTCGGACGCCGCATTGCGCCCATGTTAGTGACCGCCCATCAGGACAATCCGATGGCCTCCGCCGCGCCCTGGTCAGCCACCACCGCCTTGCCGTCCGAGACCTGGAGGGCGCCGGTCATGATGGCCACGACCTCGGCCATGCTGTGGTCGCCCGGCTTGATCTGGGCGACCCGGCGGCCGAGGCGCTGGATGTGGATGCGGTCGGCGATCTCGAACACGTGCGGCATGTTGTGGCTGATCAGCACCACCGGGGTGCCCCGGTCGCGGACCCGTCTGATCATGTCGAGCACCTGGCCGGACTCCTTGACGCCGAGCGCGGCCGTGGGCTCGTCCATGACCACGACGTGCGTGGCCCACGCCACCGCCCTGGCCACGGCCACGCCCTGCCGCTGGCCGCCGGAGAGCGACTCGACCGGCTGGGTGAGCGAGCGCAGCCCGATCTTGAGCGCGTCCATGTGCCTGGCCGACTCCTCGCGCATGCGCTTCTTGTCGAGCAGGCGGAAGACGCTGCCGAGGATGCCGGGCTTGCGGAGCTCGCGGCCGAGGAACATGTTCGTGGCGATATCGAGCGAGGCCGCGACCGCGAGGTCCTGGTAGACGGTCTCGATGCCGTGCTTGCGCGCGTCGATCGGCGACCGGAGGCGCACCGGCTCGCCGTCGAGCAGGATCTCACCGGAGTCGGGCTGGAGCGCGCCGGTCAGCGCCTTGATGAGGCTGGTCTTGCCGGCGCCGTTGTCACCGATGACGGCGAGCACCTCGCCGGGCATCAGGTCGAAGTCGGCGCCGTCGAGTGCCGTCACGTGGCCGTACTTCTTGACCAGGCCCCGGGCCTGGAGGACGGGGGTCGTCGTCATCGGTTCCTCCTGCGCGAGAGCTGGTCCACGGCCACGGCGAGGATCACCAGGACGCCGGTGATGAGCGTCTGATAGATCGACGGTACGCCCATCAGCTGCAGGCCGTTGCGGAACACCCCCACGATAAGGGCGCCGACCAGCGTGCCGATCACCAGGCCGCGCCCGCCGAACAGGCTCGTCCCGCCGAGCACGACCGCGGTGATGCTGTCCAGGTTGTCGGTCTGGCCGGCCTGCGGGTCGCCCACTCCGGTACGCGAGACGAGCAGCAGGGCCGCGATGCCGTACACGAAGCCGGCCAGGGTGTAGACGCCGACGGTCAGGCGGGCCGTCCTGATGCCGGTCAGGCGGGCCACCTCGGGGCTGTTGCCGAGCGCGTACACGTGCTTGCCCCAGGCCGTGGAGCCCAGCAGGTACGCGAACAGCAGGAACAGCAGGATCGTCAGCAGCGAGCCGTAGGTGACGTTCGTCTGGCCGACCTGGAACGTCTGCCCCAGGAACGTCAGCAGCGGCGGCAGGTCCGTGACCGTCTGCTCGTTGGAGTAGATGTGGGTCAGGGCGAAGACCACGTTCAGCATGCCGAGCGTCACGATGAACGGCGGCAACGAGATCCGCGTCACCAGCAACCCGTTGACCAGACCGAACAGCGAGCAGATCGCGAGCCCGGCGACGAGCGCCAGCACCGGCGGCAGGCCGCTGTCGACGGCCAGCTTGGTCATCACGATGCCGCCGAACGCCATGATGGCGCCGTTCGACAGGTCGATGCCCGCGGTGAGGATGATCAGGGTCTGCCCGATGGCCAGGGTGCCGACCACCATGACCTGCTGGATGATCAGGGAGAAGTTCGGGCCGGTGAGGAACTGGTCGGTCCTGAGCCCGAAGAACACGCAGGCCAGCAGGAGCGCGACCAGGGGGCCGGCGACGGGCGTGGTGATCAGGCGACGCGGCAGCGTCGCTTCCATGACAGCCATGTCAGCCCCAGCAGTTCGCGAGGCCGAAGGTCGTGTCCTTGGCCTCGACGCCGGAGGCGGGCTTGTCGGTGATCAGGGTCACGCCGGTGTCGGTGTAGCCGGAGACCTTCTTGCCGGACTTGGCGAAGTCGGCCACCGCCTTGACGCCGTCCTCGGCCATCTTGAGCGGGTACTGCTGGCTCGTGGCGGCGATCTCGCCGGACTTCACGGCCTTCGTGCCGGTGCAGCCGCCGTCCACGGAGACGATCAGCACGTCCTTCTCGCGGCCCTTGGCCTTCAGCGCCGTGTACGCGCCCAGCGCGGCGGGCTCGTTGATCGTGTAGACGACGTTGATGTCGGGGGCCTTCTGCAGGCAGTTCTCCATGGCGGTCTGGCCCTTGGCCTGGTCGCCCCTGGTGTCCTGGGAGCAGACGACGGAGGGGTCGCCCTCCTGGATCCCGTACCCCTTCAGGAAGCCGTCGTGCCTGAGCTGGCCGACCGTGACGCCGGGGGCGAGGTCCAGGGTAGCGATCTTGGCGGGCTTGCCGGCCATGGCGGCCTTGGCGTACTGGCCGATCAGCTCGCCGGCCTTGAGGTTGTCGGTGGCGAACAGGGCGTCCGTGGCGTCCTGGGGGTCCGTCGGGGTGTCGAGGGCGATGACGAGCACGCCGGCGTCACGGGCCTTCTTGATCGCGGGGACGATCGCCTTGGTGTCGCTCGGGGTGATGAGGATGCCCTTCACACCGGCGGCGACCATGTTCTCGATGGCCGTGATCTGGGAGGCGTTGTCGCCGTCGAACTTGCCGGCGGCGCTCATCAGCTCCAGGCCGTTGGCCTGGGCGGACTTCTGCGCGCCTTCCTTCATCTTGACGAAGAACGGGTTGGTTTCGGTCTTGGTGATGAGCCCGACCTTGGGGGTGGAGGAGGAGGAGTTCTGACCGCTGCCTCCGTTGCCACCGCCGCAGCCGGTGACGAGAAGGGCGGCGACCAGGAGTCCGGCCGAGAGCTTTGCATTCATGAGCGGTTCCTATCAGGGGGGACCCGATGTCATCGTTGACATATGTCAACGTTGACATCCGCTGTGCTGCGATGATGGACTCCGATCCGAGAAACGTCAATGCCCTCATGCCGTAACAAATCGGCAACGTGCCTGAAAGGCAGGCTCGATGATCGCTGTCCTGGGCGAGTGCGTCGCCGACGGCTTCACCACCCGCTCCCCCGGCGACCACCCCCTCGGCCCCCGCCCCACCACCCCCACCTCCTCGCCTCCCCCTGTCACCACCGAGCGCCTCGACGACCAGGGCGCGCGGCGGGAGGGCGGTGGCGATGGCGCGGCGGGGTTGGCGTTGCAGGTGCTGCCGGGCGGCGGCCCCGCGAACACGGCAGTGGCACTGGCACGGCTCGGGACCTCCACGCGTTTCCTCGGCCGCATCTCCGGCGACGTGTTCGGCGAGATGTTCCGCCGGCACCTCACCTCGTCCGGCGTGGACCTGTCGGCAGCGGTCGAGGCGAGGGAGCCCAGCACGCTCGCCGTCGCCGCCCTGGACCCCGGTGGGCAGGCCGAGTACACGTTCTACGCCGACGGCACCGCCGACTGGCAGTGGAGCCCGTACGAGCTGGACCTGAAGCGGCTCGGCCCGGCCGCCTGCCTGCACACCGGCTCGCTCGCGCTGGTCAGGGAGCCGGGCAGGACGGCGGTGGAGGCGTTCGTGAGAGAGGCCTCCGAGCACGCCACCATCTCCATCGACCCGAACGTCCGCCCCACCCTCGCCGGCCGGGAGGACTACCCGGTGTCTCGCTGGTGCGAGTGGACCGACATCCTCAAGCTCAGCGACGACGACCTGGGCTTCCTGCTGCCGGGCGTGCCGATCGAACGCGCCTGCGACACCTGGCACGCCGCCGGCGCCCGCCTGATCGTCGTCACCAGGGGCGGGGCGGGCGCGCTCGTGTCCCTGGACGGGGAGAGAGCCGAGGTACGGGCGCCGAAGGTGAACGTCGTGGACACGGTCGGCGCGGGCGACTCCTTCACCGCCGGCCTCCTGCACAGCCTGTCCGCCAAGGGGCTCCTGGGCGGCCGGCTGGACGGCCTGGACCTGGCGACGGCGGCGGAGGCGGCGGAGTTCGCGGCCAGGGTGGCGGCGCTCACGTGCTCGGTCGCGGGGGCGAACCCGCCCTGGGCCGCCGCGCTCTGACTCTTCGGGCTCCCCGGGAAGCGGAGCGGTCGAAGATCGGCCAGACTTGGCTCATGCAGTCAGTGGAGGTGGCATGCGCCGCGAGCCGAGCCTGACCTATCGGGGCGCACTGGCCATCCTCGGCCGCCACGACCGCCCCCGGATCGCCCGCTTGGACAAGCTCCTGGGCGGCGTCATCCTGACCGCCGGAGCCGTGGCGCTCGGAGGTACGGCGCTGGCGCCGCTGGCGGTGTTCGCGGCGGTCTGGGGGTGGGTGGACCAGAAGAACGAGGCGATCTCGCTGCTGCGCGCGGCCCTGGACAGCGCCACCGACCGGCTGATGAAGACCTCCGGCTACGAACGGCACCAGCTCATCTGCGCCGCGCACACCACGATCGTCATGGCGGCGTTCTTCGAGCAGTCCAGGAGCACCTCGGCAAGCAACTCCGTCTCACGGACGCTGACAAGAAGCGTCTCGTCACGGGGGAGGAGCTTGATCATCACAAGGCTCTGCTTGACGTGCTGTACACCGCCGAGGTCCCCACGCCATCGTCCGCGCGAGGGTTCGAGGAGAATCTCAATGAGGTGTGGAGGTGGCTGAACAGGCTCAACGTGCGCCTCATCGATCTCCTCGCAGCGGAGACAGTGTACGAGCCCCTGGAGCGGATACCCGACGCTGCGATCGAGCGCTACCACTCCCACTACCTGTCGCTCTGCGCGACCGTACCGGAGTTCCTCGTCTGGGCGAGCCTGGGTGAGCACGCCGCCACGAGGAGCGCGGTCGCCGGAGTCCGCGAAGACGTCCGCGCCGCGCTGGACAGCCACTCGGCCGCACTCTCACGCCTGGAGCGGGTGCTGGAGTCGATGGCAGGAGACCGGCGCCAGGAGCCGGACCTGTGCGCGATCATGAGCCGCGCCAACCAGGGAGCGTTACGCGAGCACATCGTCGCGGAGGACGCCATGCGGGCCAGCCCCGAGCTCGTCTTCCCCACACTCGAAGAAGCCTTCATCGATCCCCGATATCGCGTCAGCTCGGGAGGCAGGAAGGAGCAGCTGGCCAGCGAGCGCTGGTGGGAGGAGCAGCCGGTCTCGCGGCCTACCGCTTGGACGCCACGCTGGACATCGACGAGGTGGGACACACCCAAAGTGTGATCATCGAACGTGATCAGCTCACCATCGATGATGTTCCGTTTTAGCCACCGACGAGGTCCCGTAGCCGTTCCAGACGAAACGGGCGGTCGTCACCGCGTCGTCCCCGTCGCCCGTGATGAGCTGGTGGATCGCGATCCCATCAAGCTCGCGATACTCGCACCATTCGTGGTCGGACGTGAGCACGAGATCCAGCCCCAGGTTCACCAGCAGGTCGAACACCAGCCCGCGGTTCGCCTTGTCCACCCCCACGAACACCTCGTCCAGCAGGATGAACCGCGGGCACCCGGGATCGGTCTGGTAGTGCGCGGCCACGGCGGCGAACAGCGGCAGGTGCAGCGCGATCGCCTTCTCACCGCCGGACAGCGCCCCGTGCAGCTTCCTGGTGAGCTCCTGCCACCCCTGCCCGTCGCCCCGGTCCAGCTTGACCACGAAGCGGTGCCAGGCCGTGTAGTCGAGCACCTTCATGAGCTGGTCCTCCCAGCCGGCCGACGAGTTGCCGGCGCGGGCCTCCTCCACGCGGTCCCTGAAGAAGACGTAGAGCGCCTCCGTGTCGGACTCGCTCAGCCCCGACGGGTCGCGCAGCAGCAGGTCGCGGGCGGCCCGCGTGCCGGGCGGCTGGGTGGGATCGACCTGCCAGACCAGCCGGACGGCCACCCGGGAGGCGGTGCGGACCCGTTCCAGGCGCTGGTTCATGCTCTCCACCAGGGCGGTCGCCTGCCTGATCCGGTCGGCGAGGTGCCGCCGCGTGTCACTCGCCAGCGTCCGGTCGAACAGGTCCCGCTCGGCCACCGTGATGTGCGAGCGCCGCTCGTCGCGCTCCTTGCGCAGCGCCTCACCGAGCGCCGCCGCCCCGGCCCGGACGCCGCCGACGGTGGCGGTCAGCACCTGAACGTCCTCGTCGGCCGCCAGCTCCAGCTCCGCGCGGCCGGCGAGGATCTCCCTGGCCTGGTGGAAGGCGTCCTGCAGCCGCGCCTCGGCCTCCTTGACGTTCCGCTGCTCGTACGGCACCTCCGCGAGCTGCTCGGCGACGGCCGCGGCCGACTCCAGCACGGCCCGCGCCCCGGTGTCGCGCACCGGCCCGGCCGCCACGCGCGCGTCCGCCGGCAGGTGCCCGGCCATCAGGCGGCGGAACCGTTCCGACGCCTCCTCCCGCGCGCGGCCCGCCTCGGCGTGTCTCCCCTCGGCCGTGCCGAGCTCGCCCCTGAGCCGGCCGAGCCGGGCGTTGAGCCGGATCAGGTCGTCGGTGATCGAACGGATGATGCGGCGGCAGGCCTGGTACGCGAGCTGCGTCTCCTGGAGCAGGTCCAGCACCCGGGCCTGGTCGGCGTCGACCACGGACTCGACGGCCGCGAGCTTCTCCGCCAGCACCACCGCGGCGGCCGCGGCGGCCTCGGCGCGCTCGACGGCTCTGACGGCGAGCTCCTGGTATTCGGCCGCGCTCTCGGCGGCGTGCCGGGCGCGTTCCCTCGCGGCGCGGGCGTCGGCCCTCCGGTCGTGCCAGGCGGCGCCCGCCGCCTCGGCGGCGCGCAGGGCCTCTTCCAGGTGGTCGAGCGCGGGTGTCGCGGTGGGCAGGGCGTGGCCCGCCGCCAGCTCGGTGAGCCGCCGCAGCGACCGGCCGGCCTCCTTCTCGCGCTCGCACAGGCGCTGCTCGTACGCCCGCAGCTGATCCTCCAGCAGCGCGACCTTCTTCACCGCGCCGTCGAGCGCCTCGACCGCCCGGGCGTACGGCTGCCTGTCGGGCCTGCGCCGCAGCTCGGCGGCGAGCGTGTCGCGGTCGGCGTCGACCACGGCGAGCAGGTGGTCGCACTCGGCGATCGTGCCCGCGAGCTCGCCGAGCCGGTCGTCCAGCTCCGCGATGCGGCGGCGCCTGGCGCGCTCGCGGGCGGTGGCGCCGATGTAGAAGGGTTCGGGCTTGACCCAGCGGCCCGCCGCCGGCCCGAGCCGCCAGGTGCCGTCGGCGCCGACGACCGCGGGATGGTCGACGCCGATCGCGCTGGGCGCGAACGCGATGCCCGCCAGCACCGTGTCGGCCCGCACCGGCGAGTCCGCCTCGGTGAGCAGCACGTGGGCCAGGCTGTAGCCGGGCGCGGGCTTGGCCAGCGACGCCACGGCGAACGCGTCATGCTCGCCCTGGTCGAACCCGCCGTCCGGGCGCAGCCACAGGTCCAGCAGGCCCGCCGCCTCCAGTGCCGCCTCCACGCCCGCCTGCGCGACCGGGTCGAGCCCTGACCTGAACGCCACGGCCCGCCACAGCGGGGCGCCGGGGCGGCCGTCCCTGGCGGCGGTGTCCCGGGCGTGCGAGGTCGGGGGCTCGATGACGGCCTGGTCGTTGAGCCGTTCGCGTTCGCGGGTCAGCCCGGCGCGCTCGGCCAGCAGCTTGTCGCGCAGGCCCGTCAGGTGCTGCTCTCGGGCGGCCAGCCTGACCGCCGCCGCCGTGCGCGCGACGGCGACCAGCTCGTCGGCCTGCTCCGACCGTTCGGCCGTGCCCGCCGTCTCCTCGGGGTCGAGCTTGAGCTGTGTGCAGCCTTCCGCCCAGTCGGCGAGGGCGGCGGCCAGGTCGCGGGATCGCTCGTCGCGCAGGCGTTCCGCCTGGTCGTGTGCCGTCCGGGCGGCGGCCAGGGCGTCCCGGGCGCGGTCGCGGTCCTGCTCGGCGGCGGTGCGGCCGTTGATCGCCTGCTGGTGCTCGGCGGCTCCGGCGCGCACCTCGCGGATCTGGGCGACCCGGCTGGTGACGGCGGCCCGCGACAGCTCCCGCGCCCGATGCACGACGTCGTCGCCGTCGAAAGCACACCCGCCCTCGGGTACGCACCCGCTGCCGGACGTCGGCCCGCTGCCGATGGTGGACCCGCCCCCCGACACGCGCCCACCATCGGACGCAGGACCACCGTCTGACGCAGGGCCGCCCTCGGACGCAGGGCCGCCCTCGGACGCAGGGCCGTCACCGGGCGCAGGGCCGTCCTCGAACACAGGGCCGCTGCCGGGCACAGAGCCGCCTCCCGACGCATGATCACCGTCCGGCGCAGCGTCGGCATGGGTGGCACCGGCTTCGGCCTGGGCGACGCCGGATCCGGAAGGCGCGGTGCCGAGGCCAGGCGAGTCCGGGAGGGCCTCGGGGTGGGCGCCGTCGAGGTCGTCGGCCTCCCAGGTGGATCCCGCTCGCTCGGACTCCTCGTGCGCGGCGAGGAGGCCGGCGCGTTCGGCCGCGTGGCGGGCCTCCGTCCTGGCACGGTCGGCGAGCGCCATGGCGGAGCGGGAGACGGCGGCGGCCGCGGAAGCCAGCTCCTGCCTGGCGGCGGCGGACCGGGCGGCCGCGCCCGCCTGGTCGCGGAGGCGGGCGGCCGTCTCGTGCGCGTCCTGCGCCTCCGTGCGGAGCCGGTGCAGCTCGGAGCCCGCCCGGTACGCCTCGCTCTCCTTGAGCCCGTCGATCTGCGCGGCCAGCGCCAGCTCCTGCGCCTCCTCCTCGCCGAGCCGCGCGGTCGTGGCGGCCAGCTCGTCCTCGGCCTCCTTGAGCGCTTCCCGCCTGGCCTCGGTCTCGGTGACCAGCGTGTCCAGGGCGTGTCCCGCGGACATCACCCCCGCGGCGGCGGCCCGCAGCACGCGCTGGGCGTAGTCGCGCTGCCGGGCGGCCAGCCGGTCGGCCTCCTCCACGTCGCGGTCGAGCAGCCGCAGCTCCTCGCGCTGCCGGTCGAGCCGTTCGAACCCGTCGGCGATCTCGTGGATCTCCCCCTCGCCGAGCGGCGGCAGGGCGCTCGACAGCAGGTCGGACAGCAGGCCGGGGTCGAGGCGTTCGGAGAGCTTGGGGGTGCGCAGCTGGCGCAGCGCGGTGAGGAGCGAGTCGTAGCGCTCCTCGTTGAGTCCCGGGTAGAGCGTCTGGCGCACGACGGCGCGGTAGGCGTCGGCGGAGTCGTGGACCTGGCCCGACGTGCCGAGCTCCTCGATGAGCTGGGCCTTGGTCAGCGGCTGGCCGCCCTCGCCGGTGAGGCGGATGCCGTCGGAGGCGTCGACGCGGGCCTCGGTCGTGAAGTAGACGGCGCTGACGTTCCTGGTGTGGATGGTGGCCTGAAGCCGGGCGCCGCAGGTGAACCAGCGGCCGTCGGCATGCCGGAACTCCAGCCACACGTAGCCGACGCGGGTGGTGCCGCCGGCGCCGTCGCCCATCAGGTTCCAGTGCATGGTGCGCTCGGTGCCGCCGAACGTGGACAGCCGGCTCGGCTTGAGGCTGGCGTCGAGCACGTATGGGAACAGCAGCTCGAGCACCTTGGACTTGCCGCTGCCGTTGGGCCCGCGCAGCAGCAGCCTGCCCCGGTGGAACTCGAACACCTCGTCGTAGTAACGCCACACGTTGAGCACTCCCGCGCGTACGGGGATCCAGCGGGCGTCCATCCCGTGCATGGCGCGGGCGGCGGCGGTGAGCTCGGTGACTGTCATGAATCCTCCTGAACGGCCGGGTCGACCCGGTAGCGGGCCGCGGCGGGCAGGGCGGCGACCCGGTCACCCGTACGGCGGGCCAGCCCGAACATCGTGAGCACCGCCAGCGCGTCGGCGGCCAGCCGCGGCCCGCCCTCGTCCGACTGGTACGCCCTGGCCCACTGCGGGAAGCGGCGCAGCAGCTGCGTGGCCTCGGCGTCGAGCCGGGCGGCGGTGACGGGGCGGCCGACGGAGACGAGCAGGTCGAGCATGAGCAGGGCGGCCACCTTGGCGTGGCTGCCGTCGTCGGGGAACCTGGTGTCCGTGGCGGTGGCGTCGGTGTCGACGAGCAGGAAGCCCTCGGCGCGTTCCTCCAGCACGAAGCCGGCCTCCTCCGCGGCGCGCCTGATGAGCCGGCGGCCGGGGAGCGAGGCCGCGTAGGCCCACTGGTCGGGGGTCAGTTCGTCGCCGTAGACGACGGGCTCGTCGAGCAGGCGGCGGATGAGCGAGTGCCTGGCCCACAGGTTGCGCTGGGTCTCGGTCGGCTCGTCGCCGCCGTACCGCGCCTCGGTGGTGAGCGCGTCCCATGAGCCGGACGCGATCCGGGAAGGGGGCACGGGGGCGGCGAGCAGCCTGATCACGCGGGTGGTGTCGACGCGGTAGAGCACCTTGGCCTCCTCGTCGTCGAGGTAGGCGTCGGTGGCGCCGTCCATGGCGATGATCGCGCCGTGCTGTTCGAGCAGGGTGAGCGCGTCCACGAACGCGGCCCGTTCCTCGCTCCTGACCGGGTCGAACGCGGGCACCTCCGACTCCACCGCGGCCGCGTGGACGACGCGCCGGGCCAGCATGCCGATCGTGGTGACCGGCGAGGTGAGCAGCTCGGCCGCACACAGGCAGAGCAGCGTGTAGCGGCGGCGGTCGAACGGGGCCCTGGTGGCGCGGCGGCGCCGGGCGGGCCGGGTGGCGCTCGGCTCCGTTCTGACCTTGATCAGGCGGGCGTACCCCTGGCGCGGCTCCACGACCAGCCGCCAGCCGCAGAAGTAGTCGAACCACTGGATCAGCGGCTGCCGCCGCTTCCTGATCAGGTCGAAGGCGGCGGGGTCGTCGTGCTGGGAGACGAGGGGGCGGCGGAGCAGGGTTCTGATCGCCCGCGCGATCTCCTCCTTCTCGGCTCTGACGAGCTGGTTGGCCAGGCTGCTCATGCTCCCACCACCCACCTGTGCAACCCCTCACCGGCCTCCCGGTCGTGAGGCGCCTCGATCGAGCGCACGTCGATCAGGTAGTCGGGCCCCCGGAACCACCCCTCCGAGGTACGCAGCACCGCCACCGCCCCGTCATTTGGCCCGTCGTCGGGCGCCCGCAGCACGATCTCCACCCGCCCGTCGGAGGTCACGGCCCGCCGGAACCCGGTCGAGTCGGGCCGTTCGGCCAGGGCCCTGCCGAGCAGATCGAGCAGCCGGCCGAACGTGTCGTGGTCGAGCTCCCCCATCTGCGACAGCCGCATGGCCCCGGTGGTGGCCAGCGCCGACCAGGCGGCCTCCAGCTCCGCCCGCTCCTTCTCGGCCCGCGCCCTGCGCTCGGCTCGCAGGCGGTCGACGTC
Organism: Nonomuraea helvata; assembly: GCF_039535785.1. Taxonomy (NCBI): domain Bacteria; kingdom Bacillati; phylum Actinomycetota; class Actinomycetes; order Streptosporangiales; family Streptosporangiaceae; genus Nonomuraea; species Nonomuraea helvata. The sequence continues at coordinate 398,861 of NZ_BAAAXV010000001.1, forward strand.
GCGCACCCTGCCCGTACGTCCCATCCGCTCGTTGCGCCCGCGCGTGCGCAGCAGCGCCGACACCTCCACGGGTTCGGCCTCCGACCACGGCACCCCGGCCGGGATCAGCTCGGCGTCCGCATGCCCCAGGTGCGCGTGCCGGGCGGAGCCCAGCCCGAAGGCCGCGTCCCACAGCCGATGGGCGTCGTCCTCGCTCGGCGCGCCCGCGAACCAGCGGGCCAGCGTGCGGAAGTCGGCCGCGGCGCTGGAGGAGCGGCGGCGGGAGTCGGTGATCCGGTCGAGCACCTCCAGCAGCGAGACGATGGCCCGCCGCGCCAGGTCGTGGAGCAGCCGCACCCGCGCGACCTCACCATCGTCGGGCGCGAACCACAGCCGCAGCGCCTCCCACCTGGCCGCCCTGGCCGCCAGCCACGCCGTGGCCCCGTCCGTGCCAGGCGCCTCCGGCAGCTCGGCCCCGTTGAGCGCCCGCGCGTGCAGCACGTCGACGCCGTGCCCGGCCACCGCGCGCAGGGCGGCGGCGACGGTGTCGCCGCGCTGCTCCAGCGTGCCGGCGAACTCCTGCAGGTAGGCCACCGTGGCACCCTTGACCTCGTGGTACGTGCTCAGCTCCGCCGCCTCGACGCGCAGCAGCCGCTGCAGTTCGCCGTTGAACCGCCCGGTGTTGTCACGCAACGCGTCGAGGTGGCACTCCAGCTCCAGCAGGGCGGCGAAGATGCGCCGGTCGCGCCGGGGGTCGGGGTCGCTCAGCAGCCGCTCCAGCTCTCCCAGCCGCTCGGCGATCGCGTCGAGCACGCCGGTCTGCAGCGCTCCCGCCGAGTTCAGCACCGCCATCGCGTGCCGCGCGCCGGCGAGGGCCGCCTCGCCCCGTCTGGTCAGCGTGTACTGCAGGTTCTTGCGCTCGTACTCCTCGGCGGTGGCGAAGCTCCCGGCGTGGTTGAAGACGACGTCGAGCAGCCCCCACCCGGCGAGCTGCCTGAGCGCCCCGGCCAGCTCCTGCTCGCCGACCGGCGCGACCGCCCACTCAGCCGTCCGCAGCCCGTCCCGCACCTCGTCCGCCGTCAGCACCGTCTCGAGCCGCTCGGCGGCCTCGCCGAAGGCGTGGAGGACCGCCGTGTGCAGGTCGGCCCGCTCGGTGGTGGCGAACCGGAACATCTCCGGCGGCACCCGTGGCTGCTCAGCCATCGCCCCGCTCCCCTCGCCGCGCGATTCCCCCGCGATTCCCCCGCGATTCCCACGCGCGCAACCGTAGCGGGAAGCCCCCGCGCGACGGCCGCGGTTTGCGAGCAGATCACACGGGTACGGCGGTGCCATTGGAAGGGAGGCCGGGATGGCGGAGCTCGAGGCGACGCGGAGCATGCCCGCAAACAGCACGATCGTGTACGGTGTCGCGTCCGATGTGGACATCATGGACAGATGGCTTCCGCAGGGCCTGTCGGTCGCCGACGCCGGCCCTGGCACGCTGGAGGCCGACGGCGACCTGGTGCCCGGTCCGGGGCCGCACGAGGGGCTGTTCCGTGCCTCGGAGGAGCAGCTGCGCGTGGAGTGGGGCGGCCGCGACCACCCCGGCTACGCCGGCTGGCTCCAGGTGTCCGACGCGGCCGCCGGCACCAGCGAGGTGACCGTGCACATCTCGCTGCTCGACGAGCCCGACTCGGGGTCCCACGCCGACGAGGTGCGCGAGCTGCTCGACCGCTCACTCGACCGGCTGGCCGACGAGGTGAGCAGGCGTCTTACCGGCTGACCCGGACTTGGCGGAGTCCCGGCCGGCTCTTGGGCGTCCGATGGGCTAGTCGTCGAGCGCCAGGGTGAGGCGGCGGGACAGGCCGGTGTTCCTTCGGTGGCCCAGCCGGTGGACCGCCATCTCCAGCGCCTCCCGCTGGCCCACCAGCACCACCCACGCCTTGGCCCGGGTCACCAGCGTGTAGAGGAGCTTGCGGCGCAGCATGATCCCGCCCGATTCGGCGACGATCGGCGCCACCACGAACGGGTATTCGCTGCCCTGCGACCGGTGCACGCTGATCGCGTAGGCGTGGGTCAGGTCGTCGAGCTCGTCGAAGCCGTAGCGCACATGCTCGCCGTCGTCCGTCAGGATCTCGATCATGCGCTCTTCCTGGATGACCGCCGTGACCGTCGCGGTCTCTCCGTTGAAGACCCCTTTGTCGTAGTTGTTGCGGATCGGCATGACGCGGTCGCCCACCCGGAAGACCGTCGAGCCCGACCAGTGCTCCGGTTTGTCGTCGGCCGCCGGGTTGAGCTGGTCCTGGATCAGGCGACCGAGGGCCGTGGCCCCCGTCTCGCCCTTGCGCATCGGGCAGAGCACCTGCACCTGTCCGGGCTCGACGTTCTGCTTGCGCGGGATCGCCACCATCGCCAGGTGGGCCACGCGCCGCGCGACCTGCGCGGGATCGTCGAGCTCCTCGAACCAGAAGCCGCCGCCGGCCGTGCGGACCGGCAGCCGTCCGGCGCGGATGCGGTGGGCGGCGTCGACGATGCCGCTGCCGTCCGCCTGCCGGAAGACGTGGGTGAGCCGCACCCGCGGGATCGCCTCGGCCCGCAGCAGGTCGGCGAGCACGTCGCCGGGCCCGATGCTCGGCAGCTGGTCGCTGTCGCCGATGAGCAGCAGGTGGCTCCCGGACGGCACGGCCGCAGCCAGCCGGGTGGCCAGGTGCAGGTCGAGCATGGACGCCTCGTCGACCACGATCAGGTCGGCCTGCGACGGCCGCTCGTCGAACAGCGTCTCCGGGTCGGGATCGGGCTGCTGGGCGAGCATCCGGTGGATGGTCATCGCGGGCAGCCCGGTCAGCTCGGACAGGCGCTTGGCCGCCTTGCCCGTGGGCGCCGTGAGCGTGACCGTGCCGCCCGCGGCCCTGACCGTGGTCGCGATGGCCTTGACGGTGTGGCTCTTGCCGCATCCGGGGCCGCCGGTGATGACCGAGACGGTGCTGGTCAGAGCCATGTTGACGGCGGCGCGCTGGTCGTCGTGGAGCCCGGGGTCGTCGCGGAAGGAGCGCAGGGGCAGGGTGGAGCGGGCCCGCATGAGCCGGGTGATCTGCTCGGTCAGCGCCACCTCGCGGCTGTGCACGTGCTTGGCGTACACCACCGGCGTGCCCCGCTCGTCGGGCCCGGCCTCCACGACCACCCTGCGGTCGGCGATCAGCGCGTCGACCACCGGGCTCACCAGCGTCTGGTCCTGCTCGATCAGCTCCGCCGTCTCTCTCACGAGCGCGGCCACCGGCAGGTAGCAGTGGCCGTCGCGGCTGCCGGCCGCCTCCAGCCGGTCGAGCAGCGCCGCCTTGATCCGCTGCGGGCTGCGCTCGGGCACCCCCGACTGCAGCGCGATCTTGTCGGCGATGCGGAACGCGATGCCGCGCACCCGCCCGATCAGCCGGTAGGGGTCGGTGGCCAGGACCTCGTCGGCGTCCTGGCCGAACACCTGGTAGATCTTGGCCGCCAGCAACGGGCTGACGCCGAGCCCCTGGAGCGTCACCATCAGCGCGGCGATCGCCTTCTGCTCCTGCCACGCCTGGACGATCTGGCCCTGCCGCTGCGGCCCGATGTTGACGACCTCGGTGAGCCGCTCGGGCTCGCTGTCGATCACCTTGAGCGTGGCCTCGCCGAAGTGGTCGACGATCGCGTACGCCAGCCGCGGCCCGATCCCCCTGATCAGCCCCGACCCCAGGTAGATCCGGATGGCCCGCACCGACGACGGTGAGACCCGCTCGCACCCGCTCACCGAGAACCGGCGGCCGTGCCGCGGATGCCTGCCCCACTCGCCGAACAGCCGCAGCGTCTCGCCCGGCTGCACACCCGCCAGCGCCCGCCCGGTGGCCACGAAGTCGGGCTCGCCGTCGGCGCTCATGCGCGCGACGGTGTATTCGTCCTCCCGAACGTAGACGAGCTGCTCGACCGACGCCTCCACACGAGAGATCCAACCACCCGCCACCGACAAACGGTCACATGGCTGTCGGGTATGTGCGGGACCCGCTACATGCGGTGGGCCGCTGGACGCGTCCCACCGTAAGTCTCCGGTTCGGCGTCGTGCCACGGCTCGCCGTGCAGAGGGTGCAGGGCCTTGGTCGCGTCCAGCCAGATGAACGCGTCGTAGCGGCGCCCCATGACCGTGGGCACGTAGTTGCCCCAGCGCTCCCGCTCCGGGTGGTACACGACGCCGATCGCCCGGTGCCCCATCGGCTCGTCGTAGAAGGCCGCCCTGGAGCCCTCGGGCGGGACCACGAACAGCGCCTCCGGGCCGCCGACGGCCTCGTGCAGCAGCGCCTCCAGGGACGCGGGCCGCGCGGGCGGCACCCGCATGACGTGGTGCTGGGCGCCCCACCGGTCGGCGGCCACCACGGACCCGTGATGGCTGCCGAACCCCACCAGCACGGCGTCCGCGCCGTGCCGCTCCCGGGCGAGCTGCCCGAGGTTGGTCATGCCGGCGGCGGCCATGTCGGTGGCGCGGGCGTCGCCGATGTGCGTGTTGTGCGCCCAGACCACGCCCTTGGCCCCGGAAGAACCGGTGCTGTGGAAGTCCGCCAGCCGGTCCATGGTGTCGGCCATGTGGACGTCCCTGATGTTCCAGGACTCGGGGCCGCCTCCCACCATGGCCCGGTAGTAGCGCTCGGCCCCGGCCACGGTCTCGGCGTTCTGCCGGGCGCTGAATCCCCGCTCGTCCTCGGGAGCCGCGCGGATCACGGACTTGAGCAGGTTGACCACCTCGTCCTCGCAGGTCTCCGGGACCAGGCGGGTGGCCAGGCCGTACTGCTGCGGGTCGTGGCCGTAGGCCTCGAAGCAGTAGAGCGCTCCCATGACCGAGTCCATCTCGTCCGGCAGGTGGGCGGCGGCGTAGCGGCGCACGGAGCGCAGCGACTCCCACAGGCTGTAGACGTCCAGGCCGTGGAAGCCGCAGCGCCGGCCCGGCGGGAAGCCGGCGTTCCAGCGCCGCAGCCACCGGCAGAACTCCACGACCTCGTGGTTGGCCCACATGAACGTGGGCCAGCGCTGGAAGGTGTAGAGCGCCTCGAAGGGATCGGTGTCGCCGGTCACGGCCCGGTGCACCCGTTCGCAGTCGGGCCAGTCGCCCTCGACCCCGACGAAACCGAATCCCTTCTCGGCGATCAAGCGGCGGGTCAGTTCCGCCCGCCAGGCGTAGAAGTCGTGCGTGCCGTGGCTGGCCTCGCCGATCAGCACGAATCTGGCCTCGCCCACGCGCTCCAGCAGCGGGTCGAGGTCCCCCGGGCCGGTCAGCGGCAGGGCTGACCGGCGTACCTCGTCGAGAACCGTCATTCGTCCTCCTCCGCGAGCATCCGCAGGCATTCGCGGGCCAGCTGCAGCTCCTCCCGGACCTGGACCACCATGACGGGGACGGCCGCGCCGTACGCGCTGACCGGGCCGTCGTCGTGGCGGTTGCCCATGGCGGGAGCCTCGATGCCGAGCAGGCCCAGCCGGCCGCAGACGGCCTCGCGTACTTCTGGCTGGTCCCAGCCGATCTCCCCCGTGAAGACCAGCGCGTCGATCCGCCCCAGCGAGGTGGCCGCGGCGGCGATCTCCCTGCTCACCCGGTGGCTGAACACGCCCAGAGCCAGCTCCGCCGCCGCGTTGCCCTCGCGCGCGGCCGCCACCAGCTCGCGGGTGTCCCCGGACAGGTTCCCGGACAGGCCGAGCAGGCCGGAGTGCCGCTCCAGCCCCTCGCTCAGCTCCTCCAGCGTCAGATGGCCGCAGGACAGCAGCCACAGCAGTATCCCGGGGTCCACGCTGCCCGAGCGCTTGCTCATGGGCAGCCCGTCCAGCGGCGTGAAGCCCATGGACGTGTCCAGGCTGCGCCCGCCCGACACCGCGCTCACCGAGCACCCGCCGCCCAGGTGCGTCAGCACCAGGTCCAGCTCGGTCAGCGGCTTGCCGAGCAGCTCGGCCGTCCGGTCGGCCGCCCACGCGTACGACAGGCCGTGGAAGCCGTAGCGGCGCAGGCCGAAGCGCTCCCGCCACGACAGCGGCAGGGCGTAGAGCGCGGCCTCCTCCGGCAGCCCCGCGTGGAAAGCGGTGTCCGGGCAGAGCACGTGCGGCACGGCGGGCAGCTCGTCGCGGGCCGCCTCCAGCAGCGCCAGCGCCGGCGGCAGGTGCAGCGGCGCCAGGCTCGTCAGGCCGCGCAGCGCCGCGGCCGTCTCGTCGTCGGCCACCACCGGAGCGCGTACGACGTCGCCGCCGTGCACCAGACGGTGCGCCACGGCACGGATGTCACGGCCGAAGTGCCCGCCGAGGAACGCCGCCAGCTCCTCCCTGGCCGAGCCCGGGTCGATGGCGCGCTCGGCATGCGCGCTGTCCAGCACGCAACCGCCCTCCACAAGATCTAGGCGGAGGCTCGACGAGCCGGCGTTGACGGTGAGCACCGCCGCCGACTCCGTCACTTGCTCGTCGATCGCCCGGCTCATCCCGCTCGGCTACCCGCCGACACAGCCACAAAACAGGACGGAACTCTGGGGCTCCCGCTTTACCGCGCTCAGGGGTTGCCTCGTCTGGACCTCGGGTAGGCGTGCGCCATGGACATCACCCTGATGGTGAACGGCGTGTCCCGCGCTGTGACAGTGGACCCCCGGATGTCGCTGCTCGACCTGCTGCGCGAGCGGCTGGGGCTGATCGGCGCGAAGAAGGGCTGCGACCACGGCCAGTGCGGGGCCTGCACGGTACTGATCGACGGGCGGCGGGCCAACTCCTGCCTGGCCCTGGCCGTCGCGATGGACGGCTCCGAGATCACCACCGTCGAGGGGCTGGCCCATGAGGACGAGCTGCATCCCCTGCAGACGGCGTTCATGGAGCACGACGCGTTCCAGTGCGGCTACTGCACGCCCGGCCAGCTCTGCTCGGCGGCCGGGATGCTGGGCGAGCCGGGCCCGAGCGCGATCACCGACGACCTTCTCACCGACCCCGGCCTGACCCCGGAGGAGATCCGCGAACGGATGAGCGGCAACCTGTGCCGGTGCGGCGCCTACGTCAACATCGTCAGCGCGATCGCCGAGGTCGCGCCGTGAAGACCTTCGAGTACGCCCGCGCGCAGAGCCCTGCGGACGCGGTGAGCAGGTGCGGGCCCGGCGCCATGTACCTGGGCGGCGGCACCAACCTGGTGGACCTCATGCGGCTGGGAGTGGCACGGCCCGACCACCTGGTGGACGTCAGCCGGCTGCCGCTCGACGCGATCGAGGAGGCCGGCGACCGGGTCCGCGTCGGCGCCGCCGTACGCAACAGCGATCTGGCCGCCGATCCCCTGGTGCGCTCCCGCTACCCCATGCTGGCGCGGGCGGTGCTGAGCGGCGCGTCCGGCCAGGTGCGCAACATGGCGACGGTCGCCGGCAACCTGCTGCAGCGCACCCGCTGCCCGTACTTCCAGGACGTGACCAGGCCCTGCAACAAGCGCGAGCCCGGCTCCGGCTGCCCGGCCATCGAGGGCGACCACACGAACCTGGCCATCCTCGGCACCTCGCACGCCTGCGTGGCCACCCACCCGTCCGACATGGCGGTCGCGCTGGCCGCGCTGGAGGCCGAGGTGCATGTCACCGGCCCGGGCGGTGACCGGATCATCCCGATCCCCGGGCTGCACCGGCTGCCGGGCGACGCGCCCGAGCGGGACACCGTGCTGGAGCCGGGCGACCTGATCACCGCCGTGGAGCTGCCCGCGCCGCCGCCGGGCGCCTCGCTCTACCGCAAGGTACGCGAGCGGGCCTCGTTCGCGTTCGCGCTCGTGTCCATCGCGGCCGTGCTCGACATCCGCGACGGGGTGGTCGCCGGCTGCCGCATCGCGCTCGGCGGCGTGGCCCACGCGCCCTGGCGGGCCGAGCGGGCCGAACAGGTGCTGGTCGGCGGCCCCGCGACGGGGGAGGCGTTCCTCACGGCCGCCGAAGCGGAGCTGGAGCAGGCCAGGCCGCTGCCGCGCAACGCCTTCAAGCTGCCGCTGGCCCGCAATGTGATCGTCCGCACGCTCGAGGAGCTGGCATCGTGAACCGCGTCGAGGGCCGCGTCAAGGTCACCGGGCTGGCCACGTACGCGGCCGAATACCCGGCCGAGGGCGTCACCTACGCCTATCCCGTGCAGTCGCGGATCGCCAAGGGCCGCATCAAGCGGATCGACGGCGGCGAGGCGCTCGCCATGCCCGGCGTGCTGGCCGTGCTGTCCAGCGAGGACCCGCCCCGGCTCGGCGAGGAGGCCCAGGGCGAGCTGGCGCTGTTCCAGAGCCGCGACGTCGCCTACCGGGGGCAGATCGTGGCCGCCGCGGTGGCCGACACGTACGAGCACGCCCGCGCCGCCGCGGACGCGATCGTCGTCGAGTACGAGCAGGACCTCCACGACGTGACCCTGCGCGCCGACCACCCCAACCTCTACCAGCCGGAGACCGTCAACCCCGGCTACCCGTGCGACACCGTGAAGGGCGACGTCGAGGCCGGGCTCGACGCGGCCGAGACCGGCGTCGACGTGACCTACACGACGCCCGTCCTGCACAACAACCCGATGGAGCCGCACGCCGCCCTGGCGCTGTGGGACACCGAGGACCGGCTGCTGGTGTACGACACCGCGCAGGGCACCTCCGCGAGCCGCGATCTCATCGCGAAGACGCTGGGCCTGCCCAGGGAGCAGGTCCGCGTGGTGTCCAGGCACGTCGGCGGCGGGTTCGGCTCGAAGGGCACGGCCAGGCCGCAGGCCGTGCTGGCCGCCCTGGCCGCCAAAGCCGTCGGCCGCCCGGTCAAGGCCGTGCTGACCAGGCAGCAGATGTTCGACGTGACCGGCTACCGTACGCCGACGATCCAGCGGCTGCGGCTCGGCGCCGACGCGGAGGGCCGGCTGACGGCGCTGGAGCACGTGGCCTACGAGCAGAGCTCGACGCTGGTGGAGTTCGCCGAGCAGACCGCGACCCCGAGCCGCGTCATGTACGCCACGCCCGCGCTGCGCACCGCGCACCGGCTCGTCCGGCTGGACGTCGCCACCCCGTCGTGGATGCGCGCCCCGGGCGAGTGCCCCGGCATGTACGCGCTGGAGTCCGCCATGGACGAGCTGGCCTACGCCGCCGGCATCGACCCGATCGAGCTGCGCGTGCTCAACGATCCGGAGGTCGAGCCGGAGAGCGGCCTGCCGTTCAGCTCCCGCAATCTGGTGGCCTGCCTGCGCGAGGGGGCGCACCGCTTCCACTGGGACCGGCGCGATCCCGAGCCCGCGCGCCTGCGGGACGGCGAGTGGCTGATCGGCAGCGGTGTGGCCGCCTCCACCTACCCGTCCAGGCGCAGCCCGTCCAAGGCCGTCGTCACCATGCGGGAGGGCGACTTCCTGGTCCAGATCGCCGCCGCCGACATCGGGACCGGCGCGCGTACCGCGCTGACCAGGATCGCGGCGGAGGCGCTGGGCGTCGCGCCCGACCGGGTCCACGTCGAGCTGGGCGACAGCGACCTGCCGGACGCGCCGGTCGCCGGCGGCTCCATGGGCACGGCCTCGTGGGGGTCGGCGATCGTACGCGCCTGCGAGGGGCTCAAGGTGAACGGCGCGGTGGGCCGCGCCGACACCACCGAGGAGGTCAAGCGGGACGCGGAGCTGGCCAGGCACGCCTTCGGCGCCCAGTTCGCCGAGGTGCGGGTGAACTCCGTGACCGGCGAGCTACGCGTCTCGCGTCTGCTCGGCGTGTTCGCCGCGGGGCACATCGTGGACGCCACGCTGGCCAGGTCGCAGTTCGTCGGGGGCATGACGATGGGCATGGGGATGGCGCTGATGGAGGAGACGTTCACCGACGAGGAGTTCGGCGGCTTCCTCCGGCGCGACCTGGCCCAGTATCACGTGCCGGCCTGCGCGGACGTGCCGGACATCGAGGCGGTCTGGCTGGAGGAGGAGGACGGCGAGCTCAACCCCATGGGCAGCAAGGGCATCGGCGAGATCGGCATCGTCGGCACGGCGGCCGCCATCGGCAACGCCGTGCACCACGCCACCGGCCACCGCGTGCGCGACCTCCCGATCACCCCGGCCAAGATTATCGACCTGATGTTTTAGCCCGCTTTGCCAAGGAAGGAGGATTCCTCGTTCCAAAGGCGGGAGGCGGCGTGAAGAACGAGTCGGACCAGGAGCGCGCGGACCGGAATTTCGTGGAGCTCCTGCAGGGCGCGCGCGTGGCGGTGACCGGGGTGCAGGTGCTGTTCGCGTTCCTGCTGACCGTGCCGTTCTCGCCCGGCTTCGTCAAGCTGGATCTGGCCGACCGGTGGCTGTTCTACGTGGCGCTGGTCAGCGCCGCCGTCGCGTCGATCTGCTACATCGCGCCGACCGCGCAGCACCGGGTGCTGTTCCGGCAGGGACGCAAGGAGACGCTGGTACGGCGCTCCAACCACTACGGCATCGTGGGCGCGCTCGCGCTGACGGTCTCCATGACGACGGCCACCCTGCTCGTGATCGACTACCTGTTCGGTCCCGCGTTGGGCTGGACCACCGGGGGAATCCTGGCCGCGCTGGCTCTGTGGACCTGGTTCGGCCAGGCGGCGCTCAGCCGGTCGGACGGGAAGGATCAGTCCTCGGGCGGGAGCTCGGTATCGTCGTCCGCGCGGTCGCGTGAGTAGGCCGCCCGCGCCACCATGTACGCCGCCACCGACACGGTGATCACCTGCGAGACGCCCGCCAGCAGCAGCGGCCCCGCGTTCGCCCAGGTGGGCCGGCGCAGCCACATGGCCAGCAGCACCAGGAGCACGCCGAGCACCTGCGGTTTGGTGCCGGCGTGCATCCGGTCCAAGGTGGTCCGGAAGCGGACGAGCCCCACCCCGGCCGACAGCGCCAGCGCCGCGCCCAGCAGCAGGCAGGCCGCCGCCGCCACGTCGAGAGCGCTCATCGCGACCTCCCCGAGAAGAACCTGGCCAGCACCACGGACCCGACGAACCCCAGCAGCGACAGCACCAGCAGGACCGGCAGGTCCGAATAGTCGTCCATGACCACGGCGAACGCGCCGACGACGCACATCGACAGCGAGGTCAGCACGTCGAGCGCCACCGACCGGTCCAGCATCGTCGGCCCGCGCCCCAACCGGTAGAGCGTGGCGAGCGCCGCGCATCCGAGCAGCCCGAGCGTCACCAGATAGACCGTCGTCATGGGAGCTCCTGCCTGTCCCGTGAGGTGCCGAAGGCCGCCACGACACGCGACTCCAGCACGGCCACGTCCGCCCGGACGGCCTCGGTGACGTCCCCCGGGCGTCCCAGCACGTGCAGGACCAGCTCGCGCTCCTCGGGGTAGGCCTCCACCACGAGGCTGCCCGGCACGGTCGAGATCGCGACCATGATCAGCACGGTCATGGACTCCGACGACGTGCGCAGCCGTACCCGGACGATCTGGGTGGGTGGCGCGCCCGGCCGCACCACCCAGAGCACCACGCGCGCGGTCGAGACCACCAGGTCCCGGCCGAACCAGAGCAGGAAGCCCGCCAGCGCCACCGGGTGGATCCTGATGCCCGGGTCGAGGACGGGCAGCGGCAGCAGCGACGTCACCGCCAGCCCGGCCACCAGCCCGCCGAGCACGTTGCCGGCCGTCAGGTCGCCCCACAGCGTCACCCACACCACCGCCAGCCAGGCGACCAGCGCCAGCCGGGGCATCACCGCCTGCTCCCGAGCACGGCCGCGATGTACGGCTCGCGGGCCGACAGCTCGACGGCCGCCCGGTGCGCCAGCGCCGACAGCGGCCCGGCCAGCACCGTGAACGCCAGCCCCATCGCGACCAGTGCCGCCACCGCCCCCGACAGCGCCACCGGGAGCACGGCCGTCGTGACGGTCGGCTCCTCGCCCGTGTACTCCTCGCTCTCCAGGACCGCGCCCGCCCGCACGGCGCGCGGGGCGCCCCAGAACGCCTTGCCCCACGTCTTGGCGACGGCGTACAGGGTGAGCAGGCTCGTCATCAGGCCCGCCACCACGAACGCGACCGGCAGCGGTCCGCCGTGGGACAGGCTCGCCTGCACCAGCAGCAGCTTGCCCAGGAAGCCCGACATGGGCGGGATGCCCGACAGGTTCATGGCGGGCACGAAGAACAGCACGGCGAGCAGCGGCGCGGCCCTCATCAGGCCGCCCATCCTGGACACCGACGTGGTGCCGGTGCGCAGCTCGACCAGCCCGGTCACCAGGAACAGGCTCGTCTGCACGGTGATGTGGTGGAGCATGTAGAAGATCGCCCCCGTCAGCCCGGCCACGGTGGACAGGCCCACGCCGAACACCATGTACCCGAGGTGGCTGACCAGGGTGAACGAGAGCATGCGCTTGAGGTCGGTCTGCGCCACCGCGCCCAGCACGCCCGCCAGCATCGTGGCCAGCGCCACCCACATGAGCAGGGTGGACACCGGCCCGCCGGGGAAGAGCAGCGCCTCGAGCCGGATGATCGAGTAGACGCCCACCTTGGTGAGCAGCCCGGCGAACACGGCTGTGGCCGGGGCGGGCGCGGTGGGATAGGAGTCCGGCAGCCAGGCCGACACGGGGAAGATCGCCGCCTTGATCGCGAAGGCCAGCAGCAGTGTCAGCTCCACCAGCATCTCCACCTGGTCGGGCAGCCTGGCGAACCGCTCGGCGAGCTGCGCCAACGACAGGGTGCCGGTGGCGGCGTAGGTGATGGCCAGCGCGATCAGGAACAGCATCGACGAGGCCAGGGCCATCAGCGTGTACGTGGCGCCCGCCCGGATCCTCGGCTCCGTGCCGCCGAACGTGAGGAGCACGTACGAGCCGCTCAGCAGCAGCTCGAACGCCACGAACAGGTTGAACAGGTCGCCCGACAGGAACGCGTCCGCCACCCCCGCCACCATGACCAGGAAGGCCGGGTGGAAGATCGCCATGGGGGCGTCGTGCTCCTGCGCGGCGTAGGCGTTGGCGACCGAGTAGACCATGACGCAGAACGTCACCGCCGACGACACCAGCAGCACCAGCGCGGACAGCCGGTCGGCCACCAGGGAGATGCCGATCGGCGCCGGCCACCCGCCCAGGTCGGTGACCAGCGGGCCACGCGCGTCGGCCGCCCGCAGCAGCACCACCGACACGGCGACCGAGACGGCCAGGGTGGCCAGGCTGATGAGCGACTGCACCCGGCGCAGGCGGCCGCCGATCGCCAGCTTCACCCCTGCGGCGAGGAGCGGCAGGAGGACGGGCAGGCACACCAGGCGCTCGATCACCCGCACCCCCACGCCACCGGGCGCCCCACCGTCGGGGACCTCAACCCCATACGGCGGGAGGGCGGGCAGGGGGCGGCCGGGCCTGGAGGGCGCATGGGTCAGTCCTCGCCTTCCAGTTCGGGATCCTGGGCGAGGGCCTGGCGCTCCCGCTCCTCCCTGATGGCCGCGCGCATCTGCCGGCGCGCCTCCCGCTGCCGCGCCTTGAGCCGGCGACGCAGCGCCCGTTCCCTGGCCGCCTGCTCCTCCCGCCCCCGCGCGTACTGCTCCCGGAGCTCGTCGATGCGCTCGAGGTTGTCCATGGCCAGCGTGTCGTCCCGGAGCCCGGCCTCCTCGAAGCGTCGGTGCATGTCCTCCTCCGACAGCCCTTCCTCCCGGCTGGCCCGCATCCACTGCTCGAGCTCGGTGTGCACCCTGGAGATGCGCCGCTCCAGGTCGGCCTCCTGCAGCCGCTCCCGTTCCGCCTGCTCGGCCTCCATCCGGGCCAGCTCGGCCCGCTGCTCGGCGACCAGCCGCCGGTAGGCGTTCTGCCGGGCGCGTACGGCCTCGCTCAGCTCCCCCCGGCGGGCGCGCAGGCGCACGCGCCGGTCCTCGGTGTCGTCCTGGACCTCGTCGCTCCCGCACAGCTGCCACGACCGGTGCACCAGGGCCAGCAGGTACGCGGTCACGCCCAGGGTGATCACGATGGCGGTCAGCACCATGGCCTGCGGCAGCGGGTCGGCGATCCCTTGGGCACCCACGAAGGGCGGGGCGCCCGGGTCGCCGCCGGCGGTGACGATCAGCAGGTTCACGCCGTTGCCCAGGACGATGACGCCGGCCAGCACCCGTACGAGGCTCCGCTCCAGCAGCAGCGTGACCCCGGTGACGATCATCGCGCCGCAGGCCAGGAACGGCAGCAGGGTGACGGTCACGCGCGCTCCTCGGCGTCGATCTGCCGGTCGAGTTCGGCGCCGAGGGCGCGCAGGATGTCCTGCACCATGCCGACGACGGACACGTACACGCCGAGGTCGAACAGCAGCCCCGTGCCCATGTGCAGGTGGCCTGCCAGGGGGACGGTCACGTCGGTGGAGAGCAGGTCCAGCGCCGCCCGCCCGAACAGCAGCCCGGCCAGCGCCGTGCCCGTCGACAGCGTGAGCCCGGCGCCCATGAGGACGCCCGCGTGCATCGGGACGGCGGCGGCCAGTTCGTTCCGCCCGCCCGCCAGGTAGCGCACGGTGATCGCCATCCCGGCCACGATGCCGCCGGCGAACCCGCCGCCGACCGCGCTGTGCCCGATGAACAGCAGGAACACCGAGAGCACCAGCACGGTGTGGAACGTCAGCCTGGCCACCACCTCGAACGCCAGCGCCCGCTGCCCGCGCGGGAGGGTGGCCGCCAGCCAGCGGGTGCGGTCGGCGGGCGCGTGCGGGCCCGGCTCGATGTGGTACGACGTGCGCCGCAGGAACACCAGGCTCGTCACGCCCAGCGTCAGCACGACGAGCACCGTGCTCTCACCCATGGTGTCCCAGGCCCGGATGTCGACGATGAGGGCGCTGACGATGTTCCTGGCCCCGGCCTGCTCGGCCGCCGCCCCCATGAGCGCGCCGACCGGCCGGGCGGTCCGCGCGCCCATCGCCAGCATGCCCGCGCCCGTGACCACCACGGCCACGGCCAGCCCGAGCCCTGTCCTGAACCAGAACGGCAGCCGCCCCCTGACCGGTCCGATCGGCAGCCGCCGCAGCACCAGCGCGAACACGACCAGGCTCACCGTCTCGGCCAGGAACTGGGTGAGCGCCAGGTCGGGCGAGCCGTGGACGAGGAAGAGCAGCGCCGTGCCGTACCCGGTGATCCCGACGACGACGCCCAGGAGTATGTACGCGCGGGCGAACAGCGCCAGCGCGGCCGACGCCACGATGAGGGCGGCCACGAGGAGCTGCTCGGGACGCTGCCAGGCGACGACGGGCACGTCGAGGCGGGGCGGGCCGCCGGACGCGAGGGAGAACACGCCGACGCCGATCGCGGCGAACAGGGTGAGCGTGAGGTAGTCGGGCACGGATCCGCGCTGGACGAGGCCGGTGAGCTGAATGGCGAAGCGGTCGAGCCGCCGTACCGCCGACCAGAAGATCTGGCCGGAGTCGAGCACGTGCAGCGCCGCTCCCGCCCTGGCCACGGGCTCCCTGGCCAGGAAGAGCGCCACCCCGCCCGCCAGTGACACGGCCGACAGCAGGAGCGGCAGGGAGAAGCCGCCCCACAGCACCACATGGGTCTCATGCCCCTTATCACGAAAAGTCGCGATATATCCGGACAGTGCGTGGCCGTACCAGGACGCGAACGGCGCCAGCGCCAGCCCGAGCACCGACAGCAGCGCGGCGGGCCCGAACATGGCCGCGGGCACACGACGGGTCTCCCGCGCCGCCACCCCCGGCTTGTCGCAGAACGCCCCCCACAGGAACCGCAACGTGTACGCCGCCGTCAACGCCGACCCCACCACCACCCCCGTCACCATGCCCGCCGGCACGAGTGGCGTGCCCAGGAGCGTCTCCAGCGCGGCCTCCTTGCCGGCGAACCCCACCAGCGGCGGCAGCCCCGTCATCGACGCCCCGGCCAGCACCGCGACCCCGCACACCCACGGCATCGACCGGCCGACCCCGCTGAGCTCGCGCAGGTCGCGACTGCCCGCCTGGTGATCGACGATGCCCACCACCAGGAACAGGGCGGCCTTGAACAGCGCGTGCGCCAGGAGCATGGCGGCCCCGGCCAGCGCCGCGCCGCCGTTCCCCGAGCCGAACAGCACCGTGAGGAGGCCGAGCTGGCCGACCGTGCCGTAGGCGAGCAGCCGCTTGAGGTCCGTCTCGCGCAGCGCCCGCCACCCGCCCAGCAGCATCGTGACCACGCCGAGCGGCACGGCCACCTCGCGCCACGGGGCCACGTCACCGAGCGCTGGGCCGAGCCTGGCCAGCAGGTACACGCCCGCCTTCACCATGGCGGCCGCGTGCAGGTACGCGGAGACGGGGGTGGGGGCGGCCATGGCGGCCGGCAGCCACGTGCTGAACGGGAAGATCGCCGACTTCGACAGCGCCCCGGCCAGGATGAGCACGACGGCGGCGGGGCCCACGTGCGGCGGATGGGCGAGGATGTCCGAGATGCGGTACGTGCCCGCCGCCTGGCCGAGCAGGACGAACCCGGCCAGCATGGCGAGACCGCCGATCGTGGTGATCCACAGCGCCTTCATCGCGGCCCGCCTGCTCGGCCTGCTCTCGGGGTCGTACCCGATGAGCAGGTAGGAGCAGACGGTGGTCAGCTCCCAGAAGACGTACAGCAGGAGCAGGTTGTCGGCGGCCACCAGCCCCAGCATCGAGCCGGCGAAGCCCGACATGAAGACGCCGTAGCGCCCGGCCCACTCGTCGCCCCGCGGGAAGTAGCGGGCGCTGTAGATCATGATCAGCGCGCCCACGCCGGTGACCAGCGACATCATGAGCACGGCGAGCGCGTCGACCCGGAAGGCCAGCTCCAGCCCGAGCGGGGGCGCCCAGGTCCGGCTCTCCCGCGCGGGCAGCCGCCCCAGCGCCGTGGCGAGGAAGGCGGCGGCGGGAGGGAGCGCGAGCACGGCCAGGGACGCGCGCCTGACCAGCCAGGGAGCGCACACCGCCGCCACCGCGTGCAGGATCAGCAGCGACTCCATGGGCTCCTCGGGAGGGCATTTCCGGCTACGTCCGCCAATCTCTCCCGTCAGGGCCCCGCCGGGCGGCAGGCACGGCCAGGGTTGACCCGAACGACACCAGTCCCACACCGTGGTGTGGGACTGGTGTCGTCGTTTCCGTCACGCCTTGGCCGAGCAGGCGCCGGGGCGCGGCGCGGCGGCCGTGATCAGGTACCGGTCGATCTGCCGCTCCACGCAGGTCGAGCCGCCGCGGTACGCGGTGTGGCCGTCGGCGTCGTTGGTGAGCAGCACGCCGTTCGACAGCTGGGCGGCCAGCTGCTGGGCCAGCTTGTACGGCGTGGCGGGGTCACGCGTGGTGCCCACCACCAGGATCGGCGGCGACCCCGCGGCCCGCACCTTCTTGGTGAACCGGGTGCCCTTGACCGGCCAGTACGGGCAGCGCGACTCGGGATGGTCGACGCAGCTGATGGCCATCTGCGCCTCGTACCGGTTGTCGTACCTGCCGTCGGACCGGCGGCCGTTGTAGTCGTCGGCGAGCAGCAGCAGGTAGGTGCCGTCGCCCTTGAACGCCGCCGTCAGCGCCTTGCGCAGCACGGGCCAGCTGGCCGTGGAGTACAGCGAGGCCGTCACACCGGTCCGCGCGACGGCCTCGCTGACCTGCCGGCCGTCGTAGACGTTGCGCAGCGGCGCCCGGTCGGCCCGCTTGTACAGCGCCTCGAGCTTCTTCAACGCCGCGCCGATCGAGTGCTGCCTGAACGGGCAGTCCTTGGTCCTGAAGCAGTCGCGCAGGAACGACTCCGTCGCCACCCGGAAGCCCAGGGCCTGCGACTGGGCGAACTCGGGGCCCGTCTGGTTCGGGTCCTCCGCGCCGTCGAGCACCATGGCGCGGATCCTCGTGGGGAACAGGTCGGCGTACCTGGCGCCCAGGTAGGTGCCGTACGACCAGCCGAGATACGTCAGCCGGGTCTCGCCGAGCGCGGCCCGCATCACGTCCATGTCCCTGGCCGCCTCGCCGGTGCCGACGTGCGCGAGGAGCTGCCTGCCCGAGCTGGTCCCGCAGGCGCCGGCGAACGCCTTGGCCCACTGCTTGGCCTGCTTGACCTCGGCGCGGTCGTCGGGCGTCGGGTCGGTGGCGAAGTACGCGTCCAGCCCGAGGGTGTTCAGGCAGCGTACGGGGGCCGACCCGCCTACGCCGCGGGGGTCGAAGCTGACCACGTCGAACCGCTGCCTGATGGCGGCGGAGACGGTCGCCTTGCTCGCTTTCAAGGAGTCGACGCCGGATATTCCAGGGCCGCCGAAATTGAGCACGATCGAGCCGATCTTTTTACCGGTGGCCGGCAGCCGGACCAGGCTGATCTTAATCTGCTTGCCGCCGGGCTGCGAATAGTCGAGCGGCACTCGTAATTTGCCGCATTGGTATCCGTTGCCACAGGAGGACCAGGCCACCCGCTGCGCGTAATACGCCTCGAGCCTGCCCGGACCCGCGGCCTGCGCCGTGCCGGAGAAACCGGCGGCGGCAACCAGGCCCGCGATGACGGGCGAAATGATTTTGATTAGACGTCGCATGGTTGAAATGTGAACGGAAATCCTTGCGACGCCCTTTAAAAGCGCTGGAATAGATCACTTGCAAGCATCGTGGAGTGCGGCGGCGAGCAGCTCGGCCAGATGGCGGGCCTGGCGGCCGGTCCGGGCGGCGGCGATCTGGGTGCGGCAGGAGAAGCCGTCGGCCAGGATCGCCTGGTCCGGGCCCGCGGACCGGACGGCGGGCCAGACGGACTCCTCGGCGCAGGCCACCGAGACGTCGTAGTGTGAGCGCTCGAAGCCGAAGTTTCCGGCCAGTCCGCAGCAGCCCGCGTTCAGCACCTCCGTGCGGATCCCGAAGCGGTCGAGGACCGCGCGGTCGGCGTCGTACCCCATGATGGCGCTCTGATGGCAGTGCACCTGCGCCACCGCCTCCCCGCCGGAGGAGTCCGGGCGCCAGTCGGGTGCCTTCGACTCGAGCAGCTCGGCCAGTGTGAGCGTCCGCTCCGAGACGAGCCGCGTGTCCGGCGTGTTCAGCAGCTCCGGCCCGTCGGCGCGGAACACGGCGGTGCAGCTGGGCTCCAGCCCCACCACCGGCACTCCCGACTCGGCCCACGGCCGCAGCGCGCGCACGCTGCGGGCGAGCACCCGGCGCGCGGTCGCGAGCTGTCCCGTGGAGATCCACGTCAGCCCGCAGCACAGCGGCACCGGCGGCACGTGCACCTCGAACCCGGCCGCCTCCAGCACGCCCACCGCCGCCTGTCCGATGTGCGGGTCGAAGTTGTTCGTGAACGTGTCGGCCCACAGCACGACCTTCCCCCGCGTCCCGGCCCGCGGCGTGCCGCGCCGCTTGAACCAGTCGGTGAACCGCTCCCGGGCGAACCGGGGCAACTCCCGCTCCTCGGCGATCCCCCCGAGTGCCTTCACCAGCAGCGACAGCCCCGGCGCGTGTGTCAGGGCGTTGACCGTGCGGGGCGCGACGGAGGCGAGCGCGGCCCACCTCGGCAGCCAGCCCAGGGCGTAGTGCTCGCGCGGCCGCAGCCGGTGCCGGTAGTGCTGGGCGAGGAACTCGGCCTTGTACGTGGCCATGTCCACGTTCACCGGGCACTCGGACCTGCAGCCCTTGCAGGCCAGGCAGAGGTCGAGCGCGTCGCGCACCTCCTTCGACCGCCAGCCGTCCGTGATCAGCTCGCCGCGTACCATCTCCCCCAGCAGGCGGGCCCGCCCGCGCGTGGAGTGCTCCTCCTCGCGCGTCACCCGGTAGCTGGGGCACATCACCCCGCCCTCGAAGGTGTGCCGGCGGCACTTGCCGATGCCGACGCACCGGGTGGCGGCGTGCCCGAAGCGGCCGTGGTCCTGCGGGTAGTCGAAGAACTTGTCCTTGGGTTCGAGCGGGTAGAAGTGCCGCTGGGCGAGGTCCTGGTCGAGGCGGTGCGGGTGGACGACCTTGCCGGGGTTCATCCGGTTGCGGGGGTCGAAGATGGCCTTGAGCCGGCCGAACGCCGCCACCACCTCGTCGCCGAACATGCGTGGCAGCAGCTCGGCCAGCGCCTGCCCGTCGCCGTGCTCCCCGGACAACGAGCCACCGTAGGAGGCCACCAGGTCGGCCGCCTCCTGCGCGAACGCCCGGTATCGGGCGATCCCGTCGTCGGTGTGCAGGTCGAGCGGGAGCCTGCCGTGCACGCACCCTTGCCCGAAGTGCCCGTAGAGCGCCGAGTCCTGGTAGCCGTGGCGGCGCAGCAGCCGGTCGTAGTCGCGCAGGTACTCACCCAGCCGCTCGGGCGGCACGGCCGCGTCCGACCAGCCCTCGTACGTCTGCCGCCCCGTCGGCGGGTACGCCTCCACGCCCAGCCCGGACTCGCGCCACCGCCACAGCCGGTCCTCCCTGGCCGGGTCGCCGAGGAAGGTGTGCGTCGCGTGCTCGCCGACGTCGCGCATCAGCTCCTCGGCCCGCTCGCGCGCCTGGTCCGGCGTGTCACCGCCGAACTGCACCAGCAGCCACCCCGCCCCCTCCGGCAGGTCCTTGAGCGCGGGATCCCCGGGGTGCTCCTGCCGGGCGAGCCGGTACATGTTCTCGTCCATGGCCTCCAGCGCGATCGGCCGGTGCCGGGCGACGGCCGGGACGGCGTCCGCGGCGGCGAAGATGTCCTCGAACCCGAGCACCGCCACCGCCCGCGCGGCCGGCTTGGGCACCACGGACAGCTCGGCGCGGAGCACGGTCGCCAGCGTGCCCTCGCTGCCGACGAGGGCGCGGGCCACGTTGAAGCCGTTCTCGGGCAGGAGCTCGTCCAGGTTGTAGCCGGAGACGCGCCGCTCCAGCTTGGGGAAGCGGATGCGCACCAGCTCCATGGTGTCGTCGCGCAGCTCGCGGAGCTGCCGGTAGATCTCGGCCGGCCGGCCGCCCCCGGCCTGGATCCTGGCGTACTCGGCGTCGTCCGTCGGCCCGGTCCAGGTGCGGACGCCGTCGTAGGTGAGGATCTCCAGGCGCAGCACCGACTCCGCCATCTTCCCGTACGCCTGCGCGGACGCCCCGCACGAGTCGTTGCCGATCATGCCGCCGATCGTGCAGTTCGGGTGGCTGGACGGCCTCGGGCCGACCATGAGCCCGTACCGCGCCAGCTCGTGGTCGACCGCGTCCAGCACCGCCCCGGCCTGCACCGTGACCTTCCTGGCCGCGGCGTCCACGCACTCCACGGCGCCGCAGTACTTGGACCAGTCGATCACCACGGCCGCGTTGCAGCACTGCCCGGCCAGGCTGGTGCCGCCGCCCCGGGACAGCACCGGCACGTCGCGGGACCGGCACGCGGCCACCGCCGCCACCCCGGCGTCGAGCGTGTAGGGCACCACCACGCCGATGGGGACCTGCCGGTAGTTGGAGGCGTCCCTGGCATAGGCGGCGCGGCTGCCGGTGTCGAACCGCACCTCGCCGTCCACGGTCTCCTCCAGCCGCCGGCGCAGCGGCTCGACCTCGAGCTCGCGCGGCCGGGACGGGTGCGCGACAGGTGCTCTGACCAGGCTGTCCATGGCTGGCCCTTACCCTCCGCAGTGGCCTCTAGACGCCGAGCAGATGGAGCACCTGGACGACCTTCTGCGGGTCGTGCTCGAAGGTGCCGGTGACCGGGCCCTCATCCACCTTCTGCCGCACCTGCTCGGTGTGCGTCATGCGTGTCCTGCCCTTCCCCCGGCGAGGACTTTCCCCTGGTCAAAGGTAGCTTTGAGCGGTGTTGCGTGCCGGTTGCGACACCCGGGGACGGCTCGGGGCGTACCGGGAAGAACACGGTGACAGCGACGGAGGCCGCGGCGAGGACGGCCATCGCCGCCGCGGGCGAGGTCCACTGCGCGAGCGTGCCCGCGAGGACCGCGGCGACGCCCTGCATGGCGAGCATGCCGGAGGAGTGCAGGCCGAGCGCGTGCCCGCTCAGCTCGTCCGGGGTCAGCTCCATGAGGCGGTGCTGGAGCAGCAGGCTCGCCGCGTACCCGACCGAGGCGAGCGTGACGGCCGCCGCCGCCACCGGGGTCGCGGGGCCCAGGAGGAAGATCACGTAAGGGGCCGCGAGCAGCAGGTGCAGCGGGGTGACGAGCCGGGTCCGCCCCTCCGGAGGGATGAACCGTCCGGCCAGTACGTCGCCGGCCAGCATGCCGGCCGCCGCGCAGGCGAACAGGAGGCCGGCGTGCTGGGGAGCGTACGGGACGAACAGCGACTCGCAGCCGACGACCAGCCCGTTCGGCACCCAGAGGGCGAGGTAGACGCGGCGGCGCGGTGCGGACGACCACAGCAGGACGTTGCTCCGCCAGGTCTCGGCGGGCGAGGGCCGTCCTTCCGCGCGGGGCTGGTGTCTCTTCAGCCCGGCCACGGCGACGGCCGCCACCAGGTACAGGGCGGCGCCGGTCAGCAGTGTGCCGCGCGGCGACAGGGTGAAGACCAGCACGCCACCGAGGGCGAAGCCGCCGATCTGCACGGCCCCGGAGGCCATGTTGAGCGCGGAGCGGCCCAGCAGGTACCCGCCGGAGGCGAGGATCTCGTTGAGCAGGCCGTAACGGACGCCGCCGCCCAGCGACGCGAGCAGGCCCTCCGCCACCAGGATCGCGATCATCACCCACACCGGCAGGCCGGGGATCGCCAGCGCGGCGGTGCCGAGCGCGAGGAACAGCGCCAGCCCGGCCAGCGCGGCGCGCGGGGGTAACCGGTCGGCGGCCGACAGGAGCGTCGCCGCCCCGGCCACCTGGGCCAGCGCGGGGCCGAACATCGCCAGCCCCGACAGCAGCGGGTTTCCCGTGGCGGCGTAGACGAGCGTGCCGAGGGCGAGCCCACTGACCGTCTGGGCCGCCCCCTGGGCCGAGGAGCAGACGAAGAGGGGGGTGAACTCCGGAGCGGCGAACAACTCCCGGTAAGTGCGCATGGGCCTGGAGTCTCGATGGCGGCGGGGCGAGGCGCTAATGTTTCGCGGGGAGGCGAAACATCGTTGGGGTTCTGGCGGATCAGCGCGGACACGCTGGCGAACGGACGCTTCGTCGTCTCGCCGCTGGCGGAGGCCATCGCGGCCCTGAAGACTCTGGAGCAGGACACGGCCGCGCATCCGGGCGAGCGGGCCTGGCTCGACGCCCATCTGCCCGCCTACCGGGCGCGGCTGGCGGACGACCCGATCACGGCGCTGCTCGTACGGGCCGCGCTGGGGCGTACGTGGAACGCCGACTTCCTCACCCCCACGCCCACCGGCGACGAGTCCTCCTTCGAGGAAGAGCTGACGAGCATCCGCGAGACACCGCCCGGCCAGGCCCGCGAGGACCTGACCCTGTCGCTCGGCGGCCCGCTCCCGCCCGCCCTGCACCGCTCCGACCTGCCGGAACGCCTCGCCACCCACGTGGAGTGGGTGTGGCGGGAGTCCGTGCTGCCCTACTGGCCGCGGCGCCGCCGCGTCCTCGAGGCCGACGTCGTCGCCCGCACGGCGCGGCTGAGCCGGGGCGGCTGGGCCGCCGCCCTGGACGGCCTGCGCCCGGGGATGCGCTGGCTCGGGGACGGGCGGCTGCGGATCAACGCCTTCGACTACCCGCCGCGGGATCTGTCAGGTGCGCGGCTGATGTTCGTCCCGGTCACGCCTCGCCAGGCCTGGGCGGCATGGGACGACTCAGACGACCGCTCCGCGGTGGTGTACCCGTGCTCGGGCGCGCTCGCCGACACCCAGGCGGGGCCGCCGGAGGCGCTGGGCCGCCTGATGGGCCACGCCCGGGCCGGCGTCCTGGTGCTGCTGGACTCCCCGAAGAGCACGACCCAGCTCGTGGCCCTCACCGGCCAGGGCCTGGGGTCGGTGGGACGCCACCTGAAGGTCCTGCTGGACGCGCGCCTCGTGGGCCGCAGGCGCTCGGGCCGCTCGGTGCTCTACTACCGCACGGAGACCGGCGAGGCCCTGGTCCGCGCCCACCCGGCGGAAACCGGTTGACGGGGCCGCGATGATGGCGGTGATGAACGAACGGCGCATGGTGCGCATTTCCAAATACCTCTCCCGGCACCTGCGGCACGATCCGCAGCGGATCGGGCTGACACTGGACGCCCACGGATGGGTGCCGGTGGACACGCTGCTGCGGGCCGCCGCCGAGCACGGGTTCCCGATCACGGCCGCGGAGCTGTGGGAGGTCGTCCAGTCCAACGACAAGCGGCGCTACACCCTCGACAACGGCCGGATCCGGGCGAACCAGGGGCACACGGTGCCGGTGGACCTCGATCTGCCCGCCGTGCAGCCGCCCGAGGTGCTGTACCACGGCACGGTGGGCCGGGTCGTCGGGGCGATCAGAGCCGAGGGCCTGCGGCCGATGAACCGGCACCACGTGCACCTGTCGGCCGACCGTCAGACCGCGACACGCGTGGGTGCCCGGCGCGGCGTCCCCGTGGTGCTGACGGTGGCAGCCGGTGCCATGCACGCCGACGGGCACGTCTTCCACGTCAGCGCGAACGGGGTGTGGCTGGCCGGCCACGTGCCGCCCGGCTACCTGGGGTTCCCCTCCTGACGCCGGGCGAGGAGGGTGTCGCGGGCGGCCATCAGGGCGAAGCCGAGCAGGTTGGCGCCCCGCCACGTGGCCGGCGAGGCGGCGCGCGGGTCGGACGCCGCCAGGCCGATGCCCCACACCGGGTCCACCGGGCTCGCCTCCACCAGGACCCGGTCCGACGTCGCGAGCAGGAACTCCGCCAGCTCCTCGTGCGCCCCGAACTTGGCGACGCTCCCGCGCACCACGATGTCGAAGCGGCGCGCCTCCCACCTCGCCTCGTCGAAGCCCCGCACCGCCCGCCCGAGTGACTTCGCCTCGTTCGGGTGGCCGGCCGCGAGGATCTTGCCCGCGCTCTCCCCGTCCCCGAACAGCCACGCCTTGTGCGCCATCATGTAGTGCTCGGCCGAGGCGTACGTGTGGCCGTCCTCGGTGAAGGTGACCGGCCACCACTGGCTGAGGCACCCGGCGCCGACGCCGCCGTCGCGGGCGGGCTGATGGCCCCAGAAGTACAGGTACTTGAGGCGCCGGCCGGCCTCCTCGGCGGCGACGGCCTCGTCAACGGTCATGGGGAGCATGGCCCCACCCTACGAGGCGGCTCTCCCGAGGCGCACGGAGATTTCGCGCAGCACCGGCACCAGCTCCGGCGGGTCGAGCACCTCGAAGTCGAAGCCCTTGGCCGCGACCCAGACCGCCAACTCCTCCAGCGAATGGGACCCCGCGAGGAACAGGCACGTCCCCGCGTCCACCGCCTCCAGCCGCCCCGCCCCCGGCGACGTGCGGGGGGCGACCGCCTCCAGGGGCGCGTGGAACAGGATGCGGGCCTGGTAGCGGTAGGGCGCGGAGGTGATGGCGCGCGACACGTACGACGCCGCGTCCTGCTCCGGCACCGGACGCGGCGTGAACCGCGCGCCCTGCTCCCCCAGCGGGCCCTCGACGCGGTCCACGCGGAACGTCCGCCAGTCCTCCTTCGCCACGTCCCAGGCCAGCAGGTACCAGCGGCGGGGCGTGTGCACGAGCCGGTGCGGCTCCACCTCGCGCGTCGCGATCCCTTCCCGGCCCCGGTAGCGCAGCCGCAGGCGGCGGTGGTCCCGGCAGGCGGCGGCGAGACCAGTGAGGACGTCGGCGCTCACCGGCGGGGCCGCGGCGCCCGCCAGCGGCACCGTGGCCGCCTGGAACGCGGTCACCCGGTGCCGCAGCCGTGACGGCAGCACCTGCTGCAGCTTGGCCAGCGCCCGCACCGCCCCCTCCTCCAGCCCGGCCACGCTCCCGGTCGCGGCCGTCCGCAGGCTGATCGCCACGGCCACCGCCTCCTCGTCGTCGAGCAGCAGCGGAGGCAGCGCGGCGCCCACGCCGAGCCGGTAGCCGCCGGCCACGCCGGGCGTCGCGTGGACGGGATAGCCGAGCTCGCGCAGCCGGTCGATGTCACGCCGCACGGTACGCAGGCCGACCTCGAGCCGTTCGGCCAGCTCGGCGCCGGTCCAGTCCATGCGCGACTGGAGCAGGGACAGCAGGCGCAGCAGCCGCGCCGAGGTCTCCAACATGAAGGCCATTCTGCTCGCCATCGGTGCCAGAACCTGTCACCAATCCGCCCTACCGTCGGAGCCATGACGAACACCGCCATCACGCCGTACCGCATCGACATCCCGCAGGCCGACCTCGACGACCTGCGCGACCGGCTCCGGCGTACGCGCTGGGCCCCCGAGCTGCCCGGCACCGGCTGGGAGCGCGGCGTGCCCACCGGCTACCTGCGTGCCCTCGCCGAGCACTGGGCCGACGACTTCGACTGGCGCGCCCAGGAGGCGGCGGTCAACGCGTACCCGCAGTTCACCACCGCGATCGACGGCGCGGACGTGCACTTCCTGCACGTCCGCTCAGCCGAGCCGGACGCCACCCCGCTACTGCTCCTGCACGGCTGGCCCGGCTCGGTCGTCGAGTTCCTCGACCTGATCGGCCCGCTCACCGACCCGGCGGCGCACGGCGGCTCCGCCTCCGACGCCTTCCACCTGGTGATCCCGTCGCTGCCCGGCTACGGCTTCTCCGGGCCGCTGCCCGGCACCGGCTGGACGGACGGCCGCACGGCCGCCGCGCTCGTCGAGCTGATGTCCAGGCTCGGGTACGACCGCTACGGCGTCCAGGGCGGGGACGTCTCCGCCTTCATCGCGCCCCTCATGGGGCGGGCCGCGCCGGACCACGTCATCGGCGTGCACGTCAACGGGCTGCTCACCTTCCCCGACCCTGCCGTGATGGGGTCGCTGACGGAGGCCGAGCAGGCGCGGCTGGCCGGGATGAAGCAGTGGCAGGACAAGCTCGGGGCGTACATGCAGGTCCACGGCACCCGGCCGCAGACCATCGCCGCCTCGCTGCACGACTCACCGGCCGGGCAGCTCGCCTGGATCGTGGAGAAGTTCAAGGACTGGACGGATCCGGCGGCGAAGCTGCCCGAGGACGCCGTGGACCGGGACCGGATCCTCACGGACGTCAGCATCTACTGGTTCACGGAGACGGCGGGCTCGACGGCGCACACGTACTTCGAGCGGTTCAACGACTTCAGCATGTGGGGGCCGCGGGAGCGGGGCACGGTGCCCACCGCGGTGGCCGTCTTCCCCACGGATTTCTCGGTGCGGCCGCTGGCCGAGCGGGCGCACAACGTGGTGCGCTGGTCGGAGTTCGACCACGGTGGGCACTTCGCGGCACTGGAGACGCCGGAGGTGCTGGTGGCCGACCTGCGGGAGTTCTTCCGGTCCCTCGCCTGAGGCCAGGGCAGCTCGGCGAATTCCGGCCTCGATGTCGCCGCCGACGGCCGGCCCTTCGCACAAGAGACCTCAGTCCGAGTGGGGCGAGAGGGTGGCGAAGTAGGCTGGATCACGGAGGCCACTGATGCGCGCACGCGATCTCGCCGTCGAGTTCCCGACGGTCACCCTGGACACCTCCGCGCTGGAGGCGGCCAAGCTGCTGGCCGAGCAGGACCTGCCGGGGCTCATCGTCGTCGACCGGAACGGCTGCCCGTTCAGCATCCTGCCCGGCACACAGGTACTGCGGCTGGCGGTGCCGGCGTACTGCCAGGACGACCCCGCGCTGGCCCGGGTGGTGGACGAGGCCCACGCCGACCTGTTCCTGCGGCGGCTCGGCGGCAGGACGGTGCGGGAGTGCCTGCCCGAGCAGCCGCGGGAGCTGCCGGTGGCCGACATGAAGGCCACGGTGCTGGAGCTGGCCGCGTTGATGGCGCGCACGCGGAGCCCGCTGGTGGCCGTGGTGGACGGCGAGCGGCTGATGGGGGCGGTCACGCTCCAGTCGCTGCTGGACCACGTGCTGGCGCTCTGACAGCCCGTCTTCCGGGGGCTGCCGGGCTGTGATGTCCGAATACGGCCGGTGTCGGCGGCCGTCGCGGTGTTGTATCAACCGACACCGAGCGAAAGGACCGAGGCGATGACGGTGGCGACGACGCTGTTCGACCTGCCCGGCGACGGCGCCGCCCCGGCCGTCGCACCCCACACGGAGCTTTCCGCGCTATCCGATCTGGACTGGGAGAGCCTGTATGCCCGGCTCAACGACAACGGCGTGGCACTGACACCGCCGCTGCTGACCCGGGATCAGCGCGCGGCCCTCATCAACGGCTTCGACGCCGAGGGCCTCTATCGCGGCACGGTCGTGATGCAGCGTCACGACTTCGGCCGCGGCACGTACAAGTACTACGCCGACCCACTGCCCCCGCTGGTGCGCGCGCTGCGCGAAACCCTCTACCCGCCGATGGCGTGGATGGCCAACCGGTGGGCGCGCATGCTCGGCGAGCGGACCTTCCCCACCGCCCATGCCGACCTGGTCGCCGAGTGCGCGGCCGCCGGACAGCGGCGGCCCACCCCGCTCATCCTGCGGTACGGCGTCGGCGACTACAGCTGCCTGCACCAGGACATCTACGGCGATGTCGTCTTCCCGCTGCAGATCGCGATCATGCTCAACCAACCGGGCGTCGACTTCACCGGCGGCGAGAACGTGTTCGTCGAGCAGCGGCCCCGCTCCCAGTCCAGGGCCATCGTCGTCAAGCCGGAGCTCGGCCAAGGAATGATCTTCCCGGTACGGCACCGGCCCTGCCCGAGCGCCGGCGGCTACCGCCGGCATGCCATGCGGCACGGCACCAACGCCGTCGAGTCCGGGACCCGCACCGTTCTGGGCGTCATCTTCCACAACGCCCGCTGAGACCCTCCGCCCCCTGCCGGGAGAACCTCCCCGATGTACACGCTGACCGGACCGGACGGCAAGCCGTACCCGAGCCCGGTCCCGGGCGCGCTGGGCGGCCACCGGCGCGGCCGCCTGTACGGCCGCCTGGACTGCCCCTCCGCCCTGCGCACCATCGCCCGCGGCGGGTACGTCACCGACCGTGTCTTCTTCGCCGACGAGGACACCGCGATCGCCGCCGGATACCGGCCGTGCGCAGTATGCCTCCCCGAGCCGTACGCGCAATGGAGAACCACCCAGTGAGGACAACATGGGCCTGAACACCTCCCGCTCACCGCTGGTCCACGCGCCGGCGCGCACCCCGCACCCGCCCGCCGCCCACACCCCCGCCGAGCTGGACGCGCTGGTGGCCATGCTGACCACGCAACGGCCCCGCGTCGAGACGATCACCATCGGCCACGCCCGCGACGCCGCCTCGGTCGCCGCCGCCGAGGACCTCGTGCGCACGTGGCAGGCCCGGGGCGGGCACGTGCTGACCGTCGTTCATTGGCCGGAGAGCGCGGCCTCCTGGCTCAGGCACGCGCGGCGGTTCGCGGCGGGCGAGCCTGACGCGTGGGTGGTGGCGGGTGCGCCTCTGGGGTGGGCGCAGATGGCCCGCCGGCTGCGCCAGAGCACCGACTGGGATCCGGCGCGCACCTTCGCCTTCGCCTCCGTCGGCACGCCCGAGACGGTGACCCTGGCCGCTCCAGGCACTCTGGACGGACTGCGCGGCGCCACGGCCGCCGGCGGCACGTGGCGCATCACCCGGCATGCGATTCTCTGGGAGGAGCCTTCAGCTCAGGCGTAGCGGGCCGGATCGACCCCGCGCAGCATCATCCCCTGCCCCCGGGAGCGGTGCACGTCGCCGGCGGGCCGGTCCTCGGGGTCGCGGTACTGGATGAGCAGGGTCGTACGGGCCTGCTCCGCCCGGTTGACGCCCGACCCGTGCACGGTGAGATAGCTGAGGAACAGCACGTCCCCTGCCTCGGCTTCGACCGCGAGTGCCGACTCCAGCGGCCACTGCGACAGCGGCAGGTGCCACCCGCCCTCCTCGATGTGCGGCAGCGGCCCGTTCCTGTGGCTGCCCGGCACCACCCGTACGCACCCCTTCTCCTCGGGCGCGTCGTCGAAGTGGAAGATGGCCGCGCCCATGGTGTGGCGGGTGTGCGGGAAGTGGGCGGCGTCCTGGTGCATGGGGAACGGCGAGCCCTTCTCGGCGGGCTTCACGAAGATCTTGGTGTGGTGGAGCTGGACGTTCTCCGAGCCCATGAGCGCCGCCGCCACGTCGGTGAAGCGCGGATCCACCATGAGCCGGGCGAACGCCGCCGAGTAGAACTGCGCGTCGTGGCAGTGCCGCAGCTCGGTCGCGCCCCCGCCGAGCTGCCGCGCGCTCCCCCAGGTCGGGTCCGTCGGCCGCAACCGCGCGAGCACCCCGTGGCACTCCTCCCGGTACGCCCCCGCCTCCCGCCTGCTGAGCAGCCCTTTGACCAGCAGGTATCCGTTGTCCCGGTAGAACCGCACCCTCGCTGAATCGGTCATGCGCACCCTCCCCGCGTACGTGCTCCATCTCTGTGATGCCCACCGCCGCGCGACGCTTGAAACATTTTCGAAGCGATTCCCGGTGTTGCTAGCGTGACCAGCCGGAGACGCAGAGCTGATGGGGAGGCCCGCATGGCGCAGTGGTCAGGGGGACCCAACGATCAGTATCGCCACGGCGGCCCGCCGCCGCAGCGCGGGAGGAGCGCGTGGGTGAGCGTCATCGCGACGGTGGTGGCGTTCGTCGTGGTGCTGGGGCTCGGCGCCGGGGGGTGGCTGCTGTGGCAGAGCGTACGCGGCGGTGACGGCGACAGTGGCGGCGACGAGGTGCGGGCCGGCGACGGATCCACGCTGGAGGGACGACCTGACGGCGCAGGATTTACGAGGGGTCGATCCGGTGGCGCTCTTCTACGCCTCCTTCAAGCGGATGGCCACGCAGCCGGTCGTGCACCTCACCGAGGAGTCGTACCGCGAGCGGTCCGCGTACGAGAAGGGCACGGGCGGCTACATGTGGGAGAGCGGGTTCGACTACCGGACCAAGCAGTGGCGGGTCGCGTGGGGATCGACCCGCGCGGACGACCCGATCACGGTCTGCATCGACGGCAGGTCGTACTTCTACTCCTACAACCTGAAGAAGTGGCAGGGTCCGGCGGCGGACGACATCTTCTGCCGGCAGAGGAACGCCTACCGGTTCATCACCGACGGCCTGTCCACCGGGGGCATGACGGACGCCCAGGCCGAGGCATGGATCCGGGACCTGCAGAAGGACTACAAGGGGTTCGTCAACCCGGGCGAGCCGCAGCTCGCCGAGGTCAAGGGCAGGCAGTACCTCCGGCTCGTGGTGGACTACAGGCCGGTCAAGCGGGCCGACGGCCGCTACTACGGGGGGCAGGCGCTCATGTGGTCGTTCAAGGCGTCGGGGCTGGACCCGCAGTCGCATCCGTACTACTACAACGGCGCGATGGGCACCGGCTACCACGTGGTCCACTACATCGAGCCTCGGTCGCTGATGACCGCGTACTCAGAGGTGGAGCAGACGCCGGTCCTCGACGAGAGCGGGCGGCCGCGCGAGGGTGGCGACTGGTACAAGGTGCGGGTCGAATACCACCTGCCGGGGAAGATGCCCGGGATGAGGGCCACGGGCAAGCCCGCCCGCCCCAAGCTCACCTGGCCGCGCGACCAGGCGTGACACCCGCTTGCACGGTAGACCTCAACCCACGTAGTACGTCATCTTCACCCCCGACACCGTGCGCCGCACCGCCTCGAAGCCCGTCAGGTCGACGTGGCCGCCCAAGGCATCGCGCACCGCATCGCTGAGGTGGACGCGGCCGGGCGTGCCGAGGTCCTGGGCCATCTTGGAGGCGAGGTTGACCGGGGCCCCGGCGACGTCCCAGCCGCCGCCGGGGGTGCGGCCGGCGAGCACCGGCCCGGCGGCCACCCCGATCCGGCCCACGATCTCCCGCTCGGCGAGCCCCGTGCGCATCCCCAGCGCGAAGCGCACGGCCGGGGTGGGCTCCTCGAACAGGTAGATGCCCAGCGGCCCGGCGACCTTGATCTCGACGGCTCCCTCGGGCGGCAGGAGGCTCAGGCCGACGTCGCGCATCGCCGCCGACAGCGACAGCCCTCTCAGCAGCTCCACCTCGGGCGTGTCGGTCGGGGTGGCGCTCCGCTCGACCAGGACGACGGTGCGCTCGCGCAGGTGCTCGGCGGCGAGCCGCCCGGCCAGTCCGGCGTCGCCGGGGCGGGCGTCGAGCAGCAGCAGGTCGGCGTAGAAGGCGCCGGAGTAGGGGATGGGGTAGTGCTCCTGGCCGGTGACCCCCGGCTCGCCCGGCCACCCCTCGGCCGCCCACGCCTCGCCCAGCCCGGGAATGTCGAGGCGGGGACCGTCGAGCACCTGGTGGACGGGCCCGACCAGGCCGCCGACGCCGTCCTTGGGCCGCAGCTCGAAGGGATGCCCGTGCGGCAGCCGGTCCACCACGGCCTGCGTCACCGCGATCTCCCCACCCTCGGTGTCGTTCTCGGCGAACTCCTCGACCGCGTCGGCCTCCGCCCCGTACAGCCCGCCCGACAGCGCGTAGTAGGAGCCGAGGTGCGCGCCGATCCCGATGCGGACCTCGCAGTGGCGCCGGATCTCGTCCTGCGCCGTCAGCAGGGCGGACAGCAGCGTGGCCGCCTCCACCGTCTCCGGATGGAACAGTTGCGCGTTGTCGGCCGCCCACACCCCCACCGCGCGCCCGCCGGCGGCCCTGGCGCACGCGTGCAGGATCCGCTTCGGCCGGTCGATGAGCGCCAGCACCTCCAGCAGCCCGAGCCGCTGGCTGAGCCGGGTGAGCCCCGCCGAGTCGGACACCACCGAGTATCCGCGCGTCTCGTGGCGGCTCAGCAGGTGGCGCGCCGCACGGTCGGTGCGGTCGGAGGCGCGCCACTGCTCGACGAGGAACAGCGGCAGGCCGGCGGCGACGTCGCGCCGGGTGTCGAAGCCGCCAGGAGTGAGCGGACCGGCGGGGGGTTCGTGAGCCACCCCGCCACTTTATCTTACTTAAAGTGATCATGCGAATGCGTTGGGTGATGTCGCGACGATCGCCGGCCTGACGGCTCGGGGCCGTCGTCAGGCCGGGACGCGGGCGCGGCGCCAGGCGTACGAGCTCACCGCGATGCCCGCGAGCGTGACGGCGGCCGCCACGACGTAGAGGGAGCGCAGCCCGAACCCGCCGTCGATGACGCGCCCGCCGAGCCAGGCGGCGAAGGCCGCGGCGAGCTGGTACGCGGAGGCGTTCACCGCCATGGCCAGGGTCGGCGCCGCCGAGGCGGTGGACAGGACGCGGGCCTGCATGCCGGGAATGACCGAGAAGCCCACGGCGCCGAGCACGAACACCATCACCGCGGTCAGCACCAGGCTGCCGCTGACCGCCCACATGAGCACGAGCGCCGCCGCGAGCACGCCCAGCAGCCCGAGCTGCGACCGCATCGGCGCCCGGTCCGACAGCCGGCCGCCGGCGAAGTTGCCGACGGCCGCGCCGACCCCGTACACCAGCAGGAGGACGGCCACCGACGCGGCGGGGAAGCCGGTGACGTTCGTGACCAGGGGCGCGAAGAAGGTGAACACCATGAGCAGCCCCGCGTTGCCCACGGCCGTGACGGCGATCGCGAGCTGCACGTCGCGGGCGCGGAACACGCGCAGCTCGGCCACGGCCGACGTGCCGCCCCCTGTGCCGGCCCCTGTGCCGGCCCCTGTGCCGGCCCCTGTGCCGGCCCCTGTGCCGGCCCCTGCGTCGCGCACGTCCGGCACCAGCCGCCACACCAGCAGGAGCCCGGCCGCGCAGCACGCCGCGACGGCCAGGAACGTGGCCCGCCAGCCGTGGTCCTCGCCGATGAACGTGCCGATGGGCGCGCCGAGGATCATCGACAGGTTCATCCCGAAGACGAGCTTGGAGACGGTGGACGCCTGCTTGCCCGGCGCGGCGGTGGAGACGGCGATGACGATCGCGTTCGCGAAGAACGTGGACGTCACCAGCGCCGTGACGATCCTGGCCGCGAAGAGCACGCCGTACGCGGGCGCGAGCGCGGAGGCGAGGTTGCCGGCGACGGTGATCCCGAGCAGGACCAGGATGAGCGGTTTGCGCGGAAAGCGGGCGGTGAGCGCCGTCAGCACGGGACCGCCGACGATCATCCCGATGGCGTACGCCGTCACCAGCAGCCCGGCGGCCGGGATCGAGACGGCCAGGTCGGTGGCGATGTCCGGGAGGATCCCGGCGATGACGAACTCGCCCGTCGTGATCCCGAAGACGCACAGCATCAGTGACGGCACAGTGAGCCTCATCAGGCTTTCACTCTCTCCTTCTTTACAGATCAGTACAAAATGAGGGCGCAAAAAGGGCCGCGGCTCGACGAACCGCGGCCGGGATCTCTACAGGGCGGCGACGGCCCCCTCGACGACGTCAAGGAGGGCGTTCCTGTCGTCGGTGACCTTGGCGAGCACGCGCAGCCCGTAGTACGCGCTCTGGAACGCGCGCGCCACCTGGAGCGGCGGCCGGCCCCGCGACAGCTCGCCCGTGCTCTGGCCGATCTCCACCAGCCGGCACAGCGCCTGCTCCAGGTCGGCGAACTGGCGCCGCACCAGCCCCGCGACGGCCTCGGTGCGCCCGCCGGCCTCGGTGGCGGCGTTGAGCGCCAGGCAGCCGCGCCGGCCGGGGTCGGCCATGTCGGCGTCGATCACGCCGAGCATGAGGTCCCTGAGCCGCTCGCGCACCGACCCCGGCTCGGCCAGCATCGCCAGCTGCGCGTCGGCCCTGGTCGCGGCGTAGCGGCGGATCGCCTCCTCGTACAGGCGGTGCTTGCTGCCGAAGGCGTTGTAGAGGCTGCCACGGCCGAGGCCGGTGCGGGCGCACAGGTCCTGGGTGCTGGTCGCTTCATACCCTTTCTCCCAGAACACCTCCATCGCAGCGTCGACGACTGCCTCATCGCTGAACTCACGCGGCCTGCCCATGGGAGGAGGCTAGCGGATTTTGTACAGAACAGTAAAGAACGTCTAGGGAGTGGTGGCGCAGTACTCCCGGGTGGCACCGGTGTGGTGCATGCACACCTGGTCCCCGCTGACCAGCACCACAGCCGGGTAGAAGTCCCCTTCGAGCGCCGTGCCGGTGACGCTCGTGTCCAGGGAGCCGGGGGTGGGGACGCCGTTGACGGTGAAGGAGAAGACGGCCGTCGTCGGCACGGGCCGGATCATGAACCAGTAGCGGTAGTCGCCGGGCACTCCGCGGATCTCCTGGCAGAGCGCCGTCTCGGGCGCGCAGACGCCGTCGTCCTGGGCGGAGGCGGCCGGGATCGATCCCCCGAACGCGAGGACTCCCGAGATCATGGCCGCCACGACGGCGCGGCGGCGCGGACGACGGGACTCTGGGTTCGAGGGCATGCATGACACCTTTCCTGACCGGGACGACATCATCATCATGCGATCGATCTTCCGGCTCCGCCAGCCGCCGACGGCGCCTACGGGCCGTCGATGCGCTGACAGAGGCCGTAGACGAAGCGGGCGCGGTACGTCGCGCCCTCGTGGGTGAGATCGACCGCCCAGTGGTGCGGTGCCTGGCCCTCGAGGTGGACGGCCCCGGGGAAGCTCGCGCCGACGTCCCCGACGACGCATCCCCAGGGGACCAGCTCGTCGAAGGAGAACGTCCTGGGGCCCGCGGGGCGGACGAACCACTGGTTCCACACCTCGCCGCCGGGACCGGTCAGGACCTCGAACTCCAGCCCCGGCCATGAGGGCAGGGCCCAGCGGGTCACGTCGCAGGTCAGGCTCCCCATGGAGGTCGTGCCGGCGTACGAGGGAGGGCCGAGCAGCCTGCGCGGCCCTTTCGGGGGCCGCGGCGAGTGGAGCATCCTGGTCCACCGGGCGTGGGCGGCACGCAGCTCGGCCCTGGACGCGCCCATGTCGCCCAGCGCCTCCTCCACCCTCTCGGGGTTGAGGTCGCGCATCCGGTGCATCAAGGACAGCTCGAACTCCCGCACGCCGAATCCCACCCACCTGTTCTACCTGCTCCCCGGAGCGGGCGGGGGCTCAGCAGGCGCGCAGGCGGACCAGGGCGCTGGCGTAGTCGCCGCGCAGGTCGAGCGGCAGGCCGCGCGACATGAGCCAGGGGTTCACGTGGTGGCTGCTCACCCCGCGCCTGCTGGTGAGCGTCGCCTCCCCCACCACCAGTTCGGTACGGCTCAGCGCGTGCTCCGAGCTCCAGCCGCCCGTGACGTGGCTGAGCCGGTAGCCGTCCAGCATCGGAACGCTCCAGGCCGCCGAGTCGCACCGCAGCACGGTCACCGGCACCTGCGGGCGCAGCACCGTCCAGCGCTTGATCACGTCGCTGTCCTCGTACACCCGGTAGTGCAGCTCCACCAGGAACGGGTGGCGGCGGTCAGAGAAGCGCAGCGTGAGGTGGCCGCCGTCGATGTCGTGACCCTCGTGGCGCCACTCGATCCCGCGGTCACCACCGGAGAAGACGACCTGCAGCGACGGCGTCTCGAACCGCGCGCCGGCCTCGGTGACCAGCTCCTCCTCCCCCGCCGTGCTGTCGAAGCTGCTGGCCCCGAACGCGGCGGGCGCGGGCAGGCCGGCGGCCTGCTCGGCGGTCAGCACCGGCCCCCAGTGCAGGCAGCGCGGGGCGTCGTCGTCCGCCAGGGCGACGACGTAGCTCGTGGCCGGGGTACGCAGCAACCACCTGCGGCCGGAGGCGTCGAAGGTCACTGATCGCATGCCGCGAGCCTAAGCACGCCCCTGCCCGAATTCAATTCTTGACGAAGTTAATTACTGCTACTATTGCCCTCATGCACCCTCGGCTCACCACGACCCCGGCGGCGGCCACCGTGTTCACCATGGTGCTGACGCAGGGGCCGGTCTCCCGGGTGGAGATCGCCAGGCGGAGCGGGCTGTCGTCCGCCGCCGTCACCAAGGCCGCCCGACCGTTCATCGAGGCCGGCTACCTGGAGGAGCTGGAGGCCACCGAGCGTACGGCACCGGGGGCGGGCCGACCGGCCAGTCCGCTGTCCATCCGGCCGGACCGGGAGTTCTTCTGCGGCGTGAAGATCACCCATGAGGAGCTCATCGGCGTGGTCACCGACCTGCGCGCCCAGCCGCTCTTCTCGGCGCACCGCCCGCTGGACACCACCTCGGCCGAGGGCGTGGTGGCGGCGCTGGCCGGGCTGGTGTCCGAGCTGCTGGCCGCCGACCCCGCGTACGGCGAGCGCTGCCACGCGCTGGGCCTGGCGGTGTCGGGCGACGTCGACAAGGCCCACGGGGTGGTGCGTTACTCGCCTTTCCTGCACTGGCGTCAGGTGCCGCTGGCGCGGCTGGCCGCCGAGGCGACGGGCCTGGCCGTCACGATCGAGAACGACGTCAAGTCGCTCACCGTGGCCGAGCAGTGGTTCGGCGACGGGGTGGGCGCGGCGTCGTTCGCGCTGGTCACCGTGGGGGTGGGGATCGGCTGCGGGCTGATGGTGAACGACCGGGTGGTGGCCGGCTCGCACGGCGTGGCCGGGGAGATCGGCCACATTCCCGTCGGGGGTGACAAGCCCGAATGCCACTGCGGCGGGCGCGGCTGCGTCGAGGCCATCGCCGGGACCGCGCCCCTGCTGGCGGCCGCCCGCGCGGCGTCCGGCGACGGGTCGCTGACCGTCGAGGCCGCCATCGGCGCGGCTCACGCGGGGGACGCGGCGGTGCGGGAGGTGTTCGCCCGCGCGGGGCACGCGATCGGGCTGGCCATGGCGGCGATGGCGAACCTGTTCGGGCCCGAGCGGATCGTCGTGACCGGGGACGTGCCGGGGCTGCTGTCGTACGAGCTGTTCGAGGAGCAGCTCAACCGGTCGTTCACGGCCCAGGCGTTCGGCGCGGCGGCCGGCTGCCGCCTGCTGCTGCGCCCGAGGTCGTTCGAGCAGTGGGCCCGCGGCGCCGCCGCGGTAGCGATCCAGCAGCATTTCACCCTCGAGTGAGCGCCGCTGCCTGGACTGAGGAGCGCAGGGAGCGAAGCGACCGGAGCGACGAGGGAAGGCAGCGGATCCCAGCGAACGAGACGCCTCACGAAGTGAGGCCATGAACACGAGTGAGCGCCGCTGCCTGGACTGAGGAGCGCAGGGAGCGAAGCGACCGGAGCGACGAGGGAAGGCAGCGGATCCCAGCGAACGAGACGCCTCACGAAGTGAGGCCATGAACACGAGTGAGCGCCGCTGCCTGGACTGAGGAGCGCAGGGAGCGAAGCGACCGGAGCGACGAGGGAAGGCAGCGGATCCCAGCGAACGAGACGCCTCACGAAGTGAGGCCATGAACACGAGGGAGCTTGAGTGACCGCGGCACCTGGCATCTGGCAGCCTCACGATCGAACGTTCGAGCAGCCGGAGGAGGTGCGGGTCGAGGCGGCCGGGCTGGAGTTCGCGTGCACGGCGGCGGCCGCGCTCACCTGGACCGCCACCGAGCCGTCCCCCGGCGTTCTCGAGCTCCGCGTCACCCCTGACAGGACGGCCGACGTACGCGTCGCCTGGCAGGTGCCGTGCGTGGACGCGACCGCGTTCTGGGCCGCCGACGGCGGCGAGCACCGGGGGCTGCCGCCGTTCTGGCGCCGTCCCCGTACGGCGGCGCTGGAGAAGAACGCGCCCGTCGGCTGCCTGGTGGGAGCCGGTGACGTGGCCATCTGCACATTCGCCGCGGGCGAGGTCGTGAGGCCCGTGCGGACGCGCACCGGCGTGGTGGAGGAGACCGGCGAGTTCGGGTTCTGGGTGGAGCATGAGGCCACCCCGGACGCGGGGCTGCTGCTGCGCCTCGACCTCACCCGGCGGCACTTCGCGGCCACGCTGTCCGGCGTGGCGGACTGGTGGCGCGCGCTGCACGGCCCCGTCGCCGACGTGCCGGATGTGGCTCGGATGCCCGCCTACTCGACCTGGTACGCCATGCAGCAGCACGTCAGCGCCGAGAGCGTGGAGCGGCAGGCGGGACCGGCGGCCGAGCTGGGCTGCGAGGCGATCATCGTGGACGACGGCTGGCACAGCGACGACCGGGGCCGCGGCTACGGCTACGTCGGCGAGTGGGAGCCGTCCCCCACCTCTTTTCCCGATATTTCGGGACACGTGGCCAAGGTCCGGGGTGACGGGCTGGCCTACCTGCTCTGGTACGCCCTGCCGTTCGTGGGCCGCCACACGGCGCTCTGGGACCGCGTGGAGCCGTACACGCTGGCCTACAAGGACCACATGAACGCGGCCATCGTCGACCCCCGCTACCCGTACGTCCGCGACCTCGTCGCGGGCCACCTCACCCGCGCGGTCACGGAGTGGGGCATGGACGGGCTCAAGATCGACTTCATCGACCAGTTCGCCGTGGAGAACCCGCCGCCGCCCGGTCCCGAGGCGGACTGCGAGACGGTGAACGAGGGCGTGCGCAGACTCCTGGCCCAGCTTCCCCGCGACTGCCTGGTCGAGCTGCGCCAGCCGTACGTGAGCCCCGGCCTGTGGCCGTTCGCCACGATGGTCCGGGCCTCGGACTGCCCGCTCAGCCCGGCGCACAACCGGCAGCGCACGGTGGACCTGCGGCTGATCGCGGGACCGCTGGCCGTGCACGCGGACATGCTGATGTGGCATCCCGGCGAGCGGCCCGCGCGCGTGGCCACCCAGCTCATCAGCGTCCTCTTCGCGGTGCCGCAGATCTCGGTGGACCTGACCTCTCAGACGCCCGAGCAGGCCGAGGTGCTCCGGTTCTGGCTGGGGTTCTTCCGCGAGCACGCGGAGGTGCTGCAGCGCGGCTCCTTCCGGCCGGCCCGGCCCGACCTGGGCTACCCGCAGGTGACGGCCCGCTCGGAGGACACCGTCGTCACCGCCCGCTACGCGCCGGTGCCCGTGGCGGTCCCGGCCACCGGCACGCTGTGGCTGGCCAACGGCGACGCCTCCTCCGACGTGCTCCTGGAGGTCTCGGGGTCGGGTACGGCCCGCGCCACCATCCATGACTGCCAGGGCCGGATCGTCAGCGAGAACACCTTCGCCCTGCGCCCCGGCATCGCCCAGGTCACCGTGCCGGAGGGCGGCCTGCTGCGCCTGGAGCGCTGACACCGCCGGATCGACGCCGAACCCACGGCCGCTGTGCACGGGACCGCGCCGCAGACGCGCCAGGGCCATGGGGCGCACAAAAGCCGGGCCCACGGGGTGGCAGAGGCGCAGCCGCTCCAGCGCCCGTGAGTCAGCGGCTGCGCCCCGGTCCTCCTCAGGGGCGGAGGCGATCCAGGAACTGGGCCTGGTAGAGCGAGGGCGGGACGAGCCCGGGCTGGTTCGCGCCCTCGATGTACCCGGCCGGCTGCTGGAACGGCCCGTCGCCCGTGATCGTGCCGCGGCAGCCGATCGCGTAGTTCTGGGCGGTCGGCGGCTTCTGCACGATCAGCCTGCTGGTCGACACGTCGCAGTTCCAGGCCACCGAGTGGGCCGCCGACCACCCGTGCGAGGTGCCGTAGCGGCCCCGGTTGTAGAGGCCGAGCGTGTAGTCGTAGTGCGGGTCGATGTCCTTGTGGCCGTCGAACAGCAGGCCCTGCGACCAGCGCCGGTGGCCCTCGCTGGAGTTGAGCGCGTACTCCGACGTGCCCCGCAGGAAGACGACTCCGGAGACCGTGCTGTGGCCGTTGGAGACGAACGCGTGCCGGGCCTTGTACGCGTAGCAGTCGCGGAAGAGAACCTGCTGGGAGTAGACGTAGGCGTTGAAGTTGTAACGCCTGCCGCCGGTGACGATGCTGACCGGATCGACGGCCCGGCAGTTCTCGACCGTGGCGCGGGTGGTCTCCTGGGTGGCGACCCCGGCCTGGGTGAAGTGGAGCATGGTGCAGTCCCGCACCCAGGAGTCCTCGGTGCGCAGCAGGACGATCGCGTTGTAGGCGTGGTCCTCGTCCTGCTCGGGGTCTCCGTGATACTCGACGTCCACGCGCAGCCGCTCCACCCCCACCTGGGTGACGAGCCCGGCCCTGTCCCACTTGTAGAGGAAGGACGGGGACAAGGCGCGGTTGAGGTGGTTGAAGACCGGTACGTCGATCTTCACGATGTTTCCGGAGACTTCGCGAACGTACCGGTTGTAGATGATGGGGTGCTCCCCGACCTGCCAGGCGGGCCCGACGTCGTGGCCGCCGTAGTCGATGGCCTTCAGCCACTCCTCGGTGCAGGGATGGGTGATCACGATGTTGTCGCCGGGCCGCAGCGAGCCGGGGCTCGCCACCTCGAACTCCCGCGATCCCACCTGCACGAGGTCGGTGGTGATCTCGGTGCGGGTGCCGGGGACCTCGCCGGTCCAGCCGCCGCCCGCGCTTCCGCCGGCCACGATCACGTCGCGGTCCTTGGGCGTGTTGCCGGTGGCCTTGATGATCGTGTTGCTCGCCGGGTCCTCGCCGTCGCCCGTGCCGCGCAGCACCGTGCCGCCGGCCCGTACGTACAGGGTGCCCGCCACCGGGTAGACGCCGGGCAGCAGGAGCAGGGCGCCGCGCCGCTCGCGGGGCAGCGCGGCCACCTCGTCCAGGGCCGCCTGGATGTGGGCCGTGTTGTCGCCCTCCACCGGGCGGATCGTCTTGACGACCGGCACGTGGGGGATCGGGCGCTCGCCGTTGCGGTAGCCGGCGTGGCTGAAGTCCGGGATGCGGTTGCCCTCCGCGTCCTGCTCGTACGCGAGCCGTCCCCACCGGTCGTAGCGCACCAGGCGGGACTGCCAGAGCGCCGAGGCACTCGCCGGTAGCGCGCCCGTTGCGGACAGCGCGAGCGCACCGCCCGCCTGCTGAGGTCATGTGCCATGTCCACCTACCTGATGACGATCTTGTCGAGTTCGGGCCCGCGCGCCGTGAAACCGAAGAACCGGATCGTGTTGACCCCGGCCACCAGGTCCACCGGCACCGTCGCGGTCGTCACCGTGTCCTTGGTCCCGGTCATCGGCACCCGGATCGCGTCGCCGCCGTTGACGCTGACCGAGAACGACTGCGAGCCGTCCACCAGCGCGTGCACGGTCATCTGCCTGGTCCCGGTGGTCTCCGACAGCACGCCCCTGACGACGGCGTAGTCGTAGACGTTGCCGCCGATGAGGATCACCTTGCGCCCGCCGGAGCAGACGGCGCAGTACGCGGGCTCGGCCGCGCCCTCGAAGACGTTCCCGGCCCGCTCGGCCTCGTACGTCCCCGGGCTCCGGTCCGGCGGCGGCAGCTGCACCGGCGGCGTCGCGGGCCCGAGCTGCTCCGCCTTCAGATCCTTGACCAGCAGGTACGTCTCCTGCAGCCCGGCGCTCTTGATGCTGCGGTAGATGCCCCACTTGGGCCGGTTGTGCTGCTCCTGCGTCCACCACAGGTCGATGTTCTCGGCCTTCTGGTCCGCGATCGTCCGACGGCCGTCCCGCAGCACCCACCGCAGGTAGCCGGCGTCGCCGGACTTGAACTCGATGGTGGTCGTGACCCACTTGTTCTGGATCGGCTCGAGGTCGGCCGTCGCGAAGTCGTGCGACTTGTTGTCCTCCAGCGTCCAGTAGCGGGCCGCGATCTTCTGCACGCCGTTCACCACCGGCAGTGAGATCTGCGCGATCGGGGTGCCGACGTCGGAGTTCTTCAGCTGCCAGATGTGGGTGAAGTTCGTGGTCGCGTCGAGCGTGTCCGGGATGTACATCTGGTACGTGATCCGCCAGGTCTCGTCCTTGCGGATCTCCAGCGGCGTGCCGTCGGCGGCGCGCATGCCGCGTACCTCGTTGCGCATGCGGTCGGAGCCGTCGCGGTCCTCCAGATGGGCGTCGAACCGCCAGTAGTTCTTCTCGGCGTGGACGTGCGGCAGCCCCTCCGGGTGCGAGCCGCGCCGGTCGTCCTCGAGCGCCTCGAACGCGTTGACGCCGTCGCGCCACGGTCTGGGACTCCACCGCGTCTCCCAGCGGCCGGCGGGAGACGCGGTGGGAGGCGCGGTGGGAGCGGTGGCCGCACCCGCCGTGCCCATCGGCTGCGCCGCGGACGCCGCCACCAGCGCGAGCGCCGACAGGACGCCCGCCCAGCGCAGGTTGTGCGTTCTCCTCATCCGGCCGCTCACTCGCTCGCGCCGGTGAGCTGGTAGGCCTTGAGGTTCCTGATCAACAGGTAGGTGTTCTGCAGGCCCGAGCTGTTGATGCTGCGGTAGATGCCCCATTTGGGCCGCAGGTACTCGTCGTCGCCGCGCCACAGGTCCGTGTTGTCCAATCGCTTGTCGACGAGCGTCGTCGAGCCGTCCTTGAGCGTCCAGCGCAGGTAGCCGCTGTCGGACGCCTTGAACTCGAACGTGGTGTCCACCCACTTGCCCTGGATCGGCTCCAGGTTCGTGCTGCCGACCTCGTGGGTCTGCTCGGACTCGTCCCAGTACCGTACGTTGATCTTCTGGGTGCCGCCGGAGACCGGCAGCGACATCGTGTAGAGGGGCGCGCCGGAGCCGGGCACCTTCATCTGCGCGATGTGCGAGAAGCCGCTGGTGGCGTCCAGCGAGGTCGGGATGTACAGCTGGTAGCTGATGCGCCAGGTCTCGTTCTCGAGGATCTTGAGGTACGAGCTGCCGCCGGTCCGCATGCCCTTGACCTCGTTGCGCTGGCGGTCGTCGCCGTCGCGGTCGCGGGTGTGCATGTCGAAGCGGTACGCGTCGCCGGAGACGTAGATGTGCGTCACCCCGGGGTGGGAGTCGGAGCGGTCGTCCTCGATGCCCTCGAACGCCTCGGCGACCGTGTCGTTCGCGGGGTTCGGGCTCCAGCGCAGCGTCCACGCGGCCGCGGCGGCCGGGGTGGCGGGCAGGGTGGCGGCGGGCAGGGCGGCTGCGGTGAGCACCAGGGCGGCTAAGACGCCTGTGGTTCGCTTGGTCATCAGAGCTCTCTCCTCAGGTGGAGGGTGAACCCGCCGTTGGGGGGGACGGCGAGGTCGAGCTTGCCCCCGGCGGAGACGGTGACCGTCTCGGCGAGGATCCGGTCGCCCGGGGCGTCCCGGTAGATCTCGGCCGCCCACTCCCCTTGGTCGAGGAAGTCGAGCGGCACGGTGAGCGTGCGGGCCTCGCCCGACACGCCCGCGCCGACGTACCACTCGCCGCCGCTCCTCCTGGCCAGCAGGATGTGGTCGGCGGGGTCGCCGGACAGCAGCCGCGTCTCGTCCCAGGCGGTGGGGACTGCCGACAGCAGCCGCAGTGCCTCCGGCCGGGCCTCGTAGGCCTCGATGCCGTCGGCGAAGTGCTGGACGCCGGACTCGAAGATCACCGACAGCGCGAGCTCGAACCCGGCCGAGATCGTGCGCAGGCCGGTGAACGTGCACGGCGTGAAGTCCATCGGGCCCTGCACGTTGCGGGTGAAGGCCAGCGACAGGTAGTGAGCGGGCTGGTAGAGCGGCTGCTTGCCGGGCTTGGGCTTGATCCACTCGGCGCCCTTGACCGCTTCGGCGGTCATGAACTGCGGCCAGGTGCGCTCGGTGCCGCGCGGGATGGTGCCGCCGTGGAAGACCACCATGAGCTTCAGCCGGGCGGTGGCGGCCAGGATGGCGTCGAACCAGCGCATCCGGTCCTGGCCGTCGGACTCGGTGAAGTCGATCTTCACGCCGACCGCGCCCCACTCCTTCCAGAGCGCGAGCTTCTCGCGGTGCTCCAGCTCGGTGTCCACGTGCTGCCAGTGCGACCAGAGCCAGATGCCGACGCCCTTCTCGGTGGCGTAGGAGATCAGCTCGGGCATCCACTCCTTGTTCCAGCCCGCGTCGGCCAGCACGTACGGCCAGCCGTTGCGGGCGGCGAAGTCGACCCAGCGCTTCTGGGCGTCCAGGTCACGGGTGGAAGGGCCGTCGGACCACCACGACCAGGCGGCGGCGCCGGGCTTGATCCAGGAGGGGTCCTCGACCTCGGACGGCGCCGCGAGGCTGGTGACCAGGTCGCTCTCCACGATCGTGGCCAGGTCGCCGACGATCAGCGTGCGCCAGGGGGTGGTC
Organism: Nonomuraea helvata; assembly: GCF_039535785.1. Lineage (NCBI taxonomy): Bacteria > Bacillati > Actinomycetota > Actinomycetes > Streptosporangiales > Streptosporangiaceae > Nonomuraea > Nonomuraea helvata. The sequence goes on from NZ_BAAAXV010000001.1 coordinate 443,334, forward strand.
AGCGGGCTGGCCGCGGTCACGTACGGGTCGGGCAGGTCGAGCCGGAACGCGTGGCCGTCGAAGCGCAGGCGGGAGCCGGCGTAGCCGCTGTCCAGGTTCGACTCGGTGACCAGCAGCCAGGAGCCGCCGACCTCGAAGAGCGAGGGGTAGCCGTACAGGATGGGCTCGGCGTCGGCGACACTGCCGTGGCGGTGGATCTCCTCGTAGTCGCACCGGCCGTTCTCGTACGGGAGCAGCACCGCGCGGGCCGCGCCCGGCACCACGTACTCCGAGACCTCCTCCACGACGGTGACCGGCCCCGTCCACGGCACCACGTACCGGTACGCCACGCCGTGCCCGCCGACCCGGATCTGCAGGTCGAGCCGGTGCGTGCCCTTGGTGAACGACAGCGTCCACTCGCCGGCCTCGTAGCGGTGCTCGCGCCGCTTGCCGATGACCGTCCGATAGGACTCCTCGATCCGCTGCTCGGACATCCCGGACAGGACGAGCCCTCGGCTCAGGTCCTCGTGCGCGGTCCTGATCCCGAGCCGGGACGGCTCGATCACCACGCGGCCGGCGTGGCGCACCTCGAGCGTGAGTTCTCCCGCAGGGGATAGGGCGAGCGCTGCTTCCAGGTCCTCGTCGCTGAGCGTCCAGTTCGGCACGATGCCCTCCAGGAGACAAGAGATAGGAGGAGTCGATCGCGCCTCACCATCCGCCCATGCGCGCGGCGCGGCGGTCGCCCAAGACGCCCGATACTCCTCACAGTGCGCTAGAGACTAGGGTGAAAGCGCTTTCAATTCAATTCTTGACGAAGTTAATTACCGGGTCTACGGTACGGCCATGTCTCACGGACGGCCGTCAGAACAGCCCAGCAGCTCGTCGATACATCCGACCTCTGTCGCCCGGCCGGCCGAGTTCCGTGAGCAACGATTCTGGCGGTTCATCCACTGGGGGCTCTACGCGCTCGCCGCCCGGCACGAGTGGGTCAAGCAGCGCGAGCGCCTCACCGACGAGCAGTACCAGCCGGTGGCGCCGCCCGCGCAGGTGTGGGAGGCCTGCCAGACGCTCAACGGCAGCTGGGGGTTCGCCTGGCCGTACAAGCATCTACACCTGCCGGGGCTGGCGGGAAAGGTGCGTTACGCGCAAATGCTCAACGACGCCTCGGAGATCCGCATCCTGGTCCCCGACCCGGCCGTGGACAGCGGCCACACCCGCCTGGGCGCGTTGCCGCCCGGGACCCTGACCCTGCAGCTCCCGGTGCAGCGCCCGGACGTGGCGGTGCCGGTGATCGAGCTCTTCCTTTGAGAGGCCCTCCATGGAGATGAACCGTCGCCAGATGCTGGCCCTGGCGGTGGCGGCCGCGACCGCGCCCGTGCTGTCCGCCTGCGCGGACACCAGGCAGCAGAAGCAGGCCGCGGCGCCGGTCCAGTCCGGCGCCCAGCTGATCGACCCCGACCGGCCAGGCAGCGACGCCTGGCCGTTCGAGGCGGCCGAGCAGCTCAACAGCTCGCTGACCTGGCCGAAGACGAACGTGGCCGACCCGGCGTCCAAGGTGACGATCACGGTGGCGATGACCACGGACGCCGTCACCGAGGTGCGCAACGCCCAGTTCGACTTCTTCTTCAAGAAGCGCCATCCGAACATCGAGATCAAGCGCGAGTCGTCGCCCTTCGACCAGTTCCTGACGAAGTACATGGCCCAGGCGGCCGGCGGCACGCTCCCCGACGTGCTCTACAACCACTACTCCTGGACGCAGAACCTCATCGCCAACCAGATGCTGCACCCCGTGGACGAGTACATCGCCAAGACGCCCGAGTTCGACATGGAGGACATCCCCCAGCGCGGGCTCGGCTACTTCAAGCGCGACGGCAAGCTGTACGGCCTGCCCACCGACATGGCGCCCAAGCTGCTCTTCTACAACAAGGACCTGTTCGACAAGGCCGGACTCGACTATCCGGACGAGAGCTGGACGTTCGACAAGCTCTTCGAGACGGCCAGGAAGATGACCAGCGGGTCGGGGGCGGGGAAGATCTACGGCTTCTCCCCCATGCCGGTGCCGGCCCCCGACCTCAGCGCCGTCTTCCTGATGCCGTTCGGCGGCCGGTTCCTGGACGCCTCCGAGTCCAAGGTGCTGATCAACGAGCCCAAAGCCAGGGAGGCCATGGGGCGCTGGCTGGACCTGCTGCTCAAGGACAAGGCGGTGCCGAGCCTGGCCGAGCTGCAGCTGCTGGAGAAGGTGGACCCGTTCAAGACCGGGCACGCGGCCATGCTGATCAACGGCGCCTGGCTGATGCTGGAGCTGTCCAAGCAGAAGGCGTTCAAGTGGGGCGCCACGCACGTGCCCAAGGGCCCCGACGGCCGCTTCACCCCGGCCGTGGGCAGCGCGCTGGTGATGACGGCCGCGTCGAAGAACAAGGACGCCGCCTGGCTCTACATGCACGAGTTCCTGTCGTCCTCGGGCTACAAGTTCCGCCAGATCACCTCGCCCGCCCGGCAGTCCGCCTGGGACGCCAACGCCAAGGCCGTCGGCATCCCCGCGGAGACGGCGAAGCTGGTCAAGGACGTCCTGGCCGACTACGCCTCCGACGACGGCGTGCTGCGGCTGCCGGCCAACAAGAAGGTCGTCGACACGGCCAAGCCCATCTGGGAACGCGCGATGCTCGGCAAGATCAGCGTGGACGACGCGCTGAAGGAGATCGCCGACAAGGTCACCCCCATACTGGCCGAGAACAAGATCGCATGACCGCCGTCAGCGTTCCCACCCCGCTGGCACGCCGCGAGGCGCGCCGCTTCCACCTGTTCGTCTCGCCGTGGGTGGTCGGGTTCGTGCTCTTCAGCGCGGGCCCGATCCTCGCCGCCATCGTGCTGAGCTTCATACAGTGGAACCTCCTGCAGGCGCCGAAGTGGGTGGGTTTCGCCAACTACGTACGCATGGTCAACGACCCCGAGTTCTGGGAGTCGATCGGCAACACCGTGGAGTACGGCCTCGGCTCGGTGGCGCTCGGGGTGACGTTCACGTTCCTGCTGGCGCTGCTGCTCAACCAGCCGCTGCGCTTCCAGGGCCTGTTCCGCACCGTGATGTACCTGCCCTCGGTGGTCTCGGGCCTGGCCACGGCGCTGCTCTGGCTGAACATCCTGCACCCCGACTACGGGCTGATCAACAAGGTGCTGGCGTCGTTCGGCATCCAGGGTCCCGGCTGGCTGGCCTCGCAGGAGTGGGCCATCCCCGGGCTCGTGCTGATGAGCGTGTGGGGGGCGGGCAACACGATCGTCATCTACCTGGCCGGGCTGCAGGGCATCCCGAGGACGCTGTACGAGGCCGCCGAGATCGACGGGGCGGGGTGGTGGCGCCGGTTCTGGAGCGTGACCGTGCCCATGATGTCGCCGGTCATCTTCTTCAACGTGGTGACCGGGTTCATCGCGGCGCTGCAGAGTTACGTGCTCATCCTCGTCATGACCGAGGGCGGTCCCGGAAACGCGACGATGGTGCTGGGGCTCTACATCTACCGGCACGCGTTCGTCTACTTCGACATGGGCTACGCGGCCACGCTGTCGTGGGCGATGTTCGTGCTGGTCATCGCCGTGACCGCGATCCAGTTCAGCCTGGCCGGGCGCTGGGTGCACTACGAGTTCAAGTGAGGTCGCCGATGCTCGTCGAGACCGCGGTCAAGCCCGCGCGCCCCACCAGGCCGGGCACGTCCCTGACCTCGGAGCAGGCCGAGCGCGTCAGGAGGGTCCGGCGCTCCGGCGCGTACATCCTGCTGGCCATCAGCTCGGCGGTGTTCCTGCTGCCGTTCCTGTGGATGGTGACGACCTCGCTCAAGTCGGACGCCGCGAACCTGGCCTTCCCGCCGCAGTGGCTGCCCGACTCCTTCAACTTCGACAACTACCTCAAGGGCTGGACCGGGTCGCTGCCGTTCAACCGCTTCCTGCTGAACACCATCGTGATCACCGCGCTGTCCATGGCGGGCAACCTGATCTCGTGCATCCTGCCCGCGTACGCGTTCGCCAGGCTGCGGGCGCGGGCGGCGGGCGTCATGTTCGCGGCGCTGCTGGCGACCATGATGATCCCGCGCGAGATCACGCTGGTGCCGAAGTTCGTGATGTTCTCCAAGCTCGGCTGGGTCGACACGTACCTGCCGCTGATCGTGCCGGAGTTCTTCGGCGTCGCGCTCTACATCTTCCTGCTGCGCCAGTTCTTCACCACGATCCCGCAGGAGCTCATCGACGCCGCCCGCATCGACGGGGCCTCGGAGCTGCGCATCCTGTGGAGCGTCATGCTCCCGCTGGCCAAGCCCGCGATCGCGGCGATCTGCCTGTTCTCCTTCGTCGCCAACTGGAACCAGTACCTGGAGAACTCGATCTATCTGCGGTCGATGGAGAAGATCACCCTCGCGCAGGGGCTCGGCATGTTCAACGGTCAGTACGTGACCCAGTACAACCAGATGATGGCCGTCGCGCTGGTGTCAATGCTGCCCATCCTTATCATCTTTTTCCTGGCACAGAAGACGTTCATCCGGGGAGTCACGCTCACCGGAATCGCAGGAAGGTAATCGTTGGACTACCAACGTCAGCCGCACCGAAGGTGCGGCCGCAGCCACATCGCGACGGCCCGCGTCCGGGGAAGCCTTGTTCCACTGTTCGAGTCTCGAGTTCGCTCAGGAGAGCGCGGCGATTCGCGTGATGGCTTCGGTGAGCGTCTCTGCCGAGCAGCCGAAGTTCAGCCTGGCGTGGCCGATCCCGGTAGGGCCGTAGCGGTGTCCCGCGTTCAGGGCGACCTTGGCGGCGGCGAGGATGTGGTCGGTGGGGTCGTCGCCCCAGCCCAGGGCTCGGAAGTCGATCCAGGCCAGAAAGCCTGCCTGCGGTTGTCTGTAGCGGACGTCGGGGAGCAGCTTCACCAGCAGTTCCTCCAGCAGTTTCCTGTTGTGGTCGAGGACGGACAGGACCTCGGCGAGCCATGGGTCACCGAGGTTGAACGCGGCTACCGTGGCGATCACTCCGAGGTGTCCGGTGCGGTAGAGCGAGTGCGGCGACAGACGGTCGACGTACCGTTTGGGCGCCGGGTCGGCGGTGATGACGGTGGCCGCTTTGAGTCCGGCCAGGTTCCAGCCCTTGCTGGCCGACAGGAACGAGAATCCCCAACGCCTCGCCTCGTCCGACACCGACAGGAACGGGACGAACTCGGCCCCAGGGAGGACGAGCGGGGCGTGGATCTCGTCGGAGAGCACGTACACGCCGTACTTGTCGGCCAATCCGGCGAGTGCGACCAGGTCCTCACGCCGGTGCACGAGGCCGACGGGGTTGTGCGGGTTGCACAGCACGTACGCCGTGACGTGGTCGGCGAACGCGCGTTCCAGGGCGTCCAGGTCGAGCTGCCATCCCTGCGGTCCTTCGGCCAGCGGCGCCTCGACGACATGGGCTCCTACCTCGCGGATCCACCAGGAGAACGGCTCGTACACCGGTGGGCTGATGGCCACGCGGTCTCCGGGGCTGACGACGCGGCGCAGGATTTCGACGATGCCGATGCCGACGTCGGTGACGGTCCGCACGTCATCGGGATCGATCTTCCAGTCCCATTCGCGCCGGGCATAGCGGCTGACCGCGTCGGCAAGGTCGCGGGTTGGTGCCGCGTAGCCGGTGTCGGACCGGTCGACCGCCTCGCGCAGAGCCTTGGCGACCGGTTCGGCCAGCGGGAAGTCCATCTCCGCGACCGGAAGGGGCAGGACGTCGTCCGGGAAGGTTCGCCATTTCGCGCTCTGGCGCTTCCTCAGTTCGGCGACAGGGGGAATGGGGAGGGCGCCCGTCATCGAGGCCGCCGGGGTGTTCCAAAAACCTGGTCTCGTGTCACCCCTCGATGATCGGTGCCGCAGCAGTCGTCCCGCTTCCGAGATAAAGCCAGACAATGTCGTAAATCCGCCAAGCGTCAGCGCCCTCGATGCTCCCAGTGGAACCAGATGATGACTGTCGCGCTAGTGTCAATTTTGCCCATCCTTATCATCTTTTTCCTGGCACAGAAGACGTTCATCCGGGGAGTCACGCTCACCGGAATCGCAGGAAGGTAATCGTTGGACTACGAACGTCAGCCGTACCGAAGGTGCGGCCGCAGTGGCCTTCTCCTCCCCGCCGTGTCGCTCGGCCTGTGGCACAACTTCGGCGGCGGCAAATCTCTCGACAGCCAGCGCGCCATCTTCAACAAGGCGCTCGACCTCGGCATCACGCACTTCGACATCGCCGACCGCTACGGCCCGCCGCTCGGCGCCGCGGAGGAGACGTTCAACCGGCTGCTGCCACGGTCGCTGCGCGACGAGGTGGTCGTCACCACCAAGGGCAGCAACCCGATGTGGGACGGCCCGTACGGCAAGGGCAACTCACGCAAGCACCTGCTCGCCACGCTCGAGCGGTCGCTGGGGCGGCTCGGCCTCGACTACGTGGACATCTTCTACCTGCACCGCGACGACGAGGACACGCCGCTGGAAGAGCAGGCGGCCACGCTCGACCACATGGTCCGCACGGGGCGCGCCCTGTACGTGGGCGTGTCCAACTTCTCGCCCGAGCGCACCGCGCAGATCGCCCGGCTGCTGCGCGACCTCGGCACCCCGCTGCTGATCCACCAGCCCTCCTACTCGCTGCTCAAGCGGCAGATCGAGCGCGGCCTGCTGGGCGTGCTCGAGCAGGAGGGCGTCGGCTGCGTGGTCTACTCGCCGCTGGCCCAGGGCCTGCTCACCGACCGCTACCTCGAGGGCATCCCCGCCGACTCGCGGGCAGCGGAAGGGCGCTTCCTCACGCCCGACCGGGTCACGCCTGAGGTGCTGACGTTCGTGCGGGCGCTCGCGGAGCTGGCCTCCTCCCGCGGGCAGACGGTGGCCCAGCTCTCCCTGGCCTGGGCGCTCAGGGACCCGCGCATCACCTCGGTACTGGTCGGCGCCTCCAGCCCCGAGCAGCTCGAGGCGAACGTGGCCGCCGTGGACCGGCTCGACTTCACCGAGGACGAGCTGGCGACCATCGACCGCGCCGCCAAGGAGGCGGGCATCGAGGCATAGGCCCTCTCCCCCGTAACAGGCAGGACCTCCGCTCCTCACGGGGAGCCGCCGCTGCCCAGGCGACCGGCACGATCGTGGCATGACCACGTGGACCAGCCGACGGATCGCCTGGGCAGTGGCCGCATGGACGCCCCTCCATGTCGCGTCCAGGATTCACTTCGCCCTCGCCGAGCGCATCGGCGTGTCCGACGGCCCGCCGCTCCGCCGCAACTCGCCGTCGCGGTCGCCGCCGCTTCGGGTCCCGTCGTCGCCGACTCGGCCTGCTCGACCCTCTTCTGACCGGGCGCCACCGGCGCGCTCCTCGGGGCCGCCATCTCCCCACTGGCCGCTGGGGCGAGAACGGCGCAGTGCGCGTGAACGTCTTCACCTGACTCGATCGCCCAAAGCACATGCGACTGTAATGGAACAGACTTCCCGTTAGCGTGCTAGTGTCCTCCTTAAGGGAATGATTGACCCGTTAAGGAGTGATTTTTCATGGAATATCGGCAGTTGGGGGCGTCCGGGCTCAAAGTTCCGGCGTTGAGCTTCGGCGCCGGCACGTTCGCCGGGAAGGGCGAGCTCTTCGGCGCCTGGGGCGACACCGACGTGGCGCAGGCCCGGCGGCTGGTGGACATCTCCCTGGACGCGGGGGTCACGATGTTCGACACGGCCGACGTCTACTCCGACGGCGCCTCGGAGGAGGTGCTGGGCCAGGCGCTCAAGGGCCGGCGGGACCGGGCCCTCATCTCCACCAAGGCGGGCCTGCCCACGGGCGACGGCCCCGGTGACGCGGGCACCTCCCGGCCCCGGCTGATCAAGGCGGTCGACGACGCGCTGCGCCGCCTCGAAACCGACCACATCGACCTCTTCCAGCTGCACGCCTTCGACGCCGCGACCCCGGTGGAGGAGGTGCTGTCCACGCTGGACGACCTGGTCAGGGCGGGCAAGCTGCGCTACGTGGGCGTCTCGAACTTCTCCGGCTGGCAGCTCATGAAGTCGCTGGCCGCCGCCGAGCGGTACGGCTACCCGCGTTACGTGGCGCACCAGGTGTACTACTCCCTGGTCGGGCGGGACTACGAGTGGGAGCTGATGCCGCTCGGCCTCGACCAGGGCGTCGGCGCGGTGGTGTGGAGCCCGCTCGGCTGGGGCCGCCTCACCGGACGCGTCCGCCGCGGCCGGCCCATCCCCGCTGGCAGCCGCCTGCACAAGACCGCCGCTTTCGGGCCGCCGGTGGCGGACGAGCTGCTGTACACGGTGGTGGACGCCCTGGACGAGATCGCCGCGGAGACCGGCCGCTCTGTGCCCCAGGTCGCCCTGAACTGGCTGCTCCAGCGGCCGACCGTCTCCTCGGTCATCATCGGGGCCCGCGACGAGTCGCAGCTGCGCGAGAACCTGGGGGCGATCGGCTGGAACCTGACGCCTGACCAGGTGGCGCGGCTGGACGCGGCCGGCTCCACCACGGTGCCGTACCCCTACTACCCGTACCGGCGGCAGGAGGGCTTCGCCCGGCTCAACCCGCCGCTCGTCGGCGGCGTGGAGTTCTGAACATTTCACCACTCAGCCGCACATGTGAACTGAGGCCGGGATGTGAGTGTCGCGCCGTTCCGGACCAGAGCCGGCAGCTCGGGGGCCGAGGGGGACGAGGGGGACGAGGGGCGCAGCCAGGCCACCTCCACCCCCGTGCCGACCAGCTCGAAGACGTAGGCGTCCGGCCGTCCCGGCACCTCCACGCGGCGCACGTCCGCCGCTCCGGCCAGCCGCGACGACAGCTCGGCGAACGCGTCGGCGCAGGGGTGGCGCACGGACAGGCTGTCGCCCTCGAACGCCATGAGCTGGAACTTCGAGAAGAGCAGCTGCAGGAAGTCGTACGGCTCCGGCGGCTCCGGCGTATCGGGACCGAGCTGCCAGCACACGGTCAGCCGGATGCCGCAGGACAGGGCCAGCATGTTCCTGATGAGCAGGTCGTCGGCGTTCAGCCGGTGCCGCCGGGCCTCCAGCTCCTCCGGGCAGCCGGTCATGAACATCTGGAGCGCGGGCGGCAGCTCGGCCATCCGGTCGTAGAGCCGCTTCATCGCCGCGTGCACCGGCTCGGGGGTGAAGGTCCCGTCGAAGAGGTCCTGGACGGTCAGGCGGTGCCACGGCTGGATGGCTCCGGCCTCGATCACCTCCGTCAGGTGCTCGAACACCTCGGGGAACTGCAGCGGCAGCGGCCCGTTGTACTCGCCCACCACGACGGGCTTGTCCCCCACGGCCGCCCGCGCGTCCTCGATCGTGCGAGGGATCAGGTAGGGGTCGCCGTAGAGGTGGATGTCGAAGACGTCGTAGGCGTCCCGGCCCTCGTCGATGACCTGCAGGAAGAATTCCCGCTCGCCGTCGGGCCGGTCCGGGGCGGGGAAGACGCCGGGCGGGCAGCCGCCCAGCACCACCGTGGCGTCCGGGTCGGCGCTCTTGACCGCCTGGTGGAAGCCCTGGAGGTGGGCGACGTAGTCGGCGGCCGTGCCCGCCCAGAACAGCGCGTTGGACGGCTCGTTCTCGCACTGCCAGTGGCGCACGCGGCCCCGGCAGTGCCCGACGAGGGCGCGCAGCATGGCCGCGTAGGCCGCCGGGTCGAGGGGCGGCGAGGCGGGCAGCAGGTCGGTGGCGCGGGTGGAGCCCCACGGCGAGGACGCGCCGAGTGTGAACCAGAGTTCGGTGCCGTCGTCGACCTGGCCGAGCACGGCGTCCACCGCGGACCAGTCGTAGCGGCCGGGCTCGGGCTCGAGCTGCGACCAGTAGAAGAACACGCGCACCAGCCCGGCGCCCAGCTCCCTGGCCTGCGGCGCGAACGTGTCGGGCTTGTCGATGAGGCCGTACTGGATGCCTCGTACCACTCCAAGTCGGATGTCCATGGCCCCACGGTCGCCGGACGCCCTGGCAGAACGCTGGCAGCGCCCTGTCAGGACGTGCGCAGGCGGACCGGGCCGAACAGGCCGGTGCTGCGCTGGCCGGGGAAGACGAAGTGCGTGGGGCTGACCTCATCCAGGTACGGGGCGAGCGTGCCGAGGACGAGGACCTCGACGGTGTTCTCACCCTCGTCCAGCAGCACGTCGAAGGTGTAGGGCGAGCAGACCCTGATCCCGCAGGGCCGCCCGTTCACCGTCACCTCGGCCGTCCCCCGGACCCTGCCGAGGTCGACCACGCCCGGCCCGGCGGCGGCGATCGTGGTGCGGTAGCGGACGCCGCCGCTGTAGCCGGACAGGCCGCGCTCCTCCCAGTCGCCGAGCCGCATACGGCCGGGGCCGCAGGTGAAGCGGACGGGGCCGGTCAGCTCCCCGGTGACCTCCAGCTCCCTTCCGCGGATCCGTACCGGACCCGTCGCGTCCGCCTCGATCCCGGTCACGCCGGGCGGCGGGTCGAACAGGAAGTGCTGGACGGCCGGACGGCCGCCGGGCACGGTGAACGTGGCGGGCAGGGCGGTGGGGAGACCGTCCAGCCAGCCGGCCTCGGGCAGCGGATGCGGCCGGGTACGCAGGTGGAGCGCGGCCGGGTCGCCGTGCTGGCGCCGCCGTACGCGCGGGCGCGACGTCCAGCCGGGGCCGGAGACCGCGAGCCCGTCCACGAGCACCCAGCCGTCGGACTCCACGGTGATCGTGTTGTCACCGGGCCGGAGCAGCCGGGTCACGTCGTAGCGGCGCACCCTGGGGATGTCCGCCTCCTCGTACGGATCGAACCCGCCCTGCCTGCCCGCCTCCTGCCCGTTGACCAGCACCCGGCAGAACGCGGTCGAGGCCACCTGCACCGGCTCGTACGGCGGCTCGCCGACGCGCACCGTGGCCTCCATGGGAGAGCCGCCGATCCACTCGGGCCAGGCCGCGTCCGCCGGCGATGCGACCAGGCAGGCATAGGCCCGCAGGTCGAGCCGCTCGTCAGGGATCAGCCGCAGCTCCAGCAGGTGTTCGCCGGGCGCGACAGGCGAGCGCGAGACCGCGGCGTACCCGGAGTCGTCCAGCGGCAGCTCCTCGCCGTCCAGCCACACGGTCTTGGCCGCCCCGGCTCCGACCGCCAGCCAGCCGGTGCCCGGGACGGTGAGCACGCTGCGGAAGCGTGCCTCCTCGCCCGCCTCCACCTGCCCGAACGCCAGGAACTCGCCCGGCACATGGCCCTTCGGCCCGAGGGTCTCCCGGTGGATCGGGTCCTTGCGCAGCCCGCGCGAGGGCGACCACACCGAGGGCGTCCACGGCCCGGCACCCACCCGCTGCTCCCCACGGGGCGCGAAGGTGGCGTGCGCCGGCTCGCCGTCCGGCGTGCGCAGCGTCCAGCGCTCGACGGTGGCCTGCGTGCCGAAGTCCGCCCACGTGTCGTCGAGCGTCGGCACCAGCTCGACGTCCCACTCGTCACCGAGGTCCACCTCGCGGGGGTACGACGGAGGCGAGGACACCTCGGAGACGGTCCCGTCGAAGATCAGCAGCGCGGCGGGCCCGTCGTCGAAGGGCACGACCACCTCCACCGCATCGCCGTCGCGGGTGTGCGGCAGCGCCCTGAGCTCTCCGCTGAACGGACTCGTCAGCAGCGGCGTCCCGGACACGCCCCGGACCTTGACCCGCATCTCCTGGGCGTAGCGCCCCGGGTCGAAGGAGACGGTGGCGTCCAGCCAGCCCAGATCGGCGCCGCGCTCCTCGGGCCGGCCCACGCCGATCCTGCTGGCCATGGGATGCGTGGCGGTCAGGAACACCAGCGTGGTCTCGCCGATCTCGCGCACCAGCGGCGGCACGGGCGCCTCGACCCGCCGTTCGAGCCCGGCCAGCGCCTCCCCCAGCTGCTCGCTCGTCTCCACGAAAGCGGCCGGCAGCCCCTCCGGCAGCGTGCCGACCGCGACCAGCAGTCCGCCGTCGGCGGCGAACTCCTTCAGCCGGGCGGCCACGTCCTCGTCGAGCACGGTGACGGCAGGCAGCACGATCGCCCGGTACGCCTCGGTGGAGACGGACAGCCGGCCGCCCTTGACGCTCGCCCGACGTACCGAGTCCTCGTCGATCACGTCGGCGTCCAGGCAGAGCCGGTCGAGCACCCCCGGCACGGTCGCGAACCAGGCCATGTCGCCCACGAGCTCGCGGTAGACCTCCTGGGACCGCGCGGCCTCGGGAGAGACCCCCTCCAGCGAGGTGCCAGCCTGCGACGTCGCGGAGGGCAGGACAACCGCGACGTCGCAGGCGTGGCGGCCCAGGGAGAGCGCCGCGCACAGGCGGGTGACCGCGTCGGCGAAGACGCGGTGGTGCCGCCAGTACGGCTGGCGCCAGTCGGTCGAAGGGGGCGCCCACTCCCACCAGCCGCGCCTGGTCGTGTAGTAGACGGCGTGCGGGTTGTAGAGGTTGGCGCCGGCCCGCAGCCAGGGCAGCAGCCAGTCGAAGGTCTCCTCGAGCGTGCCGCCCCAGCCGCTGGAGTGGAACGCCTCGATCCAGGTGCGCGGCCTGCCGTACAGGTGGGCGAGCGAGGAGTGCAGGCGCGCGTCGCCGTGGTGGTCGGAGCCGGGCGCGCTGAACCAGCGATGGGTACGCGCGTAGTCGCCGTACAGCCGCACCCCGTCCACGGGATGCCCGGCACGGGCCGGGTCCTGCTGGTCGCAGCCGTTGAGCAGGCCGTGGCGCTCGTGCCAGGCGGCCAGCGGCCGGAAGAACGCCTCCTCGGCCAGTTCGGCGCGGGTGAGCTGGTAGGCGTGCCAGTCCGGCTCGTCGAGTGAGAACGACCGGCCGCGCCGGGCCGCGTACTCCTCGGCGAACGTGGATGACCACGTGGGCAGGGTGGGCAGTTCGTCCTGGAACGACCCGGCGATCACCTTGCCGAACCAGTGGCCCACCCGGCGCTCGAACTCCCCGTGCACCCGGTCGAGCAGCACCGCGCAGGCGTCGCGGGACAGGTAGTCGAAGCCGCGCGTCGAGACGGACCCGTCGGCGGCCAGCCACTGACCGGCGAACTCCGGATGTTCCTGGACGAGCCGGGCCTGCAGATCGGCGCCGGAGAAACCGAGCTGGTCGTAGAACCACAGGTACGCGCCCAGCTCGAAGGCGTCGGCGCAGACCCCGTCGAGCAGCTCCCACCACGCCTCGGACAGGAACGGCGGGTCGTCGGCGTCGGCGCCGAACAGCGGCCCCGACGGCGCCAGGTTGAGGATGACGAGGTTGCGCACTCCCCCGGCGACCAGGCGCTCCATCTGCCAGCGCAGCCGGTCGCGGCGGAGCGGCTCGCCGCTCCACCACCAGATGGCCGCCGGGGAGAACTCCCGCGGCGGGTGGCGCAGCACCTCGAAGGCGGTCATCCCTTCAGCCCGCTGGCGAAGCCCTTGATGACGTAGCGCTGCAGCGCCAGGAAGACCAGCACGATCGGCAGCGCGCCCAGCACGAGCCCGGCGAAGACCAGGCCGTGGTCGGAGACGTACTGGCCGACGAAGGCGAAGACGCTGACCGGGACCGTCTCGAACCCGGAGCCGCCCAGGTAGAGCAGCGGGGTGAAGAAGTCGTTCCAGATGAAGACGGCGTTGAGGATGAGCACGGTGCCGGTGATGGGCCGCAGCAGCGGGAAGATCACCCGGGTGAAGGCGGTCAGGTGCGAGGCGCCGTCGATCTGGGCGGCGCTGGCGTAGTCGCGGGGCAGCGCGCGGATGAAGCCGGTGTAGAGGAAGACCGTGAAGGGCAGCTGGATGCCGGTGTAGAAGAGGATCATCCCGGCGTGCGTGCCGATCAGCCCCAGGTCGGTCACCAGCTCGTAGAGCGGGATCATGCCGAGCTGGAACGGCAGCACGATGCCCAGCAGAAAGAGGATGTAGAGGCCGTACCCGAGCCGGGTCTGCACGCGGGCCAGGAAGTAGGCGGCGAACGAGCCGAGCGCGATGAGCGCGAGCAGGCTGACGACGGTGATCACCGTGCTGTTCACCAGTGAGGGGCCGAGCGCGGCGGCCGTCCACGCCTTGCCGAAGTTGGCCAGCGTGGGCGGGTTCGGCAGCGCCAGCGGCGTCTGGGAGATCTGCGCCGGGTCCTTCAGCGACAGGGAGACCAGCGTGTAGACGGGGAACAGGAACGCCACCGCCACCGCGATCATCACGATCTCCAGCAGGAACGTCCTTCTCATGCGGTCACCTCGCGGTTGCGCAGGTAGTAGACCTGGATGAGGCTGACGGCCGCCACGAACAGCGCCAGCACCAGCGCGATGGCGGTGCTGTAGCCGAACTTGCCGAACACGAACGCCTGCTTGTACAGCACCGTGGACAGGGTCTCCGTGGCGTAGCCGGGGCCGCCGTTGGTGGCGGCGAAGATCTGGTCGAAGAGCTTGAGCCCGCCGATCGTGGAGAGCATGAGATTGATCGTCACGGCCGGGGCGAGCAGCGGCCAGGTGACGTAGCGGAAGCGCTGGAACGTGCCCGCTCCGTCGATCATCGCCGCCTCGTGCAGCTCCTTGGGCACGCCCTCCAGCCCGGCCAGGAAGATGACCATGGAGTAGCCGGCGTACTGCCAGACGACCATGCCGGCGATCGACCAGAGCGCGACCGACGGGTCGCCCAGCCAGTCCACCTGCAGGCCGAGCAGGCCGTTGAGGCCGGCTGACGGGTCGGGGTTGTAGACGTACTTCCACAGGAACGCCACCATGACCGGGCTGACGACCACGGGCGCGAAGAAGATCACCCGCAGCAGCGCCCGGCTCTTCAGCTTGGCGTTGACGCCCAGGGCGAGCAGCAGGCCGACGCCGTTCTGCACGGCCACGATGGCCACCGTGAGCAGCAGCGTGTTGCCGATCGAGCCCATGGCCTGCTCGTCGTGCAGGAGCGTGCCGAAGTTGGCCAGCCCGACGAAGGACATGTCCTGGCCGATGCCGCTCCAGTCCGTGAAGGCGTACACCACGCCGGCAGCGGCCGGGTAGAGCACGACCAGCGCGTAGACGACGAGGGCGGGCGCGGCGAACAGCCAGGACGGGGAGGCGGCGCTGAAGCGCCGCCTGCGCCGCGAGACCGCCGACCGCCGCCGCATGGTCAGGGAAGTCACTTCTTGTATGCCTCGTCCATCTTCTTCAGAGCCTCGTCGATGCTCGACTTGCCGGCCAGCAGCTCCTGGATCACCGCGAAGTGCACGGGCTGCACCTCGGCGTTGGGCCAGCGCTGGTCCATGAAGGGCACCGCCCGGTCCTTGGTGAACGGCAGGAACGACTCCACGGCCGGGTCGATGGTGGACGAGGCGTCCTGGGTGAGCGGGATGGCGGCGATGGTCTTGGCCCAGGCGTTGATGTTCTCCTGCTTGCCGAGGAAGTCGATGAACGCCTTGGCCTGCTCGACGTTCTTGCCCTTGGCGTTCGCGCCGAGACCGACGACCACGCCCGCCGGGATCCACACCTGGTTGGCGTCGTCGGCCCCGGGCACCGGGAACATCGACAGGTCGTCGGGCGAGGAGGCCGCCTTGCGGAAGTCGGGCAGCACGGCCGACACCTGGATCGCCATGCCGGCCTTGCCGGTGGCCACCATCGAGATCTGCTGCTCGAACGTGGTGCCGTTCGGCTTGTCGTTGAAGAAGCCGCGCTTCTGCAGCTCCAGGTACATCTCCATGGCCTGCCGCCAGCCCGACTGGGCGAACGTGGTCTGCCCGGCGAGCTGCTTGTCGTCGAACGTCGGGTCCTTGGCGTAGACGGTGGAGGGCACCAGCGCGTACGTGATGAGCTGGGTGACCCACGGCGTCTGCGCGCCCAGCGCGATCGGCACGATGCCGGCCTTCTTCAGCTTGTCGCAGACGGACAGGAACTCCGTCCACGTGGTCGGCGGCGCGTCCACGCCCGCCTTCTGGAAGGCCTTCTTGTTGTAGACGGCGCCGATGACCGACGAGCCGGCGGAGTAGATGTAGGTCTTGCCGTCGAGCTGGAAGGCGGGCTTGAAGCCGGCCGGGATCGTCTGCGTCCACGCCTGGGCGGACAGGTCGGCCAGCAGCCCGGCCTTGGCGATCTGGCTCATGGACATGGCGCTGCCGTTGCCCGGATAGACCACGTGCAGGTCGGGGCCGTTGCCCGCGCCGAGCTGGGTGCGTACGGAGGTCTGCACCTGGTCGGTGGGGGCGTACGAGGCGGTGAGCCGCACATCCGGCTTGACCTTCTGGTACGCGGCGATCAGCTCGTCCAGCGGCGCCTTCTGGTCGGCCACGCCCACGGCCTTCAGGTCGACGGCCGCCGCCCCTCCTCCTCCGGTCGTGGCGGTGGTCTCGGGCTTGGTCGAGCAGGCGGTGGCCGCCGCCGCCACCGCGAGGCCCCCCATCATGCGGAAGAACTGGACCCGGCTCATTCGGGCGTCGCGCAGATCGGTCATGTCATGTCTCCTCGCCCGGCGCTGGGGAGCCGATACGAACGTTTTAATGACGGGCCTGTTAAGTTAACAGCCAACATTGTTAAATCTGAGGGATGTCGGGAGGCTACGAGTCGCCCGAGGCGGGTGTCAAGAGTAGGATCCGCAACCGTCGTAACGAGGGTGAGGGCTTTGGTGAAGTCGCGGCAGCACACCTCCGGCAAGTCCGCCCGGTGGCGGGACATGGCCGAGCACATCGTCCGGCGGGGCTCAGCCACGGTGACGGAGCTGGCGGAGAGCTTCGAGGTGAGCGTCATGACCGTGCACCGCGACCTCGACGAGCTCGAGCGCCAGGGCATGGTGCGCAAGGTCCGCGGCGGCGTCACCGCCCAGGCCTCCAACGTCTGGGAGAGCAACATCGCCTACCGGCTCCAGGCGCACACCGCGGAGAAGGACGCGATCGCCAGGGTGGTGGCCGGGCTGATCGAGCCGGGCAGCTCCGTCATGCTCGACGACTCCACCACGGCGCTGGCCGTGGCCCGCCACCTGGGCGAGCTCGCGCCGCTGACCGTCCTGACCAACTTCCTCGAGGCGATCAGGCTGCTCGCCGGCACCCCCGACATCCGGCTCATCGCGCTCGGCGGCGAGTACCACGCCACCCACGACTCGTTCCTCGGGCTCGGCTGCGTGGACGCGGTCGAGGCGGTCAGCACGGACGTGGTCGTGGTCTCCACCTCGGCGGTCTCCGACGAGTACGCCTTCCATCAGGAGCAGGAGATCGTGCTGGTCAAGCGGGCGATGCTGCGCTCCGGCACGCGGCGGATCCTGGCCGTGGACGGCTCCAAGCTGGCCAGGGTGGCCCTGCACAGGGTCGCGCCGCTCGACGACTTCGACGTCGTCGTGGTCGACTCGGGCGCGCCCGCCGAGATGCTGCAGCGGCTGCGCGACCGGCACCGGCGGGTCGAGGTCGCCGAGTTGTAACAAGATTCTCTGTGATTTGTAACTTAAGCCTTGTTAAGACCTTGCCTGCTTGCTACAAAGTGAGGGCTTTCGCCCGCTTTCGCCCCCCATATGAGGAAGCAGCATGCACACGCGCCGTTCATTCCTCGGTCTCAGCGCTTTAGCCCTGGCGTTCAGCACCGACCTCGCCGACCCGTGGACGGCCGGCGCCACGGTCAAGGGCGACTATCCCTTCCAGCTCGGCGTCGCCTCCGGAGACCCGCTGCCCGACCGGGTGATCCTCTGGACCCGGCTGGCGGTCAGGCCGCTCGAGCCGCTGGGCGGGCTGCCGTACAACAAGATCAAGGTTGATTGGGAGATCGCGGAGGACGAGGGCTTCACCCGGCGCGCGGGGCACGGCTCCGTCTGGGCCACCCCCGAGTACGGCCACTCGGTCCACGTGGATGCCAAGGGCCTGCGCCCAGGCCGCGAGTACTTCTACCGCTTCCGCACCGGCGGCGAGCTCAGCCCGGTGGGCCGGACCAGGACGGCGCCCGCGCTGCGGAGCAGCCCCGAGTCGCTCCGGCTGGCCTTCGCCTCGTGCGCGTCCTGGCAGGACGGCTACTACTCGGCCTACCGCCACCTCGCCGAGGAGAACCCCGACGTGGTCTTCCACCTCGGGGACTACATCTACGAGTACGGCATCGTGCCCTCGGGCGGGAACCGCAACACGCCGGTGCCCGAGCAGTTCCGGGTGCAGTGCGACACGCTCGACCGCTACCGCGTCCAGTACGGCCTCTACAAGAGCGACCCCGACCTGCAGGCCGCGCACCAGGTGGCGCCGTGGATCGTCACCTGGGACGACCACGAGGTGCTCGACAACTGGGCGGGCAGGTACGGCCCAGGCGGCGAGGTGACCGAGCAGGACTACCTGGTGATCCGGGCCAACGCCTTCCGCGCGTACTGGGAGAACATGCCCATCCGGGTGCCCGCCGTGCAGGGGCCCGACGCGCGTATCTACCGCCGCTTCTCCTTCGGGGACCTGGCCGAGTTCAACGTGCTGGACACCCGCCAGTACCGCGACGACCAGGTCTGCGGCGACGGTCAGCAGATCGACTGCGCGGAGCGGCTCGACCCGGCGCGCCAGATGCTCGGTGCCGAGCAGGAGAAGTGGCTGCTCGACGGCCTGGGCGCCTCCCGCGCCAAGTGGAACGTGCTGGCCCAGCAGATCGCCATGATCCAGCTCGACTACGACGCGGGGCCCGCCCAGAAGCTCAGCATGGACCTCTGGGACGGCTACAAGGCCGCCAAGGACCGCGTGCTGAACGGCATGGTCGAGCGGCAGGTCAGCAACCCCGTCGTGCTGACCGGCGACATCCACTACAACCTGGCCGGCGAGCTCAAGTCGAACTTCGACGACCCCTCGTCGCGCACGGTCGGCGTGGAGTTCGTCGGCACCTCGGTCACCAGCGGCGGCAACGGCAACGCGAGCACCGGTCTGCCGCCCGGCGGCAGCGACCCGGTCAACCCGCATCTCCGCTTCTCCAGTTACCAGCGCGGCTACGTGTCCTGTGAGGTCACCAGGAGCCAGTGGCGGGCGGACTTCAAGGTGGTCCCGTACGTGGACCGGCCCGGCGCGCCGGTCTCCACCAGGGCCAGCCTCGTGACCCTCGACGGCCGGCCCGGCCTGCACGCGCTCTGACAGGAAAGGACCGATCATGCGACTCCTCACCGCCGCGCTGGCCGCCGCCACCGTCCTGACCGCCACGGCCGCGGCCTGGCAGCCCACCGACCCCCCGTCGGTCCCCTCGGTCAAGATCAAGCCAGGGACCTCCAAGGGCACCGGCAGGCTCACCCCGATCGCCGGGTCCGACCGCGTGGTCGCCCCGCTCGGCGTGGACCCCGCCTGCCCTGCCAAGATCGAGATCGGCATGCGCAGCGACGCGAAGGCTCCCTCGTACGCGAACCTGTCCGTGGAGATCGACCAGCCGCTGACCGCCTCCCGCTCGATGCTGACCAGCTATCTGCCGCCCGGCTACGAGCTCGGGGCGAAGCTGCTGATCGCCGTCCCGCCCACCACCTCCGAGGGTTCGTACGCGCTACGGCTCAAGACCCCGAGCCAGACGCTGTCCGTTCCGGTGCAGGTGGTGACCCTCGACCAGCTCGACAACGGCGGCAATGTCGCGCTCCGCCGCCCGGTCACCGCCTCGTCCCAGCACACCAACGCCAACTACCCGCCGTGCAGCGTCGCGGACGGCGACTCCGGCTCCAACGGCTGGGCCGGCGGCAACGGCTGGAACGACGCCACGGCCAGGGCCTGGCCCGACACAGTGGCGATCGCGCTCGGCGGCCCCAAGCAGATCTCCCGTGTGGACCTCTACACCCTGCACACCGAGCGCTACCCGGCCTCGATCTTCGGGCTGCGCGACTGGGACGTCCAGGCGGGGCTGAACGGCCAGTGGCAGACGGTGGCGCAGGTCCGCGGCAACACGGCGGGCTTCGTCCGCTCCGACTTCACGCCGGTGACGGCGGACGCGGTCCGCATCGTCGCCCTGGCCTCGAACGGCGCCAACGACTACACCCGCATCACGGAGGTGGAGGTCCGCTGAGAGAAAAATTCTCGCCAAAGCGCTGAACCTGTCCATCGGGGGTCTGCCCGTTCGTCGTGAGGGTGTCACGACAACACACGGGGCGCCCCCGAGCGGGCGCTGGACAGGAAGGCGCGTCATGCCCGATTTCCTCGCAGCCACCTACGCTCTGCGTCCGCGCAACGACTTCGCCCGCTCCGCGCTGCCCGGCTCCCCGGTCGAGGCCGTCAGGCGGCGGAAGACCTGGACGTTCCGGCTGCCTTTCGCCGGCGTGCTCATCAGGCGTACCGTCGAGCCGGTCAACTAGGAGGAGCCATGCGGTACGTGATGTTCGTCTGCGACAACGACTCCGTCGGGGTGCCCATGGAGGACGCCGACCCCGCCGCATGGGTGCGGGAGATGGACGGCCGGGGAGTACGCCTGCAGGGTGCCCGTCTGCGGCCCGGCAGTGACGCCACGACCGTCCGGGTGCGTGGCGATGAGGTGCTGCTGTCCGACGGGCCGTTCGCCGAGACGAAGGAGCAGATCGGCGGTTTCGACCTGATCGAGTGCGACAACCTCGACGAGGCGATCGAGATCGCGTCCAAGCACCCCTCCGCCAGGTTCGGCTGGGTCGAGGTGAGACCGCTTTGGGAGGAGTGAACAGCCGGTCGAGAGGAGGCTGCTTTGGCAGGAGTGACGGCCGAGGTCGAGGCGGCGGTCGCCGAGGCCTTCCACCAGGAGTGGGGCCGCGTCGTCGCGACCCTGATCCGGGTGACCGGCGACTGGGATCTGGCCGAGGAGTGCGCGCAGGAGGCCTTCACGCTGGCGCTGGAGCGCTGGCCGCGCGACGGCCTCCCGGGCCGCCCCGGCGCCTGGCTCACCACGACGGCGCGCAACCGGGCCGTGGACCGGTTGCGCCGCAGGTCGACCGAGGCGGCCAAGCTAAGGGAGGTGGCCGCGACGGCGGCCGTCGAGGCGTCCGAGGATGACGCCTTCGGCGCCGGAGACAGCGGCGTCCAGGACGACCGGCTACGGTTGATCTTCACCTGCTGCCACCCGGCGCTGCCGCTGGAGGCGCGGGTGGCGCTGACGCTGCGGACCCTGACCGGCATGACCACGGCCGAGATCGCCCGGGCCTTCCTGGTCACCGAGGCGACGATGGCCAAGCGCCTGGTCAGGGCCAAGGGCAAGATCAGCAATGCCGGCATCCCGTACCGGGTGCCGCCGGCCCACCTGCTGCCGGAGCGGACCGGCTCGGTGCTGGCCGTCCTGTATCTGCTGTTCAACGAGGGCTACTCCGCCAGCACGGGCAGCGACCTGGTGCGGTGGGACCTGTGCGCGGAGGCCATCCGTCTCGCCCGCCTGCTGGCGCGGCTCATGCCGGACGAGCCCGAGGCGTACGGCCTGCTCGCGCTCATGCTGCTGCACCACTCCCGCCGCGCCACCCGCGTCGACGCCGCCGGCGGGCTGGTGACCCTGGAGCGCCAGGACCGTACCCGATGGAACCGGGGCGAGATCGACGAGGGCGTCGCCGTCCTGGAGGCGGCTCTCCGGCATGACCGGGCAGGACCGTACCAGCTGCAGGCCGCCATCGCCGCCTGCCACGCCACGGCCGCCGACGCGGCCGACACCGACTGGACGCGGATCGCCGAGCTCTACCGGCAGCTGGTACGGGTCGTACCGTCGCCGATAGTGCGGCTGAACCAGGCAGTCGCCGTCGCCATGGCCGACGGACCGGCAGCGGGACTCGAGCTGGTGGAGACCCTCCACGCCTCCGGCGCGCTGACCGGCTACCACCTGCTGCCCGCCACCCGCGCCGACCTGCTCCGCCGCCTCGGCCGCCGCGCCGAGGCCGCCCGCGCCTACCGCGAGGCGCTCGACCTGGCTCCCACCGAGGCCGAGCGTCGCTACCTGGCCGACCGGCTCGCCGAGACCGTTCCCGGCGGCGGCGACTGAGAGAGCGGGGTCCGGCGGAACGAGGCTCACCAGGCGGGCCGGACCTCGCTGAACAGCCGGAGCGTCACCGGCCGCAGCCGCCACCTGGGCCAGCGCAGCTGCAGCGGGGAGAACGAGGCAGCCAGAACGATCTTCAGGT
Source organism: Nonomuraea helvata (assembly GCF_039535785.1). Taxonomy (NCBI): domain Bacteria; kingdom Bacillati; phylum Actinomycetota; class Actinomycetes; order Streptosporangiales; family Streptosporangiaceae; genus Nonomuraea; species Nonomuraea helvata. The sequence continues at coordinate 465,222 of NZ_BAAAXV010000001.1, forward strand.
ACGAGTCCCCGGCGCGCCCGAAGGGCACCTGGACGCAGAGCCCGGACACCCTGGTGACCGCCTCCCGGCTGCCGAGTCGCAGCCGGCCGACTCCTCGCACGTCGGGGCCGCCGTCGAGGCTCACCGAGTCCCAGAAGAGGGGCTCAGGCGCCCCCGGGAAGGTGAGCCGCAATTTGAAGCCCGCCAGCGATCCGGCCGGGCTCAGGTAGAAGGAGCCGTGGAAGGCACGCGTCCCGGCGCCGGTCGACAGGATCGCCTCGCTGGCGTCCATGGCGATCCGCCAGGCGCCGGGATCGGTGTAGGAAGCTGGGGCCAAGGTTCACCTCGCTGTGGAGTGCGCCGCACCTTTCAGGCCCCGCCCGCTGAGACGACGCCTACTAGAGAAGACGTCATTCCTCCTTCAAGTGTGACATCTCCCCGGCCTTGGCCCGGTTGCCCCAGCCTTTCCTCGCGCAGGCAAAGAAAAACGGGCCTGAGCCCGCACTGATGCGGACCCAGACCCGTGACGCGCGTCAGGTCAGGCGGCGACGATGTTCTCCGCCTGCAGGCCCTTCTGGCCCTGGACGACGTCGAAGGACACCTTCTGGCCCTCGGTCAGCTCGCGGTAGCCGCCGTTGGCGACGATGTTGGAGTAGTGAGCGAAGACGTCGGCGCCGCCGTCGTCCTGCGCGATGAAGCCGAAGCCCTTTTCGGCGTTGAACCACTTCACGGTTCCAGTAGCCATGTCGATCTCCTTCAGATACATGCGTAGACGGGCCAGGATTCGACTCGAATCCCGTGTCGCCGTGATGAGCCCATCCGGAGATGACCGGTTAAGAAAAACGCGCCTGCAGATCATGCTCTGTCAGGCGCGCATAAAGTCTTTATGGGTACCACAACTGCAACTTCCCTCAGTCTAGCACACGTTCGCCGTGGTCACCCCGCCACCGGCAGACTGCGGTCCAGACCGGTGATGCGCAGCAGCTTCGACATGAACGGCCGGGGCGAGGACAGGGCCACGGTGATGCCCATCGGCCGGGCGCGCTGCTGGATGCCGACCATGACGGCCAGGCCGGAGGCGTCGCAGAACGACACGTCGGACAGGTCGAGGATGAGCAGGCTCGTGCTGGACTTCAGGATGTCCAGCAGCCGCGAGCGCAGCGCCGGACTGGTGAACATGTCGAGCTCGCCGGACAGGCGGACGGTGGTCGGCGCCGACGGATCGCCTCTGCCGAGCGGGAAGGCGTCGACGACGGTCACGCGGTGCTCCGATCGGCGAAGAGACGCGGGCGGCTCCCGGCGGGGCGCGCCTTCCGTGTCCTGGTCGGCGAGGTGTCCGCCCTCGTTCTCCCATCCGGCCAGGTCGCCGGCCTCCGGTGGGCCGGCGGCCGACCCGGCGGGCCGGGGAGCGCCGGGCGGGCCCGCCGCCTGGTCGGGCACGGCGCCGCACGGGACGACCAGCAGCCTGACGGATCGACCTCCATCGAGGGTCAGGACGATCAGGTGCGGATCGCCCTCGCGCAGGCAGTCCACCCGGACCTGCCGGCCACGGGCCGGGATGCGGTGCGGGATGTCGTCCCAGGCATCGGCATGCAGACCGACGCGCAGGGTGGTCCGGCCCAGCCGCTGGTCGGCCGCGGCGATGAGGCCGGGCAGCTCGGCGGCGGCGTCCCCGGAGTACGGCCACCACGTTCCGTCCCTGGCGCTCTGCGGGTCAAGAACGGGATCCAGCCAGAACCGGACCGTGGAGCGCGCACCGGCGACGGCGCTCGGCGGCGCGGGATGCAGTGTCGAAGTCATGATCGTCGGCCTGTCTGGATATGCCAACGTACGAAAAGTCCTCGGTGTATTCAGAATATCTCCGGATCCCGAAATCATATTCTTTCAGAAGTAAAATGCCGGTCAGCGGTGGTACGCGAGGCTGTGGACGGGGTGCTCGCCCTCCGTCTGCAGGCGGTACTCCTGTCCGGACCTGGCCCGGTTCTCCTCGATGACCCGCTCGGACGGCGCCTTGTCGCCGCCCATCAGCGCGTCCTGCATCTTCTGGAAACGCTCGTGGGCCTCCTGGACGTACCCGGTCCCCAGGGTGGTGTAGTCGATCTGGGTGGCGATCAGCTCGCGCAGGTACGCCTTGTTCGGTTCGAAGGTGACCGGGGCGGGCAGCTCGGAAGCGCACACCTGCTCGGGGTCGCGCCCGTCGTGCCGCTTGAACAGCTCGCCGGCCAGCCGCAGGTGCTCCAGCTCCATGTTGAGGTGGAGCTCCCAGATGTTCTTCACCCTGGGGTCGGACTCGGTCTCCATGAACGAGTAGTACATGTAGCACTCGTTGTACTCATGGTTGAGCAGCATCTCCCACCAGCTCTCGCCCGGGTCCACCAGCGATTCGTAGTGGGTGACGTGCTCCTCCTCGATCAGGCCGATCTCCTGGTAGAGCCGGCGCGCGATCGGCTCCATGTACATGGGGCCGACGTTCATGTAGAAGTTCATGGTCTGCTGCTCGGCCGCCATGATCGTGAGCGCGTGCAGCTTGGAGATGGGCGCGGTGGTGCTCCGGTCGTACGGCTCGCGCACGTTGTCCACCGGGTCCCGATGATGCAGGTACGTCGGCCGCCCCGGCATCACCTCGGTCAGCCCGTCCACGATCTTCTCGGCCTTGCGGCGCTCGATCATCTCGTACAGGTTCGCGTACCGGTAGAGGTGGTCGAAGTCCTCCAGCACCCCGAACTGGTAGGCCTGCTTCAGGTACCCGTCCGGCTCCATCCGGGCCACCCACGCCGTCAGGTCCACCGCCACCTGCTCGTAGGCGAGCGTGGTCTCCAGCACCGACGACACGCCGGGCAGCAGCCAGTTGACCGCCTTCTGCTGCTGCGCCTCGATGTAACGCACGCGTGCCAGCTGCTGCTTGAGGTCGATGTTGTCGCAGTGGCGGGCCAGGTGGTGGCTGAAGAAGATCGCCTCCGTCTCGATCCCGTTCATCGCGATGATCCGGCACCGCGTGTACGGGTCGGCGTGGTCGGGATCGATCGGATCGACGTTCAGCTCCCGCCAGTTACGCAGCTGATCGTCCAGCGGGATGCCCCGCTCCCGCAGTGGGTTGAAGGTCATGTGAACAGCGCTCCTTCGAGGCAGGCCGACGGACGTCGGATTGCGGCCTACCCGTGGCAATATCCGCACTACACCGCCGATGCCCCCAGAGATGGCAATGCTCCCGAGACGGTCACCACCGCCACATCCCCACCCGTACCGGGACCCCGGGAGAGGCGTGCACGAGCGGCCGCCCAGAAGGCGCGGGCAGCCCGGCGGCCTGGAGCAGGCTCTGGTCCAGATCGGTCAGCTCGGCCCGGCGCAGCGGCCACGGCGGGTGCTCCACCGGCGCCGCCGCCAGCCGGCCGGCCACGCGGGTGAACAGCAGGAAACGGGCGGTCAGGAAGCTCGCGATCCCGTCGCGCTCCTCCCTTTCCACGGGCAGTCCCGCCGTCACGTCAGCGTCGCACCACGCCTCACCGCGCCGCGGCCAGAGCCGGCTGCACCGGTAACGCGTGTGGGCGCCGTCGGAGCGCACCGACATGTCGGACCAGAAGTACGGCAGCCAGTAGCCCGCGCGGCCTCCGAGCGCGGCGGCGAGCCGGCCGGCGTCCAGCGACAGGAACCAGATCCCGCTGCGCCCCCGGTCGTCGCGGACGTAGGTCCGCACGTTGGTCTCCGGGAACGTGGACAGCACCGGCAGCGTAGGTGTGCCGGTCAGGCGCACCCCGTCCATGCGGAAAGGCGTCAGCCCCACCCAGGCCGCCCCGTCGTACGTCTCGACCGTGAGGCAGCCCGGCACCAGGCGCCGCACGAGGTCCGGCGGGTAGCGCCAATGGATGAAGGTGATGTCCGACCAGCGGTGGTACATCACCGGCCGGGCAACACGAGGAGACGGCACCTCGCATATCTGCCCGTCAACGGCACCGACATTCCCTTGCCAAAGCGGAAAGGAATCTTCCGCATTGGGGCCTAGCGTTCTTCCCATGGCAGACCAGAGAGAGATCCGCCCCTTCCGTATCGAGATCCCGCAGGCCGACGTGGACGACCTCCGGTCCCGGCTGGCCGCCACGCGCTGGCCGCGCTCGCCGCAGTCCGGCGACTGGAGCCGCGGCGTTCCCGTCGCCTACCTGAAGCGGCTCGCCGACTACTGGGCCACCGGGTACGACTGGCGCGCGCAGGAGCGGGCGCTGAACGCGGTCCCGCAGTTCACGACCGAGATCGACGGGCAGACGATCCACTTCTTCCACGCCCGCTCCCCCGAGCCGGACGCGCTCCCGCTCGTTCTCACGCACGGCTGGCCGAGCTCCCCCGTGGAGTTCCTGAAGCTGATCGGCCCGCTGACCGACCCGCGTGCCCACGGCGGCGACCCGGCGGACGCCTTCCACGTGGTCGTGCCGTCGCTGCCCGGCTACGGCTTCTCGAACCCCATCGGCGAGGGCGGCTTCAACCTGTTCGGCGTGGCGCGGGCCTGGGCCGAGCTGATGAGCAGGCTCGGGTATGAGCGGTACGCGGCACAGGGCACCGACGTCGGCACCGGGGTGACCGGAATGCTGCCGATGGTGGATCCGGGCCGCGTGGCCGGCCTGCACCTCACCGGCACCGGCGCCGCCCCGCCCTTCGGTCCCGCGCTCGAGCTCGATGAGCTCTCGGCCGCCGACCGGGCCCGGGCGGAGCGGTTCAACAGGTTCAGGGAGGAGGGCATCGGCTACCTGCACATCCAGGCCACCCGGCCGCAGACCCTGGCCTACTCGCTCAACGACTCCCCGGTCGGGCAGCTCGCCTGGATCGTGGAGAAGTTCGCCGAGTGGACCGACCCGGCCGCGGCGCTCCCCGAGGAGGCCGTCGATCTGGACCAGCTGCTCACCAACGTCAGCCTCTACTGGTTCACCGGGTCGGGGGCCTCCACCGCCCACGCGGTGTACGAGGGGATGCGGGCCTGGCGGGCCTTCGCGGCGCAGCAGGAGGCGGGGCCGCAGGCCGAGCACTCCGGCCCGCCGGTGGGGGTGGCCGTCTTCGCCGCGGACTCCACGATCCGCGCTCTCATGGACCCGAAGGGGGAGATCGGGCACTGGTCGGAGTACGACCGGGGCGGCCATTTCGCCGCGATGGAGGTCCCGGACCTGCTCGTCGACGACATCCGGACCTTCTGCCGGGGCCTGCGCTGACCGGAGCCTCACGCCGGGCGCCCGCCGTCACGCACGGGCAGCGCCGCCTCGAGCCGGTAATGGCCGTCCCGCGACGCGGTCGTGAGGCGGCCGCCGCGGGCGGCGAGGCGCTCGGCGAGATTGGCGATCCCCTGGCCGGGTTCGGCGGTGCGGCCGGTCACGCCGTCGCCGGTCACGCCGTCGCCAGTCACGCCGTCGCCAGTCACGCCGTCGCCAGTCACGCCGTCGCCGGTCACGCCGTCGTTGGTCAGGCGGAGGCGTACCTGGTCGTCGGCGGCTGACAGGGCGATCGTCACGTGGCGTGCCTGGCTGTGCCGCAGCACGTTGGTGACGGCCTCGCGGACCACGACGGCGAGCAGGGCGTCGTCGGCCTCCTCCGGCACGGGTCCGGCGTCGATCAGGACCGTCGCGCCGGAGGCCTCGAGGACTTCGCGCGCGGAGTCGAGCTCCGACCGCAGCCGCAGCGCGGGCTCGCGCTCGCCGGGGATGGCACGCAGGTCGGCGAGGGCGTCGCGGGCCACGGTGACGATGCCGGCCAGCTCGGCCTCGGCACGGGCCGGGTCGCGGGCGGCCAGCTCGGCCTTGACGGTGATCGCGGACAGGCAGTAGCCGATCAGGTCGTGCACGTCCTGGGCGATCCTGCGCCGCTCCCGAGCCGCGGCCAGCCCGGCGAGCGCGAGCCGCGACTCGCGCACCTGGTAGACCAGCCGGGTCACCGCGGTCAGCCCGTAGAACATCGCCGACATGCCCGCCACCTCCTGCAGGGCGGCCGGCACGCCCGCGGGCGAGCCGTACCGGATGATGAGCACGATCGGCACGCTGCCCACCACGACCGCGTAGAGCGCCCACGCGAGCCGCCACGAGGGGATCACGATCAGCAGCGCGGCGGCGGCCCACCCGACCAGCTGGTAGTACGGGCGGTGCGGCTCGAGCAGCGGCAGCCACGCGATCACCAGCTGGGCGGGCAGCGTCCAGGCGGCGTGCCGCGGCCACGTGCCGGGAGGGCGCGGCAGCGCGTGGTACGCCTGCAGGCCGACGACCGCGATGACCGCGGCCCAGTACGCCACCCGCAGCCCGACCGGCACCTGCGCGCGGGCCACGACGATGATCGCGGCGACCGGGACCCACAGGTAGACGACCGTCAGGATGGGCACCGCGAGGCGCGGGGTCAGATCGCCGGCCGGCGGCATGGGCGCCGGCTCGGGTCGCCGCCTGGCCTGCTGCGCGGCCTGCCGGGTCAGCGGCGGGATCTCCGCGGCGCGCCCGGCGGCGGCCAGCCCGATGACGCCGGACAGCGCGGAGCCGAGCACGGCCTCCAGGGTGTGACCGGCCCGCTCGCGCTCCTCGGCCACCGTCTGGGCGGCCAGTTCGGCCCGGGTGGCGTGCAGCTCGTCGCGCAGATCGCTGAGCCGGGTGAGGGCGAAGACGACCAGCCCCTGCGTGGCCGTGTTGCCGACGGCGTTCACCCAGACGTAGGGGTCGGCGCCGAGGTTCAGCAGGCCCGCGGCGGCTGCCACGCAGGTGAAGAGCGCCCAGCGCACCGGGCCGCGCGCGACCAGCAGCGCGGAGGCGGCGAAGAACGCCGACGGGCCGCCGAACGGCACCGGCCCCGCCCAGGCGAACAGCACCGCCTGTCCCGCCACCAGCCACCAGCCCCGCAGCCGCCTGGTCCGCGGTAACGAGCACAGGACCTGCAGGCCGAGGGAGAGCAGGGCCGGCACGCCCGGCAGGCCGCCCGTCGCGGGGATCGTGAGGAGGACGAGCACCACCAGGATGATGAGCGTGGACACCCGTTCCCCACCGCGACACGATCTTCAGCGTTCCCGCCAAAGCATCCCACAGGCCGTGCCGCGCCCCCGCGTACGGGTTCAGCCGAAGACGCCTCCGACCATGCCGTAGAGGTAGGCGACCACCATGAAGGCCACCGTGACGAGCCCGAACGCCGTGTACGAGATCCGTCCCGCCGGCCCCCACCACCCCTTCCACCAGGCGCACACCGAGCAGGCCGCGACCCCTCCGCTGAGGACGAACGCCGTCGAGGAGGCGGTCAGGGCCACCGTGAGGAGCGGGGATCCGAGGAAGACCGCGTCGGTGGGCGCGACGGCGATCGTGACGGCGAAGCCGTACGCGAAGAGCAGGACGAGCGCGCTGGTGAGCCAGGCGAGCCACCACGCGGGCCGGTGCCGGGCCGGACGCCCGCGGAGCCTGCGTACGAGCGCGGCCACCGGGATCCCGAGCGCGGCGACCAGGAACGCGGTCAGCCCCGCGTAGACCAGCCACACGTGGAGCGCGGCGCCGGAGCGCTGGAACGTGGCCGCCTCCTCCTGGTGGCCGCCGGCGAGCAGGCCGTGGCCGTCGAAGGCGATGCGCTCCTGACCGCCCCGCTCGGCGAACAGGCCGGGGCCGATGAGCTGCCACGCCTGGTCCGGCTTGGCGGAGTCACGTGACAGGCCGGTCGTGGTGATCGTCCCGTCGCCCGTGGACTCCACGGTCACGGTCTTGAACAGCGCCCCGGCCTGCAGGAGGTCGCCGCGGATCCTGGTCGAGGTGTACGTGCCCGCGTACCCGGAGGTGTCCCCGCGCACCGGCCGCGGATCGTCCGCACGGCCCGGGAAGTAGCGGTCGACGATCTGGTTGATCAGGTCGTGGGCGGCCGTCGTGGGGTCCTCGCCGTTGTAGACGACGTAGACGCCGCTCCTCTGGTCGGGCAGCAAGGCGAGGACGTGGTGGAAGCCGTTGATGTCGCCGCCCTTGTAGAAGATCCGGTGGCCGTTCCTGGACAGCTCCTCGAGGCCGTACCCGATGCCGGGGAGCCGCTCGTCCTGCGTGTAGTGGCGGCGCATCATGGTGGCGCCGATGTTCCGGCCCAGCCGGGGGTCGTTGCCGAGCAGCGCGATCATCAGGCGGCCCATGTCGGCGGCGGTGGTGACGGGTCCCGCCCCGGAGGCGGGCGACCCGTAGTAGCGCTTGTACGGAACGTCCCCGTTGTACCCCTGGGCGAGGGTGGCGGTCAGCGGGCCGGGCAGCGGCGCGGCGAACGACGTGCCCGTCATGCCGAGCGGCGTCAGGATGTGCTGCCGCACGTACTCGGCGAACGGCTGTCCGGAGGCCACCTCCACCAGGTGGCCCGCGAGGTTGTAGGCGTAGTTGTCGTAGGCGAGCACGGTCCCCGGCGGGCGCACCCGTTCCGGCTGACCGTCCTCGACCACCTTCGCCAGTGGCGGGGCGGCGGCCGGATCGTCCCAGGACGAGCCGAGCACGTCGTCCTCGAACCCGGCCGTGTGGGTCAGCAGGTGCTCCAGGGTGACCGGCCGCCCGGGGAAAGTGTCCTTGATCTTGAAGGTCTTCAGGTACGTGTTGACGTCGGCGTGCAGGTCGAGCCTGCCCTGCTCGACCAGCTGGAGCGCGGCGATCGCGGTGAACGTCTTGGCCGTCGAGGCCGTGAAGAACCCCGTGCGGGCCGCGTCGACCGGTACGCGGCCCGCCAGGTCGGCGTAGCCGTACCCCTGGGCGAACACCTGCCGCCCGCCCGACACCACCGAGACCGCCGCGCCGGGGATCCCGTGCCCGGCGAGCTGCGCCGGCACCACCTCGTCGACCAGCGTCCCGACGCCTGCCATATCCGTGGCCATATCTGTGACCAGGTCCGTGGCGGCGGTGGCCGTACCGCAGAGGCCGGACACCAGCAGCGCGGTCATCAGGCCGAGGAACAGGGCTCTCTTCATACCTCCAAGATCGCGAGGCCGGACGGTCGCGGACCAGTGCCTGGCACCTCGATCCGGGATGTGAAATACACGAACCGGACACCGGAAATATCATGGTCCTTTCTGCTTCGGGGGGAGTCGAGGGTGATCCGGGTGCTGCTGGCCGAGGACATGCACCTCATCCGGGGCGCGCTGGCCTCGCTCCTGCGCCTGGAGCCCGACATCGAGGTCGTCTCCGAGGTGCCGTCCGGGGACGCGGTGGTGCCCGCGGCGCTGGAGCACCGGCCCGACGTCGCGGTGCTGGACGTGCAGATGCCCGTCATGGACGGGATCGAGGCCGCCGCCGAGCTCGGCAGACGCCTCCCCGGCTGCCGCGTGCTCATGCTCACCCAGCTGGGCCGCCCCGAGGTCCTGCGCAGGGCGCTCGCAGCCCGGGTCGGCGGCTTCATGCTGAAGGACGCTCCGCCCGCCGACCTCGCCGCGGCCGTGCGCCGCGTCCACGCCGGGGAGACGGTGATCGATCCCGCCCTCGCCGCGGCGACCATCACGGCCAGGGAGAACCCGCTGTCACCGCGCGAGGTGGACGTGCTGCGCCTGGCCGCCGGCGGCGACGACCTCGCGGAGATCGCGGCCGCGCTGCACCTGACGAAGGGCACCGTACGCAACTACCTGGGGGCGATCGTCACCAAGCTCGACGCCCGCAACCGGCTGGACGCCGTCCGGATCGCCACCGAAGCCGGCTGGCTCTGAACATTTCGTAAAAGTCCGAAGCATGGCGGTATGAGCGGCGATCAGGGCTAGCCTGCCGTTCCATGATGTACGGCCCCCAACAGCCACCGTTCAACCCCTCGTATCCCCCGCGCCAGCCGCCGCCCGCCTTCGCGCCGCCTCCCGTGGTGATCGACGTCGGCCGTGACGCCAAGGTGAAGGCGCTGATCGGCGGGTCCGTCGCGGGGGCCATCGGCCTCATCTCGATCTTCTCCGCGTTCACCGGGCAGACGACGGGCGGCTCCGGCTCGGCGGTCGTGGTGCTGATCCTCGGGCTGGTCTTCCTGCTCATCGGGCTGCTGCCGATCATCGCCTGGCGCAAAATCAGCCGGCCTCGCCGGCTCGTCTTCGACGGCTTCGGCGTGCGCTGGGACGACCCTCAGGGCAGGCCGTGGGCCGTTCCGTGGAACGAGCTGTCCGGGGTGGGCATCTCGCGTACGCAGCAGCGCCGGGTCAAACTGGCCGACTACCTGATCCGCAGGACGATGGTCCGCCTCGATCTCTTCCCCGCCGACCATGGCTTCCGCGCGCGCCATCCGGACATGGAGCCCCTGTGGGAGTTCCACACGGTCAAGAACGGCTACCGGCTCCCGCTGGGCTCGAACCCCAAGTACATCCCGGTCATCGAGCACGCGATGCGCCAGTACCGCCCGGCCGTCTACCTGGGCATCCGCGACGAGGGCTTCATGGTGGGCCTCGTCTGAGCCCCGGCCCGCCGCCTCCTCAGCCGAAGTCGAGGAAGACGGTCTCCTTCTCGCCCTGCAGGTGGATGTCGAACCGGTAGACACCCTCGCGCTCCTCCACCGGCACCAGCGTCCGCCTGCGCTCCGGGGGCAGCGAGTCGAGGAAGGCGTCCTGGCCGAAGTAGATGCGGGTGTAGAGGTGGTGGAGCAGGCCGCGGGCGAACACGCAGACGCTGATGTACCCGGTGCCCGGCGGCAGCGTGCGCAGGGTCCAGCGGCCGTCGCCGTCGGTGGGCACCCGGCCGAAGCCGGTGAAGTCGACGCCGTGCCTGCCGAGCAGCGTGCCGCTCACGGGGTCGCGCCGGAGCGTGCCCGGCGCCCCCCGCAGGCTGCCGGACAGGTCGGCCTGCCAGAACTCCAGCAGCGCGTCGGGCACCGGCTCGCCCGCGCCGTCGTACACGTATCCGTGGACGGTGATCCCGCCCCCGTCGCTCGGTGGGGCCAGGTCGCCGCCACGGGGGATCGGGAGCGCGAAGCCGTAGAACGGGCCCACGGTCTGGGAGGGGGTGGGGTTCATCGGCCCTCCTCCATCCAGGTCGCGGCGGGGCCGTCCAGCACGATGTCCCACCGGTAGCCGAGCGTCCACTCCGGCACGGACAGGCCGTGGTCGTAGGCGCAGACCAGCCGCTGCCTGGCCCGCTCGTCGGTGACGGAGTTGAGCACGGGGTCGTACGGGAACAGCGGATCGTTCGGGAAGTACATCTGCGTCACCAGCCGCTGCGTGAAGGCCGTGCCGAACACGGAGAAGTGGATGTGCGCGGGCCGCCAGGCGTTGACGTGGTTGCGCCACGGGTACGCGCCCGGCTTGATCGTGGTGAACGTGTAGCGGCCCTCCTCGTCGGTCAGGCAGCGGCCCACGCCGGTGAAGTTGGGGTCGAGCGGCGCGGGATGGTCGTCGCGCTGGTGCAGGTACCGGCCGGAGGCGTTGGCCTGCCAGATCTCCACCAGCTGACCGCGCACCGGGCGCCCGTCACGGTCCAGCACCCGCCCCTGCACAGTGATCCGCTCCCCCAGCGGCTCACCGAGGTGCTGCCTGGTCAGGTCCGAGTCGAACGGGCTGACGTCGGCGACACCGAAGACCGGCCCGGTCAGCTCGGCCGCCTCCGGATCCTTCAGCGCGACGAGCGGCTGCTTGGGGTGGCGCAGCACGCTGCTGCGGTAGGGGGCGAAGTCCCGATCGGGATGGTCGGCCGCCGCTCCGCCGCGGGCCGTGTGCACCTCGGCGATCTCGCGGTCGATGTCGGCTTGGGTGAGGGGCGAGGTCATGTGCGGCTACCTTCCAGGGCGAATACCAGGCTCATGTGCGGCCACCTTTCCGGGACGACGGCCACGTTCATGTGCGGCTACCTTTCCAGGACGACGGCCAGGCCCTGGCCGACGCCTATGCAGAGGGACGCGAGCCCGGTGCCGGAGCCGGCGGCGGCGAGCCGGTGGGCCACGGCGCCGGTGATGCGGGCGCCGGAGGCACCGAGCGGATGGCCCAGGGCGATGGCGCCGCCGTCGGGGTTGACGATGGCGGGATCGAGCTCGGGCAGCTCGGCCAGGCAGCCGAGCACCTGCGCGGCGAACGCCTCGTTCAGCTCGACGGTCGCGAGGTCCCCGAACTCCTTGCCCGCCTTGGCCAGGGCCTTCCGCGACGCCTCGACCGGGCCGAGCCCGAAGTAGCGGGGCTCGAGCGCGCTGGCGGCGCTCGCGGTGATCCGCGCGAGCGGCTCGCGGCCGCGCAGTCCGGCCTCGTCGGTCAGCAGCAGCGCCGCCGCGCCGTCGTTGAGCGGCGAGGCGTTGCCCGCGGTGACGGTGCCGTCCGCCCGGAAGACGGGCTTGAGCCGGGCCAGCTTGTCCAGGCCGGTGTCCTCGCGGATGCCCTCGTCCCTGGTCAATCCGGCGATCGGGGCGATCTCGCGCTCGAACGACGCCTTGGCCGCCTTCTGGTGGCTGCCCAGCGCGTACGCGTCCTGCTCCGCCCTGGCGATGCCGTGCTTGTCGGCGATCAGCTCGGCGCCCTCGCCCAGGGACACGGTGTGCTCGGCGGGCATCGCGGGGTTGACCAGCCGCCAGCCGAGCGTGGTGGAGACCAGCTCCTGCCCGCCTGCGGGGAAGGCCCTGTCCGGCTTGGGCAGCACCCACGGGGCCCGCGTCATCGACTCCACGCCGCCGGCGATCACGGCGGAGGCGTCGCCGAGGGCGATCATCCGGTACGCCTGGATGACGGCCTCCATGCCGGACCCGCACAGCCGGTTCACGGTCGCGCCCGGCGTGGTCACAGGCAGCCCGGCCAGCAGCGCGGCCATGCGGGCGACGTTGCGGTTCTCCTCGCCCGCGCCGTTGGCGTTGCCGAGGATCACCTCGTCGGGGGCCTCGACGTCGTTGCGCTCGGCGATGGCTTTGACGACGTGCGCGGCCAGGTCGTCGGGGCGGATCCCGGCCAGCGCCCCGCCGTGTCGGCCGAACGGCGTGCGGACGGCGTCCACCACGTACACGGTCTTCATGCGAGAACCTCCGTCTCCGTACGGTCGCGCAGCTCGGCCACGCTCACCCCGGGCGCGGTCTCCACCAGCCTCAGCCCGTCGCCGGTGACGTCGAGCACGCCGAGGTCGGTGATGATCCGGTGGACGCACCCCTTCCCCGTGAGCGGCAGCGAGCACTCCTCGACGATCTTCGGCGTGCCGTCCTTGGCGGTGTGCTCCATGATCACGACGACCCGCCGCGCGCCGTGGACCAGGTCCATCGCCCCGCCCATGCCCTTGACCAGCTTGCCGGGGACCATCCAGTTGGCCAGGTCGCCGCGTGCGGAGACCTGCATCGCGCCCAGCACCGCCACGTCGATGTGCCCGCCCCGGATCATCCCGAACGACAGCGACGAGTCGAAGAACGCCGCGCCGGGGAGCACGGTGACCGTCTCCTTGCCCGCGTTGATCAGGTCGGGGTCCAGCGCGTCGGGGGCCGGGTAGGGGCCGACGCCGAGGACGCCGTTCTCCGAGTGCAGGACCACGTCCACGTCCGGCGGGAGGAACGACGGGATGCGGGTGGGCAGCCCGATGCCGAGGTTGACGTAGTCGCCGTCGCGCAGCTCGGCGGCGGCCCGCGCGACCATCTCGTCCCTGGTCCAGCTCACGAGGTGGTCCTCCGCTCGATGCCCTTGTCGGCTGCCTGCTCGGCGGTGAGGACGAGGATCCGCTGGACGAACACGCCGGGCAGGTGGACCTCGTCCGGGTCCAGCTCGGTCAGCTCCTCGACCTCGGCGATCGTGACCCGCCCGGCCATCGCGGCGAGGGGGTTGAAGTTGCGCGCGGCCTTGTTGAAGACGAGGTTGCCGTACCGGTCGCCCTTGGCGGCCCTGACCAGGGCGAAGTCGGTGGTGATGCTGCGCTCCAGCACGTACTGGCGGCCGTCGAACTCGCGGACCTCCTTCGGCGGGGAGGCCGCCGCGACCGTGCCGTCCGGGTGGTGGCGCAGCGGCAGGCCGCCGTCGGCGACCGGCGTGCCGACCCCGGCGGGGGTGTAGAAGGCAGGGATGCCGGCGCCGCCCGCGCGCAGCCGCTCGGCCAGGCTGCCCTGCGGGGTCAGCTCGACCTCCAGCTCCCCTGCCAGGTACTGCCGGGCGAACTCCTTGTTGTCGCCGATGTACGAGGCGGTCACGCGGGCGATGCGCCCGGCCGCCAGCAGGACCCCCAGGCCGCCGCCGTCCACTCCGCAGTTGTTGGACACCACGCCGATGCCGGTCACGCCGGTGTGGTGCAGAGCCTGGATCAGGACGTTGGGGATGCCGCTGAGGCCGAAGCCGCCGACCGCGAACGACGCACCGTCGCGCACCCCCGCCAGCGCCTCCTCGGCGGTCGCGACCACCTTGTCTCTCCGCACGACGCTCCATTCACCCGGGAGTGTTCGCATGGTGAACATTAGTTCACTATTGTGCTGTCGAGTATGCGTACGGGACCGCGTTCATGTCAAAGCCCTTGATCGGGCGGAGAGGGGGCCGGATGGAGGCCGCAGGCGCCCTGGAACGCGGCCTGACCGTGCTCAGGGCACTGGTCGCCGGCCCGGCCGGGCGGGCGCGCGCCACCGATCTCGTGCGCGCCACCGGCCTGGCCAGGTCGACCGTCGACCGCGTCCTGGCCACGCTGGTCCGTCTCGGCTACGTCCGAGCCGAGGGGCGGGACATGCTGCCGGCGCCGCCGCTGATGGAGCTGGGCGAGGCCTATCTCGCCTGTGACGGACTGCGCGACCCGCTCGCGCCGCCGGCGGAGCGGCTCGCGGAGGAGCTGGACGAGTCCGTGTCGCTGGCCGTCCAGGACGGTGACGGGGTGCGTTTCATCGCCCAGTTCACCCGGCGGCGCACCATGTCGGTCGCCTTCCGGGTCGGCGACCTGCTGCCCGCCACCCGGTGTGCGGCCGGCCTGGCCCTGCTCGATCCGTCGGCGCCGTGGGCCGAGGACGACCAGCTCATCGAGCCCGGCCTGATCGCGGTCGCGGTGCCCGTACGGGATCCGGAGGGGCGAGCGGTCTGCGCGGTGAGCGTCGTCAGCCACACCAGCCGGCACACCGCCGCCGGCCTGCGCGACGCCGTGCTCCCCCGGCTGCGCAAGACGGTCGCGGCCATGGAGGCGGCCCTGCTGGAGCCGCCGCCCCCGCCCCGCCCGCGGCCCGCCGCCACGGATGCCTCGCGCGCCACCAAGCAGGAGCTGGGTGCGGAGTTCCTGCAGTCGCTGGCCCGCGGGCTGGCCGTGCTGGTGTCGCTCGGCTCGGCCCGCGGAGGCCTCAGCCTGGCCGACGCCGCCAAGGTCACCGGGCTGCCGAGGGCCACCGCGAGGCGGTCGCTGCAGGTCCTGGAGCGGATGGGCTACGTCGCCTCCCGCGGCTCCCGCTTCGCGCTGCTCCCCAAGGTCATGGAGCTGGGCTACGCCTCCCTGTCGGAGCGCACGCTCGGCGAGGTCGTCCAGCCGCACCTGGCCGACCTGGTCGCCCGGGTCCACCAGTCGGCCTCGGTCGCGGTGCTGTCCGGCGACGACGTCCTGTACGTGGCGCGCGTGCCCACGGCGAGCATCATGACCGTCGACATCACGGTCGGCACCCGCTTCCCGGCGTACGCCACCTCCATGGGCCGGGTGCTCCTGGCGGACCAGCCCGAGGAGCGCCTGGCCGGCGTCACGCCGGAGCGGCTGACCCGTCACACGATCACGTCACCCGCCGGGCTGCGTGCCGCCGTCCGGCAGGCCGCCGAGGACGGCTATGCCCTGGTCGACCAGGAGCTGGAGGAGGGAGTGCGGTCGATCGCCGTGCCGGTCCGCGGCCGGGACGGACGGGTGGTCGCGGCCGTCAACGTCGCCACCCACGCCAGCCGCGCGAGCCGGGACGAACTGCTCCGCGACGTGCTGCCCGCCCTGACCGAGACCGCCGCCAGGGTGGCGGCCGACCTTCGGCACATCCCCGCGGGGCCGTGACGCCGGCCTCGGCAGATCAGTCGCGTACGCCCATCGCGCCTCTCGGCGGCGCGATCAGGCCGTACATGACCAGGGCGCAGAGCGCGATCGAGACTATCGACCACACGGGGAAGGCGGCCATGAAGGCGAAGTGCCCGATCATGGCGAGCCCTGCCAGGATGACCCCGACCACGCGGGCCCACATCTGCCCGGCCAGGACGCCGATTCCGGTGGCGAACAGCAGCACGCCGAGCGCCAGCCAGATCCAGCCCCACGCGGTGTAGTTCCACACCAGCAGCCGGCCGCCGGGCGTGACGAAGAAGTACGTCTTGAACAGGGCGATGACGCCTTCGATGATGTTGAAGACGCCCAGCACCATGGCGAGCGTGCCGGCGAATCCGAGCCAGCCGGAGAAACCGGCACCAGGGTGAAAGGCCCGTCCGAACGGTGTTGACGTCGTCATGATCGTCTCCTTGCCGGTGAGTTGAAACCTCCGGGCGATGCATCCATGCCCGAAATGCCCGGCAGCAACAATGCACGTCGGCAAAGCTATGTCTCCACCTGGGCAAAGGCGACTCAAAATCAACCAAGTGCCTTTCTGCTCATTTTGCCAAAAAAGGAGAGACCCTTGGCCGACATATCTGTTTGAAAAACGACAAAGTGCAGTGGAAACCGTTCACCGAATAATGTGGGTTGTGGAGGCTCGGTCACCGACGCGGTGACCCGAGCACCTGAGTCGTTGGAGCATTCATGACCATGACCGCACCGACTGTTTCGTGCCGGCTGCCCGCGGAGCTCAACACCTTCGTCGGCCGGCGACACGAGATCGCCGAGGTCAAGCGGCTGCTGTCCGAAGCCCGGCTGGTGACACTTGTGGGCGTGGGCGGCGTCGGCAAGACGCGCCTGGCCCTGCGGACCGCGTACGACCTGCGGCGCAGCTTCCGCGACGGCGTATGGCTGGTCGAGCTCGCGGCGCTGGAGAGCCCCGAACTGCTGGCGCAGACGGTGGCGGAGTGCCTGGAGATCCAGGACCGTTCCGTACGACCGACCCTCGAGGTGCTCGTCGACCACCTGCGTGACAAGCAGCTGCTCCTGATCCTGGACAACTGCGAGCACCTGATGGACGAGTGCGCCGTGATGGTGGAGACGCTCATGCGCTCCGTGCCCGGCCTGCGGATCCTGGCGACCAGCCGGCAGTCGCTCGGCGTCGCCGGAGAGCAGACGATGCCCGTGCCGACGCTGCCCATCCCCGACTGCAACGGCTCGTGTCCCTCCACCGAGTCGCTGAAGCAGTTCGACGCGATCAGGCTGTTCGAGGAGCGGGCCCAGGCGGTGCTCCCCGGATTCGAGGTGTCCGAGGCCAACCAGGAGATCGTGGCGCGCATCTGCTGCCGTCTCGACGGCATCCCGCTGGCCATCGAACTGGCGGCCGTACGGCTGCGGGCGATCTCCGTGGAGCAGCTGCTGGCGCGGCTCGACGACCGGTTCCGGCTGCTCACGACGGGTTCGCGCACGGCCATGCCCCGCCAGCAGACGCTGCGGGCGCTGATCGAGTGGAGCTACGGACTCTGCACCGACCAGGAGCGGCTGCTGTGGGCCCGGCTGTCGGTGTTCTCCGGCGGCCTCGACCTGGAGGCGGCCGAGCAGGTGTGCTCCGGGGACGGCATACTCGCCGACGAGATCGTCGACCTGGTGGTCGGCCTGGTGGGCAAGTCGGTGCTGGCCCGCGAGGAGCACGGGCCGACGGTGCGCTACCGGTTGCTGGAGACGATCCGCCAGTACGGCCGCGAACGGCTGCGCGAGTCGGGCGAGGAGGCGGAGCTCAAGGCCCGGCACCGCGACTGGTGCCACGATCTCGTGACGCGCGCGCAGCACGAATGGTTCGGCCCCGATCAGGTGAACTGGTTCAAGCGCCTGCGCATCGAGCACGGCAACCTCCGCACGGCGCTCGACCACTGCCTCACGACGCCGGGCGAGGCGGAGCGCGGCCTGGCCATCGCCACGGCGCTGCGGTTCTACTGGATCGCAGCCGGCTCGCTGCGCGAGGGACGCGGCTGGCTCGACCGCCTGCTCGTCGCCGACGCCGCACCGACCTCCACCCGCGCCGGCGGCCTGTGCCTCAACGCGCGGCTGGCGGTCCTGCAGAGCGACTTCGCGCCGGCCGCGCGGATGCTGGAGGAGTGCCACGACCTGGCCAGGCGGCTCGGCGACGCGCGCATCCTCGCCGGCGCCGCGTACGTCTCCGGCCTCGCGGCCCTGATCCGGCGTGACTTCCCCGGCGCGGTCGCCTACCTCGGCGAGGCGGTCGAGGCCCACCGCGAGTCCGGCGAGGCCATGGGCATGGTGAACGCGCTGCAGTACCTCGCCACCGCCCACTCGCTGCTGGGCCACTCCGAACAGGCCCGGAGCCAGTACAAGGAGTGCCTGGCGCTCTGCGAGGCACGCGAGGACCACTGGTTCAGGTCGTACACGCTGTGGTTGTACGGGATCGAGCTGTGGCGGCAGGGCGACACGGCCAGCGCGGTCGAGATGGAGCGGGAGGCCATCCGGCTCAAGCGGCCCTTCGACGACCGGCTGGGCATCGCCCTGTGCACCGAGGCGCTGGCGTGGATGGCCGCCGACGACACGACGGAGCGGGCCGCGGTGCTGTTCGGCGCCTCGCAGGAGAGCTGGCGCTCGTTCGGCGCTCCCCTGCTCGAGTACCTGTCCGACTACCACGACGCCGCCGAGGCGGTGGCGCGGGAGCGCCTCGGCGGACGCGCGTTCGAGGCCGGGTTCCGCAAGGGCACCGGACTCACCTCCGCCGAGGCGATCGCGTACGCCATGTGCGAGAGCGCCCAGGTGGCCGAACCGGCGCGCAAGGCGGTCTCGCCTCTCACGCGGAGGGAGATGGAGATCGCCCAGCTCGTCGCCCAGGGGATGACGAACAAGGCGATCGCGTCCACGCTGGTCATCGCGCAGCGCACGGCCGAGGGGCACGTCGAGCACATCCTGAACAAGCTGGGGTTCAACTCCCGCGCCCAGATCGCGGCCTGGGTCGGCGAGCAAGGAGAGCTCCTTCCGGGAGGGACCCCGTGAAGGCCGGCTCCCACCTTCTGTACGACAAATCCAGCTTTGTCGGACGGACGCGTGAGCTGTGCGCGGTGCGGAAAGCGCTGAGCAAGACCCGGCTGCTCACCCTGACCGGCGTGGGCGGCGTCGGCAAGACCCGGCTGGCGCTCAGGACCGCGGAGCTCCTGCGGGAGGTGTACCAGGACGGCGTCGAGGTGGTCGAGCTCGCCACGCTGGAGACCGGCGACCTGCTCGAGCCGGCGGTCGCCACGGCGCTGGGGCTGCGCGACGGCCGTCCCGACCTCATGGCCGTGCTGCAGGACTACCTGGCGGGCCGGCGGATGCTGCTGGTCCTGGACAACTGCGAGCATCTGAGCACGGTCTGCGCCCCGTTCGTGGAACGGCTGCTGCGGACCGCCCCGCGGCTGCAGATCCTGGCGACCAGCAGGCAGAGCCTGGGGGCCTACGGCGAGCAGGTGCTGAGGGTCGCCCCCATGCCGATCCCGAACCCCGGGGCCACCCTGCGGGAGGTCGCCCGCCAGGACTCCGTGCGCCTGTTCGTGGAACGCGCGGCGGGCGTCCTGCCCGGCTTCACGCTGCACTCCGGCAACGTGGCGTGCGCGTCGCGGCTGGTGCAGCGCCTCGAAGGGATCCCGCTGGCGATCGAGCTGGCCGCGGTACGGCTGCGCACCCTGCCGCTCGAGGAGCTCATGCGTGAGCTGGACGAGCGGTTCGACGTACTGGCCGCGAAGGCTCCCGCCGCACTGCCCCGCCACCAGACGCTGCGCGCGACCATCGACTGGAGCTTCCGCCTCTGCTCGACCGGCGAGCGGCGGCTCTGGGGCCGGCTCGGGATGTTCCCCGCCGGAGCCGACCTGGAGACCGCGGAGGCGGTGTGCTCGGGCGAGGGCATCGACCGCCTCGACGTGCTCGATCACCTGGCCGGGCTGGTGGGCAAGTGCGTTCTGGTCAAGGACGGGCCCTGCTACCGCCTGCCGGAGAGCCTGCGCGCCTACGGCTGCGAGCAGGTGTCGCCCGCCGAGCTGCGGCAGCTGCGCAGGCGCTACGTCGACCATTACCGCAACCTCGTGGAGCGGCACCGGGTCGACGAGATGGTCCCCGAGCAGGTGGACCGGTACCTGCTGCTGCAGCGGGAGCTGCCCAACATCCGCGTGGCCCTCGAGGCGTGCGTGAGCGAGCCCGCGCTGGCTCCCGTGGGAGCGGGCGCCGCGGCGGCGATGTGGTGCTTCTGGCTGCTCGCCGGCTCCCTCACCGAGGGCCGCTACTGGCTGGAGCGCGCCCTCGAGCACGTGCCGGACGAACACCCGGTACGGGCGGCCGCGCTCTGGACCGACAGCATGCTCGCCATCCGCCAGTGCGACCTCCTGGCGGGGTTGCCGAAGCTGCACGGCTCCATGGCCATGGCCCGCGAGTCGGGCGACCAGAAGCTGCTGGCGCACGCCATCCGCACCGCGGCCGTCGCGGCGTTCCTCGCCCACGACGCCCCGCGCGGCCTCGCGCTGCTGCGGGAGTCCCTCGATCTCCACCAGTCCATCGACGACCTCGACGGCGTCATGTTCGCCATGTACGTCGGCGCCACGTACGGTTCCAGCGAGGACCCGCGCCAGGCCGCCGAGTACGGCCGGCAGCTCCTGGCCCTGTGCGAGCGGCAGAACGCCCTGGTCTTCCGCGCGTACGCCCAGCTGGCGCTCGGGGTCGCACACTGGAACCTGGAGAACACCGCGCAGGCCGAGGCGCTGGTCACGACGGCCACTGAGTTCACCGGGGGCATCAACGACAGGTGGTGCCTCACCCAGTGCCTGGAGGTGCTGGCGTGGATCGCGGGCGCGCGGGAAGAGCATGACAGGGCCGCCGAGCTGCTGGGGGCGGCGCACGCGATGTGGCAGACGGTGGGGGCCTCGCCCGAGTGGATGAATTATCACATGAAGTCGCACGAGCGCTGCACGCGACAGGCCCGCTGCGCGCTGGGCGGACCGGGGTTCGCGGCGGCCTTCCGCCAGGGGGCGAGGCTCAGCCCGGAACGCGCCGTGGCGTACGCACTGGGCGGCGCCGCACGGACGCGCACCGGACGACCGGACGTGTGAGACCTCTTGCACGAAGGCCGCGCCGACCGGGGACGCGCCGGTCAGGCACGGGGCGAGAGGCGGAAGACGCGCAGCTCGCGGCCCGAGCGGTCGGTGTACCCCTGGTAGAGCGGCCAGAAGCGGGTGAGCGCCCGCCACGCCTCCTCGCGGTCGGCCCCGGCAAGCAGACTGGCCGTCACAGGGATGACGCGCCCGCGGAAGGTCACCGTGGCCTGCGGGGTCTTGAGCAGGTTTCCGCTCCAGGCGGGGTGGTGCTCGCGGCCGAAGTTGCTGCCGACCACCAGGAAGGTGCCGCCGTCCTCGGGCAGGCAGGCGAGCGGGCTCTCGCGGGGCTGCCCCGACTTGCTGCCCGTCGTGGTGAGCAGCAGGTGGGGGATCATCTGGTCGCCCATGAGGACCCGGCCGCCGGTCACGCGGTTGACGAAGCGGTCGAGAGGCGGGACGATCTTGGGCGCGACCCGGGCGAAGCCCCTGGTCCCCGCGAGCCACTGGAAGAACGGGCGCAGCCCGGCACTGACCCGGGCCCTCACCCCGCCGCTGGACTGCTGCTCGACCACGGTGACCTCACGTCCGGTTCAGGGCTGGCGCTGCTGACGGGGGCCCAGGATACTTCCCAACCAAGCGATAGGTCTACTCCGGGTCGGCGCAGCACTCCTCAGGTGCCTGGGCGGTCGATCCGGTAGAGGTAGTGAGCGGGCCCGTGGATCGGGTTGTCCGGTTCGAGCTCGCACTCCGCGATCCGGCGCATCCCGGCCTTCTCCAGCGCCCGCCAGGAGGCGCGGTTGGCGGCGGAGACCGGCACCATCACGCACGAGGCGTCCGGCAGCTCCTCCCACGTCCGCTCCAGCACCGAACGGATCATCTCCGTCCCGAGTCCCCGGCCGACCTGGCCCGGATCGCCGATGAGGTAGTCGATGGAGACCGTGCCGTCGGGGACGGGGACGACGGCCGCCAGCTCGTCCACGTAGTGCGGATAGTCCGCCAGCCGCGACCGCTGGACCAGGCCGAGCGGCCGCCCGTCGAGGAACACGAGCAGGTCCTCGGACGGCTCCTCTCCCCTGGCGGCGGGGCCGAAGTCGCGCGCCACCGCCTCCGCCGAGGTCTCGTGGTTCCACCACAGCGCCACGTGCGGCTGCTCCAGCCACGTACGCAGCAGGGGGAAGTCCTCCTGGACGAGTCGACGCCATGTGATCATCAGAACGCTCCGGGCGTGAGATGCCGTCTGTAGTCGCGGGTCTGGCGGTCACGGTGGCCGCACGAGGGATGGCACCACCGCCGACACGAATCCGTGACCCGCTTTACCGGGAGAGGCTCCGTCCCGAGGATCGGGAGCTCGACAGCCGTCACGACGCTGACGTTAGCAACGCATGCCAACCGTCAGCATCCGATTATTTGATCAAAGATCACGCCAGGCCGGTCAGCGGCGCCGACCAGCTGCAGGGCGGTTTCGGTTGGGGACCCGGCCTCGGCGGTGTAGGTGATGAGCACCTGGTCGGGTTCGTCCGGGATGCGGAGCGTCTCGTGGTCCAGGGTCAGCTCCCCACCAGCGGGTGGTGGAAGGCCTTGCGGCCGTGAGTCTTGTCGACGACGCCGTGCTCGGCCCACCGGTGGCGGAAGTCCTCGCTCTTCATCGACAGCTCGCCGACGAGCGCGGCCAGCACCGGGTCGCCGGGGTACGCGCCGGCCTGACCCGCTCCGGCCACGCCACCCAACCCACAAACCCTCTACGGCCAACCACCACCGAACACCCCGGTGCACGTGGTCCAGCAGCGTCTGGGGGCCATCGGGCAAGACGCCCCGGCGTAGCGCCTGCGCGGGATGAGGGGCGAGGAGCCGAAGGGCGGGCCGCCGTGGCCCTTGGCGCAAGGCGGGTTCTAGCGCCCCACGTCCGTGGCCGAGGGCCTGGGCCGGGCACCGAGGGCGCCGAGCAGGTAGTGGCGCTGGCGCAGGGTGAGGTCGCCGATGCTGGCGCCGCTGCCGATCCCGCCCTTCCGCAGCACTCTGGTGATCTCGGCGGCGCTGCGCCCCGGCAGGGCCCGCAGCAGCGACTCGACGTCCGCGCTGATGGTGGTCAGCTCGCTGCGTGACAGCAGGGCCTCCACGCCGAGCCGCCCGCCCGCCACAGCGGCGCGCAGCTCGGAGGCCGTCATCGGCATCGGCTCGCGCGTGGGTTCGGGCCGGGGGGACGGAGTGCGGGTGGGCTGGACGAGCGGCACGTCTGCCTCACCGGCGGCGGCGATGGGGACGGCCAGCTCGGGCATGTCCTCGACGAGAACGGTCTCCGCCGCGACCAGCAGGCCGCCCACGGAGAGCACGCCCGCCGCGGCGACGGCCACGTGGCGCCGCACCAGCCGGCCGCTGCTGCGGGCGATCTTCAGCCCGATCACGGCAGTACGCACCAGCACGCCGGTGAGCAGGCCGAGCAGGATCGGCACGCTCTGCGGGGGGATCGGCGCCACCGCGGCCAGCACGACACCGGCCGCGGGGCTGAGGCAGGAGAGCGCCAGCCAGGGAGCGCGGCGTTTGCTCGCCATGTCGAGCATGGCCGTCATGGCCAGCCCCTCACCGGCCGAGTGGATCATGAGAGCGGCCACGACGATGGCCGACGCCGCCAGCACCAGAGTGGCGCCCTCGATCATGCGGTGCAGGCTCAGCGCGACGGCGGTGCCCACGCCTCCGTACACCGCGGCGCTGACGGCCTGCTTGACGCGCCTGTGCAGGCCGGGGGCGTGCTGCCCACGCTGCCCGGTCTCGTGCGGGTGTCCGTGGCGGGTGAAGTACGTGATGATGGCGAAGCCCACCACCCCGGCCAGCGCCACGAGCCACAGCGGCACTTCGGTGGCGTGGGCCTCACGCCAGGCGTCGGGCATCACGTCGGTCAGGGCGGTGACGAGCATGAGCGCCGAGGCGACGGCCAGCCAGATGCTGATCTTGGCGGCGTTGCGCTGGGCCAGATGGGCTCCGGCCAGCGTGGACAGCGCCACCAGGCCCACGGCGGCCCACACCGTCCAGGCGGGCATGGCGGCGTCAAGGCCCGTGTCCTGCAGCGCCGACTGCAGTGCCGGCCCCCCGAGCGGCAAGGACATGTCACAGCCTTTCTGGCGAGAGTGCGTGCGGAACGGCACGAACGGAACGGCAGTGCGAACGGAACGGCAGTGCGAACGGAACGGCAGTGCGAACGGAACGGCAGTGCGAACGGAACGGCGGTGCGAACGGAAGGCAGCGCATACCGAACGGCAGCGCGTACTGAGCGGCTCGATCAGGGCGCGGCGACGGGACCGGTGCGCGCGCCGTGTCCGCTGTGCGCGACGAGACCGCCGTGCGGGCCGTCGCCGGGACGCGCGCCGTCGACGATGCGCGCCACGGGACCGGTGTGCGCATCGGCGTCCACGTGCGCCACGGGACCGCTGCGCGCCCCATCGCCCACGTGCGCGACGGGATCGGCATGCGCGCCGCCGCCCGGGTGGGCGCCAGCGCCGGGCGCGCCAGGGCTGCACGTGGCGAGGCCCGACGTGGCCTGCCCGGGCAGGGCGTGGCCAGACGTGCCGTGGCCAGACGGAGCGATGTCAGGCATGGCGGGGTCCTCCAGGGCGCCGCGCAGCCGGCCGAGCTGGGCGCGCAGGCTGTCCTGCAGCTGCCGGCCGTGGTGCGACAGCGCCGCGTCGAACTGGTCGAGCTGCTCCTCGACGGCCTCGCGGTAGGCCACGCGGGCGGTCCGGGCAAGCGCCTCCGCCACGGCGGCGGCCTCGCGCCGCACCCGCTGAGCCTCGGCGCGAGCCTCGGCGAGGATCTGGCGGGCCTCCTGCCGCGCCGTCTCCACCGTCTCCTGCGCGGCGCGCTCCGCTTCGGCGAGCGTGTCGGACGGGCTCGGCGGGACGGGGATGTTCGCGAGACGCTCGCGCAGGTGGGCGTTGTCCTGCCAGAGCAGGCCGAGCGTCGTCTCCACGCTGGCCAGGAACGCGTCCACCTCGGCCAGGTCGTAGCCGGCACGCAGCCGGACCACGCTGAAGACCTGATGGTGCACGGCGGCGGGGGTCAGCAGGGCGAGCTGGCCGGGGCCCGCCGCATGGACCGGCAGCGCGCCGGAGTCGTCGCCGACAGCGTGACTGAACGGAAGCTGGAGGCGATGGTCGTGTTCTTCGTGCTTGACGTGCATGGCAGCGCTTCACCGAGCCCTTCGGCGCGACCTTTACCGTTTGACCAGGAAACTTATACGCTCAGTAGTTGACACGTTACCTTGTGCTTAAACGTCCGGGCAGACGCTTACGGGTAAAGCCACCCGGATGATCTGTGACCGGAGTCACATTCACGGCCTGTCCCCTGAAGGCGTTCTCGTTCGTCCTGTCGCCGGAAACCGGCTTCAAGGAAGGTTCGAGATCATGAGCCAAGTGATCGTCATCGAGTTCGTCTCGCTCGACGGGGTCGTCGAGGACCCGGACGGGCGGGACGGGACGCCCTGGGGAGGATGGGCGTTCCGCTACGGGCCCGAGTCCGTGGCCGGCGACAAGTTCGCCCTCGGGGAGGTGCTGGACTCCGGCGCCATGCTGCTCGGCCGGCTCACCTGGGAGCGCTTCTCCCGCATCTGGCCTGCCAGGGACGATGAGTTCTCCAGGAAGATGAACGCCCTCCCCAAGCTCGTCGTCTCGCGATCCCTGGAGCGCGTCGAGGAGTGGAGCAACTCCGCCCTCCTGCGGGGCGAGCCGGCCGAGGAGGTGGCCGAGCGGAAGAAGCGCCAGACTATCGTGGTGGCGGGCAGCACCGGCGTCGTCGACGTGCTGAGGGCCCACGACCTGATCGACGAATACCGTCTGCTGGTGTTCCCGGTGGTGCTCGGCCAGGGGCGCCGCCTGTTCGACCGGCCGGGGCCGCCCGCCGGGCTGAGCCTCGAGTCCGCCGAGCGGGTGGGCCAGGCCGTCCGCCTGGTCTACCGCCGCGAACCAGCCCAAGGAGACCACCGATGAGATACGCACTGCTCATCAACGAACGCCCCGAGGCCTACGAAGGCCTCAGCGCGGACGAGCGCGCTGCCATCAGCGCCGAGTACACCACGCTGATGAAGGACGAGCGCATGCTCGGAGGCGAACGGCTGCAGCCGGCCGAGACCGCGACCACCGTACGGGTCCAGGACGGCGAGATGCTGGTGACCGACGGGCCGTTCGCCGACACCAAGGAGATCTTCGGCGGGTTCTACATCGTCGAGGCCGGGGATCTCGACGAGGCCCTCGAGCTCGCCGCCCGGATCCCGGCCACCCGCCTGGGCGGCTCGGTCGAGGTGCGGCCGCTGGTGGAGCTCTAGCCGGTGCTCGAGGAGATCTTCCGCGACCAGTGGGCACGCGTGTTCGCCGCCCTGGTGAGCTACAGCGGCGACATCGACGTCGCCGAGGAGGCCGCGCAGGAGGCGTTCGTCATCGCCGCCGAGCGCTGGGGCCGCGACGGGCTCCCGGACAATCCGGGGGCCTGGCTCGTGGTGACGGCGCGCAACCGGGCGATCGACCGTCTGCGGCGCGACCGTACCCATGCGGACAAGCTCCGGCGGCTGGACCGGCCGGAGCCCTCCGAGGAGGTGGCGATGAACGAGACGTCGATCCCCGACGAACGGCTCGAACTGTTCTTCATGTGCTGCCATCCGGCGCTCGCGGCGGAGGCCCAGGTCGCGCTCACCCTGCGGGCGCTGGGCGGCCTGTCGACGCCGGAGATCGCCCGGGCGTTCCTGGTGAGCGAGGAGACGATGAAGCGGCGGCTCTCCCGTGCCCGCACCAAGATCCGGGCGGCCGGGATCCCGTTCGCGATCCCCCGCGAGGACCGCCTGCCCGCCCGGCTGGGCGCGGTGTTCGCGGTCCTCTACCTGATCTTCAATCAGGGGTACGGCGACGGCCGGGCCGACCTGACGGCCGAGGCGATCCGGCTGGCCCGGATACTCCTCGACCTCATGCCCGGCGAACCCGAGCCCGCCGGACTGCTGGCGCTGATGCTGCTGCACGACTCGCGGCGCGCGGCCCGGGTCCGCGACGGCGAGATCGTCGTGCTCCACGAGCAGGATCGCGCCCTGTGGGACACCGCGCAGCTCGAGGAAGGCCAGGCGCTGCTGGACCGCGCACTCGCGCTCGGTGCTCGCGGCGCCTACACGGTGCAGGCGGCCATCGCCGCGCTCCAGGCCGAGGAGCGCATCGACTGGCCGGCCGTGGCCGCGCTCTACGACCGGCTGCGTGAGCTGACGGGCTCCGCGGTCGTGGAGCTCAACCGCGCCGTCGCGATCGCCGAGGTCGAGGGGCCGCGCGCGGCCCTGGCGATCGTCGACGCGCTCCCCCTCGACGGCTACCGCTACTTCCACTCCACCCGGGCCGAGCTCCTGCGGCGCCTGGACGACACCGAGGGGGCGCGGGCGGCGTACGAGAGGGCGCTCGCGCTGGCGACGACCGAGGCCGAGCGCCGATTCCTGAACCGCCGGCTCGATCAGCTCTGACGGCTCTTGCCTCGACTTTACTGACCTGTCAGTATCGGGGCGTGAGCGATCAACGCGAGCTCAGCGCCGCCGGTCAGCGGCTGCTGGAGGTGGCCACGGAGGTCTTCTACGCCGAAGGCATCCGCGCGACCGGCGTCGACGCGCTGGTGGCCCGGGCCCAGGTGTCCAAGCCCACGCTGTACGCCCAGTTCGGGTCCAAGGAGCAACTGGTCGCGGCCGTGCTGGACCGGCGGCGGGCCGCGCGGCAGGCGGCCATGACCGCGTTCCTCCAGCAGTGCGCGGCGGACGGAGCCGAGCGGCTGCTGGCGGTCTTCGACTGGCTGGCGGAGGGGCACGGCCAGGAGGGTTTCCGCGGCTGCCCGTTCACCAACGCCGCGGTGGAGCTGCCCGACGCGGGGCATCCCGCGCGCGAGGTCATCTCGGCCTACAAGGACTGGCTGCGCTCCACGCTGACCCGCCTGGCGGCCGAGGCCGGCCTGCCGCGGCCGGAGGAGGTCGGCTTCGGGCTGCTCCTTCTCATCGACGGGGCCAACGCGCGGGTGGTGGTCGACGGGGATCGTACGGCGATGCGCAGGGCCAAGCAGGTGGCGGCCAGGATGATCGGAGCAGACCATGGATGAGCTGAAGCCGGGCCTCGAGCACACGTTCCGGTTCCGGGTGCCGGAGAGCAAGATCGTCGCGGCGCTCTATCCGGAGTCGCCGGAGTTCGCGGTCATGCCGCCGGTGTTCGCCACCGGGTTCCTCGTCGGGCTGATCGAGTGGACGTGCGTCCAGGCCGTCGTGCCGTGCCTGGACTGGCCGCGCGAGCAGACGGTCGGCACGCACGTCGACCTCAGCCACGCGGCCGCCACGCCGCCCGGCCTCGAGGTGACCTGCCGCGTGCGGCTGACCGGGGTGGAGGGGCGGCGGCTGCGGTTCGAGGTGGCCGCCGACGACGGGTACGACGTGATCAGCACCGGCACCCACGAACGCGCCGTCATCGACACCGCCCGCTTCACCGGGCGCGCCCGCTCCAAGGGGGCGCCGGCGTAGGACGTCGACCCGCACCCGCCTCGCGGGCCTCACCGGTTCGTGCTCGCGGTGTCGAGGCACCGGCGGATGGCGGTTCTGGCCCGCTCGTAGGCGTTCGGGTCGTCGTGCAGCAGCGAGACGGCGTTGGCCGTCTCCATGAACGCGATGAGCTCGAACGCGAGCTGGTCGGGATCCGTGTCGCCGGCGAGCTCGCCGAGCTGGCGGGCGTCGTCGACGGCGCGCGCCACGAAGCGGGTCCAGTCGAGGCTCGCCGCGGCGGCGGCGTCCCGCACCCGGCCCGGACGGGCGTCGAACTCCGCGTTGACGGCGAAGAAGAAGCAGCCGCCCGGGAAGACCCGCCGCTGCGAGTAGCTCAGCCAGTTCTCGCACAGCCGGCGCACCCTGCCCAGACCCGGCGGCACGGTCAGCGCGGGCTGGACGACCTCCTCGACGTACACGGCCGCCGCGGCGCGGACCGTGGCGAGCTGCAGCTCTTCCTTGGAGCCGAAGTAACCGAACAGGCCGCTCTTGCTCACGCCGAGGTCCGTGGCCAGCCGGCCGATCGACAGCCCCTCCAGCCCGTCCTGCGAGGCGATGTCCGCCGCCCTGCGCAGGATCACGCTGCGTGTCCGTTCGTCCCGCGGTCTTCCCGCCATCTCCACCCCTTCATGCACGAACGTTCGGTTCACGATAGCCGCTTGACCTCTGGCTCGGCACGCTCCTATTCTCGGCACGAACGTTCGTACTTAGAAAGGCGGATGATGGCTGAACTCCCAGCCGAGGACCTCCGGGACCTGCATCGGTGCGCGCTGGACCTCGCCGGAAGAGCGATCGCCCAGGTCGCCGCCGTGGACCTGGACCGGCCCACGCCGTGCGCGGAATGGAACCTGGGCGACCTGCTGCGGCACATGGTGGGCGAGAACCACGGCTTCGCCGCCGCCGCGGACCCGCCGGCGCAGCAGTCCGTCCGGGACGGCGGCGACCTCGGCGACGACCCGTTCGGCGCCTTCCACGACTCCGCGGCCGCGGTCATGAAGGCGTTCGCCGCCCCTGACTTCTACGACCGCCAGGTCGAGATCGGCGGGTTCGGCGTCTTCCCCGGGCGGGTCGCGATCAGCATGCACCTGGTCGACTGCCTCGTGCACGGATGGGACGTCGCCACGAGCATCGACACCTTCTACCGGCCCGACCCCGAGCTGGTCGCGTCCGCGCTGGCGATGGCCTCCCGGTGGCCGGACACGCCGAAAAGCCGCGGTCCAGGCGCCGCGTTCGACACCAGGGTTCCGGTGCCCGACGACGCCCCTGACTTCCACCGGCTGCTCGGCCTGCTGGGCCGCGACCCGTCGTGGGCGGCGCCATGCTGACGAGCCGCTGGACACCTGGAGAGGCGGCCGGCACCACCGGGTCGGTGCTGGTCAGTGTCACCGACTTCCAGGCCGACCGGCTGCGCGACCTGCCCGGCGTCTACCGGGCCGGGCTCTCCCTGCGCCGGGCCTGGCCCGACCTGCCCGGCGCGGTCGGCATGTGGCTCTGGACGGAGCCGCTGCGCGGCCGGTGCGGCTCGGTGTCGATCTGGCTGGACGAGCAGGCCCTGCGCCGGTTCGTCGGCCTGCCGGAGCACGTCGCCATCGTGCGGCGCTACCGCGGGCGGGGCCGGCTCAGGTCCACCACGTGGACGACCACACGGTCCGACCGCGGCGTCTGGGCCAAGGCCAGGGCCTACCTGTCCGAAGAGATCAGGACTCCGTGACCGGCGGGCACGAGGTGCTGCGCGTCCTGGCCGACCGGGTCGGCCGCGGCAGCCGTCCCGGGCAGCGGCAGGACGGCTACCGGGTGGCCCTGGCCATCGAGGGCGGCGGCATGCGCGGCACGATCTCCGCCGGCATGGCCCTGGCCCTGCACGAGAGCGGGGTGGCGCACGCCTTCGACGCGGTCTACGGAGCGTCGGCAGGGGCCATCACCGGGGCCTGGCTGCTCAGCGGCACTCCCGAGCGCCTGACCGGCTGGGCCGAACCCGGCTACGCCAAGGCGATGATCCGTCCGTCCAACCTCCTGCGCGGCCGGCCGATGGTCGACGTGCGCAACCTGGTCGAGCACCTGTACCGCGAGGTGGCCTGGATGGACTTCGACGCCGTCCTGGCCAATCCCGTCGAGTACCACCCGCTGGCCACCGACGTCCACACCGGGCGGTCCACCGACCTGCGCCCCTACCTGACCGGTCCCGTGGAACTGCGGCTGGCGCTGCGGGCCAGTGCCGCGCTGCCGTTCCTCGCCGGTCCGCCGGTCGAGCTGGCCGGCCGGTTCTACTACGACGCGGGACTCGCCGAGTCCATCCCGTACCGCACCGCCCTGGCGCAAGGCGCCAGCCATGTCCTGGTCCTGCGGTCGCGTCCCGCCGCGCCCGGGACGGCCGCCCGCCGCGGGGCGCGACCCTCCTACGGAGCGCGCCTGATCGCCGCGACCGTTCTGCGGGGGTATCCCGAGGCGCTGCACCGGAGTTACCTCACGCGCGCCCACCGCCTGCTGCACGACGACGCGGTGCTCACGCGGTACGACCAACCGGCTCCCCCGGTGTCCCGCCTGCCCGTCGGCGGCCGGCCCCCGGCGGATCCGGCGGTCCTGTCCGTACGCCCCGGGCCCGGCACCCCCCGCATCGGTCGCCTCACCCGCGACGGCGAACCGCTCAGGGCCGCGCTCGAAGCCGGGCGCGCGGCGGTCGACCGTCTGTTACGCCCGCTCGACCGGCTGACCGCCGGCTGAAGATTCCCCCCGCTACTCCCCTGGAGGTCACACCATGGTCAAGTCGCTGCTGTACACCGGTCCGGCACTCGACGACCTGCACGAGCAGTACGCCAAGAAGGGCCGCATCGACGAACGGGCGGCGGTGCGCGCCCGCTGCGAGGTCGCCATCGACGCGCCGGTCGAGACGGTCTGGGACGTGCTGGCCACCCCGGCCGCCTGGTCCCGTATCGAACCGGCGATCCACGACGTGCGGTTGGACGGTGCGGTCGAGCCGGACACGTCGTTCTCGTGGGTCAACGGCAAGGCGAAGATCCAGTCCCGGTTCGCGGTGGTCCGCCGGGACGAGGAGCTCACGTGGACGGGCGTGAGCTCCGGCGCCCGAGCCGTCCACCGGCACCTGCTGCTGCGCCGGGCCGACGGCGGCACGGACCTGGAGGTCAGCGAGTCCATGGCCGGGCCGCTGCTCGGCCTGTTCTTCGGCGAGGCCAAGCTGCAGGCGGCGCTGACGTCCTGGACGGCCGGCATCAAGCGAGCCGCGGAGGACGTCGGGCGCGGCATCGCCTCCTGAACGCCGACCTCGTCACCGTTGGGTGTACGACGTACACCTTGATGGTTTACTGTGTACACCGTGAGCACTTCGAACACAGCGGAGAAGATCGCCGTCGCTGCGCAGACCGTTCTCGTGAGCGAGGGTGTTCGGGCCGTGACCATGCGGCGGGTGGCCGACATGGTCGGCGTGTCCCCGATGGCCACCTACAAGCACTATCCGAGTCGCCAGGCGCTTCTCGACGCGGTGGCCGAGCGGGCTTTCCGCGAACTGGCCGAAGGGTGGGGAACCCGGGTCACGGGCGGCTCGTGGGAGGACCGGGCGTTCGGCCTCATGGAGGATTTTCTCGACTTCGCCCTGGGTCGGCCGCATCTGTACGGCTTCCTCATGACGGAGCGCCGCCCGCAGGCCCGTCGCTTCCCCGACGGCTTCGAAGACGGCGGGTCGCCGTTCAGCATGCTCGTCGTGCTGGTCGAGGAGGGCATGCGCGAGGGGCTGCTGCGCAAGGACGACCCGCTGGAGGTGACGCTGGCGCTGACGTCGTCCGTCCAAGGGCTCGTGCAGCTCTACCTCGGTGGCCGCATCGGCCTGGAGGAGGACGGCTTTCGCGGGTTGTGCGAGCGTACGGCGCGGAGGATCTTCGATGGCATCCGGGAGTGAGCGGCGGCCCCGCTGGAAGCGCAGGGCGTGGATCGCGGGCGTGGCGGTCCTCGTCATCCTGGTCGCGGCGGCGGGGTACGGGGCCTGGTTCGGCAGCGAGCAGGCGATCGGGGTCGTGCACTACGGAACGAGCAACACCAGGGTGCTCACCGTGCAGGGTGATCTGGTGACGCTGGAGCAGACGCCGGAGTCCGGCAAGCCCGGCACGTACTGGCTGGAGTGGAGCGGCACGTACTCGATGCTCGGCGACGTCGTGTCGCGCGCTCCGGGCCGGGTGACGCGCAAGGTGCTGCGAGGCCCGACCCCTTCCGTGGGCACCCCCGGCTGGTTCGGCAACGTTCCGCCCGGCGATCCCGAAGTCGCCTGGGGGATCGGCTACACCGAGATCATGGTCCACACGGAGCTCGGGCCCGCGCCCGCCTGGTACGTGCCCGGCAAGGGCGCCACCTGGGTCGTCGCCGTTCACGGGCAGAACGGGCGGCGCAAGGCGGAGCTGAAGATCCTGCCCGTCGTGCACCGGCTCGGGCTGCCCTTCCTGGACATCAGCTACCGCAACGACGAAGGGGCACCGCCCTCGCCCGACGGGCTGCTGCACCTGGGCGACTCGGAGTGGCGCGACCTGGAGGCCGCCCTGCGCCAGGCGCAGACGATGGGGGCGCGGCGGTTCATCCTGTACGGCACCTCGATGGGCGGCCAGATCGCCGGGCAGTTCCTGGACAGGTCATCGCTCGCGAACCTGGTCGACCGGGTCATCATGGACGCGCCCATGATCGACGTGCGGATGACCGGGGAACAGGGCGCCAGGAACTTCCATCTGCCCGCCTTCGCGGCAGGGCTGTCGAGCCAGGTCATCAAGTGGCGCACCGGGGTCGACACGGACCGGCTCAGCCTGATCCGCCACCCACCGAAGATCAGGCCGCCCCTCCTGCTGATCCACACCGTGCCCGACACCGACCACCCGATCCAGGAGGCGCGCGACCTCGTCGCCGCCGGCAGGCGTCTGGGCTGGAAGATCCAGTTCGAGCCGTTCGCGCAGGGCGGCCACACCGAGGCGTGGAACGTGGACCGCGCCCGCTACGACCGGCTCGTGCGCGACTTCCTGTCCCCCGCCCGGGGCACCCTGTAGAGGCCCTCAGACGCGAGGCTGCGTCACGAACGACATGACGGCCTCGGCGAACGCGTCCGGCCGCTGTTCAGGCAGGCAGACGCCGGCGCCGTCGATCACCTGCAGCTCGCACCCCAGCGCCCGCGCCAGGGCGGGCTGGTCGGGCAGCGAGTACGCGTCCTGCGCCCCGCACAGCAGCAGCGTCCGGGTTCGTACGAGCGGCAGCCGCGACGCCATCCCGTACGCCCCCACGGCGGCGTGACCGTCCTGGAGGCGGTCCACCACCTGCAGGGCGTCGATCACGAACCGCGTGAGGTCGTCCTCCTGGCCCGCATCGTAGAAGGCGCGCCGCTGCCGCCACAGCTCGGTGACGTGAGCGCCGTCGGCCGCCGGCCGTACATGATCGACCTGGGGCAGGTCGCGCACCCGCTCCCGGCGTCCGGGCGTGACGTGCGGCATCGCCGAGAGCACCAGCGCCGACAGCCGCGACGGGTCGCGGGCCGCCACCTCCAGCGCGATCACGGCGCCCGTGTGGTGCCCGACGAGGGCGACCCGGGAGAGGCCGAGCGCGTCGAGCAGCGCCTCGACGCCGTCGGCGAAGCGCTCGATGCTGAACTCGCCGGTACGGGCCGACTGCCCGAAGCCGAGCGTGTCCATGGCCATGGCGTGCACGCTGCCGCCCGCGATCGGCAGCACGCGGATGTACTCGGTCCACGACCGCGGGGTCTGGTGCAGGAAGAGCACGGGGGTGCCGCTCCCGCATTCGGCGAGGTGCATCTGGCCCAACCGCGTGTCCACGTATCGACGCCGCACGCCTGTCATCGGTCACCACCGTTCCGCTGATGCCGGGTCTCCGCAGCGGATGCTAGCCGAGCCCCGGCCTCAGGGCTCCATCCCTGTGCGGAGCAGCGCCCACGCCCGTCCGGCGACCACCCGCCGGCGCGGCGCCGGGGTCTTGGCGAGGACCCCGGCGAGCATGCCGACGACCAGCACGAGGTCCTCGGCCGTGATGTCGTCGCGGACGGCGCCCGCGCGCCGGGCGGCGGGGAGCACGCCCCCGGGCCGCGGTCAGCGCGTACGGGCGCATCGACGTGCTGTGCCACAACGCCGGGATCATGGACACCATGGCCCTGCCCGCCGACATCCCCCTCGAGCTGTGGGAACGGGTGCTGCGGGTCAACCTGACCGGCACGTTCCTGGTCACGCACGCGGTCCTGCCGCACATGCTGCGCCAGGGCGGCGGCGCGATCGTCCCGGTGGACGGCGGCTGGTCGGCGGCCTGACCGCCGATCACCGCGGCGGCGACGCGATGGCGGCCGCCAGGTCGGGCGGGACGCGGCTCGCCACCCGCACGGCCGAGGCATGGTCGCGGACCAGGTCGTGGAGCCTGTATCGGCCGGGGGCGGGCTCCTGCACGAGATGGGCGTCCGACAGCTGGTCCAGGAGCTGTCTGGCCTGTCGTTCGGTCGTCCTCAGCAGGGCGGCGGCCGCGACGACGCCGAAGTCCGTGCTGGTACGCGAGCCCAGCACCCGGTACGCGTGCCGCTGTTCCGTGGACAGCCTTTCGTAGGACAGGTCCAGGGCGGCGGCGACGCTGTGCCGTCCGGCACTCAGTTCGGCCAGCGGGTCGTCCGTCAGCCGGTCCAGGAGATGCCGCACACTCCAGGTGGGATGCGCCCGGAACCGGACGGTGGCGATGCGGACGGCGAGGGGCAGCAGCCCGCAGCGCCGCACGACCTCGGTCAGGACATGCACCGGAGTGCCCATGACGCGCTCCCGCCCGGCCATGCGGGTGAACAGGGCGACCGCGTCCATCGTCGGCAGTGTCTCCAGTGACAGGCTTCGGATGTCGTCCAGGCAGGTGAGGCGGCGACGGCTGGTGACGATCAACCGGCAGTTCGAGCCGGCGGGCAGCAGGGGAAGGATCTGCTGTTCGTCGGCGGCGTCGTCCAGCACGATCAGGACCTTGCGGTCGGCCAGCACGCTGCGGTACAGCGCGGCACGGTCATCGAGGTGCCGGGGAATGTGCTCGCCGGGCACGCCGAGCGTGCGGAGCAGCCGGGCGAGCGCTTCGCCCGGTTCGATCGGCGTCATCGAGCGCGCGTGGCCGTGGAGGTTCACAAAGAGCTGCCCGTCGGGATATCGAGGCGCGAGCCGGTGGGCGGCGCGCACGGCCAGCGCCGTCTTGCCCGTTCCGGCCATACCGTCGATGGAGACGACTGTCACCGTGTTCGCGCCCTGGTACGCCTCCAAGATCGCCAGCTCGCGTCTCCGGCCCACCAGCGTCGCGACATCGGCGGGCAACTGCCGGGGAACGGTCAGCGCCGCCGGCGGTGGGCCGGTCCCCTCCGGATCATCGCGATGGGCGGGAGCCGGCAGGCCGCGGGTGACGGCGACCAGCATCGCCTGCTCTTCGCCGTCCAGCTCCAGCGCCTCTGCCAGCAGCAGGATCGACCTGGTGCGCGGGTGCCAGAGCCGGCTGCTCTCCAGCCGGCGGACCGTCCGGACGTTGAGACCGGCTCTTTCGGCGAGTTGCTCCTGGGTCAGCAAGGCCCGCTTCCGCCACCCGCGCAGCAGCGCCCCCGCAGGCGGCTCCGCAGGCGGCTCCGCATCGGGCTCCCGCACGACTTCCACATGCCGGGAAACGGCCGACAAGCCGGCCCAGGGCTTGCAGCCGGCCATTGCCGGAGCCGGTCCTCTCGTTGTGTTGATGATCGACACCCCCGTTCTCATCGTCGCCCTGCGGCGAAGACAGATGTCCATCGAATCCGGGTTCGCGCCGTTCAAGCCACTGGTCGGACGACATTGGACGAAATCGGACGGCAGGCGTGGTCGCGATTGGCCAGAATGAGCGCCATGGACGAGCGGGAGGAGGGCGGCCGTTCGGACGACGTGTGCCCCTACCAAGGTCTTGCGCCGTTCGAGACGGCGAAAGCCGGGCTGTTCTTCGGGCGTACACGGGCGACGCTCAGCCTCCTCGAACGCCTGGGACGGCGTTGGGCAGAGCGCGGATCCATCCTGCTGGTCTCGGGCGCCTCTGGTGTGGGCAAGTCGTCGCTGTTACGGGCGGGGCTGATACCGGCGCTGGCCGAAGGCAGGCTGCCACTCACCGGATCACAGCGTTGGCCGCGCCTGCTCATCACACCCACCGCGAAGCCGTTCCACGCGCTTGCCGAAGCGTGGACGCAGGCGTTCGGCGGGCCCGCCGGAACATGGGACGAGCAGTTGCGGGACGATCCACGGCGGGCACTGTCGGGAGCTCTCTCCCCCGCCGACCGTCTCGTCCTGGTGGTCGACCAGTTCGAGGAGCTGTTCACCCTGGTGACCGACGAGCAGGAGCGCCAGGCGTTCGTCAGGACCCTGGACACCATGGCCGAGGGCCCGCACGGCGCCGGAGTGGTCATCGGCGTGCGCGCCGACTACTGGGACCGCTGCGCCGCCTACCCGCAGTTCGCCGAGGCCATCCAGGACGGTCAGGTCATCGTCGAACCGATGACGGAGTCGGACCTGCGGCTGGCCATCACCGGCCCCGCGGCCGCGGGCGGCCTGGAGATCGAGCCCGGTCTGGTGGAGACCATCCTGGGCGAGCTGGGCGTCGACCGGGCCGAGGGTGATCGCTACGAGGCCGGGGTCCTGCCCCTGCTCTCGCAGGCTCTGCGCAACACCTGGGAGAGACGTGAGGACGGCACCCTGACCGTCCGGGGCTACGAGGAATCCGGCCGGGTCCGCGATTCCGTGCGCCGTACGGCCGAGGAGGTCCTCGGGCGGCTGCCGCCTGAAGACCGCAAGACCGCGCTCAGGCTCTTCCGGCGGATGACACTGATCACCGCGGGAGGCCGGGTGGCGCGGCGCAGGGCGACGCTGGCCGAGATCCACGCCGCCGCGGCCGCGCACTCCGCGGAGCGGCGGGACCAGGTCGAGGCGCTGCTGTCCGCGTTCGCCGGCCGGCGCCTGCTCACCCTGCACGAGGACACCGCCGAGATCGCCCACGACGCGCTCCTGACCGCCTGGCCCACCCTGCGGCAGTGGCTCGAACCCGACCTCGCCGCGCAAGCGGTGTACGACCAGCTCGTCGAGGACGCCGCGCAGTGGGCCGACCATCACCGCGACCCCGCATTCCTCTACCGGGGCGCCCGGCTGCTGGCCGTGGACGACAACCGGCCCCGCTGGGAGCGCGACCCCGACAGCTTTCCGCCGTCCGGCCCCACCGTGGAGCGCTTTCTCGCGGCCTCCATACGGGAGACGCGGCGAGCGGGCCGCCGCCGCCGTCTCGTCATGGCCGGCCTCGCGGTGCTGTCGGTGCTCGCCCTCATCGCGGCAGGCGTCGCCGTCAAGGCCGCGAACGACGCCGACTGGCAGCGCAGGAAGGCGAGCTCCCGCCAGCTCGCGGCGCAGAGCGAGGTCACCGGCGACGCCCCCCTCGCCTCGATGCTCGCCGTGGCGGCCTGGCGGATCGCCGAGACCGACGAGGCCCGCAACCGCGTGCTGTCCGCGGCGACCCGCACCGCCCGGGGGAACTTCAGCGCGGACTCGAAGCCCCTGACGGCGCTGGCGTTCACCCCCGACGGTTCGACCATCGTGACAGGGAGCGACGACGGCACCGTACGGTTCTGGGACGCGGCGTCGCGTCGGCAGCTCGGCGCCCCGATCAGCCGCCGGAAGTTCGAGTGCTCGGGCATCAAGCTGGCCCTCAGTCCCGACGGCCGTACGCTGGCCACGGCGTGTGGCAGCACCGTCCGGTTCTACGAGGTGGCCACCCATCGCGAGCCGGGCCCCCCGCTGGAGCACACCGAGGTCGTGTCGGCGATCGCGTACAACCCGGACGGGAAGACCTTCGTGACCGGCGACTTCAGGGGCGTCGTCCAGCAGTGGGACGTGGCCACGCACCGTCCGCACGGCGCGCCCATGGGCCGCCCCGACGACGGGCCCGACCTGTCGAGCATCATCCACGGGGTGGCCTACAGCCGGGACGGGAAGATCCTGGCCGCCGGGGGCAAGGACAAGACCGCCCGTCTCTGGGACACCGCCACCTCCCGCCAGCTCGGCGCTCCCTTCGCCGGACACCGCCAGGGCGTCGACGCGGTCGCCCTCAGCCCGGACGGCACCCTGCTCGCGACCCTGGGCTATGACCGGACGGGGCGCCTGTGGAGCACGGCCACGCACCAGCAGATCGGGATGCTCAAGGACCGCACCGCCGGTTACGAGTCGATCGCCTTCAGCCCGGACGGCACCCGGATCGTCACCGGCGGGGACAGCGGCCGTACCGTCCTGTGGGACACGGCCAGCCGACAGCAGTTGCTCCTGCTCGCCGACAACTACAGCAGCGTCGGCAGCGTGGCGTTCAGCCCGGACGGGAAGCTGATCGCCGCCGCCGGCGGCGACGGCGTGGCACGGCTGGCCGACGCCCGGACCCACCTGCAACTCGGGACCGCCATGCCCGCGCTGGGCGCCGTCGCGCTGAGTCCTGACGGACGGGTCCTGGCCGCCGGCATGCCCGACGACAAGAACCCGGCGATCCAGCTCTGGGACGTGGCCACCCAGCGTCCCCTCGGCCCTCCGCTGAACCCCGGGGGCCCTCGCCGTGCGGTGTACCGGCTCAGCTTCGCCCCCGACGGGCGGACGCTCCTGTCGGAAGGCGCCGACGGCCTGCGGCTCTGGGATGTCGCGAGCCGCCGCGAGATCGTCCATGAAAGGACGCTCTCGGCCGCCGTGATCAGCGCCGACGGCAGGTTCGCCGCCGCCCAGAAGGACAAGTCCATCGTGTTCTGGGATTTCGCGCGCCGCAGTG
Source organism: Nonomuraea helvata (assembly GCF_039535785.1). Lineage (NCBI taxonomy): Bacteria > Bacillati > Actinomycetota > Actinomycetes > Streptosporangiales > Streptosporangiaceae > Nonomuraea > Nonomuraea helvata. The sequence goes on from NZ_BAAAXV010000001.1 coordinate 504,500, forward strand.
AGACCGGGCCGCGCATCACCGTCCCCGACCACACCGACCTCATCACGGCGATGGCGATCAGCCCCGACGGGGCCACTGTGGCGAGCGCGGGCTTCGACAACCGGGTACGGCTCTTCGACGTGGCCACCCGCCGCGAGATCCCGGGCCCGTCGTACGCGGCCCAGGGCGGGTTCGTCAACGCCATGGCGTTCAGCCCCAACGGTCAGAGGCTGGCGTTCACGGCCTCCGACTACAGCATCCGGCTGTGGGACGTGCCGCGCCGCCGCGCGGTCGGCGTCGGCCTGATCACCGAGGACGGCTCGGCGAACACGCTCGCGTTCAGCCCGGACGGCGAGATCCTCGTCACCGGCATGTCCAACGGCGACGTGCAGCTGTGGGACCTGCGGACGTACCGGCGGCTCGGCTCCCCGATGGTCGGCCACACCAAGGGCGTGACCGCGCTCTCCTACAGCCGGGACGGCACGACCGTCGCCACGGTGTCGGACGACAGGACGGCGCGGCTGTGGAACGTCCGCACGCCCCCCGACCTGGTGGCCGCGGCGTGCGCCAATGCGGGCCGCTCCCTCACCCGGGAGGAGTGGGAGAATCTGGTACCACAGGAGAAATACCGCGAGACGTGTCCGTGACCCTGGCTCCCACCGCGGAGAGAGCGAGCATGTTCCTTCGAGGTTTCCGGCGACGGACAGGCAGGCCCGTCCCGGAACTGGCCGCGCTGTTCCGTTCGATCATCGACGGCGGCCGGCAGTTCCACCCGCTCGCGTCCGACTTCCTGGAACACTTCATGGACGGCGCGGGCGCCTCCAGGACGATGTCCCTGCGCTGGCTGCGCTCGTTCAAAGTGATCAAGAAGGCCGAGCGCAAGAACCAGCGCCGCTTCGAACGGCAGCTCGCCCGGGAGGCGGGGCGGCTGCGCGACGGCGCGTCCACGTGGCTGCACGACCACTGGGACGCGCGGATCAACGCGTTCATCGGTACGGAGCTGTTCTACGTCAGCAGGGTGAGCCTGCTGCGCTCGCAGGGCTCGTTCGTCCTGACCCGGGACGGGCCGGAGGTGCGGATCTCCGGCACGGTCCGCCACCGCTGGTTCGATCCCTATGACTGGGATCGCGGCCGGTGGGTCTACATCCCCCGGCACGGGTTCGTTCCGATCGCGGTCGGCCGGGAGCTGGTCGAGGCCGACGAGGCACGCAACTTCCTGATGGAGTCACGCCATGTCCAGACATTGGAGGGGATGTTCCTGGACGGCCGGTGGCCGCACCGCGGCAGGGCGAGGTTCGAGTGGTCGCTGGTGAGGACCGGGCGCCGGTGATCGCGGACCGTCCCTCTCAGCCCGATCCCGCCCAGGCCGGCAGCGTGGCGGACTTCGTCCGGTCGCTGGTCCAGCTCAGGCAGTGGGCGGGGCAGCCGTCTCTGAGCAGGCTGCGCTCTCTCGGCGGCCAGACGGTGACCCCGGACGGGGCCATGGTCGACGCGCTGCCGAAGAGCACGACCTCGCACGTTCTGCGGCAGACTGACAGGCTGCCGCGGTGGGATTTCGTGAGAGCCTTCGTCACCGCCTGCCTACGCTCCTGCGACGTTCCGGACGAACTGATTCCCGAAGAGCTCGAACGCTGGCGAGCCGCACGGACGGCCCTGGCCGAACCGGTCGCTCCACCCCCTTCCGGCGCCGAGGAGCGGACGTCCCCGGCCATGCCGCCGGAGCCTCGAGAAGATCACGCACTCGAGCTGCTGTCACGGCGAGTGGTCCGGGAAGAGGACAGGGCGCGGAAAGGGCTGCTGAGCGGCTACAACATCGCGCCCGTCTCCTTCGGGCTGTACGCCGACTCGATCCGTCGCGACGACGTACCCGGCGAGTTGGCGGACGATCTGCACTCGATCGGCCGGCTCTTCACCGGCCTGCGCCCGCAGCGCCTGCTCGTCGTGGGCGCATCGGGATCGGGCAAGACGGTGCTCGCCATCGAACTGGTGCTGCAACTCCTGGAGCCCTTCGTGGCCGCCGACGGACGGCCCGGTCACCCGCGGATGGTGCCGGTGCGCCTGAACGCGGCCCGATGGACCTTGGGAAGGCCGTTCGAACCATGGCTGGCCGAGCAGCTGGTGCAGGACTTCGGGCTCGCGCTCGAGGACGCCCTGCGGCTGGTACGTGATCGCCGGGTACTGCCGGTGGTGGACGGACTGGACGAACTGGACCCCGAGCCGTCGATGGGCTCACCCCGCCGGGCGATCGGACTGCTGACCGAGCTCAACCGGTACAGCGACCTGTCCGGGCGACGGCCGGGGGCGGTCGTCGTGACCTGTCGAGCCGATCGTCACGCCGAGCTGCGCGCGGCCGGGGTCGAGCTCGACAACGCCGCCCGGATCCATCTCCACAGCCTGACCACCGAACAGATCAGCACGTACCTGCACGCCCGCTGGCCGGACGGCCATCTTTGCGAAAAGCACCGCGACGACATCCATGCGGCACTGTCCGGACCGGCGGGGAAGGCCGTTCACACCGCTCTCGCCACACCCTGGCGACTGCTGCTGACCGTCACCGCCGTGGAGGCCGGTGCCGATCCCGTCGAGCTGCTCCGGGTGGATCCGCGCACCGACCCGCGTGAGGGAGCGGTGTCGATCGGCCGAAGGTTGCTGGAGGCGTACGTCCCGGCGGCGACCGGCCTCACACCCCGCGCCGCCCTGGGCACTCCGTACCGGTCCCGTCAGGTGCGATCGTGGCTCGTGCACCTCGCGGACCACCTGCGCTGGCAGGCCACCCGCACCGCCGAGGAGGACCGGCCGCCGCCCGGTCTGACGGCGATCGACATCGTCCCCCACCTGCTGTGGCCGATCGGCGGCCGGCGCCGGGTCCAGGCGTTGCACTGCCTGTGCAGTGTGATCTTCGCGGTCATCGCCATGCTGGCCTTCTGGACGGGCTCGGCGGTCGACAGCCCTGGCGACCTGCGTGCCGGACTCGACCCGGAACAGCTGCTCACCTTGGCCCTCATGGCGGGCTGGGTGGCCGTCGCAACCGGCCTGTCGCTGTCGCCGTGGCCGGCCGCAGCCGGTGGGCGGGCCGATGTCCCTCGCGGGCGGCGCATCACCGGCGGTCTGCTCGGCGCCCTGGCGGGCCTCCCCGTCGGAGTGCTCGGTGGCCTGGCCGGGCTGGTACTGACCGGAGAACGCATCTTCGGTCCCGTCTTCGCCGTCGCCGCGGGGGGAACCGGTGGGCTGGCGCTCGGAGCGGTCATCGGGCTGACCGCCGCCGGTCGGCGCGGGGCCGAGCGCATGACCGTGTCCGAGGTGGTCCGCACCGAACTCGTCACCCTGGTGGGCTTCGGACTGTGCGGCGCGCTCACCGGGCTGGCGCCGCTGCGGCTGTCCCACGCCGGCCCGGTGCCGCTGGCCGCGGGCGTCACCGGGGCCTTCGTGCTGGCCTTCACGCTCGGGGTGCTGTTCAAGATCACCACTGGCGGCTGGAGCAAGGACGCGGAGCTCGCCCACCCGCGGGAAGCCCTTCACCGCAACCTGACGATCGGGCTGGCGTTCGGCCTCACCGGCGGTGTGGCCGCGTTTCTGGTGTTCGTCATGAACCAGGACATCGTCGAGTCACTGGCGTGCGCGATCGTCGGCGGCGTGACCTTCGGCCTGGCCTTCGGCGCGATCGCCTGGACCCGCACCATGATCGGGCTGGTCGTCGCGGCCATGCGCGGTCTGCTTCCGTTGCGGCTGTGGGACTTTCTCGACTGGGCCTGCGAGGCACGGCTGCTGCGCGTCTCCGGCGCCACGTACCAGTTCCGGCACCGCGAGCTCCAGGACTTCCTGACTCCGTCCGGGAGCGCCGGGAAGGGGACCGGCCGCCTCTGGGCTGGGAGGAGGCGGGCCGGTGCGCGCTAGTGCGTGCGGGCTGAGTGGGGCGGGCCGGGATGCGCTAGTGTGCGCGGACCTCGCGGTCGGCGTCGGCGGGCCGGTCGGGGGGCGCCGGGTGGGCGGCGGTGCGCCGGCCCGGGATGGCCAGGACGATGAGTGCCGCCACCAGGGCCACGCCGCCGCCGATGATGAAGCCGGCGCGGAAGCCGGCCTCGGACGGCAGCGTCGCGGGACCGAACTTGATCGTCAGGTTGGCCAGCACCGCCCCGAGCACGGCGCTGGCGCAGGACGTGCCGATCGAGCGCATCAGGCTGTTGAGCCCGTTGGCGGCGGCCGTCTCGGTGAGCGGCACGGCGCTCATGATGATGGACGGCATGGCCGCGTACGCGAAGCCGATCCCCGCGGCGACCACCGCGGAGAAGACCAGGACTCCCCACGCGTGGTCCATGAGTCCGAGTGCCATGAGGTAGCCGGCGGCGATGATGACGGTGCCGAGCAGCAGGGACGTCTTGGGTCCCCGCGCCGCGGACAGGCGCGCCGCCACGGGCGAGATCGCCATCATCATGAGCCCGGACGGCGCCATCCACAGGCCGGCCTCGACCATCGAACGTCCCAGGCCGTAGCCGGTGGCCGCGGGCAGCTGCAGCAGCTGGGGCGTGATCAGCGACATCGCGTACATGGCGAAGCCGATGACGATCGAGGCCAGGTTGGTCATCAGCACCTGGCGGCGCACGCTGGTGCGCAGGTCGATCAGCGGCGCGGGCCTGCGCAGCTCCCACCATCCCCACAGCAGCAGGATCACCGCCGCGGCGGCGAACATCCCGAGCGTGGTGCCGCTCGTCCAGCCCCAGTCGCTGCCCTTGGAGATCGGCAGCAGGAGCAGGACCAGGCCGGCCGCCAGCCCCGCCGCCCCGACGAAGTCGAAGCGTCCCGGCGACTTGACCGGCGACTCCGGCACGATCAGCAGGATCAGGACGCTCATCAGCAGGCCGAGCCCGGCCGCGGCCCAGAACAGCGCGTGCCAGCTGACGTACTGGGCGACGAGCGCGGCGGCGGGCAGGCCGAGCGCGCCGCCCACACCGAGCGAGGAGCTCATCAGCCCGATGGCCGAGCCGAGCCGCTCCGGCGGCAGCACGTCACGCATGATGGCGATGCCCAGCGGGATCACGCCCATGCCGAGCCCCTGCAGCGTACGGCCGATCACCATGGGGGCCAGCGAGTTGGCGGGCGCGCACACCAGGGAGCCGGCGGCCAGCAGGAGCGCGCTGACCATCATGACGCGGCGCTTGCCGTACAGGTCACCGAGCCGTCCCGAGACGGGCATCGCCACCGCGCCGGCCAGCAGGGTCGCGGTGATGGCCCAGAAGGCGTCGGCGGGGGTGGTGTGCAGCAGCGTCGGCAGGGTGGCGATGAGCGGGACGATCAGGGTCTGCATCAGCGAGACCGTGATGCCCGCCGCGGCCAGCACACTGATGATCGCTCCGCTGCGCTGGGCGGCGGACGTCGAACTCATGAGTTCTCCGAATCTCGCGTGGATATGCACGATGCATACGGTGTGTATCCTACAGTTCCCTATATAGAGGGATCTTCGAGAAGCGGTGGGGTGGGACTCGTGCGCGAGGAGATCGTTCACATCGAGCGCGAGCTCATGCTCATCGGCCGCTACAAGGAGCTGGCGGCGACGGCCGCGCCTGTCCAGGAACGGCGGCTCGAGCGCGGCAGCAGCTACATCCTGCTCAGCCGGCTCGAGGCCGAGGGACCGATGTCGATCGGCCAGCTCGCGCAGGCCTTCAGCCTCGACACCTCCACCGTCAACCGGCAGACCGCCGTCCTGCTCCGCGAGGGCCTGGCCGAGCGCATCCCCGACCCCGAGGGCGGGATGGCACGCAAGCTCCGCATCACCGACGAGGGCCTGCGCCGGGTCGCCGGGGAACGCGAGTACCGGCTCAACGGCCTGGCCACGGTCCTGAAGGACTGGTCCCCGGAGGAGCTGGCCTCTTTCGCCGAAGGCCTGGCGCACTTCAACGCCAGCATCGAGCACTAGAGGCGGGCGGGGCGGTCCCGTCAGTCGCGCACGCCCGCCACCTCGACGATGGTCTTCAGCAGGTCCCGCGGCGGGTCGGCCAGCCCACGCCGTACGGCTTCCGCCAGCGGGACCGTCTGCACCGGCAGCTGATCCACGCGGACGTGCCCGCCGTGCAGCAGGGCGACCGCCCCGCGCACGTCGGTGTCCCACCGGTGCGAGGCCGACCCGAGGACGCGCTTCTCCCCCAGCACCACGTCCAGCGCGGGAAGGGCGGCCGGTTCCGGCGTCACGCCGAGCAGGACGGTGGTGCCGCCGCGCCGGCAGAGCGACACCGCGCCCGTGACAGCGGAGGCCGTCCCCGCGCTCTCCACGACGACGTCGGCGCCACGCCCGCCGGTCAGCTCGCGCACGGCGGCGTCCGCGGCGTCGCCGGGAGAAGCGGCGACGAGCCCGCATGAGCCGGCCAGCGCTCGGCGGCCCGGATCCGGGTCGACCGCGACGATCGCCGCCGCGCCGCGGCACCTGGCCACCTGGGCGACCAGCAGCCCGATCGTGCCGGCCCCCACGACCGCGACCACGGCGCCGGACACGTCACCGGCCTTGTCGAGCGCGCGTACGGCGACCGCCGCGGGCTCGGCGAAGACGGCGACCTCGGCGGGGAGGCCGCCGGGCAGGGGAACGCAGCGATCGGCCGGCGCCACCAGGTACTCCGCCAGCCCGCCGTCGTCCTGCAGCCCGAGCGCCGCCCCGCGCTCGCACAGCGGGTACTCCCCTCGAGCGCACCACCAGCACCGGCCGCAGCCCAGCACGACGTCGGGCACGACCGGGGTGCCGGATGCGAGGGTGACGCCCGCGCCGGGGTCCACCACCACGCCGACGATCTCGTGCCCGAGGGTGAGCGGCGCCGCCCGGCCGGTCAGCGGGTGCGGCGACACGGGCACCACGATCGGGCCCGAGTGGTACTCCTCCACGTCGCTGCCGCAGATGCCGCAGAGCGTGACCGCGATCAGCACCTCGCCGGGGCCGGGCCTGGGCACCTCGACGTCGTCCAGCCGGACGTCGCCGCGCCCGTACCAGCGCAGTGCCTTCATGCCCGCGTCCCGGTCAGCCGCGTCGTCACGCCTGGACGCCCGGTGAGGCCCTCGGCGAGCTCGACGCCCAGCCCCGGCCGCCCGTTCAGGCTCACCCGGCCGTTCTCCACCGGCGGCAGGCCGGTCGCCAGCTCCTCGTACCACGTGTGGCGGAACGCGCGCACGCTCTCTTGCACCAGCGCGTTGGGCTGGCTCAGGGCGAGGTGGACGCAGGCCGCGAACGAGACGGGCCCGGTGCAGTCGTGCGGCGCGAACGGCAGGTCGTACGAGTCGGCGAGTGCGGCGATCTTGCGGGCCTCGGTCAGCCCGCCCGTCCAGCCGATGTCGACGATCGCGACGCGGATCGCCGAGCGCTCCAGCAGCGCGCGGAACGAGCGCTGCCCGGTCAGCGTCTCGCCGGTGGCGAGCGGCACGGATGTCGCGGACTGCAGCGTGGCGAAGGAGGTGTGGCTGTCGGACCGCAACGGGTCCTCGACCCAGTAGGGGGCGAAGCGCTCGAGCTCTCCGACCAGGCCGAGCGCGGCGTGCAGGCTCCAGAGCCCGTGCAGCTCGACCATGACGTCCATCTCGGGGACGGCGTTCTTGATCTCGTCGAGCACTCGCAGGCCGGCACGTAAGTCGTCCCGCTCCAGCCGCATGCCGCCGGTGCGCTCGGCCGCTTCGTCGAACGGCCACACCTTCATGGCGCGCAGCCCCTCGTCCCACAGGTCCTTGGCCAGTTCGCCCGGCCGTTCGAGGAAGCCGCGCAGGTCCTCGTACCCCGACGTCTCCGCCAGACCCCAGTTGGACACGGCCTGGCGCGGCTCGTTCTTGACGTACGAGGGCCCCGCGCAGGTGTTGTAGACCGGCAGGCTGTCCTGGTAGGGCCCGCCGAGCAGGGTGGCCACCGGCTGGCCCGCGGCCTTGCCGAGCAGGTCCCACACCGCCATGTCGATCGCCCCGTTGCCGCGGGTCTCCACGCCGCTGCCCTGGAAGCCCACGTGCCCGGTGAGCAGCCGGCGCAGCCGCTCCGGGCTGGGCAGCGGCGCGCCCACCAGCTGCGGCGCGACGGTCTCGTGCAGGTACGCCTCGACCGCCTCGGCCCCGAAGAACGACTCACCGAGGCCGGTCCGGCCGTCCTCGGTGTGCAGCCGTACCAGGAGCACGTTGGGCTGAATCGGGCATCGGATGGTTTCCAGGCCGGCGGCTCGGATGCTCATGATTCGAGGACCATATCTGGTCAGACCAGCAACCTACAAGACCTTGACAAGGACATATTCACCAGGGAAGCTCGGGCAATCTGGTAAGACCAACGTCGGGACGGATGTTGAGACTATGACGTTGACCCACAGCCCCTTAGCGATCACCATGTGGGACTTCTCCTGGCTGGAGCGGCGCTGGGACGGCGCCGGCTACCAGGACTGGGACCGCGCGCTCGGCGAGCTGGTCGAGCGGGGCTACGACGCGGTGCGCATCGACGCCTTCCCCCATCTGGTCGCGGCCGGCCCGGAACGGACGTGGCGACTGCTGCCCGTATGGCACTTCGAGGCGTGGGGGGCCACCGAGCCGGTCTCCGTACGCGTGCTGCCCGAGCTGCTGGAGTTCATCCAGGCGTGTGCGGCCCGGGGACTGCGGGTGGCGCTGTCCTCCTGGTTCAGGAAGGACGAGCTCGACACCCGCTCGCGGATCCGGACCGCGGCCGACCTGGCCCGCATCTGGGACGTCACGCTCTCGGCGATCGAGCGAGCCGGCCTCGGCGACTCGATCTACTTCGTCGACCTGGTGAACGAGTGGCCGCTCGCCATGTGGGCGCCGTTCCTGTACGGCAACGACCCGGACGCCGAGACGCTCTCGCGCGGCCACGAGGTCGTGCGGAGCTGGACCCGCGAGGCCATCGGCACCCTGCGGGCGGCCCATCCTCAGTACCGCTACACGCTGTCCGTCTGCACCGAGACCACCGGAGCCGACGGCGAGGACCTGTCCGAGCTGGATCTGCTCGAGCCGCACGTGTGGATGACCCCCCAAGCCACCACCGACTTCTACGCCCGGATCGGCTACGACCTGCACCACTCGCAGTTCGACCCGCGCGCCTACGAGCCGCTGTCAGGCCCGGCCGAGCGCCTGTACCGGGCGGAGCCCGAGCAGTGGTCCGCCGTCCTGACGGAGCACATCGGGAAGGTCGCCGAGTGGTCGCGATCGGCCGGCAAGCCGCTGGTGACCACCGAGTGCTGGGGGATCGTCAACTACAAGGACGGCCCCGGCCGCGACTGGGGCTGGGTCAAGGAGCTGTGCGAGATCGGGGTACGCGCCGCGCTCGCCACCGGCCGCTGGGAGGCGCTGGCCACCAGCAACTTCTGCGGCCCCCAGTTCACCGGCATGTGGCGCGACATCGCCTGGCACCGCCGCATGACCGACGCCATCCACGCGGGGGTAACCGAGTTCGCGCCCGTCTCCTGAGAGGAACCGGACACATGACTGCAATCCCCCGCCGAGACCTTCTGCGCGGCGCCGCCCTGCTGGGGCTGGCGAGCCCGCTGGCCGCCTGCGGATCGGGCGGCGAGCCGGTCGGCTCCAAGGAGGCCGGGCCGCAGGGCCCGGTCATCGCCTGGATGCACCATGAGGAGGCGAACGACAAGTATTTCAACGCCAAGATCGCCGAGTATCAGCGCCAGTTCCCGAAGGTGACGATCAAACCGCTGTACGTCCCGATCGCCAACCTCGACACCAAGCTCTCCACCGCGTTCACCACGGGCTCGCCGCCAGACCTCATCAAGGTCGGCGCCTGGACCCTCGCGGAGCGGGCCTCGAAGGGACAGGTCGCGCCGCTGCCGCCGGCGGAGTTCGGGGCGGGCTCCCTCGACGAGCTCAAGAGCAGGTTCGACACCAACGCCTTCGCCGCCCTGACCTACAAGGACCAGGTCTACGGAGTTCCGATCGACTTCAACTCGGTCCACCTGTGGTACCGCCGCGACCGCTTCGAACAGGCCGGGCTCGACCCCGACAAGCCCCCGGCCACCTGGGAGGAGGTCGAGGAGTACGGCCGCAAGCTCACCACGGGCTCCCAGGTCGGCCTCCAGTGGCAGCTCGCCGACAACATCTGGGCGATGCTGAACTTCATCCCGCTGATCAACGGCCTGGGCGGGCGGATCGTCGACGAGACCTCGGGACGTGGCGGCCTGAACACCCCGGAGGGCATCCAGGCCCTGGAGTACTACGGCCGCCAGGGCAACCCGAGGCTGAGCGACCCGGTCGGCGCGTTCGGCCTGTTCGCCAAGGGCACCTCGGCCATGCTGGTGTCCGGCCGGTTCACCTCCAGCCTCATCCCGGAGCTCAATCCCAAGGCCAAGCTGGGCGAGACCTTCGACAGCGCCGTGGTGCCCTCCTGGGCGGGCAAGGAGAAGGTGGCCTCCGGCTACTCGTGGGGATGGATGGTCGCCAAAAAGGCGAAAAATCCGTACACGGCTTGGCATTTCGTCAACTGGTTGTCCAGCTCCGCCAACGTCGATCAGCAGCTCGCCACCACCGGCCTGGTCACACCGACGGCCGGCTGGCAGAAGCTGCCCAGCGCCCGTGACCAGGCCAGCCAGCAGCTGGAGGAGCAGCTCGCGTACACCGACTTCGGCCCGGTGCTGCCGCAGTGGACCGAGACGATCAAGGCGCTGCTCGACGCGCTCGAGTCCGTGATCCACAAGCAGCGGCCGGCCAGGGACGCCGCGGCCGCCTTCGACGCCGCCGTGGGGCGGATACTCAAATGACTCGCACTGGGGCCCGCACCATGGCCGGGAGCGAGGCCCGCGCGGGCGCGGGCCTCGCCGCCCCGGCGATCGTGTACTTCGTCCTGTTCTGGGCGCTGCCCGCGCTGGCCGCGCTCTACCTGAGCTTCACCTCGTACGACCTGTCGGGCACCCCGCAGTGGGTGGGCATGGAGAACTACCGCCAGATGTGGGCGAACGACGAGTTCTGGGCCAGCGTGCGGGTGACCCTGCTCTACACGGTCTTCGCCGTGGGCCCGACGATCATGATCGCCCTGGTCGTGGCCGTGCCGCTGGCCAAGCCAGGGCGGCTCCGCGCCTGGCTGCGCGCCCTCGTCTTCATCCCCGCGGTGATGCCGCTGGTCGGCGCCACGGTGCTGTGGCAGGTCATCTACTCGACCGGCGGTCTCGCCGACACCCTGGCCGGGGCCCACCCGTGGCTCACCGACTCCGGCTACGCCATCTGGGCGCTGCTCGTGATGGTCATCTGGAAGTACGTCGGCCTCTACGTGATCATCTTCGTGGCCGGGCTGCAGGCTCTGCCGGCGAACGTGTTCGAGGCCGCGGCCATCGACGGCGCCCGCGCGCTGCGTACGTTCTTCCTCGTCACCGTGCCGCTGCTGCGCCGCACGTTCACCTTCGTGATCGTGGTGGCCGTCACCGGGGCCATGCAGTCCTTCGTCCCCGCCTACCTGCTGACCAAGGGCGGGCCGGTCAACGCCACCCAGGTGCTGCCCCTCTACCTGTACAACAACGCGTTCTCCTACTCCCGGTTCGGCTACGCGTCGGCGATCGCGATCGTCCTGCTGGTGGCGCTGCTGGTCTTCGCCTTCACCCAGTTCAAGCTGATCAGGAGTGACGAGGAATGAGAATCAGCCGCGCGCTCACCACCGTGGCCCTCATCGGCTTCGTGGCGCTGATGTTGCTGCCGCTCTACTCCATGATCGTGCTCGCGTCGGCGCCGGACGACAGCGACCTGTCCGGGCTGCGTCTCCACGGGTTCGCGCTGTTCGACAACATCGGCCAGATCATGACCGACGGCCGGTTCCCGCGCTACCTGCTGAACAGCATCCTGATCGCCTCCGCGGTCTCGGTGCTCGACGTGGCGATCTCGGCCGCCGCCGGGTACGCGCTGGCCCGGCTGCGCTTCCTCGGCAGGGCAGCCCTGCTCAACCTGGTGGTCATCGCGCTGTCCCTCACCCCGGCGGTCGTCATGATCCCGGTGTTCGTGGCGCTCAGCGAGATCGGCTGGCTCAACAGCTATCAGGGCCTCATCGCGCCGTTCCTGGCCAGCGCGCTCGGTGTCTTCCTGGTCCGCCAGTTCGCGCTGGGCATCCCGGCGCAGATGCTGCACGCCGCGCGCGTGGACGGCGCGGGCGAGCTGCGCATCTTCTTCCTCATCGCGGTCCCGCTGCTGCGCCCCGCCCTGCTCACCGTGCTGCTGCTGCAGTTCCTGGCGCAGTGGGACAACCTGATCTGGCCGCTGATCGCCGCCAGCGAGCAGGAGCTGTGGACGTTGCCGCTCGCGCTGTCGTCGTTCGAGGGCGAGCACGGGATCGTCTACCACCTGCAGACCGCGGCCGCGCTGCTGTCGATCCTGCCGCCGCTGGCCCTGTTCGCTCTGCTGCAGCGCTACTACGTCTCGGGCCTCACCCTCGGAGGAATCAAGCGATGACCGACGGCATCCGCATCGAGCGGGTCACCAAGCGTTACGGCAGCCAGGTGCTGTTCACCGACATCGACCTGCACGTGCGCGACGGGGAGTTCCTGGTGATCGTCGGCCCGTCCGGGTGCGGGAAGTCCACGCTGATGCGCATCGTCGCCGGGATCGAGCCGGTCAGCGCCGGGCGGGTGACGGTCGGCGGCCGTGACGTCACCCACGCCCACCCGGGCGACCGCGGAATCGGCATGGTGTTCCAGGACTACGCCCTCTACCCGCACCTCAGCGTCGAGGGCAACCTGGCGTTCGGGCTTCGCGCCCACCGCGTGCCGAAGGACGTCATCCGGCAGCGGATCGCCGACACCAGCCGCGCGCTCGGGCTCGCCGACCAGCTCAGGAAGAAGCCGGGACAGCTCTCCGGCGGCCAGCGCCAGCGGGTCGCGCTGGGCCGGGCCATGATCCGGGAGCCGGCCGCGTACCTCATGGACGAGCCGCTGTCCAACCTGGACGCGGCGCTGCGCGTGCAGATGCGTGCCGAGCTGATCGAGTTCCACCGCCGCACCGAGGGGACCGTCCTGTACGTGACCCATGACCAGGTCGAGGCCATGACCATGGGTCACCGGGTCGCGGTGCTCAATGAGGGTGAGTTCGCGCAGATCGGCACCCCGGCCGAGATCTACGAGCAGCCGGCCGACGAGTTCGTCGCCACGTTCCTCGGCAGCCCGCGGATGAACCTGCTCGACGCCACCGCGCGTGCGGACGCGGACCGGTTCGAGCTGTCCAGCGGCGACGTGCGCTGGCTGCTGCCGCGCGAGGTGTTGCCGGACGACCTGCCCGAGTCGGTGCGGATCGGCTTCAGGCCCGAGTCTGTACGTGTGCGTGCCGACGCCGCATCGCCGTCCTTCGAGCTCGAGGCGACGGTGTCGTACGGGGAGAATCTCGGCAACGAGCGCATACTCCATCTCCGCGACCGCAGCGGACGGGCGCTCGTCGCCCGCGTCCCGCCGCGGACCGGGCCGCGGGACGGGGAGCACGCGACCTTCCACGTGCCGCTCACCGATCTCCATCTCTTCGGGCCGGACGGGCGGGCGTGCTGGCACGGCACCGGGCTCGTCACCGGCGACGAGCCGCTACCGTGGTCGGCATGACCGCTGATGGCGGGAAGAAGCCGTCGCCCGAGAGCATGACCGCCGATGCCGGGAAGAGACCGTCACCCGAGAGCATGACCGCGGAGACTGGTAAGACCACGCCGGGAGCGTTGATCGCCGTCCTGGAGAACCGGATCCTGATGGGCCACTGGGCCGCCGGCGTGCGGCTGCCATCCGAGCGCGACCTGGCGACCGAGTTCGCGGTCAGCCGCCCGGTCATCAGGGAGGTGCTCCGGGCTCTGCAGGAGCGGGGGCTGATCGAGGTCTCGCCGCAGCGCGGCAGCTTCGTGCGCCGCTACACGGCGGAGAATTTGATGCGGCCGATGTACCTCGCGGCCCGCGCCGCCGGTGTGACCGCCCGACAGCTCATGCGGGCGCGCGTCATGCTGGAGACCGAGGCCGCGGGCCTGGCCGCCGTCAACGCCACCAAGCGGGACCGCACCGATCTGCTCCGCGTCCACCAGCTCTTCGCCCTGTCGGGCGACGTGCACGCCAGGGCGCGGGTGGACCTCACCTTCCACGAGACCATCGCCAGGGCCTCGGGCAACCCGGTCATCCACATGATGTTCACCTCGATCCAAGACCTCACGTACGGGCTGATGCTGCGCAGCCTCAGCGACCGCGAGGTGCGGGAGGCCGGCGAGCCCCTGCACACCGTGATCCTGGAGCACATCCTCGACCGCGACCCCGACGGGGCGCGCGAGGCGATGCGACGCCACCTCGGCCTCGCCGAGGAGTTCTACGGGCCCGATATGGACGCCAACCTCGCCGAGGTCATCGAGCACCGGCTCGCCTCGCCCGCCACGCCGTCCGCCGACGACCTCATGGCGGATCTGCGCTCCCCCTCGTGATGCCGCACGGCCCTGCTCGGGGCCGGTCGGCACCAGCATGACGGCGGTCAGCCGGCGGCGCGGGAGGTGTCCTCCCAGTCGGCCCAGGTCTGCAGCCGCTGGGCGTACACGCCCTTGGCGATGTCGAAGGCGGTGCCCGACAGCAGCAGGCGCAGCGGCGGCTCGGCGGCGTCGGCGGCGGCGAGCACGGCCGGGACGGTGACATCCGGCCCCGGCGCGGTCATGCCGGCGCGCGCCCTGGCCCTGGCCTCGCGGATGGGCTCGTAGACGGGGTTGGGCTCGGAGCGGACGGCCGAGTCGCCGGCCCAGTCGGTGGCGTACCCGCCCGGCTCGATGATGGTCACCTTGATCCCGGCGGGGGCGACCTCCTGGGCGAGCGATTCGGAGAAGGCCTCCAGCGCCCACTTGGAGGCGTGGTAGATGCCCAGCCCGGCGAACGCGGCGACGCCGCCGATGCTGGAGACCTGCATGATGTGCCCGCCACCCTGCTCGCGCAGCAGCGGGATGGCCGCCTGGGTGACCCACAGCGCGCCGAACACGTTGGTCTCGAGCTGGGCGCGGGCCTCGGCCTCGGTGAGCTCCTCGACCATGCCGAAGTGGCCGTAGCCCGCGTTGTTGACGACGACGTCCAGGCGGCCGAAGTGGTCGTGGGCCTGCCGTACGGCGGCGAAGGCGGCCTCGCGGTCGGTGACGTCCAGGGCGATCGGCAGGATCGCCTCGCCGTGCTTCTCGACGAGGTCCTTGAGGGTCGCGGTGTCACGGGCCGTGGCGGCGACCTTGTCGCCGCGCTCCAGCGCGGCGATGGCCCAGCTGCGGCCGAAGCCGCGCGAGGTGCCGGTGATGAACCAGACCTTGCTCATGGTGAATTGTCCTTCTGATGATCAGTGGGATTGGTCCGGGGCCAGTCCTCGGCCGGCCCGGTCGAAGCATTCGCGGGCGAGCTGCATGAACCGCTCGAATCCGTCCTCGGGCGACCAGGCGCCGTACGCGGTCCTCAGCACGGCGAGCGCGGTGTTGGTCTGCAGGGCGGCCTGCATCTCCGCGCCGGGCGGCGTACGGGAGGCGACCCACTCGCCAAGCTCGGCGTGGAACCGGTCGGAGTAGTCACGCTTGGACTCCGCCAGGGCCGGCGAGGCGGCCTTGAGCCGCTTCTGCACCGCCAGGCGGTCGGCCAGCAGCGACATGTAACCCAGCTGGATCTCCTGCAGCGAGACCCACAGCGGCTCGTCGTCCGGCCGGTCGTTCATGAGCTTGCGCCACGCGTCCGTCTCCATGGGGTCGGGGTCGAACACGGTGGCTTCCTTGGTGACGAAGTAGTTGAAGAAGGTGCTGCGCGAGACGTTGGCCGCGGCGGCGATGTCGTCGACGTTGACCGCCTCGTAGCCCCGCTCGTTGATCAGCCTTAGCGCGGCGGCCCTGATGGACCGCCAGGTCTCCAGCTTCTTGCGCTCGCGCAGCCCCAGCTTCTGTTCCTCGGTCACACCTTGACCATAGAACAAACTTGGACGGAGTTCAACTTTAACCACCGTCCAAGTCAGCCCTCACCACACCTCAAGCGTGCCCAGTTCGTCGCTGACGAGTTCGCCGAGCGTGGCGAAGAAGGCGGCGATGCCAGGAAGATTGGCGCCCTTGGCGCGCGAGGCGGCGAAGTCCTCCGGGGATCGCCACTCCACCACGTCCAGCCATTCGTCGCCGGGCAACCGCACCAACCGGGCATCCAGGAAGCCCTCCCGGTCAGCGCGGAAATCCGCCACCATCCCGGGCCGGGCGGCCAACATCTCATCGACCTTGTCCGGCGCCACCCTGAACCGGGTCAACTCCACCGCGGTCATCTCTACCTCCATTGCCTCGCGCTCCAACACGGGCAACCATATAGTCACCAATTAATACAGTCAAATCTAGTGACTATCCCTGACGTTCATAAGAGCCGCCGTGACGGCGGTGGCGACGATGAGGGCCGCGGCGGTCCAGAACGCCACCTCGGCCCCGTCGAGGGCCGCCACCCCCGGCGTGATGCCCGCACGACTGAAGAAGTGCAAGAACGCCGTGCCGAGCAGAGCGGTGCCGAGCGTGCCGCCGAACTGCTGCACGGCGTTGAGCAGACCCGCTGCCGAGCCTGTCTCGTGAAGGCGGACCCGCGACAGGGCCGTGGTGAAGAACGGGACGGTGAACAGCCCGTTCCCGAGCCCGCCCAGCGCCAGCGCAACCGGCAGGCCCCAGCCGTGGGAGCCGGTACGGGCGGCGTGGTAGGCGGCGATGGCGCAGATCACCCCGGCCAGCAGGGCGGCCAGTCCCGCGAACATGACCCTGGCTCCGTACCTGGGGAACAGGCGGGTGCCGCAGACCCAGGAGCCGGCGGCCATCGCGGCCGACCACGGCAGCAGGGTCAGGCCCGCCGCGAGGACGTCGGCGCCCAGGCCGAGCTGCACCTGCAGGACGATCACCACCGTCAGGCCGTTCATCGCCGCGAAGAAGAGCGTGGAGGTCGCCAGCGCGGCGGGAAAGGCCCGGCCGCGGAACAGGCTCGGCTCGATCAGCGCACTGCGGCCCCGGCCGGCACGGCGGCGCTGCTGGTGGCCGAACGCCACCAGGGCCACGACGCCGGCGCCCAGCGCGGCCCAGCTCCAGGCCGGCCAGCCGGCCGTGTTGCCCTGGATGAGGGGGTAGACGACCAGGCCGGTCCCGAGCATGGCCAGGGCGGTGCCGCTCAGGTCCAGGCGTACCGGCCGGGACGATCTGCTCTCCCGCAGCGCCGGAACGACGGCCAGGACGACGGCGGCGAGCGGGACGTTGACCAGGAACGCCGCCCGCCACGACGCGCCGAACAGGTCGGCGTGGGTGAGCACCGCCCCCAGCACCGGCCCGCAGATGGCGGCCAGGCCCATCACCGGCCCTATGCTGCCCATCGCCTTGGCCAGCTCGGCCCCGTCGAACATGGACCGGATCAGTCCGATGGTCTGCGGAATGATCAGCGCGGCCGCGGCGCCCTGGATCGCGCGCGTGCCGATCAGCATCCCCGGCCCGGTGGCGCACGCGCACGCCACGGATGCCAGCGCGAAGGCCGCGACTCCCGCCGCGAACATCCGCCTGCGACCGGCCAGGTCCCCGAGACGCCCGCCGGGGATCAGCAGGACGGCGAACGGAAGCGTGTAGGCGGCGCTGAACCACTGGATATCGGATCCGGCGCCGCCGAAATCGTTGTGGATCACCGGTGCGGCCACCGTCACGATCGTGGCGTCCAGCAGGTTCATCGCCTCGGCGATCAACAGCGCGACCAGGGCGAGCCACCGCCACCGATACGCCACCGCGGTCGCGGCTGCCTCTTGTACGAGCATCGCTGACTCCTTTGCCGGCTCGTGTTTTCAGGCAGCAGCGTGCGGCCGGGAGGCACCGGCGTTCCAGCCACCGGGCTCTGTTGGAGGATTTCTTCCATCGGAGCCCGTCAGACGAGAGAATGCGACCATGCTCGATGATCTGGACCGGGGTCTGGTCCATGCCCTGCACATCGACGGGCGGGCCCCGTTCAGCCGGATCGCGGAGGTGCTCGGCGTGTCCACGCAGACCGTGGCGCGCCGCTACCGGCGGCTGCGCGCCGAGGCCGGGCTGCGCGTCGTCGGCCTCCCCGCACAGGACCACACCGGCCAGGCGCAATGGGCGGTCCGGCTCACCGCCGCACCCGCCGCCGCGCAGACACTGGCCCACGCGCTGGCCCGGCGGCCCGACACCTCCTGGGTCAAGCTGGCCTCCGGAGGCACGGAGATCTTCGCGATCGTCCAGGCGCCGCACGACAGCCGGCCGTCACGGTCGCTGCTGCTGCACGACATCCCCCGTACGTCCGGGATCACCGCGGTCTCCGCGCAGCTGCTGCTCCACACGTACCTGGGTGGACCGACCGCGTGGCACGGACGCCTCCAGGCACTCGACGAGCGGCAGAGAGAGCAGCTGGCCCCACAGGCTCACACCGCGGCCGGCCCCACCTCACTCACCGCCGCGGACCACGGCCTCATCGACGCCCTGCGCCACGACGGCCGGGCCGGCTACGCCGAGCTGGCCGCCGCGACCGGCTGGTCCCAGGCCACCGTGGCCCGCCGCCTGGCCGACCTGCGCGCCCGGGAGCTGGTCTTCTTCGACGTGGAGGTCCACGTCGCCGCGTACGGCGTCACCACCCAGGCCCTGCTGTGGATGACCGTCGCACCGGCGCACCTCGACGAGGTCGCGACCGCCCTCGCCACCCACCACGAGCTCGCCGTCGTCGCCGCCACGACCGGCCAGACCAACCTGCTCGCCAACGCGCTCTGCTCCACCCCCGCCGGCCTGCACCGCTATCTCACCCGCCGGCTCGGCGCGCTGGACCGGATCAGCGCCCTGGAGACCGCGCCCGTCCTGCACACCCTCAAGGCGGCCGGCCACTCGCCCCGGCACCCCACGCCGTACTGAGGCCCCGGCTGCTTTCAGTCGCGGCGGAACGCCCGTACGGCCAGCACGAACGGAATCGGCCGGCGCTCGGGCTGGGGCTCGTACACGCGCTCGATGGCCAGCCCCGCGTCGATGAAGGCGTTGATCAGGTCGGCCAGCGGCACATGACTCATCCCGACCCGGTCCCGGACCCCGCCCTTGCGCCACCACGGCGAGCTCTTGTGCCAGCCCTTGATCCGGTACGTGGGGTGGATGATCACCGCCTCGTCCGCGCGGGTCTCGATGTGCGGGCCGTTGAAGCACGGGTGCACGCCGTAGAACAGCAGCAGCCCGCCCGGGCGCAGGACTCGCGCCGCCTCCTTCAGCAGCCCGGCGAAGTCGCCGATGTCGGTGGAGATCCAGAGCGCGGTGACGGCGTCGAACGTGGCGCCGGCGAAGGGCAACTCCGTCGCGTCGCCCTGGAGGAGGGGGGCGCCGTCCCTGCTGCGGGCGAGACGCAGCTGGTCGCCGGAGCGGTCCAGGCCGACCACGGTCCGGCCGGTGGCGCGGATGGCCTCGAGGTAGAGGCCGGTGCCGCAGCCCAGGTCCAGACAGAGCCCTTCTCCGGCGCCGAGAAGGTCGCCCAGGTCGGCGATGGTGGCGCCGGCGTTGGACCCGATGTACTCGTCGTACCACTCGGCCTGGCCGTCATACCGTGCGGTCATGATCTATTCATACCCGCTGATTCCGCGGCGTGAGGCGCCGCTGTCCGGATCTAGACAGGAACCGCCAGCACCCAGGTGCGGTCCTCGGTGACGAAGCGCTCCAGCCTCAGCCCCTCGGCGGCCAGGTCGGCTGACAGGTCGTCGTCGGTGAGCCGTTTGGAGGCGAACGACTGCGTCCACACCTTGTCGTCACCGTACGTGTAGCGCATCGTGGCGTGGAAGAGGCCGGGGGCGACCTCGTCCACGGCCGCCATCGTGATCGTGATGTCGCCGTCCTGCCTGCCCCTGCCCACCTGCCACCGGTCGTGCGCCTCGGCGGGCATCCACTGGATCAGCACCGCGCCGCCGGGCCTGACGTGCCGCGCGCAGGCCGCGATCAGCTCGCGCCTGGCCGCGTCGTCCACCGTGTTGACGAGCTGGGAGGCCAGCGTGACCGTGTCGAACCGCCGGTCCAGCCGGAGCTCCTGCACCCGCGCCAGGACCGTCGTGGCCCCGCGCACGTGGGCGAGCATCTCGGCGGACTCGTCCACGGCCACGACCTCGAAGCCGAGCCCGATGAGCGGGTGCGTCACCCTGCCGACGCCCGCGCCCAGCTCCAGCACGGATCCGCCGGGCGGTGTCACCTGGGCGACGATCTCGGCCTCGCGGCCGGGGCTCAGGAGCGTGTAGAACTCGACCGGGGATCCGTCGGGGGTGATGGGGCCGGGGCCCGTGCCGGAATTTTCCATGATCCGAAGCTACCTCGCGGCAGCCGGGGCCGTGCTGCCCGAGGGTTCCCGATCAGCGCCCATAGGCACGATCCGTCGTCTATGTGGTACGTGATACGCCGCTCTTCACCGCCGGCCCCGCGGCGGCACGCTCGAAGGACGGCTTCGGCGGGGCCAGCTCAGGCGCGCCCGAGTCCGTCACGGCCGGCCGCTCCTCCGGCTTCCGCTCCGAGGGACCGGCGGCCTGCTCACCGGCCTGGGCGGCCCCTCCTGAACGTTCGAAGAAGCGCAGCAGCTCCACGGGCAGCGGCATGACCAGCGTGGACGTCTTCTCCGCCGCCACCTCCACCACGGTCTGCAGCAGGCGCAGCTGGAGCGCGCCAGGAGTCTCGGTCATGATGGCCGAGGCGTCGGCGAGCTTCCGCGCCGCCTGGAACTCTCCCTCCGCGGTGATCACCCGGGCCCTGCGCTCCCGTTCGGCCTCGGCCTGGCGGGCGATGGATCGCTTCATGGGGTCGGGAAGATGGACATCCTTGATCTCCACGCGGTCGATGTGGATGCCCCAGCCCAGCGCGGGGCTGTCGATCATCAGGGCCAGGCCCCTGTTCAGCTCCTCGCGGTTGGAGAGCAGGTCGTCCAGATCGCTCTTGCCGATGATCGAGCGCAGTGAGGTCTGCGCCACCTGTTCGATCGCGAACAGATAGTTCTGCACCGCGATGGCCGCCCGCAGCGGCTCCTCGACCCGGAAGTAGGCGACGGCGTCGACCTGTACGGAGACGTTGTCGCGGGTGATGCCCTCCTGCGTGGGCACCGGCATAGTGATGATCTGCACGTTCACCTTCTTCATCCGGTCCACGACCGGGATGAGGAAGGTGAGCCCTGGCTGACGGATCTCCCGCTGGACCTTGCCGAAGCGGAAGACCACGCCACGTTCGACCTGGTTGACGACCCTGACGCTGGCGACCGCCAGCCAGATGGTGATCAAGACGATCAGTCCGAGCACGATATTGATGATCATGGTCTTGTCCCTCCATTCAAGGCTAGATCCGGGTCCGCACGGGCGTCGGTAAGGAACTGGTCAAGTCCTGACCAGCAGGCGGGCGGCTTCCCATCTGTCTAGATCCAGCCGCGTTCCCGGGCGGCCAACCCCGCCTGGAAGCGGGTGACGGCGTTCAGGTCGTGCATGACGGCGTGGATGCGGCGCTGCACCGTACGCAGCCCGAGCCCCAGCGCCCGCGCGATTGCCTCGTCCGTCAGGCCGCCCGCGAGCAGCACCAGCAGATCCCTGGTCAGCTCGTCGGGCTCATCGGGGGCGGCGGCGGGCCGGGCTGCCGCGCGTAACGGGAACCCCCGCCGCCACTCCAGCTCGAACAGCGCGATCAGCGCGTCGAGCAGGGCGGACTGGTGCAGGATGAACGCCGCGTCGATGGAGTACGCCCCGTTGCGAATGGGGATCAGCGCGAGCGAGTCGTCGGCGATCCACATCTTGGCCGCCGCCCCGGCGACCACGCGGGCCTTCTCGCCGCGTGCCATGGCGTCCTGGATGAGCCGCATCTTGCCGGGGATCGCCAGGGACTCGAGGTCGTACACGCTGCGGTAGTCGATGCCCGACTTGAGCATCCGCCGCTCGCGCTCGACGTTGTCGGCGTGACCGTGCATGACGTACGGGGGCTTGTCGATGTTGCGGAACATGGTCTGCGCGCTGTCCTGCAGCGCGTACGCCCTGCTGATGATGTTGTCCGTCCCCGTGACGACCTCGACCTGCTCGGCCGGATGCGTCGCGTAGCGGGAGGCCAGGTGGAACGACGTGGTGAGCTCGTGGATCGCCTGCCGCACCTGGTGGAGCTCCTCCTCCTGGCGGGTGAGCAGCGGCCTGATGGCGATGTCGGGGGCGACGGCGACGTAACGGGCGCGGCGGCCCGGCAGCCTGCTGGCCAGTCCGCGCCGCGCGAAGGCCGCGAGCGTGCGGGCCGCCAGGAGCGCGGAGACGCCGCAGTGCGTGGCGAGTTCGGCGGCGGACGAGCGCGGGTTCTCGACGAGCGTCGCATACAGACGGCTCTCGGCCGGTGACAGGCCGATCGCTTCGAGCATCGGCGACAGCCTTTCTCCCGGTGACGGGGATGGCGGGTTACCGCCACCTGGCGGGTTTTGGCCCGTTCGGCGGACTTGTGCCCTGACTCAATCCCAGATTAGGTCAGCGAGGAAACGATCTCATCGCGCGCGCGACGATGACGGGCGTTTCCCCTGTCTGAAGAAAGGTGTGTGCATGCTGTCCACCCCCCGGCGCCGCAGACTGGTCGCGTTATTCGCGGCCGTGCTCGCCGTACCGCTCGCCGCGGTCCCAGAAGCGGCCACAGCGACGACCACGGTGACGGCCGCGACGACGACGGCCACCAAGGCGAACGCGCCGGTAACCGGTACTCCGCCGGTCAGGATCACGCTGATCACCGGGGACACCGTCACGTACGCGAAGGACGGCGCGGGCCGCGCGTCGGTCACCCTGGAGCCCGGCGACGGCCGGGAGGCGCGGACGTACCAGGCCGAGCAGGACGAGCACGGCTACTACGTGATCCCCGCTGACGCCGGGCCTTACGTCAGCAAGGGCCTGCTGGACAAGGAGCTGTTCAACGTCGACTACCTGGCGGCCAACGGGTACGGCGACGCCAAGGCCGCGCAGATCCCGCTCATCGTCCAGTACCAGTCCCAGACCAAGGCCGCCGACCTGGCGGGCAAGGCCAGGTCGCTGAAGGGCGGCGCGGAGCCGACGGTGCTGGAGAGCATCGACGGCGCCGCGATCAAGGTGGACAAGAAGCAGGCCGGCACGTTCTGGCAGTCACTCGGCGGAGGCCGGCAGAGCGCCAAGGCGCTGACGGGCGACGTGCGCAAGGTGTGGCTCGACGGCAAGGTCAAGGCGCTCGACGACGTCAGCAACCCGCAGGTCGGCGCCCCCACGGCCTGGGCTGCCGGGTACGACGGCACGGGCGCCACGGTGGGCGTCATCGACACCGGCATCGACAGCGCGCACCCCGACCTGCAGGGCAGGGTCACCGCGGCCCGTAACTTCGTCCCGGCGGGCAGCCCGGGCGGCGGCAACCCCGACGAGGTCACCGACCGCGTCGGTCACGGCACCCACGTGGCCTCCACCATCGCGGGCAGCGGCGCCGCCTCGAACGGCAAGTACAAGGGCGTCGCCCCCGGCGCCCGGCTGACCATCGCCAAGGCGCTGGACGACACGGGCAGCGGCAGCAACTCCGAGATCATCGCGGCGATGCAGTGGCAGGCGGCCACCGAGCACGCCCGGGTGGTCAACATGAGCCTGGGCAGCAGCACCCCGACCGACGGCACCGACCCGCTGAGCCAGGCGGCCAACGAGCTGACCGCCGCCTACGGCACGCTCTTCGTGGTCGCGGCGGGCAACGCGGGCCCCGGCCGGTACACCGTCGCCTCCCCCGGCGCGGCTACCTCGGCGCTCACCGTCGGCGCGGTCGACTCGTCCGACAAGATCGCTTCGTTCTCCAGCCGCGGCCCGCGCCTGAGCGACGACTTCGCGATCAAGCCGGAGATCACCGCGCCCGGCGTGAACATCATCGCGGCCCGCGCGGCGGGCACCTCCCTGGGAGCCGGCAGCAGCGTCCCGGGCGGCGGACCGATCGACGACCACTACACCGCGGCGTCCGGCACCTCGATGGCCACGCCGCACGTGGCGGCCGCCGCGGGCATCCTCGCCGCACAGCACCCCGACTGGACGCCCGAGCAGCTCAAGACCGCGCTGACGGGCACCGCGCAGCCGGGCGACGCCGCGGCCTACGACCAGGGCGCGGGCCGTCTCGACATCGGGCGGGCCGTCACCCAGCAGGTCTTCGCCGACCTGGCGACGGTGTACGCGGGGTTCAGCGACCCGTACACCGGCCAGACGCTGGCCAGGAAGGTGACCTTCCGCAACACCGGCAAGGAGCCCGTCACGCTGGCCCTGTCCTTGACGCTGAAGCGCGGCGACGCCCAGCCGCCGGCGGGGATGGCCACGCTCACCCCGTCGTCGCTGACGGTCCCCGCGGGCGGCACGGCGAGCGCCGACCTCACCATCGAGCCCACGCTCGGCGACCCCGGCTGGTACGAGGGCCGCGTAACGGCCACCGCGGGCACGGCCCGGCTGACGGCGCCCATCGCCCTGCACAAGGGGGCCAAGATGGACACCGTGCGCGTCAGGCTCATCGGCAAGCCGGAATGGACCATCAATCCGGGCATCCTGTCCTCCGTCCGGGTCAGCGACACCGACTCGCTCCTCGAGGGCGAGCCGATGGCCGTGTCCACCGAGAACTGGCGGACCACTGACACGCCCGGCACGCTGGAGACCGAGCTCAAGCTCGCCCACGGCGGCGTCTACTCCATCGGCGACATGCCCTGGTGGTTCACCAAGCCCGACCGGCAGATCCAGGACGCCCTGCTGCTCGCCCCCGAGATCAAGCTCGACGGCGACACCACGGTGACCTTGGACGCGACCGATGTCGAGCCGATCCAGGTGAGCACGCCGCGCAGGTCGGAGCCGGTGTTCATGAACGTGATGACCGCCCGCACGACCGCCTCGGGCCGGCTGTACGCCGGCGCGTCGCTGCTCAGCTACGAGCCGGTCAACACGGGCAGATACTGGGTCTCACGGGTGCGGAAGGCGCCCACGGTGGGCACCTCCACGATGCTGTTCGACCAGATCCGCCGCGCGCCCGAGGTCGAGCTGACCGTGCCGGGGCTCCAGCTCAACCCCCACTACGTCAGCGATCACGACCCGCTGGTGCCGAAGTTCACCGCCGACAGGCGCCTGAGCCTGACCACGGGCGACGACATGCGTGGCGGCGCGGACACGCGTGGCAAGCTCGTCTACCTCCCGGCCAGGGACTCGCTCCAGCTCTTCCTGGCCGACATGGAGCTGGCCATCAAGGCCGGAGCCGCGGGCGTGGTCACCAGTGACCGGTTCGCCTGGCTGCTCAGCGACTCGCACTACACGGCACAGAACAAGATCCCAGTGCTGTGGATCGACAGCGGCGAGGCCGACCTGCTCGGCAAGGCCCTGGCCCGCAAGCCGTACCCGAGCGCCGCTCTGCACGCTACGCCTGACACCCCGTTCGAGTACAAGCTGGCCTATTACGTGAAGGGCACCACGGCGGGCCGCCTGAACTTCGCTCCGAAGGCCCGCGACCTCACCGAGATCGACACCACCTACCACGCGCAGTTCCCGCCGGAGGCGGGCACGTGGGGGCCGAAGACGAACTTCACCGAGGTCAACCACACCTACACGAACGAGCAGCGCCTCAGTGTCCGCGGTTCGCACGGCTTCGCCGGGCCCGTGGCGAGGACCGAGTACTACAACTCGCCCGGCCGGGACGTGCTGTGGGAGCGCGAGTACGTGTTCCTCGACCCCGCCACCTACGGCTCGCGCTACGCGACCTCCTCCCGGAGGTTCACCCGCGCCACCCACGAGCGGGAGGACTGGAACGAGGCCATCGTGCCCGCGCAGCTGACGACCGGCTCGGTCCTGCCGGACTGGTTCAGCCCGACCCTCTACTGCGACGGCTGCCGCCAGGGTGACCGGCTGCGGCTGCGCGCGCTCAGCCCGGTCGGCTTCGGGTACTACTCCGACGCCTCCGACCCGAGCCACGTGTACCAGGGCGCCCCGGGGACCGAGGAGATCCGCCTGTTCAGCGGCTCCGCCGAGGTCAAGCCGGAGTACGACGACCTGGGCGTGCCCTACTACACCGTCCCCGCCGGGTCGGGCACGTACCGGCTGACGGACTCGTGGAAGGACGCGTTCCCCGGGAAGCACTCCGGCTCCAGCGTCGAGACCGCCTGGACGTTCCGCTCTGCCCGCCCGACGGGCGACAATTCCCCTTACGCCTGCCTGGACACCGTGCTGTGGGAGGACAAGCAGCCCTGCGCCCAGGTACCGCTGATCCGGCCGAGGTACGAGCTCGGACTGCCGGAGAACGACACGGTCCAGGGCGGCAGGCCGTTCGCCTTCACCGTCGACCTCGAGGGCGGCAGGTCTCCGTCGCTCCGGGGCGTCTGGATCTCGGGTGACAAGGGCGCGCACTGGACGCAGGCCGCCGTGCTGCCCGGCGGCAAGGTGCTCGTGCTCAACCCCAAGGGCCCGGGCAGCATCTCGATCAAGGTCGAGGCGAAGGACAGGGACGGCAACTCCGTCCAGCAGACCTTCTCCGACGCCTATCTCGTGAAGTGACCGCCGAAGCGGGGGCAGGACACCCTGCCCCCGCTTCGCGGGTGAGCGGATGTAAATTTCACCTCTACATCCGAAACTTTCGGCGCATCCGGTTCTGCTCTTTACCTGCATAACCTGCGGAAATCAGCTAAGAGCCGACCGTCAAGGGCGACGAATATTTCGGAGCAATATTGACTCCTTTCGGGGGGTTTTCCAGACTTGGCCCTCCTGGAAAAGGAGGTCACGTTGGGCAGGCTGCACCTCCCTGCCGTCATCGCTGCCCGCCTCCGGATCGCTCCCGGAGCTGCCCGATCCGTTCAAGGCATGGGACGGCACCACGCTGACCGTGACCGTGCAGGCCAACGGCCGCTCAGCCGCGTTCGACGCGACCCTGCGGCTGTCCGCCGGCGGCTCGGCGATCAACGGCTGGACGGTCACCTGGAGCTGGCCAGGATCTCAGAGCATCACCAGCGATAACAGCTTGCTGGGCCCGTCATGCCCCATTGCTCAGGGCGTACCCGACGAAAAGGAGCGACCAATGCGCCTACCCTGGCGATCTCGTGCGACCGCCTCCCGGCCGCCCGAAGCGTCCTCACCCGGTCGGCGGGCCCTCCGCCGGCGGCTCGCGATCACCGCGGTTCCCCTCATGCTGATCGCGGCGGCCGGGCTGCTGAACGCGCAGGGCGCGCAGGCCGCCCTCGCGTGCCGGGTCGACTACGCCGTCGGCTCCCAGTGGAACAGCGGCTTCAGCGCCAACGTCACCATCAACAACCTGGGCGACGCGGTCAACGGCTGGCGGCTGTCCTGGTCCTTCGGCGCCGGCCAGCAGATCACCCAGCTCTGGAACGGCACCGTCTCCCAGTCGGGTTCGTCGGTGACGGTGAGCAATGTCAGCTACAACGCCGCCATCCCCTCCGGCGGCACCGTCTCCTTCGGCTTCAACGGCTCCTGGAGCGGCTCCAACCCGGCGCCCACCGCGTTCTCGCTGAACGGCGTGGCCTGCACCGGCAGCCCCGGCGAGCCCACCCCGACTCCCACGCCGACGCCGACCCCGACTCCGACTCCGACGGGTGGCACCGGGACGCTTCCTTCGAGCTTCCGGTGGAGCTCCAGCGGCCAGCTGATCGCCCCGAAGTCGGACGCCACCCATAACGTCGCGGGCATCAAGGACCCGTCGGTGGTCTACTACAACGGCAAGTGGCACGTGTTCGCCAGCACCGCCAACTCCTCGGGCTACAACCTGGTCTACACGAACTTCACCGACTGGTCACAGGCGGCCTCGGCCCCGCAGTACTACCTCGACCAGAGCGGCATCGGGACCGGCTACCGGGCGGCGCCGGAGGTGTTCTACTTCGCTCCGCAGAACAAGTGGTACCTGGTCTACCAGACCGGCAACGCGTCGTACTCCACCACCACCGACATCAGCAACCCCCGCTCCTGGAGCGCGCCGCAGCACTTCTACTCCGGCATGCCCGACATCATCCGGCAGAACATCGGCAACGGCTACTGGGTCGACATGTGGGTGATCTGCGACAACGTCAACTGCTACCTGTTCTCCTCCGACGACAACGGCCACCTGTACCGCTCGCAGACGACCGTGGCGAACTTCCCCAACGGCTTCTCCCAGCCGGTCATCGCCATGCAGGACTCCAACAAGAACAACCTGTTCGAGGCGTCCAACGTCTACAAGGTCAAGGGCACGAACCAGTACCTCATGCTGGTGGAGGCGATCGGCGGCGACGGCAGGCGCTACTTCCGCTCCTGGACGTCGACCGGCATCGGCGGGTCGTGGACGCCGCTGGCGGCCACCGAGAGCAACCCGTTCGCCCGGGCCGGCAACGTCACCTTCGACGGCACCGCGTGGACCAAGGACATCAGCCACGGCGAGATGATCCGCGACGGCTATGACCAGACCCTGACCATCAGCCCCTGCAACATGCGCTACCTCTACCAGGGCCTGAACCCCAGCGCCGGCGGCGACTACAACTCCCTGCCCTGGCGCCTGGGCCTGCTGACGCAGACGAACTCCACCTGCTGACTCCTTCACGGCCACGGCGGGCGCATCGCATGCGCCCGCCGTATGCCCGGCTCAGTGCAGGCAACCGGCGGCATGACATCCGGCCGCCGAATCGACCAGCGTGTTGATCATGGGAGCCATCCGCTGGAGCTCCTCCAGATGGGCGGCGCCGAGCAGGGCCAGCTTCGCGTGGCCCGCCTCGGTCAGGGTCAGGCGTACTTCCCGCCGGTCCCTGACCCCTCCGCGGTTGCGGCTGATCAGCCCGAGCCGTTCCACGCGATCGACCAGCTGTACGGCGCTGTGATGCCGGGTGCACAGGTAGTCGGCGACCTCTCCGATAGTGGGCCCGCGCGGGTCGGCATGTCCGCGGATGGCCAGCAGGAGCTGGTGCTGAGTCGAGGTGAGGCCCACTTCGGCCGCCCGCTCTTCGCTCCACCGCAGGAAGCGGCGCAGCCCGACCCGGAACGAGAGGAGGTTCGCGTAGTCGCGCGCGGTCAGCCGTTCGGATCGTCGCCCCATACCAAAAACCTCTTAATGTGATAATATCACAGTAAGTGGTATATATCGGGCGGCCGGACGAGAGAGTACGGTTCTGGGGCCGCCACCATCCACGGCCGCCGATGTCACAACCTCAGGGACGCATGCCCGCGCATGCGCGAAGGTGGTGGAAGACATGGCTGGCGAGACAATGGGGATGCACCCCGACATCATGGAGCTGCGGGCCAAATACGAGCTCGCCGCGGAGGCCCCGACGCTCAGGGCGGTCACCGGTCTGACGTTCCTGGCCGGGCTCTATCTCGCGATCTCTCCGTGGGTCGTCGGGTTCAACGGCTTCACGACACTGGCCGCGAACAATCTGATCGTCGGAATCGCGGTCGCGATGCTGGCACTCGGGCTCGCCTCGGCATCGGAGCGGACTCACGGCATCGCCTGGATCACGCCTCTGATCGGCGTGTGGACGATCATCTCTCCCTGGGTCGTCAGCGGCAACGTGGCCACCACGGGGACGATCTGGAGCAACGTGGTGACCGGCGTGATCACCTTGCTCCTCGGGCTCGGCGCGATGTTCGGGATGAACCGATCCCCGGTTCGCCCGGTCCGCTCGGCGAACCGGCCACGCTGACTCCCGGAGCGGCGCCCGCCATGGCTCCGGAGGGGCGCCCTCCACGGGCGGAAGCCGTTCCCGGCAGTGTCGGCTTCCGCCCGCCCGGGCCTGCCCACCGCCCCCGCGCGGCTGGGAGCCATCGCGCTGACCTGGCTGTACTGACCATGGACGCTGGTGACGGGAGAACGGGATCCGTGACTCGCTGTCGAGGATCTTGAAGGGAGCCGCTCCTGGAAACCGGCTTCGCCCGCGCGCCGCCGCCGACGGCCCGCTGCCCCTGTGCGACCTGCGGTGAGCCGTACGGCTACCGCTCCGAGTCGGCGGGCGGGAGGGCGAGCCTGTCCCGGATGGAGGTTTGGACCTCCTCCACGGACCGGCTGGCGTCGATGGTGAAGACGTACTCCTTGCGGCGGAGCAGGTCGAGGATGGGGTCGGTCTTGTCGTGGTAGGTGCGCAGGCGCTCGGCCAGGGCCTCCTCGGTGTCGTCGGCCCGCCGTACGAGCTGGTGGCCGCAGACCTCGCAGATGCCCTCCTCGGCGGGGCGGTCGTAGATGAGGTTGTAGTCCATGCCGCAGTTGGGGCACAGCCGCCTGGCCAGCACGCGGCGCCGGACCTCGTCGTCCGGCAGGTCCAGGTGGATGACGCCGTCGATGTCGTAGGACTCCAGGAAGAACTCGGCCTGGCGGCGGTTGCGGGGGAAACCGTCGATGATGAAGCCGTAATTCCAGTCGTGCTGGTCCAACCGGTCGCGTACGACCTTCTCCACGAGGTCGTCGCCGATCAGCTCGCCCGCCGCCATGGTGCGCCGGACCAGGGCGCCCAGCTTCGTGTGCTGCTGCACGTGCCAGCGGAAGATGTCGCCCACGTTGATGTGGACGAGCTCGTATGCACGGGCCAGCAAGGCGCTCTGAGTGCCTTTGCCGCTGCCCTGGACGCCGATGATGAGGTATTTCCGCATGATCAGATGAAATCATCACCGGAGCGCTAGGCGAGGTCGACGACTTCCTGCATGCGGAGCCGGCGGTTGAACTCGCCGGTGACAGCAGGGGTTGGGATATCGAAGGATGATCGTTACCATCGACAGAAGCGGAGCGGCCCGTACGCTGGACGACTATGCCCGGCGGCGTGCGGTGTCCTACCCGGGCCGGGCCATGAACCGAGAGGCGTTCGGTCATCACCTTCATCGAGGGCCGCGGCTCGGCCGGGTCGACATCCAGCCGAGGCCGTGCTGTCAGAACTCTCCAGCCCTCAAGTATGAGGATCCGCACTGACGCGCAATTGAATGGAAGACTGTGGACCGCGACGCTCTTGAGCTCATCCGCTATTTCATCAAGAACCAATATTTCTACACGCTTGACAACAATTTATCGGACGCCGGGAGACTGTTCAGGGAGAGCACGGTCATAACCTTCAACGGTGAGACGCTCGTAGGAAAAGACGCTCTTCCAGATTACCTGACCAGCCTCGCTGACGAATTCAACTGGAGCTATTCTGCCCACACTGTGCACGTCGACGCGCATCCCCTGGCAGACGGCACCATACTCGCTTTGGTGAAAGGACACTGCATGGTGAGTGGCCAGAACCAGCGTTTCGCTCAGACGTTCATCCTGGTAAAGGATGGCGACTCATACTACGTGGCCCATGGCATCTATCAAGATATTTCCAATGATGAGTAACAGGGAAGCCTGCGGGCCGGTCGGGAAAGAGTGCACCTTCCCGGATCATCGATGACACGTTCGGCATAAGGCGGATCTTGCGACGTCCGCCGGCTCTTCGCTGCGAAGATCGGCTTCAATTCCATCACAACGTGCGACAGACCTTACCGTGCACGCCGCCGTGGTCCTCTATACCTTCTATACCTTCGTCGCTTGCGACAGAAGGGCGGCCCCGGCCAGGGCTGTGCGCCGGGGTCCGCGCTCAGTTCGGGTCAGCGCAGCGCCAGGGCGAGCTCGCTGTCCGGTCCGGTTCCCCTGCTTTCGGGATTGGGGATGAGGCGGAGTCGGATACCTCCGGACGGCTGACGCTGTCGCTGCGAGGCCCATGCGGCCAGCGCCTCGATGGCGAGCTCGGCCTGGGTTCCGCCGACCCACTGCGCGGGTGTCTCCGGGTGGACGCATGCCTCCTGGTGCGCGGGCTCCGTACGCAGGGTGAGGTCGGGAAACCTGGCTGCGATCGCGTCGGCCTGGTCGTCGGGGACGGGCCAGCACCACTCGACCGGGCCGTCGCTGTCGCCGCTCACCTCGCCGTGGTAGATCATGAACGGCGCTCCGGCGACTCCCTCGATCCGTGGGACGCCACCGCGCCGCAGGCGGTGGATGAACAGTTCCCGGCCCATGGGCACCAGTTCGTCCTGGTGCACCCGGCGGACGACGCTGAGCAGGCTGCGTGCGGGCAGGTCGCGGACGGTGACCTCGTACATGGCGGACTTCTCTCCGTGAAGGCGGTCAACGAGGTGGCCGACCAGTTCGCGCCGGGCGGCGTGCTCGGCCTCGGTTCCGGCCCAGTAGGTGCGGATCTCCTCGGCGGCCGACGCCGCGTCCATGGCCAGGATGTCCCGGATCCGGGCCAAGGGGACGCGGATCCGGCGTAGCGCGGCCACCATGCGGGCCTGATCGAGTTGCGTCGCCGCGTACCAGCGGTATCCGGTGTCCGGGTCGACGCGGGCCGGCACCAGCAGCCCGAGTTCGTCGTACAGACGCAGCGCCTTGGGCGACAGACGAGACATACGCGCGAACTCACCGATGCTGACCAAGCCCATGGACGGCTCCCTCGTTCCGGGCGATCGCCCGGTCACGACCACTGTGCGGCTTCCCCGAAGGTGAAGGTCAAGCGCGCACGACCGCGGACGGGTGTCGCGCATATCCCAGGACCGCCTGACCTGCGCACACTCACCATGCTGCCGTACGGAAACAGGATGCAATGTGCGGCATCGGAGGTCCGGCGCACAACCTCGGACAGCTCTTCGTGACCGTCCTGCAATCTCACAGTAACGGCTCGATAACGTCCCATCTACTCGTGTTGCTATGCGGAATCCGCAGCCGAATACTGCTGCAACACGAGTAGATGGGACTTGCGCAGTGGTCACACGCCGCGATGTGGCGCGGCTGGCCGGCACTTCGGATGCCGTCGTCAGCTACGTGCTCAACAACGGGCCGAGGAACGTCGCCCCGCACACCCGCGAGCGGGTGCTGCGCGCGATCGAGGAGCTCGGCTATCGGCCGAACGCCGTGGCCCGCTCGCTGCGCACCAACCGCACGCACACGATCGGGCTCGTCGTCCCCGACAACGCCAACCCCTTCTTCGCCGAGCTGGCCCGAGAGATCGAGGACGTCGCCTTCGAGCACGGCCTGACGCTGCTGCTCGGCAACGCGATGGACGACGAGGACCGCGAGGCCACCTACGTGCGGACCCTGATCGACCGCCAGGTGGACGGGCTGATCCTGATCCCCGCCCACGGCCCGCGCGCCTGGCGGTCCCAGCTGGCCGCCTCCGGGGTGCCGTGCATCGTGCTCGACCGCAAGCTCGACGACATCCCCGCCAGCCACCTGCTCGTCGACAACGAGGGCGGCGCGCACGAGGCGACCGGCCACCTGCTCGCGCACGGGCATCGGCGCATCGGCTGTGTGGCGGGGCCGAAGGACATCCACCCGACCGTCGACCGTGTCGCCGGCTGGTCGCGGGCGCTGACCGAGGCCGGTCTCGACCCGGCCGCGATGCCGCTGGTCCACGGCCCGTTCGGGCGGCGGCAGGGTTACCTCAGCGGCCGGCAGATTCTCTCGCGGGAGGCCCGGCCCACCGCGCTCTTCGTGACCAGCGACGAGCAGGCGATCGGCGTCATGCGCGCCGCGGCCGAGCTGGGGCTGAGCGTGCCCGGCGACGTCGCGCTGTGCTCGTTCGACGGCATCGCCGCCTCCTCCTACACCGTGCCCGCGCTCACCACCATGCGCCAGCCGATCGAGGAGCTGGGCAGGGGGGCCGTGGAGCTGCTGGCGGCGCAGATCGGTGAATCGTCGGGAGGCGAGCGCGTGGTCCTGCCCGCCACGCTGATCAGGCGGGGTTCCTGCGGCTGCCCTGACCCGGTGGGCGGGCTCGACGATGCGTGAGCTGGAGCTGTTCGTCGTCGGCAGCCTCAACATGGATCTCACGGTCCAGGTGACGCGCCTGCCCGGCAGGGGCGAGACGGTCGCGGGCGCCGCCGTGGTGCGGGCCGCCGGAGGCAAGGGCGCCAACCAGGCGGTGGCCGCCGCCCGGCTGGGCGCGCGGGTCCGCCTGGTGGGCCAGGTCGGCGACGACGCGCTGGGCCGCGAGCTGCTCGCCGCCGTGGCGCGCGAGGGCGTGGACGTCTCAGGCGTACGTCAGGCACCCGCCGACACCGGGGTGGCGATGATCGTGGTCGAGGACGGCGGCGAGAACATGATCACCATCGCCAGGGGCGCCAACGGGCTGGTGCGTCCCACCGACCTCGACCTCACCGGTGCCGACGCGCTCCTGCTGCAGCTGGAGATCCCGGTGGACGCCTGTCTCTCCGCCGCCCGGCAGGCCAGGGCGCACGGCGTGCCGGTGATCCTCAACGCCGCCCCGTACGCGCACGGTCTTGACGAGCTGCTCCCCCTGGTCGACCTGCTGATCGTCAATGAGGGCGAGGCCGCCGCCCTGTGCGGCGGCACCGACACCGCCGCGCTGATCGCGCTCGGACCGCGTGCCGCGGTGGTGACGCTGGGCGAGCGCGGGGCGCGCGGCCAGGACGCCGCCGGCGCCTGCCAGGTGCCCTCGTTCCCGGTGCCCGCGGTGGACGCGGTCGGCGCCGGGGACACCTTCTGCGCGCAGCTCGCACTCTCCTACGCGGCCGGCCTGCCCCTCGTCCAGGCCGTACGGCGGGCCTGCGCGGCCGGTGCGCTGGCCACCACCGGCCACGGAGCCCAGACCGCCATGCCCACCGGCGACCAAGTGGAAAGGCTCTTCGCCCGTGCGTCATGACGGCCTCTGGCATCCCCGCCTGCTGCAGATCCTGTCCTCAGCGGGACACACCGACCTCATCGTGGTGGCCGACCCTGGCCTGCCCGTCCCACCCGGCGTCGAGACGGTCGACCTCGTCTGGCGCAGAGGTGAACCTGCCTTCCTGCCCGTACTCGAAGCGGTGCTCGGCGAACTCGTCGTCGAGACCGCCTATGTCGCCGAGGAGTCACCCCCTGGCTTCCTCGACGACCTGCTGCCGAAAACCGAACGAATCCCCCATACCCAGCTCAAGGAACTCACCGGCCGGGCCCGCGCGGTCGTGCGGACCGGTGAGGCGACGCCGTACGCGAACGTCGTCCTCCGAGCGGGTGTTCCTTTCTGAAGGAGAAACACCGAATGAACAAGAAGATCGTCGTCGTGGCTGGTCTGGCCCTCGCGCTGACCGCCTGCGGCAAGGAGGGCGGCACCACCGCCGCGCCCGCCGCCGCCCCCAAGGCGGGCGAGAAGCCGGGCGTCTGCCTGGTGATGAAGTCGCTGGCCAACGAGTTCTTCCAGCAGATGCAGAAGGGCGCCGAGGAGCACGCCGCCAAGCGCGGCGACCTCACGCTCAGCGTCGTCGGCATCCAGAACGAGACCGACATCGACAACCAGGTCGCCGCCGTCGAGAAGTGCGTCACCCAGCAGGCCAAGGCCATCGTGATCGCCCCCGCCGACTCCCGCGCGCTGATCGCGCCGATCAAGCGCGCCGTCGACGCGGGCGTGAAGGTCGTCAACATCGACGTCCAGCTCGACGAGGGCGCGATGAAGGCCGCCGGAATCGGCGACAAGGTGCCGTTCGTCGGCCCCGACAACCGCGAGGGCGCCAAGCAGTCGGGCATGGAGCTGGTCAAGGCCATCGGCAAGGATGCCGAGGTCGTCATCCTGGAGGGCAACCCCGGCGCGGCCAACGCCGCCCAGCGCAAGGCCGGCTTCGAGGACGCGATCAAGGAGGGCGGGCTCAAGCTCGTCGACTCCAAGACCGCGCACTGGGAGACCGACGAGGCCCACACCGTCTTCGGCAACATGCTCAGCGCGCACCCGAACATCAAGGGCGTGCTGGCCGGCAACGACAACATGGCGCTCGGCGCTCTGAAGGCGATCGAGGAGCAGGGCAAGAAGGCCCAGATCAAGGTCGCCGCGTTCGACAACATCCCGGCCATCGCCCAGTACGTCAAGGACGGCTCCGTCGTGGCGACCCTCGACCAGTACGGCGCGCAGCAGGCCGCCAACGGCATCGACTACGCCATGAAGATGATCGCCGGCGAGAACATCAGCGGCTGGCAGAAGACCGAGATCAAGCTCATCACCAAGGACAACGTCGGATGATGAAAGTCAGCGGCCTCGTCAAGCGCTTCCCCGGCGTGGTGGCGCTTGACGGGGTCGACCTCGACATCCGCGCGGGCGAGATCCACGCGCTCGTGGGCGAGAACGGCGCGGGCAAGTCCACGCTGGTCAAGGCCCTGGCCGGGATCCACGTGCCGGACGGCGGCACCATGACCATCGACGGCGCGCCGTACACCCCCGCCAGTGCGGCCGACGGTCTGGCCGCCGGGATCTCGGTGGTCCACCAGGAGCTGGCGCTGCTGCCGTACCTCACCGTGGCGGAGAACCTGTTCCTGCGCGCGCTGCCGCGCACGGCGGGCGTCGTCGACAGGAAGCGGCTGCGCGCGGACGCCGCGCGGCTGCTGGCCGAGATCGGTCTGGACGTCTCGCCTGACACCCTGGTCGAGCGGCTCGGCATCGCGCAGATGCAGCTGGTGGAGATCGCGAAGGCGATCTCCACCGACTGCAAGCTGCTGATCATGGACGAGCCGACGGCCACGCTCACCTCGCGCGAGGCGGGGCGCCTGTTCGGCATCCTGAGGGCGTTGCGCGAGCGCGGCGTGGCCATCGTCTACATCTCCCACCACCTGCAGGAGGTGCTGGAGCTGGCCGACAGGGTCACCGTGCTGCGCAACGGGCGCAGCGTCGAGACCCGCGAGATGGCCGGCGTGACCGCGCCCGACCTGGTCAGGCTGATGGTGGGGCGCGACCTTGCGCAGGAGTTCCCCGCCAAGCCGCCGACGGAGCTGGGCGAGGTGGCGCTGAAGGTGCGCGATCTCAAGGTCGCGGGCTTCGAGGGGCCGCTCTCCTTCTCGGTACGGCGCGGCGAGGTCGTGGGGCTCGCCGGGCTGGTCGGCTCCGGCCGTACCGAGGCGATGCGCGCGATCTTCGGGGCCGACCCCGCTTTGTCTGGAAATATCGAGCTTTACGGCGAGAAGGTGCACATTCGGCACCCCAAGGACGCGGTGCGGCACGGCATCAGCCTGCTCACCGAGGACCGCAAGTCGCAGGGCCTGGTCCTCGACCTGCCGATCAGCGCCAACGTCACGCTCGCCAAGCTGCGCGGATTCCTGGTGCCCTTCGGCCAGGAGCGCTCGCTCTCCGAGGACCTCGGGCGGCGTCTGCACCTGCGCTCCGCGGGCGTCGGTCAGCACGTGCGCACCCTGTCGGGTGGCAACCAGCAGAAGGTCGTGCTGGCCAAGTGGCTCAACGCCGGATCCGACATCCTGATCGTGGACGAGCCCACCCGCGGCATCGACGTCGGCGCCAAGTACGAGATCCACGAGTTGCTGCTCGGCCTGGCCGCGGAGGGCAAGGCCCTGCTCGTGGTCTCCTCGGACCTGCCGGAGCTGATGGGCATCTGCGACCGCATCCTCGTCTTCTCCCGCGGCAAGATCGCCGGCGAGGTCACCCGGGCGGACTTCGACGCCGAGCACATCCTCACTCTGGCCTACTCGGGCTACCTCAAGAACGGTGAAACACAATGATCAAAAGGCTCGTGCTCGGCGAGGCCGGCATCGGCGTCGCCCTGGTGCTGCTCGCGGGCTTCTTCGTCATCGCCGCGCCGAACTTCGCGACCGAGCAGAACCTGCGCAACATCATGACCCAGATCACCCTGAACACCGTGCTCGCCGTGGGCATGACGTTCGTGATCCTGGTCGGTGGCATCGACCTGTCGGTCGGCTCGGCGATGGCGCTGTGCGCGGTCGTGTCGGGCACCATGATGGCCGGATCCGGCTCCGTCGTGACGCTGATCGGCGCGATCCTGGTGAGCGTGCTCGTCGGCGGCGTGGTCGGCTGGATCAACGGGTTCGTGTCAGAACAATGGCGGGTGCCGTCGTTCATCGTCACCCTGGCCATGCTCAACGTCGCGCGCGGCGCCGCCGAGCGGTACACCGACGCGGCCACCATCTACGACCTGCCCGCCGCGCTCAACGACTTCGGCACCATCACGCTGCTGGGCATCCCCGCGGTGTTCTGGGTGGCGCTGCTGCTGGCGGGGGCCGGCTGGTTCGTGCTGTCGCGCACGGTCTTCGGGCGGCTGATCTACGCCACCGGCAACAACGAGGAAGCCGTCCGCCTGTCCGGCCACAAGACCTCCCGCATCAAGATCGCCGCCTTCATGATCGCCGGACTGACCGTCGGCATCGCGGCCATTCTCTACATGGCCAGGCTCAACATCGCCAGCCCGATCCTGGGCCAGGGCTACGAGCTCAACGCGATCGCCGCCGTGGTCATCGGCGGAGCCAGCCTGATGGGCGGGCGCGGCTCCATGGCCGGCACGTTCCTCGGGGCATGTCTGCTCGGCGTGCTCACCAACGGGCTGCTGCTCATGGGCGTCTCCGACTTCGAACGGCAGATCATCACCGGTCTGGTGATCCTGGTCGCCGTGGTGCTGGACGCGTACCGGCTCCGCCTGGCCCGCAAGCTGGCCGTCACCCAGCCCGCGCAGGCACCCGCACCGGCGATGATCCCCTCCTGACCACATCTCAGGCGCTCCTGCCGGACCTGACCGACAGGCTTTCAGCGGCGGGCCGGGGCGGCGGGCACGAAGTCTCCATGGCCGAGCACGCGGAGCAGGCTCAGGTGGTCGATCGCGGAGGTTCCCGGCGCGGGGGTGAAGATGATGAGCCGCTGGTCCTCGGCGGGGCTGAGCAGAGTCTCGCAGAGCAGGTCGATGGGGCCGACAGCGGAATGGGCCAGCCGCATCCGGCTGGAGCGCCGGACCGCCACCTCGTGCAGGTCCCACAGCCTGTCGAACTCCTCGCTCGCGGTCCGGAGCCGGTCGACCAGGCGGGTGGAGGGTTCGTCGCCACCGCGGCGGGCGTAGGAGGCACGTAGGTCGGCGACGTAGCCCCGGCTGAGCACGTCGCGCTCGTCCGGGTGGAACGCCTGGCGTATCGCAGGATCGGTGAACCACCGCCAGATGAAGTTGCGGTCCTGTTCACGGATCGAGCAGATGCATCCGAGCAGCGCCTCGGCCATCGGGTTGCGGGCGAGCAGGTCACCGATGTCGTTGGTGATGTGCGCCGGAGTCTCGGTGAGCTGGTCGAGGAGGTAGAGCAGGCCGGGACTGACGTGGTCGTGGGCCAGCAGGCCGGTCGGCGGACGGTGCCCGGACAGCAGGTACAGGTGATCGCGCTCGTCATCGGTCAGCCGGAGCGCGCGGGCCAGCGCGGCGAGGATCTGTGGTGAAGGCTGCGGGCTGCGTGCCTGTTCCAGGCGCATGTAGTAGTCGGCCGACATACCCGCGAGCTGCGAGACCTCCTCTCGGCGCAGGCCGGGTGTGCGACGGCGGGGCCCGGCCGACAGCCCCGCTTCCTGGGGGCGCAGCCGTTCCCGGGAGCGGCGCAGGAAATCGGCGAGCTGGGCGCGGTCCATGTCCATACGTCCATGATTGCCCAGCTCCAGGCCTGGCAGCGACCCTCAGTCTAGGATCGCTGGTCCTAGGGAGACCCGTCCGATTCCGCCTTCTGCCAACCGTCGGCAACATGATCCGCGTACCGGGAACTCACCACGAGACCCGGTGTTGAGAAAGGGTCAGGGAGGCCGAGATGGCGACTGAGACGATGAGAGCGGTGCGGTTCGACGGGTACGGCGGGATCGAGGTGCTGCGGGTCGCGGAAGTGGAGCGACCGGTCCCCGGTCCGGGGCAGGTTCTGGTGAAGGTGGTGGCCGCCTCGATCAACCCGGGCGAGGCGATGATCCGCATGGGGGTGCTCCATGACAGATGGCCTGCCACCTTCCCCTCCGGTCAGGGCAGCGACCTGGCCGGAGTGGTGCTCACGGTCGGCGACGGGGTCGAGGGCTTCGCGGCGGGCGATGAGGTGTTCGGGTTCACCGACAACCGCGCGAGCCATGCCGAGTACGTCGTGGTGGAGGCTGCCGCCCTGGTCCGACGGCCACCGGAGGTGCCGTGGGAGCAGGCGGCCTCGCTGCACGTCGCGGGCTCGACGGCGTATGGGGAAACCCGGGCGGTCGGCCTGCGCCCCGGTGACACGGTAGTGATCGCCGGAGCCGCCGGCGGGGTCGGGACGATCGCGACACAGCTCGCCGTCAACGCCGGTGCCACGGTGGTCGGGCTGGCGAGCGAGCCGAACCACCAGTGGCTCCGCGACCACGGGGCCATCCCGATCGCCTACGGCGAGGGCGTCGCCGAGCGGATCAAGGCCGCGGCCGGCCACGTCGACGCCTTCATCGACAATTTCGGCGGCGGCTATGTGGAGCTCGCGCTCGAACTCGGCGTGGACACCGACCGGATCAACACCATCATCGACTTCGCCGCGGTCGAGCGGTACGGGGTGAAGTCCGAAGGCAACACCGCCGCGGCCACGGTCGAGGTGCTGGCCGAGTTGGCCGACCTGATCCGTACCGGGCGACTGGAGGTCCCGATCGCCGCCACTTATCCCCTGGACCGGGTCCAGGACGCCTTCCGCGAGCTGGAGAAGCGCCACACCCGCGGCAAGATCGTCCTCAAGCCGTGACCGTGCTCGCCGCGCGCTGGACGTAAGCCCAGCGACTCCGGCCATCAGCGGTAGAAACCCTCGACCGGAACGCGCGCCTCCTCGAACAGCGCCGGGCCCTCCTGGGGGACGCGCGGCCAGCCGCCGCCCGGTTTGAGCATGGCGAGCTGTTCGTTGGACAGCGCGTACACCACGCGCCCGAGCCCGGAGCGTTCGATCGCACCCCTGCACATGTCGCAGGGCTGGCAGCTGGTGTACATGGTGGTGCCCGCCGCGGTGGCCGGGTCCAGGCGGCGGGCCGCCCACCGGGCCAGCTTCAGCTCGGGATGCGCCGAGATGTCGCCGTCTCTGGTGACCGTGTTGTGCTCCTCGGCCAGCACGTCGCCGTCCGGTCCCACCAGCAGCGATCCGAAGGGGGCGTCCCCGGTCGCGCGGGCCTTGGCGGCCAGCTCGATGGCCCTGCGCAGGAAGTTCTCGTCTTCAGGTGTCACTGTCACTCCTTGGGTGAGTCGTGCGTGCCCCAGGTCCACCGGTCGGCCACGGTCGCGAGCGCGCGCCAGGCCGGCTGCGGATGAAGCGTCTCGGCGGGGTCCTCGTCGAACGGGTCGAGCACGACGGTCTCGGCGCCGAGCAGCCGAAGCTCCTCGATGTCCTCGAGGACCTGGCCGATGGTGCCCTCTCCGGCGCGCCGCTCAGGGCCGGTGACCGGCACGTCGGTCAGCCGCAGAACGATGCGCGGGGCCAGGGCGGGTACCGGCCGTTCCAGCTCGTCGGCGACGGCCTTCATCCGGTGCGCCGTGTCTCGCAGCCACGGCAGGGTCATGCGCAGCGGATGCCACGCCTCGCCGAGCCGTACGGCGCGGCGCAGTCCGGCGTCACCGTTCCCGCCGACCCAGATCGGTATCTGCCCGCTGCGGTAGTCGTCCTCGTCCGCCCACGCGGCGCGCATCGTCCTCAGGTGGTCGTCGGTCAGCCGTCCGCGCTGCTCGAACGGCACCCCGAGCGCGTCGAACTCCTGCCGTGCCCAGCCGACGCCCACGCCGAGGACCAGCCGGCCGCCGCTGAAGCGGTTGAGGTTCGCCGCCATCCGGGCCACGAGGAGGGGATGCCGGTACGGCACGATGAGCACCGACGTGCCGAGCCTGACTCGCTCGGTGACGCCGGCCAGCCACGCGAGCGTGGTGAACGGCTCGTAGAACGGAGCCGGATACTGCTCGGCGACGTCCGGCGTCACCACGACGTGATCAGAGATCATCAACAGGTCGTAGCCGAGGGACTCCACGATCTGCGCCCAGCGCCGCAGCACGGCCGGATCCGTCCCCGGTCCGAAGTTCGGCACATTCACCCCGATTTGCATAGGACGGACGCTATCGCGGCGATCATTCAGATCTGAAGGCATTGCTCACGGCGTTCGACGGGGCTTGCCGTGAATATGCCGGTATATTCGGCGGATGACCGAGGATCTTGACGAGACCGACTGGTCGATCCTGATAGAGCTCCAGCGAGACGGCCGCACCCCCCTCACCGAGCTGGGCCGCCGGGTGAATCTCAGCGCCTCGGCGACCACCGAGCGGGTCAGGCGGCTGGAGGCGCTGGGCGTCATCGCCGGCTACCGAGCCGACGTCGACCTGGCGAAGGTCGGATTCACCGTGCTGGCCGTCGTGCGCCTGAAGTACCCCGGCAACCGGCACGAGCCGCTGCGCCGCCTGCTCGGCGAGCGCCTGGAGATTCTCGAATGCCTGCGCACCACCGGGGAGGACTGCTACACGCTGAAGGTGGCGGCGGGCTCCATGGCCCACCTCGAACGGATCGTCGACGAGCTCGCCCAGTTCGGCAGCACCACGACCAACGTCGTCTACAGCCAGACGCTGCCCTACCGTGGACCGCGGACCCCGCCCGATCCGCATTGACGTAACACGAAGGCAGAAGATGACCACACAGATCAACCACGTCGACCATGAACTGATCCAGGCTGCGGCGCAGGTCGCGGCCACCCGCTGCCGGGGCGACAACCACACCATGGCGGCCGCGGCCCGCGACCACGACGGCCGGATCGTCACGGCGGTGAACGCCTACCACTTCACCGGCGGCCCCTGTGCGGAGCTCGTCCTCATCGGCACGGCTGCCGCGCAGGGCGCCTACGACCTGAAGACCATCGTCGCCGTGGGCGACCGCGACCGAGGCGTCGTGCCCCCATGCGGCCGCTGCCGCCAGGTCCTCCTCGACTACTTCCCGGCCCTCAAGGTCATCGTCGGCTCAGGTGACAGACTCCGCACCGTCCCCATCACCGACCTGCTTCCGGAGAGCTACGTCTGGGCCGACCACCAGCTCGACGCCGAGGAAGACGCACCGCTCAGCACGAGCTGACACCCCGGCCCGTGGTAGCCGCCGGAGTCCCGTTCACCCCGTCACGAAGGTCATCACACTCCGAGCGGGAAGCGTGACGGTGAAGGAGCCGTTCGACACGCCTGTCGTGCCCTGGGACGCGACGTTCCTGCCCGCGTCGGTCAGCCAGGACGAGACCCTGGACGCGGTGGCGTTCCTCAGGGTGAACTGCTGGCTCACCGCGGAGGTCCCCTTGTTGATGGCGACGATGACGACCGTCGAGTCACCGCCCCGGTACGCCGATACGTAGACGTTCGACGCCGGGTTCGCCGTGGCCTCGACGCGCACATATCCGGGGCGGACGAACCTGGCGAAGTGCGCCATGTTGGCGCCGCGCTTGCTGATCTGGCCATCCTCCCGCATGGGGCCGTAGCCGCGCCGGATGTACCACCAGATGTACGCCTGGAACTCGGCGTCCACCATGGCGCGGTGGATGTGCTCCCCCACGTCGAGCGCCTGGGGCCAGAGGTCCGCCGAATCGGTGCTGTTGGGGTAGTAGACCTCGGTCATCCAGAGTTCTTTGCCCGCGCCCTTCTGCTTGAAGAGGGGGTAGGGGAAGTTCGCGAACGACGTGCCGTAGAGGTGCGCCCCGATGATGTCCACGTTGGCGAGCGCCGCGGAGTCGTTGAGGATCGGGTCCGACATGTTCTTCAGGTACTGGAAGGACTCGGGCGCGATGACCCTGGTGCCGATCGAGCCGGCGTTCTCCCGCAGGAACCGCACCATTTCGGTGGGAGTCCACCACGTCCAGTCATGCG
The DNA here is from genome assembly GCF_039535785.1 of Nonomuraea helvata. Taxonomy (NCBI): domain Bacteria; kingdom Bacillati; phylum Actinomycetota; class Actinomycetes; order Streptosporangiales; family Streptosporangiaceae; genus Nonomuraea; species Nonomuraea helvata. The sequence goes on from NZ_BAAAXV010000001.1 coordinate 547,934, forward strand.
CGTAATCGGGCTCGTTCTGCACCGATATGCCGTACAGGTTCACCCCGTTGTTCCGCAGGTACGCGTTGAAGTCGTTCAGGTGCTGGGCATAGGCGCCGTACATGTCGTACCTGAGCCGCCGCGCGTTGGTCTGACTGCCGCGCACGAAGGTCTCGACCATGCGGGCGGGGGGATTCCACGGCGACGCGATGACGGTCGCCCCGAGCTCGATCGCGCGCCTCGCCGTCGCCACATCACGGCTCCAGTCCGCCGAGTTCTCGGGTACGGGGATCCTCAGCACGGAGAACCCCAGGCGGCCCTCGCCGGTGCCGAACGCCGTTTCCCGCTGGGCAGCCGTCAGGTCGCCGATCCAGGCCGTATGGGTCATGCCGCCGAAGCCTCGGATCGTCTGCCGCTGCGCCGACGGATCAATGACCACCCCGGCGGCAGCCGTCGCGGCCGTGAGGACCGGCAGGGACCCCATCGCCGCCAGGACGGTTCTCCGGCTCAGCGATCTCGGCTCGGTGCTCACGGGCTCGTTCCGACCTTGCGTCATGTCTCCTCCTTTGGCCGGCGGTGCCGAACCGCGCCTATGTGGGAGCGCTCCCAACAATGGGAATGACTACGCACTTGTCGTTTAAGGCCCCTACGGGAGCTCGTCAACCGTTCATAAGGCAGTAACTTAATCAAGATCAAGATGGCTCTCGGCCATGCCGCAGAGCGGCCGTACTCTGGCGGACCACCAGTTCCGTCCCCAACTCCACCCTCTTCTGCTGGAGTTGCTCCCCTTCAGCCAAGCTGATCAGCATGGTCGCGGCCATGGCACCCATCTCGCGCAGAGGCTGGTGAATGGTGGTGAGCGGCGGCAGCGCCCAGCGCGAGACCGGCATGTCGTCGAAGCCGATCACGCTCAGATCGTCGGGTACGCGTAGCCGCAGCTCATGAGCCGCATGGTAGACACCGATGGCCTGCCCGTCATTGGCGGCGAAAATCGCGGTGGGCGGCTCGGAGAGTTTCATCAGGTGATGGGTGTGGGCTATCCCGTCTTCGATCTGAAAGTTTCCTTCGCGGATGAGAGCGGGATCCACTGACATACCCGCGGCCTCGAGAGCGGCGCGATAACCGTCCAGCCGGGCCCGGCTGGAGAGCGCGAACGCCGGTCCGGTGATCATCGCAATGCGCTGGTGACCCAGTTCGAGCAGGTGACGGGTGGCCTCCAGGCCGCCGCTCCAGTTCGTGGCCGCCACAGATGGCACGCCGAGGCCCGGATTGCCCGCGGGATCCAGCACCACCAGGGGAATCTCCTGGGTTGCCAGCCGTACGCGCTGATCGTCCTCCGGCCCCGAGAACACGGTGATCACGCCTGTAGGACGGCGGGTGAGCAGGTCCCCGATCCATCTGGGCCCGGGAGTGTGCCGGCCGCCGAACTCGGAGATCACCACGCTCAGGCCATGGGCCCATGCGACCTGCTGGACTCCCTTGACGATCTCCGTCGGGTAGTCTCCGGCGAGCTCGTGGAAGACGACTTCGATGAGGCTTGCCGGCTTGATGCGGCGACGCTGCCGGCGATAGCCGTGCTCCTCGATGAGCCTCTCGACGAGTGCGCGGGTCGCCGGCCCGACCTCCGACCGACCGTTGATGACCTTGGAGACCGTGGCGGTGGACACTCCTGCGAGTTCGGCCAGCTGAGTCAGGGTCAGTGGCACCGAAGGTGGCGATCCGCCCGTGAGGGGTTCTTCGGTCGAGGTCATATCGGGAGTTTATCCAGGTGCATTTCGGTCTCCGGCCGAAGCCGTTTCTGCCGCTCCCCCTTGGGCGCGGAGTCAGCAAGTTAACGCTTCGTCGAACCGGATTCCCCTGGTGCCGACGGATAATTCTGTGAAACTTTCACCCGCGCGGGCAATGCGGCACGATCGCCCTTACGGACGAATGCCCAGGCGGGGCAGCGTTTCGGCAGTAATGCCCAGGTGGCCGAGGTCGCCGCTCATTGACGCCGACTCGGACAGTCGGATGTACTCCGCGACAATGTCATCACCGGAGAAGGCCGTGTAACCCTGCAGGACCGAACGTTAGCGCTAACAAATTTCGTGGCAGCCATCCTCGATCCAGCAGCCAAGGAGCTTTTGGATGTCACCCGTCATCCCCGGCGACCGCGCACGACGGACCGTGCTCGCAGCTCTCTCGTCTCTGCTTCTGCTGGGCGTGTTCCTCACACCCCAGGCGTCGGCCGCCACGGTCGACACGAACGCGTGGTACGTCCTGGTCAACCGCAACAGCGGCAAGGTCCTGGACGTCTACAACTCCTCCACCGCCGACGGCGGCCGCATCACCCAGTGGACCCGCAACAACGGCAACCAGCAGCAATGGCAGTTCGTCGACTCCGGCGACGGCTATTACCGCATCAAGTCCCGCAACAGCGGCAAGGTCCTGGACGTCAGCAACTCCTCCACCGCCAACGGCGGCAGCATCGTCCAATGGGCCGACCACAACGGCGCCAACCAGCAATGGCGCCTCGCCGACTCGACGGGCGGCTATGTACGAATGATCAACCGCAACAGCAACAAGGCCCTGGAAGTCCAGAACGCCGCCACCACCGACAACGCCGCCATCGTCCAGTACGACGACTGGGGCGGCAACAACCAGCAATGGCAGCTCGTCCCGGTCGGCAGCGAGCCGACCCCGGGCGGCGACTACACCAACCCGGTCGTCTGGCAGGACTTCGCCGACGGCGACATCATCCGGGTCGGCGACACCTACTACTACTCGGCCTCGACGATGCACTACTCGCCGGGCGCGCCGATCCTGCGCTCCTACAACCTGGTCGACTGGGAGTACGCCGGGCATTCGGTCCCGAAGCTCGACTTCAACTCAGGCGCCTATGACCTCAACGGCGGCCGGGCGTACGTGAAGGGCATCTGGGCCTCGGCCTTCAACTACCGCGCCGCCAACAGCACCTACTACTGGATCGGCTGCGTCGAGTTCAACCGGACCTACGTCTACACCGCCTCCGCGGTCGACGGCACGTGGACCAAGCGCTCGCAGATCAACAACTGCTACTACGACGCCGGCCTGCTGATCGACACCAACGACACCATGTACGTCGCCTACGGCAACAGCACCATCAGTGTGGCCCAGCTCTCGGCCGACGGGCTCAGCCAGGTGCGCTCCCAACAGGTGTTCCAGACCCCCAGCGACGTCGGCACGCTGGAGGGTTCCCGCTTCTACAAGCGGAACGGCTACTACTACATCTGGCTGACCCGCCCCGCCAACGGCCAGTACGTGCTCCGCTCCACGTCGCCGTGGGGTCCGTACGAGATGCGCCAGGTCCTGCTCAACATGCCCGGGCCTATCTCCGGCGGCGGCGTGCCCCACCAGGGCGGGCTCGTCCAGACCCAGAACGGCGCCTGGTACTACATGTCGTTCGTCGACGCCTACCCCGGCGGCCGGGTGCCGGCGCTCGCGCCGATCACCTGGACCAACGACTGGCCGACCGTGCAGACCGTCAACGGCGGCTGGGGCGTCAACTACCCGAAGCCGAACATCCAGACCAGCCAGACCGTGGCGTCCATGATCGGCCCCGACACCTTCACCTCGGGCAGCCTCGGGCACCGCTGGGAGTGGAACCACAACCCCGACACCAGCCGCTTCTCCACCGGCAACGGCCTGCGCCTGCAGACCGCGACCGTCACCAACGACCTCTACAACGCCCGCAACACGCTGACCCACCGCATCCAGGGCCCGTCGTCGACGGCGACGATCGAGCTCGACTACTCGCAGATGGCCAACGGCGACCGCGCCGGGCTGGCGATGCTGCGCGACCAGTCGGCCTGGATCGGCGTCAAACGCGACAACGGCGTCAACCGGGTCGTGATGACCAACGGGCTGACCATGAACAGCTCGTGGCAGACCACCGGCACCGGCACCGAGGCAGCGGGCGCGAACATCTCGGGCGACCGGATCTGGTTGCGGGTCAACGCCGACATCAGGCCCGGTTCCGGCAGGCAGGCGCGCTTCTCCTACAGCACCGACGGCAGCACCTTCGTGAGCCTCGGCCCGGCCTTCACCCTGAACAACGCCTGGCAGTTCTTCATGGGCTACCGCTTCGGGATCTTCAACTACGCCACCCAGTCCCTCGGCGGCGCGGTCACCGTGCGCCGCTTCGACCTCACCACTCCCTGATCGGATCAATCGGAGCACATCGTGAAATTGAGACCCCTGACCGTCCTCGCGACGGTGGCCACCTTACTGGCGAGCCTGTTCGTCGCCATTCAGCCCGCCCAGGCGGCCACCGTCGACACCAACGCCTGGTACGTCCTGGTCAACCGCAACAGCGGCAAGGCGCTCGACGTCTACAACCTCTCGACCGCCGACGGCGGCCGCATCACCCAGTGGACCAGGAACAACCAGAACCAGCAGCAGTGGCAGTTCGTCGATTCCGGCGGCGGCTACTACCGCATCAAGTCCCGCCACTCCGGCAAGGTCCTGGACGTCTCCAACTTCTCCACCGCCAACGGCGGCGCGATCGTCCAGTGGGCCGACGGCAACGGCACCAACCAGCAGTGGCGGCTGGCCGACAGCTCGGACGGCTACGTGCGGTTCATCTCGCGCCACAGCAGCAAGGCCCTGGAGGTGCAGGGCGCCTCCACCGCCGACGGCGCCAACATCGTCCAGTACGACGACTGGGGCGGCACCAACCAGCAGTGGCAGCTCGTCCGGGTGGACGGCGGCGGCACCCCCGGTCAGTGCGACCTTCCCTCGACGTACCGCTGGACCTCGACGGGCCCGCTGGCGAACCCGAAGTCGGGGTGGGTCTCGCTCAAGGACTTCACCGTCGCCCCCTACAACGGCGGGCATCTCGTCTACGCCACGACCCACGACACGGGGACGAGATGGGGTTCGATGAACTTCGGCCTCTTCACCAACTGGTCCGACATGGCCTCGGCCAGCCAGAACACGATGTCCTCCTCCACCGTCGCGCCCACGCTGTTCTACTTCGCCCCGAAGAACATCTGGGTGCTCGCCTACCAGTGGGGCGGGACCGCCTTCTCCTACAGGACCTCCAGCGACCCCACCAACCCGAATGGCTGGTCAGCGCAGCAGGTGCTCTTCTCCGGAAGCATCTCCGGCTCCGGAACAGGACCCATCGACCAGACGCTCATCGGTGACGGCACGAACATGTACCTGTTCTTCGCCGGGGACAACGGCAAGATCTACCGGGCCAGCATGCCCATCGGGAACTTCCCGGGCAGTTTCGGCTCGACATCGACGGTGATCATGAGCGACTCGACGAACAACCTGTTCGAAGCCGTTCAGGTCTACAAGCTCAAGGACCAGAACAAATACCTCATGCTCGTCGAAGCGATCGGCTCGCAGGGCCGCTACTTCCGATCGTTCACCGCCACCAGCCTGGGCGGTTCCTGGACCCCCCAGGCCGCGACCGAGAGCAATCCCTTCGCGGGCAAGGCCAACAGCGGCGCCACCTGGACCAACGACATCAGCCACGGCGAACTGGTCCGCGCCGGCGCCGACCAGACCATGACCGTCGATCCCTGCAACCTGCAGCTGCTCTACCAGGGACGCAACCCCAACTCCGGCGGCGACTACGGCCTCCTGCCCTACCGGCCCGGTCTGCTGACACTGCAACGCTGACGGCACAACACGGGACCGGCTCGGATGTCCACCAGGGCCAGGCGATGGTCCCGTCCTGGACACTGATGCGTGCGGCACACGGACCGGGTGTGCCGCACGGCGCCTGCCTCAGGACGCGGGCACGCCGGTGGCGCGGCGCATGAGCGAGCATCAGCAGCCTGTGGAACGGCACGCGGACCGTCTCCGGCTCCGCCGTGACGGTCCGCAACACCTCCTACAACGGCTCCATCGCGGCAGGCTCGTCCACCACCTTCGGCTTCACCGCCAACGGCACCGCGGCCACCCCCGCCGTCACCTGCACCAGCCCCTGACCTTCTGCTCATCCGGGGCGGCCGATACCCCTCGCCGAGGTCGGCCGTCCCCATGCAGTAACCCGCTCACCTTTAGGAGCATCCTTGCGCAAGGTCGGAACTCTTCTCGCCGCCGGCATTCTCGTAGGCGGGCTGATCGCCCTGGAGGGCCAGGCCGGCGCCCTGGAGAACGGGGTGGCCCGCACGCCCCCCATGGGTTGGAACAGCTGGAACACGTTCGGCTGCAACATCAGCGAGACGTTGATCAAGCAGATGGCCGACGCGATCGTCAACTCCGGCCTGCGCGACCTGGGCTACAAGTACGTCGTGGTCGACGACTGCTGGTTCGACCCCACCCGCGACTCCGCGGGGAACCTGCAAGGCAATCCGTCGCGGTTCCCCGGCGGGATGAAGGCCCTCGGCGACTACCTGCACGCCAGAGGGCTGAAGTTCGGCATCTACCAGGTGCCGGTGGACAAGACCTGCGCCCAGTACTTCGGCGGGTACCCGGGCGCGACCGGGAGCCAAGGGCACGAGGTCCAGGACGCCAAGCAGTTCGCCGCCTGGGGCGTGGACTACCTGAAGTACGACTGGTGCTCACCCAGCGGCACCATCGACGACCAGGTCCGTACGTTCGCGAAGATGCGTGACGCGCTGGCGGCGACCGGACGGCCGATCGTCTACAGCATCAACCCGAACAGCATCCATGCGAAGACCGGCCCACAGCGCAACTGGGGCGATGTCGCCAACCTGTGGCGGACGACCGAGGACATCACCAACAAGTGGGACACCGGCCAGACCAACGGGTACCCGATGGGCATCCAGAACATCGTCAACGTCACCGTCCCACTCGCCTCGTACGCCAGGCCGGGCGCGTTCAACGACCCCGACATGATGGAGGTCGGCCGAGGCGGCATGACCGACACCGAGATGCGCAGCCACTTCGCTCTCTGGGCGATCATGGCGTCACCTCTCATCGCCGGGAACGACCTGCGCACCATGGACCCGGCGACGACGACCATCCTGAAGAACCAGAACCTGATCGCCATCAACCAGGACCCGCTCGGCCTGCAGGCGCGCCAGGTGAGCAACGACGGAACCCGGCGTGTGCTGGCCAAGAAGCTCAGCAACGGCGACGTCGCGGTCGCCCTGTTCAACCAGGGCGGCAGTACGACCATGATCAGCACCACCGCGTCCGCGATCGGGCTGGAGGGCGGTTCGTTCACCCTGCGCGACGCGTGGACGAACGCCGTCAGCAGTAGCACCGGCACCATCTCGGCCGGTGTGCCGTCGCACGGCACCGTCGTCTTCCGGGTCAGCGGCGGCACCTCCTCGTCGCCGACACCCACGCCGACACCTACACCGACACCCACGCCGAGCGGCCAACCAGGCGGTTGCACGGCGACGTACCGGCTGGTCAACGACTGGGGCACCGGCTTCCAGAGCGAGGTGACCGTCAGCAACAACGGGTCGTCCCCGATCGACGGCTGGACCGTGAAGATGACGCTGGCCGGTGGCCAGACCATCACCAGCGTGTGGAACGGCGTGAACACCGGCACCAGCGGCGCAGTCACCGTCAAGAACGCCTCCTACAACGGCGCCATCGCCGGGAACGGGGCGACGACGTTCGGATTCACCGCCAACGGCAGCGGCTCGGCCACCCCCACCGGCGTCACCTGCACGAGCCCGTGATCCACCGCAAACGTCACAGCTCGAAGAAGGGAAAGCACCTGTGCCACACATCAGTTCTTTTCGCCGTCGGTTGAGACTGTCTGCCGCGGCCGTCGCCGCGCTGTCGACGGCCGGTGTCGGTATCGCCGCGACACATGTCGCATCGGCGGCCACAGCCGGATGCCAGGTCACTTACACGGTGACCAACCAATGGTCCGGAGGCTTCGGCGCCAATGTTAGCGTTAACAATCTCGGCGACCCGATCAACGGCTGGAAGCTGTCCTGGTCGTTCGGCGCCGGGCAGACGATCACCCAGCTGTGGAACGGCTCGTACACCCAGTCCGGCTCCCAGGTGACGGTGTCCAACGTCAGCTACAACGGCACCATCCCCAGCGGGGGCAGTACCAGCTTCGGGTTCAACGGGAGCTGGAACGGCTCCAACCCGGTGCCGTCGAGCTTCGTCCTGAACGGCGTCACCTGCAGCGGCGACGTCTCCACCCCCACTCCCACCGTCACGCCGCCGCCCCCGCCGTCCCAGCAGCCGTGTGACATCTACGCCGCGGGCGGCACGCCGTGCGTGGCGGCGCACAGCACGACCCGTGCCCTGTACGCCTCCTACAACGGCCCGCTGTACCAGGTGCGCCGTGCTTCGGACAACGCCACCCGGGACATCGGGGCGCTGAGCGCGGGCGGGGGCGCCGACGCCGCGGCGCAGGACGCGTTCTGTGCCGGCACGACATGCCTGATCACCATCATTTACGACCAGTCAGGCCGTAACAACCGCCTCACCCAGGCGCCTCCCGGCGGGTTCTCCGGCCCGGCCCCGGGCGGATACGACAACCTCGCGAACGCCACCAAGGCACCGACCACCGTCTACGGCCGCAAGGCCTACGGCGTCTACGTGGATCCCGGCGTCGGCTACCGCAACAACACCACCAACGGCGTCGCCAAGGGGGACCAGCCGGAGGGGATGTACGCCATCTTCGACGGCACGCACTACAACGGCGGCTGCTGCTTCGACTACGGCAACGCCGAGACCAACAGCCGTGACAACGGCAACGGCACCATGGAGGCCATCTACTTCGGCAACATCAAGGTCTGGGGCTACGGCGCCGGCAACGGCCCCTGGATCATGGCCGACCTGGAGAACGGCCTCTTCTCCGGGGTCAACCAGAAGTACAACGCCAACGACCCGAGCATCAGCCACCGGTATCTGACGGCCATCATCAAGGGCGAGCCGAACCACTGGTCGATCCGCGGCGGCAACGCGCAGTCGGGCAGCCTGTCGACCTTCTACAACGGACCGCGCCCCAATGTCGCCGGTTACAACCCGATGAAGAAGGAAGGGGCCATCATCCTCGGCATCGGCGGCGACAACAGCCACGGCTCCGCCGGCACCTTCTACGAGGGCGTGATGACCTCCGGCTATCCGACGGATGCCACCGAGAACGCGGTCCAGGCCAACATCGTCGCCGCCGGATACAGGTGAGTCAGTCAGGTGGACCAGCTACCGGAGAGCCCTGCAGCCGCGGCGCGCGCCGCGTAGAAGAGCAGTGGGTGCGGCAGCCGGAGAAGTGACCGGGTCGGCGACCGGTCAGGCCGCTGGAGCCGGCCGCAGAAGGGCGGCCGGCTCCAGGGTTCGGACGTCACATGGGGATCAGACGCGGGTCCACTTCTGGTTGTTCTGGCCGTTGCACGTCCAGATCTGCACCTTGGTGCCGTTGGCGGTGCCGGCGCCGCTGACGTCCAGGCACTTGTTCGCTCCGACGGCGGTGATGGTGCCGTCAGCGTTGAGTCGCCACTTCTGGTTGTTCTGGCCGTTGCAGTCCCAGATGATCGCGCTGGTGCCGTCCGCCGTCCCGGCCCCGTTCACGTCCAGGCACTTGTTGCCGTACACCCGCAGCTCACCCGCGGCAGTCGACGTCCACTGCTGGCCGGTCTGCCCGTTGCAGTCGTAGATCTGCACCTGGGTGCCGTTCGTCGACGAGGCTCCGTTGAGGCACCGGTTCGACCCGACACCCCGCAGCGCACTCGTGCTGCCGCCCGGGGGCTGGCCGTCGCCCTGCCCGACCCCCTTGCCGTTGAAGGTGATCGAGTCCACGTCGAACGCGTTCGCGGACGGCGCCTTGAACACGACGTAGACGTTGTGGGTGCCGCCGGGATCGGTGACCTGCGCCGCGGGCAAGGACGCGTACGTGTTCCAGCCCCCGGTCGCCGTCACCGGGCTGGAGGCGATGAGCGCCCCGGTCGGCGAGTCGGCGTGCAGCTCGATGGACGCCCCGGTACTGGACGGCGCCGAGACCCGGAAGGACACCGAGTCGATCCCGGACAGGCTGACCGGGGTGAAGGAGATCCAGTCGTTGTTGGAGATGTCGCCGATGCGCCTGCCGCCTTCGGCTCCGGGCTCATCGACGATCCGGACTCCGGACGAGCCGGTGAAGTGCTCGGCCTGCTTGTGCTTGGGCTGCAGGGTGATGCCGGTGCTGCCCTTCAGGCCGCCCTTGTCGGTGTAGTCGGCGGACAGGACGTAGTAGACGTTGGAGGCCTCGTCGTGGCCCGAGGCGGTGGTCGTGACCGTGCCGGAGCAACCGGTGTACTGGCCGGTGTCGTGGGCGTGCTGGTCATGCCCGAGCGCCGTGATCACGTTGACCTTGGCGCAGTCGACGGTGCCGTCCTCGGGGTCGGTGACGTTCACCGTGTAGGCCACCTGGTCGCCGAAGTTGATGAACCCGCCGTCGGGCGGAGCCGAGAAGACGACCTTGGGTCTGCTGTTGCCGATGACGATGGACAACGTGACGCTGCCCGTCTTCCCGCCGGAGTCCCGTACGGTCAGCGTGGCCGTGTAGGTGCCGTTGGCGTTGTAGGTGTGGGACGGGTTGGCGCTGGTGGAGGTCCCGCCGTCGCCGAAGTCCCACGCGTAGGTGATCGCGTCGCCGTCGGGGTCGGACGAGCCGGCCGAGGAGAACGCCACCGTCAGCGGCGCCGCGCCCGAGTCCGGGTTGGCGCTCGCCTTGGCCAGGGGTGCGCGGTTTCCGGCGACGTAGTCGACCCGGTAGATGCTGTCATCGGTGTTCGTGTGGCCGAAGCCGTTGCCCCAGTCGGCCATGTACAGGGCGCCGTCCGGACCGAACTTCATGTCGATCGGCGCATGCGGGGCGAGCTGTGCCACAAAGGGGTTGATCTTCAGCAGGTTGCCCGAGGAGTCCAGGCGGAACTCCTTGACGAAGTTGCGGCTCCATTCGTAGACGAACGGCGTGCCCTCGAAATACTCGGGGAACTTGCGGTCGGAGGCGGCCGGGTCGTAGTGGTAGAACGGGCCGCCCATCGGAGCGGCACCGCCGCAGCAGTCGATCTCGGGGAACTCTGCCGAGGCGTGGTAGTTGTACCAGACGGTCGCGGGCTTGGCCGCGGGCAGATTGGTCAGGCCGGTGTTGTTCGGCGAGTCGTTGACCGGTGCCGAGCAGTTGAACTTCGCGCCGGAGGTGTTGGTGGCGAAGTTGAAGTCGTTGAACGGGATGTTGTTGCCGACGCAGTACGGCCAGCCGTAGTAGCCCGGCTGCTTGATCAGGTTCCACTCGACGGTGCCCTCGGGACCGCGGCTGGAGTTCGCGGCGCCCGCGTCGGGGCCGTAGTCACCCAGCGAGATCCAGCCCGTCACCTTGTCGACGGAGAAGCGGAACGGGTTGCGGAAGCCCATCGCGTAGATCTCCGGCCGCGTCTTGGCGGTGCCGGGCGCGAACAGGTTGCCGGACGGAACCGTGTAGGTGCCGTCGGACTCGGGGTGGATGCGCAGGATCTTGCCGCGCAGGTCGTTGGTGTTGGCCGCGGAGCGCTGGGCGTCGAAATGCTCCCGGCCCGGCCGCTCGTCGATCGGGGCGTAGCCGCTGGACCCGTTGGGGTTGGTGTCGTCACCCGGGCCGATGTACAGGTTCCCGCCCGGTCCGAACGCGAGGTAGCCGCCGGTGTGGCCGGGCTCGTCGACGTTGCGGTACGCCGGCACCTCGATGATCTTCTTCTCGCTCGCCAGGTCGAGGCTGGTGCCGTTGAAGGTGAACCGCGACACCCGGTTCACCTCACCGCCGTTGGACGGCGAATAGTTGACGTAGATCCAGCCGTTGGTGGCGAAGTTCGGGTCCAGCGCCAGTCCGATGCCGCCGTCCTCGCCGCCGTCGTACACCGACAGGGTGGCGATGACGCGCGTGCCGCCGCCATTGGCGGGGATCAGGTTCACCTTGCCCGAGCGCGAGATGTAGAAGACCCGGCCGTCGGCGGCCACGTCCAGCTCCATCGGCTGGTCCGGTGCGCCGTCGAGGGTCACCTTCTGGAACCGGGCCCCGACCGTGCCGCCGCAGTCGCCCGCGGCCGCGCCCGCCGCCCACTTCACCCCACCCAGCAGGTGCTGCTTGAAGAGCGGCTCCGAGTAGGAGGATGCCTGGTGGCCCATCGCGGTGGCCCACACCCGGCCGCCCTCCGGGTTGTGACACCAGGAGATCGGGTGGTCGGCGCCCATCTTGTTCGGCCCCGCGTCGTAGGTGGTCTCGTCCGCGGTCACCAGGACGTGCACCGAGCCGCGCATGTTCTTGTCGAAGTTGTACCACTCCTCCGTGCGCACCCAGCGATCCGGCAGCCCCTTCGTGGAGGGGTGAACCTTGTCGGCCACCTTGGCGGTGCCCTGCAGGATCGACGAATGCGCGGTCATGTGCGCGCCGGCCAGGGCGACCTGGTCCCACCAGGGGAACAGCGACTCGATGTTCATGTCGGTGGCGTTGTGGATCGCGACGACGCCGTGACCGCCGCGCACGTACGCCTGGAAGGCCTGACGCTGGGCGTCGTTGTCCCACACCATGCCGCTGGTCTGGAGCATGATCACCGCGTCGTAGGTGTTCAGGGTCGCGGACGTGAAGACGGCGGAGTCCTCGCTCTGGTCGAGCTGGAAGTTGTTGTCGGCCGCCAGCTGCTGGAACATCGCGATACCGGCGGGGATGGAGTCGTGCCGGTAGGCGCCGCTCGCTGTCTTGGTGAACAGCAGCACCTTGAACTGCGGAGCGGCCGCGTGCGCCATGAGCGGCACCGCGGACAGCCACAGCCCCAATAAGGCTGCGACAAGGGCGGATAACAGGCGTGATGTTCGCATGAAGGATCTCCTGGGGGGGTTACCGGCGACGGTCGGAGTTGAAGGTCGAGGAAGGCCTGCGTCGTCTCGCCGATGCCGGTCGTCTTCAGCGTCGAATCGATTCGGAACGAAAGTAGGTCGGGCAAAACTGAGGTGTCAAGCATGCTTATCCAGCGGAGCCCGGACCGGCTTGGCTCTTCTACCAGGCGAGAGTCTCGCGGCCGTTCCCAATACCGCTCGATAAGTCTGAAACTTTCACAGGGTGCGCAAGTAGGCGAGGCCGTCCACGGCGAGCGCGTCCTGGCTCTGCGCGAGGGGCCGCCAGATGGAGGCCGCGGTGGCGATGGTCCGGTTGTGGGCGGTGAAGGACTCGATGACGAGCGGCCCTTGATAGCCGACGTCGTGCAGGGCCCGGGTGAAGCCGGGCCAGTCGAAGCGGTCGGCCCCCGGCGTGCCGCGATCGGTGCCGCACACCTGCACGTGCGCGATCCGGTCCGCCGCGGCCCGCACCGCCTGGGCGGGGTCCTTCTCCTCGATGTTCATGTGGTAGATGTCGAGTGCCAGGTGGCAGTCCTCGGGCAGCGCCTCCAGCGCCTGCTCGACGGTGTTGACGAGGCTGGTCTCATACCGGTTGAGCGGCTCGACCGCGAGCTTCACCCCGCGCTCGGCCGCATGGTCCAGGACGGGCCGCAGCGACTCACGCAGCTCGGCGTAGATTTCCCGGCGCTCGTCCGGTGACAGCCGCCACGTACGGCCGACCGAGGCGTACGCCGGTCCCCCGATCACCGGGGAGCCGACGGTCGCCGCCACGTCGACGCAGTGCCGCAGATAGTCCTGGGTGTCGCGGACGGTTTCCGGGGAGGCGGCCACGAGCTCGCGACCCGGCGGCATGACCAGCACCACGGATGCCGCCAGCCCCTGCTCGGCCAGCACCGCCGCGGCCTTGTCCGGGTTCCAGTCGCCGGGCTGCTCGACGGGCAGCTCGATGACGTCGAAGCCCCACCCGGCGATGCGGGGCGCGAGCCGCGCCAGGTCGTCGTCGGTCAGCGGGGAGACCCAGACCCAGGTGTTCACTCCGATCGAGAACATGGCGTCCCCTCTTCGTCGTCGGTCCGCGGAAGGGGCCGATCAGCTCTTCTTCCCGCCCCAGGTCTCCGGGAACCCGGGCAGGTCCTCGCACCCGCACAGCGCGTAGTGCAGCGGCGGCATGTTGGGCTTGAGGTAGGTGGACAGGTTCTCGCTGGTGACCTTCGGCTGCGGCAGGTTCCACATCTTGGGCACCTCCTCACCCTTGAGGATCTTCAGCGCGGCGATGATAGGGGTGCGCCACTGGTAGGTCGGGTACGTGGGCGCGACGGCGGTGAGGCCCGCGTCCTTCCACTTCTGGAGGAAGTCCTGCTGGTCCTCGCCGTTGATCGGCGGCACCGGCACGCCCGCGTCCTCGAACGCCTCGATCGCCGCCACCGCCGTGGCGCCCGAGTCCATCCAGACGCCGTCGATCTTGCCGTACCGCTGGATGTAGTCGCTGACGATGCTCTTGGTCTTGGCGGCGTCGCCGTCGGTGAACTCCACCCCCACCACCTTGAGCTGGCTCTTGTCGAAGACCACCTTCGCCGCCGACCAGCGGGTCTCCAGCACGTCCACGCCGGGCAGGATGCGCAGCGCCAGCACCTTCCCGCCCGCCGGCACCTTCTCGACCAGAAACTCGGCGGCGTCGGCGCCGAAGGCGTAGCCGCCGATGGGCTTGATGAACGTCACCGGGCAGTCCGTCTGCACGCCCCGGTCGAACACGATGACGGGCACCTTCCCGCAGGCGGCCGTCACGGCGGGGGTGAGCGTGGCCGTGGTGTTCGGCGAGACGATCAGCGCGTCGCAGCCCTTGGCCTGCAGCTCGGCGATGTCGGAGATCTGCTTGTCGTCCTTGCCCTCGGCGTCCAGGGCGGTGAACTTCCCGATCTCCTTGTGCAGGCCGACCTCGGCCTGCATCGTCTTCCACCCGACCTGGCGCCAGGGGTTGTCGACCGCCGCGTTGGAGAAGCACAGGTGGTACGGCCCGTCCTTCTTGTACTTCGCCGTGTCGGTCATCTTCGGGGCGATGGCCTGCTCCCAGGGCTTGTCCGTGGGGCCCTGCGGCGTCTGGGAGCGCATGGCCAGCTGGGCGTCGAAGTCCGCCTGCACGAAGAACTTCGACTGCGTGCCGGTGCCCGAACCCTGAGCGCTGGTGGCAGGCGCCGCGGGCCGGGTGGTGGCCGCCGGTTTGTCGGTGGTGCAGCCGGCGAGGACGAGCGCGGCGAACACGGCGACTGCGGCCTTATGACGCGGCATGTGCGTCTCCTCTTCGGGGGGTGAACTTCCGGGGAAGTCGGATGGCTCCCGCCGCGACCGCGGCGATGATGATGACGCCCTGCACGGTGAACTCCAGCGCCCCCGAGATGCCGTACAGGTTGAGCAGGGTGAACAGCGCCTCCAGCGTGAAGGCCCCGGCCATGGCGGCCGGCACGGAGCCGCGGCCGCCGCCGACCACCACGCCGCCGAGGACGACCGCGGTGATGGCGGAGAACTCCAGTCCCTGGCCGGCCTGCGCCGAGACCCCGGCGAAACCGCCAAGCAGGATCGCCGCGACGGCGGCGGCCAGACCGGAGAGCATGAAGGCGAAGATCTTGGCCCGGCCGACCCGGACCCCGGACAGTGCCGCGGCACGCTCGTTGTCACCGGTGGCGATGAGGGTCCTGCCGAAATCGGCGCGCATGAGCCAGATCGCCGCCGCGCCCACGGCCAGCAGGATCAGCACCGACCACGGCATCGGCCCGAGGCCGCCGCGGCCGAACACCCGGAAGCCCTCCGACAGCGCGCCACGCGGCGCGCCGCCGGTCCAGAGGAAGACCGCCCCTCTGAGGACGAGCAGCATGCCGAGCGTCACGATGAACGAGGGCACCCGCAGCTTGGTGGTGACCACGCCGTTGACCAGTCCGACGAACAGCCCGACGACGATCAGCAGGGCGAGGACCGGCCAGGTGGCGGACTCGTCACCGTCGATGAGCCGCGCGGCGATCACCACTTCGGCCGTCACCAGCGAGCCGACCGACAGGTCGAACTCGCCGGAGACGATGACGAAATACTGTCCCGCGGCGAGGATCACCAGCGGCGCGGCCCGTTTGAGAAATGCCAGGAACCCGGCGGGCTCCAGGAACAAGGGGTTGGCGACCGCGATCGCGGCCAGCAGCACCACGAGGACCGCGAGGATGGGAAGTGCCCGCTTCATGCCGCCCACCTCATTGTGACCGCCTTGTTCCGCGCCGGGCGTAGACGGCCACCGCGATGACGATGACCACGCCGCGGACCACGTCCTTGACGAAGGAGTTGACCTCGAGCTGGTTGAAGATGGTGTCCAGGACGGCCAGCAGCAGGACGCCGCCCACGGTTCCGGCGACCCCGCCCTTGCCTCCGGCCAGCGCGGTCCCGCCGAGCACGACCGCGGCGACGGACTCCAGGTCGTAGCCGCCGTCGGTGCCCACCGTGGGCGCCCCCGCCCCGAGCCTGCCGGCCAGCAGCAGGCCGGCGATGCCGGCGCAGACGGAGCAGAGCACGTGGGTGACCACGATGACCCGGCCCGTACGGATCCCGGACAGCCGGGCGACCTCCTCGTTCCCGCCCACCGCGTAGATCCGGTATCCCAGCCGGGTCCTGCTCAGCAGGAACCAGGCCACGACGGCCACGCCCGCCCAGAGCATGGCCGAGACCGGGACCGGCCCGATGCGGGAGTAGCCGAGGAGCTGGAACGACTCGGGCACCTTGCCCGCCGGGCCGTCGTACAGATGGTCGACGATGCCCTTGATGATCAGTGCGACGCCGAGCGTGGCGATGAAGGCGTGGACCTGGAGCCGGGTGATGATCAGCCCGTTGACCAGCCCTACGAGCGCGCTGACGGCCAGCACCGCGGCGACCGCGGGCACGATGTTCCCGTCCTGGCCCGCCATGATCTCCGCCGCGACCAGTGAGGCCAGACTGATCAGGTACGCCACGGACAGGTCGAGCGATCCGGCCAGGATCGCCAGCGTCTGCCCGACCGCCACGATGCCGAGGGCAGCCGAACGCTGCTGGATCCCGACGACGCTCTCCATGGTGAAGAACTGCTCGCCATTGAGCGCGACGAGGGCCCAGCCGACCGCGACCAGGCCGAGCAGCGCGAGGAACACCACCTGCGTGGGTTCGCGCAACCGCGCCGCCAGGCCGCCGTGCGGCTCGCCGCGGCGGGCGGGACGGCGCACGCGTACGAGCAGGTTCATTCAGGCCGCCTCTCCCGCGGCCAGGCGCATGACGGCCTCCTCGGAGGGGCCGGCCGGCAGCGTGCCCGCGATGCGGCCGTCCCGCAGGACGACGACGCGATCGCTCATGCCGATGAGCTCGGGCAGCTCGGAGGAGATCATCATGATGGCCATGCCGTCATTCGCCAGTTCGCGCATCAGGTCGTGGATCGCGGCCTTGGCCCCGACGTCGACGCCCCGGGTCGGTTCGTCGAACAGCAGCACCCGTGGCGCCATCGTCATCCATTTGGCGAGCACGACCTTCTGCTGGTTGCCTCCGGACAGGTAGCGGACCTCCTGTTCCTGGCGCGGAGGCGAGAGGCGTACCCGTTGGAGCAGATCGCGCAGGCTGTGGCGGTCCTTGGCACCCACCGCGCGGGCGACGAGCAGGGCGTTGTCGCGCACGGACTGGCGCAGGGCGAGCCCTTCGGCCTTGCGGTCCTCGGTCACCAGCCCGATGCCCATGGCCACGCCTTCACGGACCGAGCGCGGGCGCGACGGGGTCATCTCGCCCGTGGTGAACGGCTCCGCGCCGAAGATCGCTTTGGCGAGTTCCGATCTGCCGGATCCCTGCAGGCCCGCGATGCCGACGATCTCCCCGGCACGCAGCTCCAGATCGATGTCGTGCAGCTTGTGGTTGCCCGCTCCGCGCAGGCTGAGCCGTACCTCTCCGGCGCCCGCGGAGCGGGGCGGGAAGTAGGTGCCGAGGTCGCGCCCCACCATCAGGCGGATCAGCTCGTCGGGGGTCACCTCGCCGATCGGGAGCGTGGTGACGCGCGAGCCGTCCTTGAGCACGGTGACCCGGTCGGCGAGGTCGAACACCTCGCGTAATCGGTGGGAGATGTACACGACGGCGACGCCGCGTTCCCTCAGCCGCCCGATCAGCCGGTGGAGCAGCTCGACCTCGTGCTCGGCGAGCGCCGCGCTGGGCTCGTCCATGACGACGAGCCGGGCGTTCACCGACAGCGCCTTGACGATCTCGACGATCTGCTGCTGGGCCACCGACAGGCGCTTGACGGCGTCGCGGGGGCCGAAGGGGTCCTCGCCCAGCTCGTCGAGGAGCCGCGCGGTCGCCTCCTCCATGGCGGCCCGATCGACCAACCCGCCGACCGGTCCGCGCCTGACGGGCTCGCGTCCGAGGAAGACGTTCTCGGCGACGGTGCGCTCGGGCAGCAGATTGAACTCCTGGTGGATGATCGCGATGCCGGCGCGCTGCGCGTCGAGCGGATGGCGGAAGGAGACGGGCCGGCCGTCGATCTCGATCGTGCCCTCGTCCGGCGCGTGAACACCGGAGATGATCTTCATCAGGGTGGATTTGCCGGCGCCGTTCTCGCCGACGACGGCGTGGACCTCGCCGGCCGTCACGTCCAGGTCCACTCCGGACAGCACCCGCATGCCCAGGAAGCTCTTGCCGATGCCGCGCATGCTCACCACGAGCCTGGGGCTGTCGACCAGATCCGGACTTATCTCCCTCATGCTGCGGGATGCTAAGCGGGCTTATGTCGACGGTCAACCAAAAGTTTGCACCGGTACGACATAACCCGGCCGGGGCCGCGAAAGATGTCGTCCTGACGAACTGAGCAGGCATCCTGCTGACACTCGAGGCGATGGGCCAGGCGGCGACGGCCGTAAGCGGTGAACAATAAGACAGCCATTAGCCTACTTATGGTTGACCATCGACGAAAATAGCTCTTACCATCACGGAGACTTACATACCGGATGCCTTCCGCATGCGGGTGTTAGTCCCGACGCGATGGAGCTTTCATGGACAAGCTCGGTGTGTGGCTTATCGGGGCACGAGGATCCGTGACGACCACTGCCGGCGTCATGAGGGCGCTGCTCGAGCTGGTCCGCGCACCGGCGGCGCTGTCGGTGCCTGGAGACACCATGGCGGGGGCCGCCGCCTCGGGGCGGCGTCCGGCACCCGGCCTGGCCCTGGCGTCGGTGCTCATGTACTGGTCGGGAATGGCGCTCAACGACTGGGCGGACCGTGAGGCGGACGCCGTCGAGCGCCCTGAACGCCCGATCCCGTCAGGCCGGGTCCGCCCGGGCGCCGCGCTCGGGCTCGCGGCCGCGCTGACCGGAGCGGGCCTGGCCACCGCCGCCGCCGCCGGCGGCCGTCGCGCTCTCACCGTCGCCGGCCTGCTGGCCGGCGCGGTGTGGGCCTACGACCTGGGACTCAAACGGACGGCGGCGGGACCGGCGTCGATGGCGGCCTGCCGCGTGCTGGACGTGCTCCTGGGCGCCGGCGAGCAGGCCAGGGCCGCCGTGCCGGCGGCGCTCGCGATAGGCGCGCACACCTACGGGATCAGCGTCCTGGGCCGGGCCGAGGTGACGGGGGCGGCACGCGGGACCGCCGAGCGCGCGCTCCTGGCCAGCACCGCGGCGGCCGGGCTCGCGGCCTGCTCCTGCCTGCGCAACGATGCCGCCGCCCGGGCCGGAGCATGCGTCCTCATCGCCGGCTATCTCGCCTCCACCCTCCCGGTCCAGGCCGGCTTACGGGCCCGTCCCGACCCCGAGAACGTCCGGCAGGCCGTCCGCCTGAGCATCCTCGCCCTGATCCCGCTCCAGGCCGCGGCGGTGGCCGGTGGCGGGCGGATCGCGACGGCGGGCGCGCTGCTGTGTTCGCTGCCCCTGGGAAGGTGGCTCTCGTCCCGGCTGGCGACATCGTGAAGTGGGCCTACTGCACCAACGGCTTCGCCGGTCACCGGCTTCCCGAGGCACTCGCGGTCCTGGCCGATCTGGGATACACCGGTGCGGCGATCACGCTCGACCACGGTCATCTCGACCCCCACTCCCCCGGCCTGGCCGCGGAGGTCTCGCGCATCGCCGGGCTCCTCGAACGCCTCGGCCTCGCCGCCGTCGTCGAGACGGGCGGGCAGTACACCCTCGATCCCCTGCGCAACCACCATCCGACCCTCATCAGCGACGACGCCGAACGCAGGGTGGAGTTCCTGATCACCGCGATGCGGGTCGCCGCCGACCTGGGCGCTCCCGTGGTGCATCTGTGGAGCGGGGTCCGGCCCGACGGCATGCCGGAGGCGGAGGCGTACACGCGGCTGGCCGGCCAGTGCGCGCGGCTGCTCGACCAGGCCGACCAGCTGGGCGTCACGCTGGGATTCGAAACCGAACCCGGGATGCTCGTCGCCGACCTGGACGGGTTCGAGCGGCTGCGTGCGATACTCGGCGCCCATCCCCGGTTCGGTCTCACCCTCGACATCGGGCACTGCTACTGCGTGGAGCGGGAGGACCTGGAGAGCTGTGTCCGCCGGGCGCTGCCGTACACCGTGCACGTGCAGATCGAGGACATGCGCCGGGGGGTCCACGAGCACCTGGAATTCGGCGAAGGTGAGATCGACTTCGCGCCGGTGCTCGCGGCCCTGCACGGCTACCCGGGCCTGGTGGCCGTGGAGCTGTCCGCGCACAGCCATGCGGCTCCGCAGGTCGCCCGCCGCTCGATCGACTTCCTGAGGAGGGCACATGACGGAGCCGGCACAGGAGTGGCTGGCACAGGCCGTCCGCCAGGTCGAGGCTGACCCGTATGCGATCAACCGGCTCTTCCCGCAGGCCGAACGGCGGGGCGGCCCCGGCGCCCGGCGCGCGCTGCTCGGCGCGCTGCACGGCCACCACGCGGTGATCCGCGGCCTGTACGAGGCGGGCGACAGCGGCGAGCGGCTGGCGATCCTGACCGCCCTGCATGAGCTCGGCCTGGACGGGGCGGCGGTCGGGCTGGTGGAGGACGCGCTGCGCACCAATGACGCGCGGCTGGTCGCCGCGGCCCTCGGCCCGTACGGCTCGGCGTGGCTGGACGACCACTCCTTCCGTCAAGGGGTGCTCAAGTGCGTCTTCATGTCGATCCCGCTGGCGGCGGTGGCGGGGCTGGACCGCCGCTTCGACGCCGAACTGGCCAGGATGCTGTCGGACTACGCGGCGGAGCTGCGGGCGGCCGGCCGGCCCGTCCCGCGCGACGTCCTGGAGAGGAGCTGAATGCGCATCTTCGACCCCCACGTCCACATGACCTCCCGGACCACCGACGACTACCAGCGCATGCACGCCGTGGGGGTTCGGGCCGTCGTCGAACCCGCCTTCTGGCTGGGGCAGCCCCGTACCAACGTGGGCAGCTTCCTCGACTACTTCGACGCGCTGCTCGGCTGGGAGCCGTACCGCGCCGCCCAGTACGGCATCCACCACCACTGCGCACTCGCGCTCAACCCGAAGGAGGCGAACGATCCGCGGTGCGCGGGGGTGCTGGCCGAGTTGCCGCGATACCTGCTGAAGGACTCCGTCGTCGCGGTCGGCGAGGTCGGATACGACTCGATGACGGCAGAGGAGGAACGGGCCTTCGAGGCCCAGCTCGCCCTGGCACAGGAGAATGATCTTCCGGTGCTCGTGCACACTCCGCATCGGGACAAGGCCGCGGGCACCCGCCGGAGCCTCCACGTGGTACGGGACGCCGGGATACCCCCCGAACGGGTGCTCATCGACCACCTCAACGAGATGACCGTCGGCATGGTCGTGGACTCGGGCTGCTGGATGGGATTTTCGATCTACCCCGACACCAAGATGGACCCGGGCCGGATGGTGGCCCTGCTCAAGGAGTACGGCACGGACAGGATGCTGGTGAACTCGGCCGCCGACTGGGGACGGAGCGACCCGCTCAAGACACGTGAGGTGGCCGACGTCATGCTCGCGGCCGGCTTCGGCGAGGACGACGTGGACCGGGTGCTGTGGCGCAACCCGGTCGACTTCTACGGGCAGAGCGGCCGGCTTGACCTCGGGACCGGCTCGGAAGCCGGCCCTGACTACGCCGGCAACACGATCAGGCGGGGCTGACCATGCGGCTGCGCCGTCCGGGCGGCTCAACCGTGCACCTGTCCTACTGCACCAACGTCCACGCCGCCGAGGATCTCCCCGGCATCCACGCTCAGCTGTCCGGCGTCGCCGCGCGGGTCAGGCGCCTGCTCGGCGTCGAACGGCTCGGGCTCGGGCTCTGGCTGTCCCAGCACGCCGCCGCGGACCTCCTTGCCCGACCCGGGGAGCTCGCCGCGCTGCGCGAGCGGCTGACCGCGCTCGGGCTGGAGGTCGTGACCCTCAACGGGTTCCCCTACCGCGGCTTCCAGAACGAGATCGTGAAGTACCGCGTCTACACCCCTGACTGGGCCGACGCGGAGCGGCTGCGCCACACGCTCGGGCTCGCCGAGATCCTGGCCGCGCTGCTGCCGGACGACGTCACCGAGGGCACGATCTCGACCCTCCCTCTCGCCTGGCGGACCGGGTGGACGAAACAGAAAGCGGCGGCGGTCATGGCCCATCTCGACGCGGTCACCCAGGGCCTGCGCGCGCTGACCGGCCGTACCGGCAAGAAGATCCGGCTGGGCTTCGAGCCGGAGCCCGGCTGCGTCGTCGAGACGACGTCCCAGGCGAGCGCCCTGCTGAGCGACGTGGATCACGAGTACCTCGGCCTCTGCCTGGACGCCTGCCACATGGCCGTGGGTTTCGAGGAACCCGGCGCGGGCGCCGGCAGCGGGCTGCCGATCGTGAAGCTCCAGGCGTCGTGCGCCCTGGTGGCCCCGCCGGGGGCACAGCGGGCGCTGGCCGCGTTCGACGAGGCCCGTTTCCTCCACCAGACGCGCTCCGCCACCGGATACGCCGACGACCTGGGCGAGGCCCTGGCCGGCGGCCTGCCCGCGGACGAGAGCTGGCGCGTGCACTTCCATGTCCCGCTGCACGACGTGCCGCCCCCTCCGCTCGCCAGCAGCGCCCCCTTCCTGCGTGACCTGCTGGACGCGCTCCTCGGCGGAGAACCTCCGCTGACCAGGCATGTCGAGGTGGAGACCTACACGTGGAACGTGCTTCCCGGCGCGCCGGCCGACATCGCGGAAGGCATCGCCGCCGAGCTCGACTGGATGCGGGGGCAGCTCGCCGCCCTCGGGCTTAAGGAGACGTGATGGCACCGCTGATCGTGATCAATGTCGTCGGGCTCACCCCGCGCCTGCTCGCGCACATGCCGAACGTGGCGAAGGCGGGCGCGGCCGCCGCGCTGCGGCCCGTGCTCCCGGCCGTCACCTGCTCGATGCAGGCCACCCTGCTGACCGGTTCGATGCCCCGCGACCACGGCATCGTCGGCAACGGGTGGTACTTCCGGGATCTCGGCGAGGTGCTGCTGTGGCGTCAGCACAACGCGCTCATCCAGGCGGAGCAGCTGTGGACCGCCGCGCCCGGCCTGCGTACCGCCAACGTCTGCTGGTGGTATGCGATGGGCGCGCCGACCGACCTGCTCGTCACCCCGCGCCCCGTCTACCACGCCGACGGCCGCAAGTCGCCCGACTGCTACACCCGCCCGCCCTCGCTCCACGACGACCTCGAGGCCGCGCTGGGGCCGTTCCCCCTGTTCACCTACTGGGGCCCCAACGCGGGGATCGCCTCCTCCGAATGGATCATCGCCGCGGCCCGCCGCATCCTGACCCGCGAACGGCCGGATCTGCTGCTGGTCTACGTGCCTCACCTCGACTACGACCTCCAGCGGTACGGCCCCGCCGGTCCCGAGGCGATCGCGGCGGCCCGCGCCGTCGACGCCGCGCTGGCTCCGCTCCTGGCCGAGGAGGCCGAGGTGGTCGTGCTCTCGGAATACGGCATCACCCCGGCGTCCCGCCCGGTGGACATCAACCGGGCCCTGCGCACCGCTGGTCTCCTGGAGGTCCACACCCAGGCCGGGATGGAGTACCTCGACCCGTGGACGTCCCGGGCCTTCGCCGTCGCCGACCACCAGGTGGCCCACGTGTACGTGCGTGACCCCGCCGACCTCGACCGCACCCGCGCCGTCATCGCCGAACTGGCCGGCGTGGACGAGGTGCTCGACCAGGCGGGGAAGGCGAAGTACGGGCTCGACCACGAACGCGCCGGCGAGCTCGTCGCGGTGGCCGAGCCCGACGCCTGGTTCACCTACTACTACTGGCTCTCCGACGACCGCGCACCGGATTTCGCCAGGCTCGTGGACATCCACCGCAAACCCGGCTACGACCCCGCCGAGCTGTTCATGGACCCGAGCGATCCGTTCGTGAAGCTCCGCGCGGCGGCGGCGCTGGCCAGGAAGAAGCTGGGCTTCCGCTACACGATGCGGGTGGTGCCGCTCGACCCGGCGCCGGTGCGGGGCAGTCACGGCCGGCTGCCCGACGACCCCGACGACGGCCCGCTGATCATCGGCCCCTTCGACCGTGACTCCTACGAGGCGACCGAGGTCAAGGAGCTCCTGGCGGGCCTGGCCCGGCGGAGCCGCTGACTCCGCACCTCGAAAATGCCTGGTTGGGCCGGTGCGGCTGCTGATCTAATACGCGCATGGAGATCTCGCTGAAGGCCGAGGCGGCCGGCGTCGCCGATCCGTGGCCCCGCTACTTCGCGGACCGCGGACACCCAGGGGCCCGCCGTATCGGCGCGGGTGTCGAGGGCGTCGTCTACGGGCTGGGCGACGGCCAGGTCGCCAAGGTGTGGACCGGCCGGCCTCCGACCGAGCTCACCCGCCAGGTTTATGCGGACGTCGCACAACACCGGCTGCCGTTCGCCACCCCGGAGATCTTCCAGGTCCAGGAGCACGAGGGTGTCGTGGTGACGTACGAGCGCGAGCTGCCGGGCGTCCCCATGCGGGGCGACTCCGCGCACGAGAAGCAGGAGCGCGAGCTGCCCGCTCATCATGGGGACGCACTGCTCGCCGTCCTGCGTGGCCTCGCCTCGGTGCCGGGCACGGACGCCATGCGTCAGCTGACCGTCCAGGGCGATGACCGTCCGCTGTGGCAGGGGCACAACCGCTTCCAGGACGCCCTCGCGGCCCTGGTCGTTCGAGCCGCGACCCGGCACGGCTCCGCGCTGGCCGTGCATGTGCCGGACTTCAGCGCGGGGGTCGAGCGCACGCTGGACACCCTGCGGTCGCTTCCCGATGCTCCGGTCACGGCGATCCACGGTGACCTCGTGCCGCCCAACATCCACATCGACGACGCCGGCCGGCCCGTCGCCGTGCTCGACTTCGGCTTCTACACGACCGCGGGTGATCCGGCCTTCGAGGCGGCCGTCACCGCGGCCGTCTGGGACATGTACGGCCCG
This sequence comes from Nonomuraea helvata, assembly GCF_039535785.1. Lineage (NCBI taxonomy): Bacteria > Bacillati > Actinomycetota > Actinomycetes > Streptosporangiales > Streptosporangiaceae > Nonomuraea > Nonomuraea helvata. The sequence continues at coordinate 573,034 of NZ_BAAAXV010000001.1, forward strand.
TACGCCGGGGAGCACACCGCGGAGCTCACCCGGCTCTTCGCCCGAGAACTCGGCCACGCGCCCGCCGCCCTCACCGCCTACCAGGCCGTATATGCCCTCACGACGTACGACCTGTTCGGCATGGGCGAGAGCGACGGGCACTTCCGGTGGTGCGCCGAACGGTTGCGCCGCAACCTCGTGTTCAGCGCCCAGGCGCCGTGACCGCGGCCACCCGTTGATCGCTGTCAGGTGGCCTCAGACGCGGCTCCAGCGCTGGTTGGACCCTCCGTTGCAGGTCCAGATGCGCGCCTTGGTGCCGTTGGCGGTGGCGCCGACGTCCAGGCACTTGTTCGCGCCGACCGCGGTGATGGTGCCGTCGGCGTTCAGGCGCCACTTCTGGTTGTTCTGGCCGTTGCAGTCCCAGATGATCACGCTGGTGCCGTCCGCCGTCCCGGCCCCGTTCACATCCAGGCACTTGCCGCCGTAGACCCGCAGCTCGGTTGCGGCGGTCGAGGTCCACTTCTGGTTGTTCTGGCCGTTGCAGTCCCAGATCTGCGCCTGCGCGCCGTTGGACTGCGAAGCGCCGCTGACATCCAGGCACCGGCCGGAGCCCACGCCCTTGATCGCGCTCGTGCCTTCCGTGGGCGGGGTGCCGCCCAGTTCCTTGATGCGGATGTTGCGGAATGACACCACGTCGCCGGACCCGTGGTTCTGGATGCCGATGTAGCCCTGCTGGAGCGAGCGGACCGGATCGGTGTTGGTGAAATCATTGATCTTGGTGCCGTTCAGGAAGACCTGCAGCCGCTCGCCCTCGACCAGCAGCTCGTAGGTGTTCCACTGACCCGGCGGGTTCAGCGCCGCGTCGCGGGCGGCGATGTCGGCGCTCTTGAACCCGTAGATCGCCCCGGTCGTCTTGTCCGGGGTGTCGGTCGCGTCGATCTGCACCTCATATCCGGTGTTGAGCGCCGCGTCGGGGTCGCTGGTGGACGGGAACCCGACGATCACCCCGGAGTTGGAGTCGCCGGTCATCTTCCAGTCGAGCTTGAGCGAGTAGGAGTGGAGCTCCTTGGCGCTGTACCACAGCATGCCCATGCCGCCCTGGGAGGTCAGCGTGGCGTCGCTGTTGGCGAACGATCCCGGCCCGGCCTGCGACCAGCCCGTCGTCGAGCCGTTGTACAACGTCGTGTACCCGGTCTCCGGGCGGCAGTCGGCGTTGGTGGCCTTGGCCGCGTACCGGATCCCGCCGAGCAGCAGCGTCCGGAAGTTCGGGTCGGCGTACGACTCCTGGGTGTGCCCCAGTCCGGTGTAGAACGCGCGACCGGAGGACTGCGGGTGGCACCAGGTGATCGGGTGGTCGCCGCCCATGCCGCCGCCGCTGTAGCTGCCCTCGTCCAGGCTCTGCAGCACCCGGACGTTCGGGCGGGGGTTGGTGCGGTAGTTGTACCACTCGTCGGTGCGTGACCAGGTCGCCCCCAGGTGGGCGGTCGCGGCGTGCGCCCGGTCCTCGGTCCGCACGGTGGCCTGCTGGATCGCCGGGTGGTTGTTGAACCAGGCCCCCATCAGCTGCCCGTAGTACGGCCAGTTGTACTCGGTGTCCGCGGCCGAATGCACCCCCACGTAACCGCCCCCACCGTCCACGTACGTCTGGAAGGCGGCCTGCTGGGCGTCGTTCAGCACGTCACCGGTGGTGCTGAGGAAGACCACCGCCTTGTACTGGGCCAGGTTGGCGGTGCTGAAGGCGTTGGAGTCCTCGGTGGCGTCGACGGCGAAGTCGTTGGCCGCTCCCAGGTCGCGGATGGCCTGGATCCCGTTGGGGATCGAGTCGTGGCGGAAGCCGGCCGTCTTGGAGAAGACCAGCACCTTGTAGGCGGCGGCCTGGGCGGGGATGGCGGGGATCACCGTCGCGGCGGCGGTGATCGCCGCCACCGTGGCCGACAGGCGTCTCAGCACGGATCTCTTGCGGTCGCTCCCCGTGGTGCGCCCGAGCGCGGCGGGGGTCAGATGTCGCAGCATGGGTGTCCCTTCAGACTCGGGTCCAGCGCTGGTTGGACCCTCCGTTGCAGGTCCAGATGCGCGCCTTGGTGCCGTTGGCGGTGGCGCCGACGTCCAGGCACTTGTTCGCGCCGACCGCGGTGATGGTGCCGTCGGCGTTCAGGCGCCACTTCTGGTTGTTCTGGCCGTTGCAGTCCCAGATGATCACGCTGGTGCCGTCGGCCGTCCCGGCCCCGTTCACATCCAGGCACTTGCCGCCGTAGACCCGCAGCTCAGTTGCGGCGGTCGAGGTCCACTGCTGGTTCGACTGCCCGTTGCAGTCCCAGATCTGCGCCTGCGCGCCGTTGGACTGCGAAGCGCCGCTGACATCCAGGCACCGGCCGGAGCCCACGCCCTTGATCGCGCTCGTGCTCCCCGAGGGCGGGGTGCCGGTGTCGAAGGTGAAGGCGTCCAGGTCGAACAGGTAGCCCTGTCCGGTCGGGCCGCGGAAGACCAGGTAGAGCGTCGTCGTGCCGGCCGGAGCGCCGCTGAGACTCGCCGAGACGTCGGCGAAGGTGTCCCAGCTGCCCGTGCTCGTCACGTTCACCGTGCCCAGTAGCGTGCCCGTCGCCGAGCCCGCCCGCACCTCGATCCGGCCGCCCGCGCCGGCCGAGGACACCCGGGCGGTGATCCGCGTCGCGTTGCCCAGGTTGTACGGCTGGAAGGAGATCCAGTCGCCGTCGTCGGTGAAGCCGACCGTCTTGCCGCCCTCCGCCGTGGTGTGGTCGGCCGTCTGGATGCCCTGCTGGGCGCCGAAGTGCTCGGCCTGCCGGTGCCGCGGCTGGAGCGTGCGGGCGCTCGTGGAGGTCAGGCCGCCCTTGTCGGTGTAGGAGGCCTCGAAGACGCCGTAGATGTTGGCCGCGGCGTCATGCTCCCCGTCGACCGGCACCGCGATGGAGCCCGAGCAGCCGGTCGTGGAGGTGATCTGGTGGCGGTGGCTGTCGTGGCCGAGGAAGTAGGCGACGGTGACCCCGGCGCAGTCGATCGTGCCGTCCTCCGGGTCGCTGACGGTGACCTGGAAGGGCACGGTGTCGCCGAAGGAGAACAGCTGCCCGTCGGCGGGGGTGGTGAGGGTGACCGTCGGCGCGGTGTTGCCGACGTTCACGGTCACGTTCGCCGTGCCGGTGAGACCCTGCGGGTCCCGGACCGTCAGCGTCGCCGTGTAGCTGCCGTCCGTGGTGTAGGTCTTGCTCGGGTTCGCCGCCGTGGAGGTGGTGCCGTCGCCGAAGTTCCACGAGTACGTCAGCGCGCCGCCCTCGGGGTCGGAGCTGCCCGCCGAGGAGAAGTTCACCGTGAGCGGGGCCGGTCCGGAGGTCCTGTCGGCGGACGCCTTGGCGATGGGGTTGCGGTTGGCGGTGCCGATGTACTCGATGCGGTACAGCGCCTGGTTGTTGTTCCCGGTGCCGTAGTCGAGGACGTACAGGGCACCGTCAGGGCCGAAGGCCATGTCCATCACCTGCGTCCCCGACCAGGGGAACGCCGAGATCTCCCCGTAGCCGCCGTCCGCCTTGACCTCGATCGCCTTGATCCAGCGCCGGCCGTACTCGCCGGCGAAAAACCGCCCGTCGAGCGTCTGCGGGAACTTGACGGAAGAGTTCAGGTTGGGGTCGAAACGGTAGACCGGACCACCCATCGGCGACTCCGACCCGGAGCCGAACTCCGGCGGGCTTCCCGAGTCACCCGCGTACTTGATCCACGCCGGCTTCGCCGGAGGCAACGTGGTCAGGCCGGTGTTACGGAAGGAGTTGTTGGTGGGGCCGCCCGCGCAGTTGAACTTCGGCCCGGTGCTGTTGGTGGCGAAGTTCCACTCGTTGTAGGTCTCGCTGGTGGTGTTCGTGCCTGTGCAGTACGGCCATCCGTAGTTGCCCGGACCGGTGATGCGGTCGAACTCCACCTGCCCGCTCGGCCCCCGGTTGGAGTTGGTCACACCCGCGTCCGGCCCGTAGTCGCCGAGGTAGACGACGCCGGTCGCCTTGTCCACGCTCATCCGGAACGGGTTGCGGAAGCCCATCGCGTAGATCTCCGGCCGGGTCTTCGCCGTCCCCGGCAGGAACAGGTTGCCGCTGGGGATCGTGTAGGTGCCGTCGGGCTGCGGCTTGATGCGCAGGAGCTTGCCGCGCAGGTCGTTGGTGTTGGCGGCGGTGCGCTGGGAGTCGAACTGCGGGTTGCGGTCGGTCCGCTCGTCCAGCGGGGCGTAGCCGCTCGACTCGAAGGGGTTGCTGTCGTCGCCGGTGGTCAGATAGAGGTTTCCGGCGGCGTCGAAGTCGAGGTCCCCGCCCACGTGACAGCACAGGCCGCGGTCGTTCTGGACGCGCAGGACCACCTTCTCGCTGGCCAGGTCGAGGGTGTCGTCCGACTTGAGGGTGAACCGGGACAGGTGCAGCTCGCCCTTCCACTGGTCGAACTGGGCCTGCGAGCCGTTGCTCGGCGCATCGCCGTTCGACGTGCTCAGCCGCGGCGAGTAGTAGAGCCATAAGTACCGGTTCGACGCGAAGTCGGGGTCAACCGCCACCCCTTGCAGGCCCTCCTCGTCGTGACTGTAGACGTCGAGCTTGCCTGCCACCTTCGTGTTGCCGTTGACATCGGTGATGCGCACCGTGCCGTCGCGTGCCGTGTGCACCACCGACCGGTTCGGCATCACGGCCAGCGACATCGCCTCACCCAGCTCCGCGCCTCCTGACGCGAGAGACACCTGCTGGTAGTCGGACGCCGGGATGACGAGGGCGTTCGCCGGGGAGGCACCGAGCGCGAGGGCTCCGGGAATGATCAGCGCTATCGTGGTCAGCAACGTGAGCCACGGACGTCGGGACATGAGGGTTCCCTCCTGACACGTGCGGATCAGTGAGGGCAAGGCGTGCGCCACCGCGCCGTTGCCCGAGGTCTGCTTCCTGCCCAGACGCGCCTCCCCCCGGGGTGGGGCCCCGAGGGTGGGCGCGTGGGCGGGCGCGAGGGCCACGCGGTCAGGCGCGGGCCCACTTCTGGTTGGCGCCGCCGGTGCAGGTCCAGATCTGCACTTTGGTGCCGTTGGCGGTGCCGGCGCCGCTGACGTCCAGGCACTTGTTCGCGCCGACCGCCGTCATCGTGCCGTCGGCGTTGAGTCGCCACTTCTGGTTGTTCTGGCCGTTGCAGTCCCAGATGATCACGCTGGTGCCGTCCGCCGTCCCGGCGCCGTTCACGTCCAGGCACTTGCCGCCGTAGACCCGCAGTTCACCGCTCGCGGTCGAGGTCCACTGCTGGTTCGCCTGGCCGTTGCAGTCCCAGATCTGCGCCTGCGCGCCGTTGGACTGCGAGGCGCCGCTGACGTCCAGGCACCGGCCGGAGCCCGTACCCTTGATCGCGCTCGTGCTCCCAGAAGGCTGGCCCTGGGGACCGGCGGAGGCCATCACGGCCTGGGCGCCCGCCGGCCAGGCGCCGTTGGTGACGGTGACGTTGTTGTTCACCACGTTGCCGCGGTCGCCGTTGGTCACGTTGGTGCTGCCGTTGGTCGACCAGTTGCCGGTGACGGTGAAGTTCCCCATGTTCTCGCCACCCCAGTAGTTGGCGGTGGCCCAGGTGCCGGTGTTGTTCAGCACGTTGCCGGTGACGGAGTAGTACTTGGAGCCCTCGTCGAAGTAGATCCCGAAATAGCCGTTGGTCCGCAGGCAGTGGTTGCCGCTGATCACCGCGTTCGGGTTCCACGACAGCGTGTAGATGCAGCCCCCGTCGGTCATCTGCTGCATGACGTCATGCACGTAGTTGCCGATGAGCTTGTTGCCGGACGCGGTCGTGGGGGTGGTGTAGCGCGGCTGGTAGTTGTACAGGCCGCGGTTGGCGTAGTTGTTGCTGCCGCCCGGCTCGTTGGCGCCCCAGCCGTAGCCGATCGACATGCCGGTGTACGGCAGGTTGTAGACCTCGTTGTGTGACACGTCGGTGCCGGTGACGTAGGTGGTCAGGACCGAGACGATGCCCCGGTAGTCCAGGCCGAGGTCGTGGATGCGGTTGTTGCTGACGGTGATGTTCCGGTTGACCATCCGCTGGTCACTGGGGTGGTGCGCGTCGGCGCGCACGCCGCCGGCCACGACGCCGCCGGCCGAGTTCTGCGCGATCTCGGACCGGGTGACCGTGATGTCGGCGGCGCCCAGGCCGACGCCGCTGGCGTGCGCGTTGGCGTCGTTGCCGATGCCCACGGCCGTCTGACCGAGGTTGACGAACCGGGAGTCGGTGAAGGTGATGTTGTTGGCCGCGGACACCTGTACGGCCGCCGGCATCTGATACCAGTTCGGCCGCGCGGCCTCGAACTGCTGGCAGCCCTCCTGGCAGGAGGTCAGCCTGTCGGCGGGCCAGTTCCAGTTGCCCGCGATGTAGGAGCCGGTCTGCTGGTCGGCGAAGCCCTGGTTGCTGCTCGGTCCGAGCCAGGTCGTGCCGGTGAACGTGATCCCGCTGAACGTGATGTGGTGCGCGGGCGCGTCGTAGGTGCCTCCGACGTTCACCAGGGACTGGAGAATCGGCAGCTCGACGCTGATGTTGCTCATGTTCTGCCCGGCGGCCGGGATGTAGTACAGGACGCCGGTCCCGGGGTTGATGTACCACTCGCCCGGCGCGTCCAGGAACTCGTAGGCGTTCTCCAGGTACAGCGGGCCCGCCCGGTGCGGCTTCGTGAAGGTGTCGTACCCGAAGGTGTTGTTGTTCCAGCCGGGCTGCTGCATCGTGATGAAGTTCCCGCTGATGCTCTGCACCGTCACGTAGCGGTCCGTGAACGAGCCCACGCTCTCCATCTCGACCCGGCTCTGGTTGGCCAGGTTGTTCAGATAGCTCAGCGCGCTGTTGCCGAACCTCAGGCCGGTGGTGGTCGCGGTGAAGTCTGATCGGTTCACAGTCGTACGCGCCCGCGTGGCGAGGGCGCCGTTGACGTACAGCTGCCGGGTGTCGATCCCGGAGCCGACGTCGGCGCGCCAGATGTTCTTCCCTGAATCGGCCACGGTCCACCCGGTGACCGCCTTGGCTCCGCTGATGACGGGGTGGGCGCCCGCCGCGGCCTGCCATTTGACGGCGTAGCCGTTGTTCCCGGAATCGGCGGCGGTCAGCCGGAACGGCGCGGAGAGCCGGTACGCCCCGTCGGCCAGTTCCACGACGATGTCACCGGACATCGCGCCGTTCAGCGAACGTACCGCCGTCTGCGCCGCGGCCAGCGAGCAGGGCTCGGCGGACGTGCAGGCGGTGCCGGTGCCGGAGGGCGACGCGTACAGGGTCGTGGTGGCGGCGAGAGCCGGGGTGGCGGGGGCGGCGAGGGCGAACGCCGCGGCCAGCGCCACGGCGATGCCGATCAGGATCGGTCTCAGCGCCGTGACGGGCGAGGATGACTGCACAGTGGTTCCTTTGGGGGGTACGGGTGTGGCGCAGGTCACGCCCTTCTGAGGATCATCGCTTCTAATTACGTTGTGAGTAGGGATGTCCGTCAAGCCCTTAAGCCCGCTTATTTCACCCTTTGCACACCGATAGTCCGGCCGCGGTTAGCCGTTTTGCGCTATTCACCAGCGGTGATTAAGAAAGCTCTGGATGCTCTCGCCGATCGCTCTCCAATGAACCGTTCATATGTGTCGTACTAATCGACACGACGCCCGAGCCTGGGAGGGCACCCTCATCAGTCATACTTTGCAGGGAACGGCGAGGAGGAAGCACGGTGACCGACACCCCGCGAGAGAGCGGATACCGGCCGGGCTACGAGGTGGCCGCCGAGCAGGTACTGGAGTACATCGTCCGGCTCGGCCTGCGTCCGGGCGACCGCATGCCGACGGAGATCGAGCTGGCCCGGCAGCTGGGCACCAGCCGCACCGTCGTCCGCGAGGCGGTGAAGATACTCTCCGCACTCGGCCGGGTGCGCGCCCAGAAGGGCCGGGGCCTGTACGTGGCCGACGACGAGGGCATGTTCGGCACCGGGCGCTGGGCCTCCTTCTTCCTTCCCACCGACCTTGACCACGTCTTCATGCTGTTCGAGTTCCGCCGGGCGCAGGAGATGGAGACCAGCCGGCTGGCCGCCCGCCGCGCCACCCCTGCGGAGCTGAAGGCCATCGAGGAGGCGGCCGGCCTGTGCCGCCACGGCTTCGAGACGGGGCAGGAAGACCTGTTCAACAAGGGCGACGACACCTTTCACACCGCCATCGCCACGGCCTCGCACAACATGTTCCTCCAGGTGACGGTGCGGGAGGCCCGCAGGCTGCAGGCGCAGTCCAACCTCATCGGGCTGCGCGGCTCGGTGGGCGGGCACGCCGCCAAGGCCGTCGAGGAGCACGACGCCATCTACCAGGCCATCCGCGCAGGCGACCCGGAAGCGGCCGCCCAGGCCGCGGCCACGCACATCGACAACACCCTCGACGACTACCGGAGGGAGATCCAGCAGCGCCTCTTCTCGTCGCAGTGATCCGCCTTGCGAACCGGTTCGCTCAACAGGGAACCGACGGGCTTGATCAGCCGAGCCGGGGCGGATGAACGTTTCATCGAGCCGGACCACGAGCACCGCCGATGAGTGCCGCCGGGCAGGACTTCCGGCAGGCCGCCGGAGAGGGCGGAGCCTTGACAGGCGGTCCGCCCGTCGTATGTGCTTCGCTCTACACCGCTGTCTCCCCTCCTCAGTTGATGCCGTGCGTTGGCGAATCGATTCGCACCGGTCTCCGAGCGCGGCTGCCTCGGTCTCGCCCTACCTCCAAGGAGTACGACAATGCAGCCTTCTTCCGTTCCCTTACCGGGCCGTGCGAGGCGCGAAAGGCGCTCCCGGACGGCCCTGGTCGCATCCGCGGTGGCGGCGCTGGCGACGCTCCTGGCCACCGTCCTGACCTGGTCGGCACCGGCCTCGGCAGCGACCACGCCGCTGGTGAGCGTGGGGTCGGGGCGGTGCCTGGACGTCAGCGGCGCCTCGCAGACGAACGGCGCGCAGGCGCAGATCTGGGACTGCAACGGGCAGGCGAACCAGCAGTGGACCTCCACCGGCTCCGGTGAGCTGCGGGTCTACGGCGGCAAGTGCCTGGACGTTTACGGCGCCGGCACCGCCGACGGCACCAGCGTGATCATCTGGGACTGCAACGGACAGAACAACCAGAAATGGCGGCTCAACGCCGACGGCAGCGTCACCGCGGTCGGCGCGAACAAGTGCCTGGACGTCAGCGGCGCCGGCACCGCCAACGGCACCAAGGTGCAGATCTGGACCTGCCACGGCGGCACCAACCAGAGATGGACCACCGGAGCCGAGCCCACCCCGACGCCGACCCCGACGCCGACCCCGACCCCGCAGCCGCCCGGCGCGCGCGCGTGCGACATCTACGCCTCCGGCGGCACGCCCTGCGTGGCCGCGCACAGCACGACAAGGGCGCTCTACGGCTCGTACAACGGCAACCTGTACCAGGTCAGGCGCTCCTCCGACAGCACGACCAGGAACATCGGCGTGCTGAGCGCGGGCGGCGTCGCCGACGCCGGGGCCCAGGACTCCTTCTGCGCCGGCACCACGTGCGTCATGACCGTTCTGTACGACCAGTCCGGGCACGGCAACGACCTGTGGTACCAGGGATCCAGCGTGGTCCCCGGCTCTCCTCAGAGCAGGCCCGCGATCGCGACCACCGAGTCGCTCACCGTCGGCGGCGGCAAGGCGTACTCGCTCTACATCAATCCCGGCAACAGCTACTGGCGGGACGGCCACCTGACCGGCGTGCCCACCGGCAGCGCACCCGAGGGCATGTACATGGTCACCAGCGGCACCCACGTCAACGGCGGCTGCTGCTTCGACTACGGCAACAGCGAGACGACCAGGAAGGCCGACGCCGCCGGCGCCATGGACGCCATCAACTTCAGCACCCAGTGCTGGTTCGGCGGCTGCCAGGGAACCGGCCCGTGGGTCCAGGCCGACCTCGAATGGGGGCTCTACCCCGGCGGCAGCCAGTCGTGGAACCCCAACCAGCGGGCCTTCCCCCACAAGTTCGTCACGGCCACGCTGAAGAACAACGGCACCAACCGGTTCGCCATCAAGGGCAGCAACGCGCAGTCCGGCAGCCTGTACACCCTGTACGACGGGTCCCTCCCCAACGGCTACAGCCCGATGAAGAAGCAGGGAGCCATCATCTTGGGAAGCGGTGGCGACTGCTGCAAGCCCGACGGCGGCGCCAATCTCAGTGCCGGAACCTTCTACGAAGGAGCCATGGTCGCCGGTTACCCCACTGACGCCACGGAGAACGCCGTCCAGGCCGACATCATCGCCGCCGGCTACCGCTGACCCGGCCCCAGGACAGACCCTCGGCAATCCGGACACCGGCCACCTACTCCGCCCAGCAGGGGGAGGCGGTGGCCGGCATGCGGAGAAGACGGCGCCTGACCGTGCATGATCAAGAATCGCTCTCTTGCCCGCCGTAAGCACTCAGCAGCCGGTCGTACTCCGCCTGGGTGAGGGGGAGCACCGAGCCGTGCTTGGCTCCGGGGGGCAGTCGGTAGCTCGTCGAGGGCAGCCATTTCCCGGAGTCGAGATCGGTGGTCTCGAACGGGACGTAGTTGCGCCCCCCGAATTCGTCGATGAACATGTACCACCTCTCTTCGGTGTTCGACTTGAACACGGCCGGGCCTTCGCCGCGGTCGATCTCCCCGTCGCCGATGCCGTCGGCCACGAAGTCAAACGTGGTGGAGGTCAGTCCGCGGGACTTCTCGGCGGTGATGAGCTTGGCGCTGGGCACGGAAGCCGTCTGGTCCCGCTCGTCCTTGGTGTAACGGTAGTAAACGCCGTTGTGCTTGATCACGGCCGAGTCGATCACCGCATGCCCTGGATCGTGCCAGATCTTGGGTTCGCTGAACATGCGGAAGTCGGTGGTGGTGGCGTACAGCATCCGGTTGTAGGTCGTTCCGGTGTGGTCAGGGTCGTCCTTCGCGTAGAGCTTCGAGGCCCAGAAGACGACGTAGGTGCCGAGCTCTTCGGCGTAGCACGCCTTCGGCGCCCAGGTGTTGCCCGCGGTGTCGCCGGACACCTGGACGAGGCGCTGACCGCTCCAGTTGACCAGGTCCGTGGAATCCCACACCACGATCGACTTGCTGCCGGTGCGCTCGGCTCTGTCCCAGATGAGCTGCACCGAGTCCTCGTCGCCGCCGGACGTCCGCAGATCCGTGGCGATCAGGTGGAACCTGTCGCCCTCGGGGGAACGGATCAGGAAAGGGTCGCGTACTCCCTTGGTGCCGAGGCTGGAGGTCAGGATCGGCTTTCCGGCGTTCAGTTCCTGGTAGTGCAACGGGTCGTTGCCACAACTGAGCGCCATCCGGATCCGTTCGTCGTCGGCTGCGGGGCTACCGACGAAGTAGACGAGCAGGTAACCGACGTAGACCGGTTTCGGCTGATGCATGGCGCTCCTGAGCACGGTGCTAGATCTGACGGAGGCCGCCGGTGACCGCCAGCAGCCGTCGTCCGGCGTGCTCCGGCCGGATGTGGGGGCCCTCCGCGGCCCTGGCGGCCGGCCGGCGGGTGAAGGCGTTGATCGCCTGCTCGTCGATCGTGATGCCGAGGCCCGGCGAGTCCCCGAGGATGAACGCGCCGTCCTCGACGTACAGGTCGAGCGAGAGCCCGAGCGGCGGGCACAGGTCCTGCAACTCGCTGGCCAGGTGGTTCGGCACCGACGTCGCGGCGTGCAGCAGCGCGACCGGCGTGGCGCCGATCGGGCTGACCGGCAGGTCATGGGCGTGCGCCAGCGCGGAGACCCGGAGGAAGTGGGTCACCCCCCAGACCACGGCCGTCTGGACGACGTCGACGGCCCCCGCGGCCAACAGCGGACGGAACTGCTCGAGCCCGGTGAGGTTCTCCCCCGTGGCGACGGAGGCGCGGATCCCGCGGCCGACGGCGGCCAGGCCTTCGGCGTCCCACCGCCGGACCGGCTCTTCGATCCACGTGAGATCGAGGGTGCGTTCGAGCTCGCAGACGTGCCGGACCGCCTGTTTGCGGGTCCAGGCCTCGTTCACGTCGAGCATCAGGCCCGGCCGCGATCCGTGCCCGGCCTCGGTCAGGACGTCCCGTACCAGCGTCAGGCGGTGCAGGTCACGTTCGATGTCGAGGCCGCCCTTGATCTTGGCCGCGCGCAGGCCGTGCCGGGCGTAGACCTGGTAGGCCGAGACGAGTTCGTCGTCGGTCAGGCCGATGTCGAGGCCCGAGGCGTAGGCGGGCACCCGCCGGTCGCGTCCGCCGAGCAGCCGCCAGAGCGGTTCACCGGCCGCCTGTGCCTTGATGTCCCACAGGGCGGTGTCGAGTGCGCCGATCGTGCCGAACACGGCGCCGGCGTGGCCCGCCTTGAAAGTCTGCCGCAGCATGCGGTCGTAGAGCGCCGTCACGCCGCGCGGATCCTCGCCCTCGATCGCGGCGAAGACAGCCTCGATCTCCACGTGCGGCCCGAGGCCGATGCCGGTGATCCCCTCGTCGGTGTCCACCATGACGATCGGCACCGAGACGACCCCGTCGGCGAAGACGCCGTTGGCGTCACCGACGGGACGCCCCCATTCCTGCACCGTCGTCGTGGTGCGATACCCCGTGATCCGCATGTCAGCCCTTCGTGGAACCGGCGGTGACGCCGTCGGCGATCTGGCGCTGGAGGAACAGATAGATCATCAGCACGGGGACCGCGGCGATCAGGACTCCCGAGGCGAAGGTGGGGATGTCGTCGGAGTACTGCCCGCGCAGCGCGTTGACCCCGATCATGAGGGTGCGATGCTCTGGCGACGGCATCATGAGCAGGGAGATGAGCACGTCGTTCCAGCAGAACAGGGCGTCGAGAATGCCGACCGACAGCAGTGCCGGAACGCCCAGCGGGAGCATGATCCGCCGGTACACGCCGTACACCGTGTTCCCGTCGATCCTGGCCGCGTCGACAATCTCCGCCGGAATGGTCCTGTAGTGGCTGGTCATCAGGAAGACGGTGAACGGGAGGAACTGCGCGACGTAGGCCAGGATCAGTCCCGGGTAGGTGTCGATGAGCCCGCTGTCGGCCATGACCCTGGTGAGCGGCACCATGATCACCTGGAACGGGACGAAGAGCCCCGCGAGGCAGCCCAGGAAGATCACCGAAGAGCCGCGGAAGCGCAACTGGCTCAGCGCGAAGCCCGCCATCGACCCGAACAGCAGCAGCAGGGCCACGGCGAACGCCACGACGACGAACGAGTTGACGAAGTACCGCGCCATTCCGGCGCCGGCCCACGCCTCGGCGAGGTTGTCCCAGCGCAGGGAGCCCGCCGGCGAGAACCGGTCGAGGATGTAGTCGCGGCGGGTCTTCATCGCGACGTTGGCGGTGAACACGAGCGGATAGATCGTCGCCAGCGCGAGAACGGCCATCGGGACAGCGGCCACCCACCTGGCCAGACGCCTGCCGGGCATCAGTCCTGCCTTCCCGCGCGGCGGAGCAGAGTGATCTGCAGGAGCCCCACCACGAGCATGACGACGAAGAGCACCGTCGAGGCGGCCGAGGCGAGCGCCGGCTGGTTCATCTGTCCCTGCTGGTGCCAGATGTAGTACTCCGGCAGGTAGGTCGCCCCTTCGGGGCCCCCGCTGGTCATGACGAAGAGCAGGCCGAACATGGACGTCAGCATCCCGATCATCGTGGTCACGAAGACGAACTGAATGGTGCGCGTCAGACTCGGGATGATCACGTGCCAGATGGTCTGGCGGAGCGACGCGCCGTCCACGCGGGCGGCGTCCAGCAGCGAGGCGTCCAGGGTGCTGAATCCGGCGAGGAACACCACCAGGGCCATCCCGAACGTCGCCCAGATGTGCACGCCGACAACCGTGAACATGGCGATGCCCGGATCGCCGAGCCAGTCGACGGGTCCGGCGCCGATCGCCCCGAGGACGGCGTTCAACGGGCCGTCGTACCCGAGCATCAGGTTGAAGATCGCGCCGACGATCACCGGTGAGAGCACGGCCGGGAAGAAATAGACGCTGCGATAGACCCGGTGACCCGGCACGCGCAGATAGATGAAGGTCGCGAGCATTCCCGGAATCGCCACCGCCACGGGAAGCAGCAGCACCAGCAGCCCGACGTTGCGCAGGGCGGTGCGGAACAACGGGTCGCCGGCCAGGGCCAGATAGTTGCTCAGGCCGACGGGGGTTCCGTTGAGCTCGCCGTCACCTGTGAAGGAGAAGTTGACCCCCAGGACCAGCGGCCACAGACGCAGTATCACGATGATCAGTACGGCCGGGGCCACCAGAACATAGGGGGCGAGGCGCTCCGTGCGCCCCCTACGGGCGTCCTGGCGGCGTCGCGGCTGCTTGACGGTCGCTCCGTCGGCCCGCACGGAGCCGGCCGGGCGGACCAACGGGGAGGTACCTCCGATCGGCACGCGGTCAGCCCGCCCGGTCGGTGGCGGCCAGCTGCTGCACCGCCTTGTCCACGGTGGTCGACCCGCTGAGGAGCTGCTGGGACAGCCTTCCCATCAGGTCGAGGGTCTTGGAGGAGAGCGCCACGTGCAGGGCGGGCTTGCCGGATTTGATCTCGGACGCGATCGAGACGGCGGCCGGGCCGGCCTGCGAGAGGTCGATCGTCGTGTCGGACGCGATCGCGCCGGCCTTGGCGTAGAACGCGGTCAAGGCGTCGGTCGAGGTCAGGGACCGCACCAGATCTGCGGCCAGTGCCGGCTCCTTCGTCCACTTGGCGACCGCGTAGCCGATGCCGCCGTCGTACGGAAGGCTCGGGGTGGCTCCGCTGGTGACGACGGGGGCCCGCATGACGCCTATCTTGTCGGGCGGCAGGAACTCGCCGAAATCCTTCCAGTGCCCGATGTCCGACATCAGCCCGATGATGTGAGCGGCCTTACCGGTCTCGAAGACTCTGAAGATGTCGGTGAACATCGCGGTGGAGTTGGCACCGTCGTTGTTCAGCCCTTTGTCGCCGGTCTCCTTCCACAGCTCGAAGATCCGCTTCACGTGAGGAGAGGTCCAGTCGCGCTTCCCGGCGATCCAGTCGTCGTACTCCTGAGGCGTCAGGACGCCGGATCCGAGACCCGACAGGAAGAACTGGATGCCGAAGCCTTCCTTGTTGCCGAGCGCGAAGCAGGTGGCCCCGGTCGCCTTCTTGATGGCGGCGCAGCCGCTGACGAACTCGTTCCAGGTCTTGGGCGGGTTCGCCGGGTCGAGGCCGGCCTTCTCGTAGAGCGTCTTGTTGTAGTAGATCGGGTGCCCCTGCAGGGTCACCGGCGCGGCGTAGATCTTGCCGTCCTTGCTGAACGCGTCCCAGCCCGCCAGCCGGCTCTTGTCCTCGGCCACGTACTGGTCCAGCGGAAGGAGCGCGCCGACCCGATCGCGGATCTGCCCTCCCCCGTTGAAGAGCATGACGTCGGGTCCCTTGCCGGCCTGGATCGCCGTGCCGAGCAGGGTGTAGTACTGGTCGAACGGCTGGGCGACGAACTCGACGGTGACTCCCGGATGCCGCTTGGCGAAGTCGGCTTTCGCCTTCTCGATGTAGGCGGTGGCGGCCGGTTCACCGGACTTCCAGTCCCAGACCACGAGCTTCTGCTGCTTCTGCTGCGAGCCTCCGGACGGGGCGGCCGTCCGGGCCGCGCTTCCACAGCCGGCCACGGCCAGTGCCACGACCACCAAGGCCGACCATAACGCTCGGTGTTTCATTGCTGCCCGCCTTCCGGGATCGGCGGCTGGAGCCGACGTCTCCGGGCAAACGTAATTCGTATGACGTATAACGTCAATGGAGCTCTCGTATACTGACGCGGTGGCGCAGTCACGTGCCAGGCCACCGGAGGCGACATGACGGCATCACAGGAAACGGCCGGCAGCGTCCCGGCGCCACCGGCCTGGGTACGACGCCCGGCCAGTCTCGCCGGAGCGGTGACAGCCGAGCTGGTGGAGCGCATCGTTCGCGGTGTGCACCCGCCGGGGACGCCGCTGCCCCCCGAGCCCGCACTGTGCGAGGCCTTCTCCGTGAGCCGCACCGTCGTGCGGGAAGCGGTGAAACTTCTGCAGGAGAAGGGCCTCGTACGGGTCCGCCAAGGCTCCGGCACCATGGTGACCCCACCGGCGATGTGGGACATGCTCGACGAACTCGTCCTCGCCGCGACCATCGCCGAGGACGAGAGCCTGGCGATCCTCGACGACCTCGTCGTCACGCGGCGCGTGCTGGAGTCCGACATGGCCAACGTCGCCGCCCGCCTGGCCGGGCCGGACACCTTGGAGCAGCTGCGCGCGCTGGTCGATCGGATGGACGAGCTCGTGGACGACCCGGCCACGTACGCCGAAAGCGACCGTGCCTTCCACGACACGATCATGCGGGTGTCGGGGAACCGCATCGCTCGTGGCGTCGTACGGGCGCTGGAAAGCCAGGTCGTCAACACCGCCCGGTACCTGGGCCGGACCGAACGGGCCCTGTGCGTGGCGTCGAACGCCGGCCACCGCCGCATCTACGAACGCATCGCCGCCCACGATCCCGACGGCGCCGCCGAGGCGATGTTCAATCACATCACCGAGGCCTGGATCGTCCGCCGCAGCGGAACGGCCGATCCCGTCCGGCTACGGCGTTAGCACAAACGCCATCCCGCGCGACCGGGAGGCGCGGAACGATTCGATTGACCATCGGTGAAAGTTTCATCCCGACGCGCTCAGCCACGGCCCGGCCGCCTGCCCTGGTCAGACGCGGAAGCGACAGGGTCGTCCCATGCGGGAGCCCACAACGTCGAGAAGGCCGAACCTTGACAGGTCTTGTCACGTCATATTTGCTCCGCTGCACCATCGCCTCCAGCCACCCGGAAGAAAGGAGATCCCCTTCCGGAGGCGTTGAGTGAGCGCTAACACTTCGGCAACTCGACCGGCCGGTCACCGACGCCCCCACCCTCGGAAAAGGGCGGTGGGAGTGGCTTCCCCTTTACGTGTGTCACCACGAGAACGGCAAAGGAATTCGCGTGATGTCGAGGCTTGGATACCTCTTCACCGCTGTCTCGTCCGCTGTACTGCTCGTCGTCCTGGCCACGGTGCATACGGCGCTGGGCGCCAGCGCGCCCCCGTCCCTCGCGCAGCAGAGCGCCCTCGCGGGCACCGCGGGATGCGGCAAGGCTC
Organism: Nonomuraea helvata; assembly: GCF_039535785.1. NCBI lineage: Bacteria > Bacillati > Actinomycetota > Actinomycetes > Streptosporangiales > Streptosporangiaceae > Nonomuraea > Nonomuraea helvata. The sequence continues at coordinate 590,081 of NZ_BAAAXV010000001.1, forward strand.
CGACGCTGAGAAGCGGTACGCAGTCCATTACGACCAGCGGGAAAAATCGCAGCTATATCCTGAGAATTCCGGACAACTATAACAACGCCACCCCCTACCGGTTGATATTCGGATTCCACTGGAATGGCGGCACCGCCAACGATGTCGACTCGGGCGGAACCAGTGGATACCCCTGGTCCTATTACGGACTCCGGGCATTGTCGAACAATACCGCGATCTTCGTCGCGCCGCAGGGCTTCAACAACGGCTGGGCCAACTCGGGCGGTGAGGACACCACCTTCGTCGACGACATGATCCGCCGGATCGAGGCGGACCTCTGTGTGGACACCTCCCAGCGCTTCGCCATGGGCTTCAGCTACGGCGGCGGCATGAGCTACTCGCTCGCGTGCAACAGGGCGACGGTCTTCCGCGCCGTGGCGGTCTACTCCGGCGGGCAGCTCAGCGGGTGCAGCGGCGGCAACGAGCCCATCGCGTACATCGGGCTGCACGGCCTCAGGGACCCGGTCCTCAACATCTCCACGGGCCGGTCGCTGCGTGACAGGTTCGTCAGGAACAACGGCTGCACGCCCCAGAACCCGCCGGAGCCGGCGCAGGGCAGCCTGACGCACATCGTCACCTACTACTCGGGGTGCCGGGCCGGGTATCCGGTCGCCTGGGCGGCGTTCGACGCCGGCCACACCCCCAATCCCGTGGACGGGAAGCCGGGCGACCTGGAACCCGGCGAGAAGTCCTGGACCAGGCCAGTGGTGTGGAACTTCTTCACGCAGTTCGGAGGCAGCGACCCGAATCCGACGCCGACCCCCACGCCGACCCCCACGCCGACCCCCACGGTCAATCCGCCGACGACGGGCGCGCTCAAGGGTGTGGGCTCGGGCCGGTGCCTGGATGTCAGCGGCGCCTCGCAGTCCAACGGCGCGCAGACGCAGATCTGGGACTGCAACGGGCAGTCCAACCAGCAGTGGGCCTCCACCGATTCCGGTGAGCTGCGGGTCTACGGCGGCAAGTGCCTGGACGTGAACGGGGCCGGGACGGCGGACGGCACCAGCGTCATCATCTGGGACTGCAACGGACAGAACAACCAGAAATGGCGCCTCAACGCGGACGGCACGATCACCGCGGTGGGGGCGAACAAGTGCCTGGACATCAGCGGCGCCGGCACCGCCAACGGCACCAAGGTGCAGATCTGGACCTGCCACGGTGGCGCCAACCAGCAATGGAGCCGTGCCTGACAACCCGTGACAGCTGACCACACGCCATCGCCGGAGCGAGTCCTCGCCCCGGCGATGGCCACGAGCACGTAGGCACGTACACGGTGCGGGGCTCGTGCTCGTACCCGACGGAGCCCGTCTGCCCGCAACCCCCCCATGGGCTTGGAGCATCGAAATGGCTGATTTATCGAGAAGACAAGTGCTGAGATTCGGCGCGGCTGGAGCTGGAGCCGCGCTGTTGCCGTTGCCATGGACGGCCGCGGCCCGCGCCGCTTCAGCGCCCCCGCCGGAGGTGCGCGCCGCGAACGACCTGGCCTTGTGGTACGACGAAAGCGCCGGCACGGAGTGGCTGCGCGCGCTCCCGATCGGCAACGGTCGCCTGGGCGCCATGGTGTTCGGCAACGTCGACACCGAACGGCTGCAGCTCAACGAGGACACCATCTGGGCCGGCGGGCCGTACGACCAGAGCAACTCGAAGGGCGCGGCGGCGCTGGGCCAGATCCGGCAGCTGGTCTTCCAGAACCAGTGGAGCCAGGCCCAGAGCCTGGTCGACCAGAACATGCTGGGCAACCCTTCGGCTCAGCTGGCCTACCAGCCCGTGGGCAACCTGCGGCTTACCTTCGGCAGCGCCGCCGGCGTTTCGGAGTACAACCGTGTCCTGGACCTCACCACGGCCACCACAACGGTCACGTACCTGCAGAACGGCGTGCGGTACCGACGCGAGGTGCTCGCGAGCGCGCCCGACCAGGTGATCGCCATCCGGCTGACCGCCGACAAGCCCGGCTCGATCACGTTCTCCGCGACGTTCGACAGCCCGCAGCGGACCACACGCTCCAGCCCGGACGGCACGACGGTGGGACTCGACGGCATCTCCGGCGACCAGAGGGGCCTGGCCGGCAAGGTCAAATTCCTGGCACTGGCCCGGGCTGTCGCCGAAGGCGGCACTGTCAGCAGCTCCGGCGGCACGCTGCAGGTGAGGTCCGCCAACAGCGTGACGGTGCTGATCTCCATCGGCTCCAGCTACGTGAACTACAAGGACGTCAGCGGCGACTACCAGGGCATCGCCCGGCGCCACCTCGACGCCGCCGCCCCCAGGACCTACGACGACCTGCGCGGCCGGCACGTCGCCGACTACCAGCGGCTGTTCGGGCGGACCACGCTCGACCTCGGCCGCACCGCGGCGGCCGACCAGCCGACCGACGTACGGATCGCGCAGCACGCGAGCAGCAACGACCCGCAGTTCTCGGCACTGCTGTTCCAGTTCGGCCGCTACCTGCTGATCTCCTCCTCGCGACCGGGCACCCAGCCCGCCAACCTGCAGGGCATCTGGAACGACTCGCTGACCCCGTCCTGGGACTCGAAGTACACCCTCAACGCCAACCTGCCCATGAACTACTGGCCGACCGACACGACCAACCTGTCAGAGTGCTACGAGCCGGTGTTCAGGATGATCAACGACCTCACGGTCAGCGGCGCCCGCACGGCCCGGGTGCAGTACAACGCCGGCGGCTGGGTGACCCACCACAACACCGACGGCTGGCGGGGCTCGTCGGTCGTCGACTTCGCCGCGGCGGGCATGTGGCAGACCGGCGGCGCATGGCTGGCCATCATGATCTGGGACCACTACCTCTTCACCGGCGACCTCGACTTCCTGCGGCAGAACTACCCGGCCATGAAGGGGGCCGCGCAGTTCTTCCTGGAGACCCTCGTGGAGGAGCCGAGCCTCAAATACCTGGTCACGAACCCGTCGAACTCCCCGGAGCTGACCCACCACTCGGGCGTCAGCGTCTGCGCCGGTCCCACGATGGACAACCAGATCCTGCGGGACCTGTTCAACGGCTGCGCCAAGGCGAGCGAGCTCCTCGGCACGGACGCGACCTTCCGTACGCAGGTCCTGGCCGCCCGGGACCGGCTCCCGCCGATGCGGGTCGGCTCACGCGGCAACATCCAGGAGTGGCTGTACGACTGGGTCGAGACCGAGCAGAACCACCGGCACATCTCCCACCTGTACGGCCTGCACCCCAGCAACCAGATCTCCAAGCGCGGCACCCCCGCGCTGTACACCGCCGCGCGCCGGACCCTCGAACTGCGCGGTGACGACGGCACCGGCTGGTCGCTGGCCTGGAAGATCAACTACTGGGCGCGGATGGAGGAGGGCACGCGGGCGCACGACCTGATCCGCGCCCTCGTGACCACGGCCCGGCTCGCGCCGAACATGTTCGACCTGCACCCGCCGTTCCAGATCGACGGCAACTTCGGGGCGACGTCCGGCATCGCCGAGATGCTGCTGCAGAGCCAGAACGGCGAGCTGCACGTGCTGCCCGCGCTGCCGGGGGCCTGGCCGAGCGGGAAGGTGCAGGGTCTTCGGGGGCGCGGCGGCTACACCGTGGACGCGACGTGGAGCTCGAGCGGGACCGAGATCCTCGTCAAGTTCGACCGTGACGGGACGGTCAACGTGCGCAACCGCATCTTCGCCGGAACCTACCAGGTGGTCGACGCCACGACCGGCGACACGGTCAGCGTCACCAAACCCGAGAGCGACGTCATCGGACTGACCGGCCAGGCCGGCCGTACCTACCGCATGACCGGGTCCGGCGGCCCCGCGCCCGCGAGCTACATGCGGATCGCCAACGCCACCACCGGCCTGGTGCTCGACAGCGGCGGGAACGTCGCCTCCGGGGCGAACCTCAAGCAGTGGAACTGGGACGGCAGCACCAACCTGCAGTGGCAGCTCGTGGACCTGGGCGGCGGGTGGTACCGCATCGTCAACCGCACCAACGGCATGGTTATCGACAGCTACGGCAACACCTCCAACGGCGCCGCCGCCAGGCAGTCGGCGTGGAGTGGCAGCAACAACCAGCAGTGGCGCCTCAACAGCGTCGGCAACGGCCGCTACCAGATCATCAACCGCGGCACCGGCACGGCCCTCGACGGCATGGGCAACAGCACCGCCGGCTCCACCGTGGCCATGTGGACGCCGAACAGCAGCACCAACAACCAGTGGACGATCACGGGCGTCTGAACCGACTCACGCGTAAGCTTCGCCGCAACCGGTGGCCGGTTGCGGCGAAGCCACGAGCCCTTACTGGAACGTCAGCTCACGGTCCATTTCTGGTTGCTGCCGCCCCAGCAGTCGTACAGCTGGATCTGGGTGCCGTTGCCGGTGCCTGCGCCGGCGGCGTCCAGGCACCGTCCGGACTGCACGCCGACGATGGTCCCGTCGGAGTTGACGCGCCATTTCTGGTTGTCGCCGCCCCAGCAGCCGTAGATCTGCACCTTCGCGCCGTTCCCGGTGCCGCCGGCGTCCAGGCACTTGTTGCCGTAGACCCTGAGCTCGCCCGCGGAGGTCGAGCTCCACTGCTGGTTGGACTGGCCGTTGCAGTCCCACAACTGCACCTGGGTGCCGTCGGTGGTGCTGGCGTTGGGCACGTCCAGGCAGCGGCCGGAGGCCGTGCCCTTGATCTGCCCGGCGCCACCGGGCACCGTCGGGGTCGGCGTGGGCGTGGGCGTGGGGTCGGGGTTGGGGTCGGCGGCGTTGAGGGCGTTGAGGACCGCGTCGTAGGCGGGCTTCTTGTTGGCGCCGTTGAACAGCAGCGGGCTGGCGCCGGCGCCGAGCCAGGAGTCCTGGTCGCGCACCCCCCACACCGTGATGCCGGCGCAGCGGGGCACCGCCAGGCAGTCGTTCGTCACGGCGGCGTAGGTCTGCGGAGAGCCGCCCTGGATGTCCAGCTCGGTGATCTGCACGTCCACCCCGAGGGCGGCGAAGCTGGAGATGGTGGTGCGGTAGTTGCTGTTGTACGGGCTGTTGCCGTTGAAGTGCGACTGCAGGCCCACGCAGTCGATCGGCACGCCGCGCTGCTTGAAGTCGCGGACCATGTTGTAGACGCCCTGCGTCTTGGCCCAGGTCCAGTTGTCGATGTTGTAGTCGTTGTAGCAGAGCTTGGCGTTGGGGTCGGCGGCGCGCGCGGTGCGGAAGGCCACCTCGATCCAGTCGTTGCCGGTGCGCTGCAGGTTGGAGTCGCGCCGCCCGCCTCCGCTGTCGGAGTAGGCCTCGTTGACCACGTCCCAGGCGTAGATCTTGCCCTTGTAGTGGGCCATGACACCGTTGATGTGGTCGATCATCGCCTGGCGCAGGCTGCTGCCCGACAGCGACTGCATCCAGCCGGGCTGCTGAGAGTGCCAGGCCAGCGTGTGCCCGCGCACCCGCTTGCCGTTCTGCACGGCCCAGTTGTAGACGCGGTCGCCGTTGGCGAAGTTGAACTGGCCCCGGTTCGGCTCGGTGGCGTCCATCTTCATCTCGTTCTCGGGCGTCACCATGCTGAACTCGCGGCCGGCGATCGTGGTGTACTGCGAGTCGCCGAGCCGGCCCGCGCTGATGGCGGTGCCGAAGTACCGCCCGCTCTGTGCGGCGGCCGCGCCGAGCGTGCTCGCCGCGGCATCGGCGCGAAGCGGCGCCACCAGCGCCATGGTCACGGTGAGCACACCGAGACCGCCGACGATCAGGGGCCAGCGTAAGGGCCGCCTGGTTCCAGGCGAGGGTATGGCGTTTGCGCTCATGCCTGAGCCTCCATAACTGACATCACGGGACCACGGGGGAGGGAGACCTTTCGGTGACTCAGTGTGGAAATCAGTCCGAAACATGTCAAGGTAGCTGTGAAAAGTTTCGGACACATCCCGCTGCCCCGTAGCGCGTCGGCCAGTCTCAGCCACGCATGATGCCCTCCGAAACTTTCGACAATGCCTGTAACAAAGGATGACAGATCATGAAAGTTTCATACTTCACCGATCATGCGCATTCGACATCGGCGACGGGGCGGGGCCCGTCGAGTCGCGGACGCTGAGGGTCGTGGCCAGCTGGAGGTGCCGGGAGGCGGGCTGGACGCCGTCCGCCATGCCGAGGAGGGTCTCGACGGCCATCCGGCCCATGCCGACGAGAGGCTGCCGGACGGACGTGAGCCGGGGCGTGGTCCACTGGGCCTGCGGCGTGTCGTCGAACCCGGTGACCGACAGCTCGCCCGGCACGGTGATGTGCAGCTCCTTGGCCGCGGCGAGGACCCCGACGGCGATCTCGTCATTGCCCGCGACGATCGCGGTCGGCCGCTCGTCGAGCGCGAGGAGGTCGTGGCCGTGCCGGAGCCCTGCCTCGACGGAGAACGCCTCGTGGCGAATCAGCGCCCGGTCCGGCGTGACGCCGGCCGAGTCGAGCGCGGCCTGGTAGCCGTGGAAGCGTTCCACCGAGGGGGCGGAGCCCAGCGGGCCGCCGATCCAGCCGATCCTGCGGTGGCCGAGCTTGATGACGTGCTCGGTCGCCGAGCGGCCTCCCGCCCAGTTGGTGGAGCCGATGCTGACGAGGCGCGATTCGATCGGGTCGATCGGGTCGATCGTCACGATGGGCACTTCGAGCTCATCCGCGGCGAGGAGCACTGAGTCGGGCACGGCGACGGCGAGCGCGATGACACCGACGACACCGGACGCCTTCTGTTCCTCCATCCAGGCCCGGGCCGCCGTACGGCTCGTGCTGATCGGCCTGTCGAGCGGCAGGCGAAGGAGGAGCTCGGCCTGCGCGGAGGTCGCGGCCACGAGGATCCCTTGGAGCACCGTCCCGGCATAACGGGACTCCACGATGTCGAGCATCGTGACGATGCTCCGCTCTCGGGTTTGCTCATGTCGCGCCGCCGTCGGCATGTAGCCGATCTCGGCCATGACCCCGAGGACGTGCTCGCGCGTGCTCGCCCCCACATCGCTCCGCCCGTTGAGGACCTTCGAGGCGGTCGCCGGCGAGACGCCGGCCAGTCGGGCGACGTCCGCCAGGGTGGCTCGCTCTGAACGGCCTCGCCGCGGCATCAGGGCTCCTTTCCGGCTCCGAAACTATTTCGAACCTACCACGAACTCCTTCCGCCAGACATTGCCAGGCATTGCCGCTTGTCCGCCCGTTGACACGGCGAAGACACACCACCTAATGTCCTGGCAGCAACGAACAAGTTTCGAAAAATTTTCGTAGCCATCCCCAGCACGAGAGGTGAGGGCATGATGATCGACAGTGTGTCCGAAAGCCGGTTCCGGATCGACGGCGAGCTGCGCGACGAGAGTGCGCTCCCCCACATCTGGAGCTGGTGTGTCGGCGCCGGCCGCGCGAACGAAGCACTGCGCGCGGACTGGCAACAGCAATTCGCCGAAGTCGTCGCCGCATGCGGATTCCAGTACGTCCGCTTTCACGGCGTCTTCCACGACGACATGTTCGTGTACCGGGAGAGCTACGGCAGCGGTTTCGGCCCGGACACGCGCCTTCCCTCGCCCGCGTACACGTTCAGCTATGTAGACAAGGTGTTCGACTTCATCGTGGACTGCGGTGTCCGTCCCTTCGTCGAGCTGGGTTTCATGCCGCGCGAGCTCGCGACGGAGACTGAGACGGTGTTCTGGTGGGGCGCTCACTGCAGCCCGCCCAAGGACATGGCGCGCTGGGTCGAGCTGGTCACGAGGTCGGTCGAGCACTGGATCGACCGGTACGGCCTCGCCGAGGTGCGGGAGTGGCGCTTCGAGGTGTGGAACGAGCCGAACCTGGTTCCCCACTTCTGGACCGGGACGAAAACCGAGTACTTCGAGCTCTACGAGCAGACCGTCCGGGCGATCAAGAAGATCGATCCCGACCTGAAGGTGGGCGGGCCCGCAACAAGCGTCTTCGTGCCCGACGACCGCTACAAGGGCGAGACCGAGGACCGCTCCGCGGCGCTCGCAACGGTCGCCGCGACCGACGTGGACGCGCTCGACTGGCGCCCGGTCTGGATCGAGGACTTCATCGCCTGGTGCGCGGAGCGGGAACTCCCGATCGACTTCATCTCCACCCACACGTACCCCACCGACTTCGCGTTCGGCGCCGACGGCGAGGGCGTGCACATCACGCGGTACGCCGACGCGACGTTCGACGACCTGACCCTCCTTCGCGAGCTCGTGAAGAACAGCCCGTATCCCGATGCGGAGATCCACATCACGGAGTGGTCGACGTCGCCGTCGGCTCGCGACTTCATCCACGACACGCCGTTCGCGGCGACCTCCATCACGCGGTCGTATCTGCAGTGCGCCACCCTCGCCGACTCGATCTCCTACTGGACCTTCACGGACGTGTTCGAGGAGGGAGGCGCCGGGATGGGACCGTTCCACGGCGGCTTCGGCATCGTGAACGAGGGCGGCATCCACAAGCCCACGTTCCACGCGTTCAGGATGCTCGAACGGCTCGGCGACCGGCTGCTCCTCGCGACGTCCGACGGGGTCGTCACCCGTGACAGCCGGACTTCGGCCGTGTCAGCGGTGTTCTTCAACTACCCCGAGGACATGGCCATGAGGGGTGTCGGCTCGGAGAACACGTACCCGGCGACCCGCGCGCTGGCCGAGATGGGGCCGAGCCGGACGATCCGCCATTCGATCGGCGGGCTGGAGCCGGGAACCACGTTCCTCGTCGAGATCATGGACTGGGAGCACGGGAACGTCGCCGAGGCCTGGCACCGGCTCGGGTCCCCCCTCAACCTGTCCCGGGCCGAGAGCGAGCACCTGAGCGGAGTCGCCGACTCGCTCCTCAGGTTCACGCTCACCGTGCCCGGCAACGGTGTGCTGGACCTCGATGTCGAACTCGCGCCGTGGGCCGTGATGTCGTTGCGGCAGTCGGCATGACCGCATCGCAGCCCGCTGGAGCACCTCTGACGGCATGGGTGCACCACCACAGTGGCGCACCCATGCGTCAGGTCAGGTGCGGGTCCAGCGCTGGTTGACGCCGCCGTTGCACGACCAGATGGCCAGCTTGGTGCCGTTGGCCGTGGCGTTGTTCGGTACGTCCAGGCACTTGTTCGCCCCCACGGCGGTGATGGTGCCGTCGGAGTTGAAGCGCCACTGCTGGTTGTCCTGGCCGTTGCAGTCCCAGATGATGACGTTGGTGCCGTCGGCGGTGCCCCGGTTGTACACGTCCAGGCACTTGCCTCCAGAGTTGCGCAGTTCGCCGCTCGAGGTCTGCGTCCACTGCTGGTTGGCCTGGCCGTTGCAGTCCCAGATCTGCACCTGCGTGCCGTTGGTCTGCGAAGAGGTCGGGACGTCAAGGCACTTGCCCGACCCCGCCCCCCGGATCGCACCCGCGGGCGGGGGCGTGACGATGCCCCCTCCGGTCACGACGTACATGGCCGCCCCGTGTCCGGGGACCGACGCGCTGATCGTCCCGGAGGAGGAGGACGTCGTGTGCGCCCACAGGTCGCGCACCGAGTAGGAGGACGCGGAGCCCAGCCCCAGGGCGGAGGCGGTGGTGGAGACCGTCGAGGTGGAGGTGCCCCGGTTGAGCAGCACGACCGCGACCGAGCCGTTCGACATCGGCTTGCGCCAGACCTCCAGGTTGCCGTTGTCGCTGATCTTGTGACCCTGCCTGCCGCCCCAGTCCTGGTTGACCGCGATGACCTCGGTGTTGGTGAGGATCGTGCGCGTGTCGGCGCTCATCGTGCGGATGTCGTTTCCGGCGATGAGCGGCGCGTTCAGCAACGACCACAGGCTGAAGTGCGCGCGGCCCTCGGTCCCCGTCACCCCGCCGACGCCCACCTCCAGCATGTCGGGGTCGTTCCACCCGCCCGGAGCCGAGTACGCGTCGAGCCCGACCTGCTGGTCCAGGATGCCGGTGATCGAGTTCCAGTTCGCCGCTATGTCGCCGGTGTTGCGCCAGGAGTTGCCCACAGGCATCCCCCACGTCCACACGCTCTCCTGCCCCCAGTTGCACAGGCTGTACACGATCGGACGCCCGGTGGCGGCCAGCGCGTCCCGCATGGCCGTGTACCGCTGCTGCCCGTTCAGGCCCCGGTGGTCACCGCAGTTGTCGTACTTCAGGTAGTCGATCCCCCACGACGCCCACAGGGCCGCGTCCCGCCGCTCGTTGCCCAGGCTGGCCGGGTACCCCGCGCACGTCGTGGTTCCGGCCGAGGAGTAGATGCCGAGCTTGAGCCCTTTGGAGTGGACGTAGTCGGCCAGGGCCTTGATGCCGTTGGGGAACTTCTGCGGATCCGGCACCAGGTCACCGTTGGAGTTGCGGCTCTTGGTGGACCAGCAGTCGTCGATGTTGACGTAGGTGTAGCCCGCCGCCGCCATGCCACTGGAGACCATGGCGTCGGCCGTCTGACGGATCAGGCCGTCGTTGACGTTGCAGCCGAAGCTGTTCCAGTCGTTCCAGCCCATCTGGGGTGTGCGGGCCAGGCCGTTGTCGAGGGCGGCGGCCGGCGACGTCTGCCCGCCGATCGCGACGACGGAGCCGGCCGCGAGTACCGCCGCCAGCGCTAAACCAAGAATTCTGCGCATCTGTTTCCTCTGCCTACCGGGGTTCTGGAAGGTTCACCTGAGGGCCGGGCCGCTCGGCCCTCGCTCATCGGGGTGGTCCCGTGCCAGGTCAGGTGCGGGTCCAGCGCTGGTTGGCGCCGCCGTTGCAGGACCAGATCTGGAGTTTGACGCCGTTGGCGGTGGAGTAGTTCGGCACGTCCAGGCACTTGTTCGCCCCCACGGCGGTGATGGTGCCGTCGGAGTTGAAGCGCCACTGCTGGTTGGCCTGGCCGTTGCAGTCCCAGATGATGACGTTGGTGCCGTCGGCGGTGCCCGCGCCGTAAACGTCCAGGCACTTGCCGCCGTAGACCCGCAGCTCGCCGCTCGCGGTCTGCGTCCACTGCTGGTTGGCCTGGCCGTTGCAGTCCCAGATCTGCGCCTGCGCGCCGTTCGTCTGCGAGGCGCCGGAGACGTCAAGACACCTGCCCGACCCCACACCCTTGATCGCACCAGGAGTCGGGTCGGGGCCGCCGCCCCCCGGCTGGCCGATGCTGCCCGATACCGACTGAAGCGCGTCGTACCAGGCGGCGGCCATCTTGTCGTAGCCGCCGGCGGTGGGATGGACGCCGTCGATGAGGTCGGACGTGGTCAGCTTGCTGTGCATGTCGACCAGGTGGACATGTTTGCCGCTGTTCACCTTGCTCTGGACGATGCCGGGGATCGCCGCGTTGAAGGTGCGGCCGGCCGACTCCTGGCCGGAGTTGGAGAGCGGGATGATCGTCGCGACGAAGACGTCCGCGTTGGGCACGGCTGTGGTGATGTGGTCGATCAGCGTGGACAGCCGTTGCGGGGCACCGGCCACGTTGTAGTTCTGCAGGACATCGTTGGTGCCGATGTGCAGCAGCACCGTGCGCGGTGTGTACGTACGCAGCCAGCCGGCGATGTTCGCGTCGATCTGGTCGATCCGCCACCCGGGATGGCCCTCATGATCGTGGTCACCCAGGTTGCCCGGGCCGTTGAACTGCGACCCGACGAAGTCGACCGTGTAGCGGCCGGCGGCCAGGCGTTGCCACAACCCGATCCGGTACCCGCCCGGCACCTGCGTGCCCTCGGTGATCGAGTCGCCCAGCGGCATGACCCGTACCCCGCCGTTGGACTCCGCGCCGGCGGTCCCCGTCCCCATCGCCATGCCTGCTACCACCAGGGCCACGGCCGTCAGCACGGCGGCCCACCATCGTCTCCACGTACGCATGCTCAACCCCTCGCCGATCTCAGTGAGCCCGTCGAATCGATTGGCAATGTTTGCGCTAACACACTAAATCTCCCGCCTTCTCGTCCAAGAGTGCTTGCAGCAGAGTTCCCAGAGCACCGAATGCGGCCGCACAGGGCATTTCGCATGGATGCCGACCGGACCGCCCCCGTCGCGCCCGCCTGCACGCGGCGAATCCCGGGGAGCGTACCGCGAGGTGGCGAGCGACGCAGGAAGCGCTCCGGCCCCTCGGTCGCGGACACGAGGACCTCCTTGTAGGAAAGATCGGCGACTTCGGATCGCGCACCGAGTGATGCCGTACCGCGGCCAGGGTGAGCACGGTCGGGCCCGGTTCGGCATGCCGGCGACGGCTCCCGATATCGCCTGTTAGCGTTAACATCGTTCTGGGTGGACCAATGCTCCTTCCACGCAGGCCGGCTAGGTGGTGGTGTGGCGGAGCAAACATGATCTGGGAGCTTCCGTCAAGGGTCCGCCCCCCTTCGAATCGGTTCCGCCGCGCACCGAGGTGGCCTGATCTGGCCTGACCGGCTGCGGTCGCACTGTGGCGACCGGGCGCGGTGATGAAACGTTCATCCCGTGGCGGCGGGACATGACCGGGACGCACCAGCACACAGGCCCCTCGGGCGCCGCCTATCCGATCGAACCGATTCGTCAGCGGCCTTGACATGTTTCGTGGCGGTTTCCACACTGAGTCCGCAAGGCGGCTACCTCCTGCCGGGGTCGGTGGTGAGCGGCAGGAGCCCCGGCTGTGACGCGTCCGGCGATGGGCCGGCCGCGGATCGCTGAGGCCTCCCCACATGTCCCTCATTGATCCAGCACTGGAGGCTCAGACATGGGCGACAACGCCATACCGCCAGCTGGTGCCCGGCGATTAGTCAGACGAGACGGATGCGGCTATCAGAACCCCCGGCACTGGGCGCCGGTCGTGGACACCATGCCGGGCTTCTCGGCCGCCCGGACCCCGCACCCGCTTGAGTTTGTGGGCCATCTCTGGCGCCCTCCTGCTGGTCGCTGACGAACGTCACTCTCACATGCCGGGCCCTGCGGCCCGCGGGTTCACTCGCCCGAGCCGAAACCGCTGGTGAGCCCCGGACGAACACCATCACCGCCACAACCCAGGAGACAGCGTGTCCCCCCAACCAGCTGTCAGCACTCCGCAGACGCACCGCCCTTGCCGGCACCGCGCTGCTCACCGGAGCAGCCCTCCTCACTGCCCCCGCACTGACCGGCTCCGCCATGGCCGCGCCCGCCGTCTACCAGCCGACGTGGGCGTCGGTGGACCAGCATCCGGCCGCCCCGGAATGGTTCCAGGACGCGAAGTTCGGCGTCTACTGGCACTGGGGGGCCTTCGCCACCCCTCAGTACAGCAGCGAATGGTACCCGCGCAACATGTACATCTCGGGGCAGGCCGCCAACACCTATCACAAGAACACCTACGGCGACCCCTCCGTGTGGCCGTACAACTACTTCATCGACGGCGCCCGCGACAAGGCCGGCAACTGGGTGCAGTTCGCCCCACGTCTGAAGTCCGCGGGCGGCAACTTCGACCCGAACGAGTGGGCCCAGCTGGTCGCCGACTCCGGCGCCAAGTTCGCGGGTCCGGTGGCCGAGCACCACGACGGCTTCTCGATGTGGAACAGCCAGGTCAACGAGTGGAACTCGGCCGGTCGAGGTCCCAAGCTGGATCTGCTGCAGCTGTTCGCCGACGCGATCCGCGCCAAGAACATGAAGCTGCTGGTCGCGATGCACCACGCCTACAACTTCACCGGCTACTACGACCACGTGCCGACGCAGCCCACCACGTCGCTGAAGAAGCTCTACGGACAGCTCGGCCCGGCCGCGGAGAACCAGCTCTGGTACGACAAGCTGAAGGAGGTCGTCGACAAGGCCCAGCCGGACATCTTGTGGCAGGACTTCAACCTCACCCATGTCGACGAGGCGCAGCGGCTCAACTTCTTGTCGTACTACTACAACCAGGCCAACGCGTGGGGCAAGGAGGTCGTGGCCACCTACAAGGACGGCTTCAACAACAAGGGCGAGGTCTTCGACTACGAGCGCGGCGGTCCCGGCGACCTCCAGTACCCCTACTGGCTGACCGACGACGCCATCAGCAGCTCGAGCTGGTCCTACACCAACGGGATCGGCTATTACAGCGCGCCCGCGATGCTCCACTCGCTGATCGACCGGGTGAGCAAGAACGGCAACATGCTGCTCAACATCTCGCCCATGATCGACGGCACGATTCCCCAGGGCCAGAAAGACGTGCTGAACGCCTTCGGCACCTACCTGAGGCGCAACGGCGAGTCGATCTACGCCACCCGCGCCTGGACCACCTACGGCGAAGGCCCGACCAAGATGGGCGGCGGCTCGTTCACCACGCCACGTGCCGGCACCGCGCAGGACATCCGCTACACCCGCAGCAAGGACAACACCGTCCTGTACGCGACGGTGCTCGGATGGCCGGGCAACGGCGCGACGCTCAACCTCGCCTCGCTGGGCACCGGCAAGGTCAGCCTGACCAACCTCGACAAGGTGGAGATGCTCGGCAACACGGCCGGCACGTACATCAACCTGCCGACACGCAGCCAGGACTCCAGCGGCCTGCACATCACCCTGCCGAACCAGCCATACTCGGCGCTCGCGTACGTCGTGAAGCTCACCTTCAACGGCCAGATCAATTCGGGCGGCGGGTCCGCCACGGCGCTGCGCAACGTCAACGCCAACCGGTGCCTGGACGTCTCCGGCGCCTCCCAGGCCAACGGCACGCAGGTGCAGATCTGGGACTGCAACGGCCAGGCCAACCAGCAGTGGACGCAGACCGCGAGCGGTGAGCTGCGGGTCTACGGCGGCAAGTGCCTGGACGTTTACGGCGCGGGCACCGCCGACGGCACCAACGTCATCATCTGGGACTGCAACGGCCAGGCCAACCAGCAGTGGCGGCTCAACTCCGACGGCTCCATCACCGCGGTCGGGGCGAACAAGTGCCTGGACGTACCGAACAGCGCCACCGCGAACGGCACCAAGCTGACCATCTGGTCGTGCAACGGCGGCGCCAACCAACGCTGGACCCGCACCTGACAAGCACAGCATCCCCAAGTGAGGAGTCCGAGATGAACGTCGGCGACATGATCCGCCGAGCTCGACTGCGGCGTTCCACACCACCGGTTCCGGTCCGCCTGCCCCACCCTTCCGCGACCAAGGAGTCACGTGTGGACGCCACATCGGGCAGACGGCGCAGAAGCCGCCGCGGGATCGCCGCCTTCCTTGCGGCCGGCGCACTCGTCGCCGGCCCCGTCATGACGGCCGCCACGCCGGCCCTGGCCGCGGACCAGGCCATTACCGTCGACTTCTCCGCCGGCGGTGGCTCTCCGACCTACCGGGCTTCCGGGTGGATCTACGGCATGACCGAGAACGCGTCGGCGCCACCCGACCACTTCTACACCGATGTGAAGTTCCGGTACATGCGCGCGGGCGGGGCACAGCTGGACGGCCCGGGCGGGTGGGTGTCGGGCAAGTACGACCGCCGATGGAACTCCACCCGCGCCCAGCTGCTGCGCACCCGATCGCTGGGCGGGGAGTTCATCCTGCTCGTCCACGACCTGTGGGGCGCCGACGGCTACCCGATCTCGCGCTTCCCCGGCGACAACGGCGACTGGACCGACTACGACAACTTCCTCACCCGCCTGATCAACGACGTGCGGGCGACGGGCGCCACCGTACAGTGGGACCTCTGGAACGAGCCCAACATCACGACATTCTGGAACCGCCCTCAGTCCCAGTACTTCGAGATGTGGCGGCGCGCCTACCAACGTGTCCGTGCCGCGTTCCCGACGCATCTCATCGTCGGGCCGAGCTGCGCGTGCGTGCCCTCGACCACGAACTCGTTCTGGGGCCAGTACCTGGACTACGTCAAGGCCAACAACGTGGTCCCCGACATCATCAGCTGGCACTCCCTGCCCGGCGACCCGGTCGCCAACGTGGCGGCGGCCGACACCACGCTGAACTCCCGGAGCATCCCACACCCGCGCCCGTACCAGATCAACGAGTACGGGGCGTCCAACGAGCAGAACCCCGCTGACGGATCCTGGTACATCGCCCGCCTGGAAAGGGCCGGCGCCGACGGCCTGCGCGCCAACTGGGCGGGCGGTGGAAACCTGCACAACGACCTCGCCAACCTGCTCGTCCGCAACTCGGCAGGCGAGTACCAGCCGAAGGGCGAATGGTGGGTCTACCGCTTCTACGGCTCTCAGACCGGCCAGATCGCGTCCGTCACCCCCAGCTCCTCCTACGACGCGTTCGCCACCAAGGCGGCCGGGACGGCCAAGATCCTGGTCGGCGGCGGCACCACGACCGGCAACGTCGCCGTCAACCTGCGGCGCCTGGACACCACGAGCGGCCTCGTGCAGAACAACCAGGTGAGAGTCGTCACCGAGCGCATCCCCTACAACGGCGGCGGCGCCGTCCAGGGCCCGGTCATCGTCCAGAGCTCCGTGGTGACGCTGTCCGGCGACGGCACGACGGTCAACCTGCCGCACACCGCCATCGACGACACCTACACCATCACGCTCCTGCCCCCCACGGACCCGGGCCCCGGTGGCGGATCGACGTCGGTGTTGCGCAACGTCAACGCCGGCCGGTGCCTGGACGTCCCGAACGCGAGCACCGTCAACGGCACCCAGCTCCAGCTCTGGGACTGCGGCGGCAGCACCAACCAGCAGTGGACACTCACCTCGTCCAGGCAGCTGCAGGTGTACGGCAACAAGTGCCTGGACGCCAAGGGGCAGGGCACCGGGAACGGAACCCAGGTGATCATCTGGGACTGCAACGGGCAGGCGAACCAGCAGTGGAACGTCAACAGCGACGGCACCGTCACCGGCGTCCAGTCCGGTCTCTGCATGGAGGCGAGCAACTTCGGGACCGCGAACGGAACGAAGGTGCAGCTGTGGTCCTGCACCGGCACGACCAGCCAGAAATGGACGAAGAGCTGACTGGACGGCCCGCGGGGATCACCGGACTGTGACCGGCGAAAGCCCCGCAGGGCCGCCCTTCGCCCACAACGTCAAGAGGTCTCGGGCGTTTCCACAAGGACCCGGACGTCCCACGGGCCGAGGGAGAGCTCCGCGCCCGCCTCGTGGTCGGTGCCGTTGAGGACGTCGTGCACCGGCAGCGGCGCCGGAACCGTGATCTGGTCCCACGTCCAGTTGTGCAGGAAGCGCAGTCGCCGGCCGTCGGCCGAGGTGGCGCCGGTCGAGGTGATGCCCGGCGGCATCGACGACCACGGTCCGGCCTCCGGGGCCAGCCAGCGGAACAGGGCCTCTCCCAGCGCCGGGTTCGGGATGGTGCCGACATAGGTGATCCGGCCGGTGCCGTACGGCTGAGTGGTGGCGGCGGCGAATCGGCCGAAGTGCGGGTGGTGGTAGGCGGCCAGCACGTGCGCGCCCTCGGCGTGCAAGCCGTCCGCCCAGCGGGTGCCCGCCGCGCCCTCCGGCACCTCCAGGGGCGACCCCTCCACCTCGCCCACAGGCAGGTCGGCGGCCAGGTTGCTGAACTCTTCGTACCAGGCCCCCGCCGCGTCGGCGAGCCGGGCGGGCTGGACCTCGCGGCGGGCGCGGGCCTCCTCGTCGGCATAGGCGGTACGCGGCCCGAGCACCAGGTGCCCGCCCGCCTCCGCGTACGCCTTCAGCCAGTCCAGGGTCGCGTCGTCGGCCACGTAGAGCCCCGCGGCCACGAGCACCGGGTGCCGCGCCGCCAGCGCGGCCGGGTCCTCCGCCACTGCCTGCCCGGCATGCAGCACCCGCACCTGGCGGCCCGCCTCGAACGCCGCCCGGTAGAACGGCTCGAAGATGCCCAGGTACGACCCCTCGTCAGGCCCGCCGTCCGCCCGCGCCAGCGCGGGCTGGGCGGCCAGCCCCCACTTGCTCGGCATCGAATAGATCATCGCGACGTCCGCATCGGGCGTGAGGCCGGCGACCAGCTCTCCGGCGCTCTCCAGCTCGGCGCCGATGCGGGCGATCTCCCGGTACGTGCGCCCCGGCCGCCCACTGTGCGGCAGCACGCCGCCCCAGTACGTCTCCGCGCCGAACACCAGCGTCCGCCACTGCCAGTACTCGATCATCGAGGCGCCCCGCGACACGAGCGCCCACGCGGCCTGCCGCCACTGCCCGTCATAGGCCGGCTGGTTGACCCACGACGGCCCGATGGCCTGCGCGTTCGTCTCGGTGACCAGGAACGGCTCCTGCCGCGACGAGAACATCCGGTCCGCGCTCAGATACAGCGCCCAGGTGTCGGGCGTGGGCCAGTGCTGCGACGAGTCGGGCGGGGCGGGCAGCGCGAGCCCGTCCTGCATCGCGTAGTACGGGTTCCCGGCCGTGACGTCCAGCCGCCGCGTCAGGTTCTCGTCGTCCACCCCCTGCCGCTCATAGGAGATGCACGTGGTGACGAACTGCTCGGGTCTGGCGTACTCGCGCACGATGTCGGCCTGCCACTCGATGAACTCGGTGACCTGATCGGCCTGGAACCGCCGCCACGCCTGCTCGTACTGGGGCTGGGCGTTGCCGTCGGGGGTCCACAGATCGGCCCAGTCCGACAGCCGGTGCGACCAGTAGACCAGCCCCCACTCCCGGTTCAACGTCTCCACGTCGCCGTAGGTGTTCCGCAGGTGGTCGACGAACCGCTGGAAGACGCCGTGGTTGTGCGGCAGGTGCGGCCCGGGCTCGTTGTCCACCTGGTAACCGATGACCGCGGGGTGGCCGGCGTAGCGTTCGACGACG
Organism: Nonomuraea helvata; assembly: GCF_039535785.1. Classification (NCBI taxonomy): domain Bacteria; kingdom Bacillati; phylum Actinomycetota; class Actinomycetes; order Streptosporangiales; family Streptosporangiaceae; genus Nonomuraea; species Nonomuraea helvata. Next base: position 608,605 of record NZ_BAAAXV010000001.1, read on the forward strand.
CGCCGGATGATCCGCTCGGCGTGGAAGCGGTAGGCCGGGTGGGTGAAGTCCATCTCCTGGCGGGCGCCCCAGCCGATGCGCTGACCGGTGCCCCGCTCACCGGCTATTTCCGGATATAGCCGGGCGAGCCACGGCGGCACCGCGTACGTCGGAGTGCCCAGGATGACGGCGATGCCCCGCTCGTGTGCGCCGTCCAGGGCAGGCTGCAGCCAGTCCAGGTTGAAGCGGCCGTTCTCGGGTTCCCAGGTGGACCAGACGGACTCTCCGACCCTGATCACCGAGAATCGGGCCTCGGCCATCAGCTCCAGGTCGGTCTTGAGCAGGTCGGCGGGATGGTATTCGGGATAGTAGGCGGCGCCGAAGAGCACTCGGGGCACAGACATTCCTTCCGTTGTTCGACGAGTCATCGTTTGACGGCGAGCCGCCGGGTACGCGGCACGATCACGTTTACTCCTTGGGGGGTGGTGCAGTGGACCGGCGGACCACGAGCTCCATGGGCAGGTCATCGTGAATCGCCGGCCCGGCGCCGCTCTCGATCCGTTCGACGAGCAGTTCCAGACCGTGCGCCGCGGTCGCCTCGAAGTCCTGGCGGATGGTGGTCAGGGGCGGTGACAGGTACGCCGCGGAGGGGATGTCGTCCATCCCCACCACGCTCATCTGCTCGGGCACCGCGCGTCCCGCCTCGGCCAGGGCCCGCAGCACGCCGATCGCCATGTCGTCATTGGCCACGAACACCGCCGTGACCTCCGGATCGGCCGCAAGGATCCGCCCCGCCGCGTACCCGGACGCGGGCGACCAGTCGCCCTCCAGCATCGGCGGCTCGGGAATGCCCGCCGTGGCCAGCGCCTCCCGCCAGCCCTGGGCGCGGTCCCGCGCCGCGAGCCACCGTCTCGGGCCCGCGACGTGCCACACCGTGGCGTGTCCCAGGCCGAGCAGGTGCTCGGTCGCCGTGCGGCCCGCGCCCACGCCGGACCCACCGGTGACCATCACGCGCGGGCCGTCGAGGCCGGCCAGCCGGCCGAAGCTGAGCACCGGGATGTCCGCCTCGATGCGCAGCGTCTGGCCCTCGTCGATCGGCTCGGACAGCACGATGCCGTCCACGCCCTGCTCCAGCAGCGATTCGACGGCCTTCATGATGCCGCCTTCCTCGTCTTCCAGGGTGTTGACGACGGTGAAGGCGTAACCGATCTCCCTGGCCCGCCGCTCGAGCGCGACCAGCAACGAGGACGGGCCGAAGAGCGAGGTGCCGAGCGCGGCCGCCCCGATGCGGTGGAAGCGGCCCAGGTTGAGCGCCCGGGCCGCGGTGTTGCGCCGGTAGCCGAGTTCGCGTGCCGCCGCCAGCACCCGCTCGCGGACCTCGTCGCTGACGTACGCCTCGCCGTTCATCACCCGGGAGACCGTCTTCTGCGACACGCCCGCCAGGCGGGCGACGTCCGTACTGCCTGGCGGCCTGCGTCGCGGCTCGGTCATCGCAGCTCCTTGTGTCTGACTACGTAGTCAGATGCCCACCACTCTCGGGCGGCGGGCGCCGATTGTCAAGAGGGGGATCCGCCTGCGTGGTGGCAGGAGGCAGCGGTCCCGAGGACGTCGTTCACGTTTCCTGGTCGCCGGCGACGACCAGGCCGGATTCGTACGCGAAGACGACAGCCTGGGCGCGGTCGCGCAGACCCAGTTTCGTCAGCAGGTTGCTCACGTGGGTCTTGACCGTGTGCTCGGTGACCACCAGATCCGCGGCGATCTCGGCGTTGGACCGGCCGCGCGCGAGCAGCCGCAGCGTATCCATCTCCCGCTCGGTCAGCTCATCCAGGCGCTGCCGCAGCCGGGGCCGGGAACGTCCGCGCCCGACGAACTCGGCGATCAGGCGGCGGGTGATCGCGGGGGCCAGCAGCGACTCCCCCTCGGCGACCAGGCGGACGGCGCGTACGAGGTCGTCGCGACGTACGTCCTTGAGCAGGAAGCCGCTGGCCCCGGCACGCAAGGCGTCGTAGACGTACTGGTCGACGTCGAACATCGTCAGGACCAGCACCTTCGCGTCGGTTCTGCGGCACACCTGCGCGGTGGCCTCGACGCCGTCCACGCCGGGCATCCGGATGTCCATGAGCACGACGTCCGGCTCCAGTTCGATCGCCTTCGTGACGGCCTCGGCGCCGTCGGCCGCCTCGCCGACCACGGTGATGTCGTCATGGGCATTGAGGATCATCGCGAAACCACCGCGGAACAGGTCCTGGTCGTCGGCGACGAGTACGCGCAGCATGCCGCTATCCGATCGGCAGGGTCGCGATGACGGTGAAACCCGGGTTCCCTGGCCGGATGGCCAGCTTGCCGCCGCAGGCCGTGACCCGCTCGCGCATCCCGATCATGCCGTGTCCTTCCCGTAGCTCCCGCGTGCCCCGTCCGTCGTCGGAGACCTCGACGTCCAGGGTGTCACCGGACCAGCGGAGCCGTACGCGGACGGTGTTCGCTCCAGCGTGCCGGATCGTGTTGGTCAGCGCCTCCTGGATGATCCGGTATGCGGCGACGTCCACGTCGGCGGGAAGGCGTCGTGGCTCGCCACGCACGTCGGCGGAGGCCTCCAGGCCCGCACGGCGGGCGTTGCCGAGCAGGTCGGGCAGGGCGTCGAGCCCGGGATGCGGCCCTCGGACCGGAGCCAGGCCGTCGGGCGCCTCGCTTCCTCGCAGTGCGCCGAGGATCAGGCGGAGCTGGCCGATCGCGTCCCGCCCGGCCGCTCCGATCGCCTCGAAGATCTCCTCGGCCCGCTCCGGATGATCGCGCACCACCAGTGGGCCGGTCTCCGCCTGGACCACCATGAGGCCGACCGAGTGGGTCACGATGTCGTGCATGTCGCGGGCGATCCGGGTGCGTTCGCGTTCGACCGCGGCAGCGCGTTCCTCGCGGATGCGGGCTTCGCGCTCCTGTTCGGCCTCTCGCCTGGCCCGCCGGGCCCGTGCCCCGGCGCCGACGGCGTACGCGGCGACGACCGCGGTGAGGAGATAGCGATAGGTCTCCAGATTTTCGTGCGGGACGATGAGCGACACGGCCATGCCGACGGAGAGTCCGGCGATGCCCCCGGCGCGGCGTACCCGGGAGAGGTCCGCCGCCGCGAACGTGTAGGTGCACACGAGCACGCCGTACGGCAGGAGCAGCAGACTCGCAGAGTGTGGCAGCGACTTCGCCGCGATCGCCAGGATCGTCGTCGCGCAGCCCACGACCGCCCCGACGGAGATGATCGCGCGGCGTCGCCACAGCACGGGCACCGACATCAGGACTGCGAGCGTCACCGACCACCACGGCTGCCGGTACGGGACGATCGCGGGCGTCACCGTCATCACGGTGACGACGGCGGCGATCGCGACGTCGGTCCTTGACGGCTTGAGGATGCTCGCCCGCATGACCGGCTCCGGGGTTGTGAGAGGCAATCCGGCAAGACTAGGCCGCGCGGCACCGCCGCCGCCTCCGGCTCCCGGCTGATGACCTTCTCACTCCTTCGAGTGAGACCCGGCACGACGAATCTCCGAGCGGCCCTGGCTCCTTCGACCGGTACGCGGATCACTCCCGTCAGCGATGCGCGTTCAGGCCCGGCTTCTGGAGAGTCGGGGCGACTGAGAGGAGACCCACATGAACTCACCGATTCGGCGTCTGGCCGTGGTGCTGGCCGCCACGGCGTTGTCGGCGACGCTGTTCCATTTCGGTACCGGGCTCAGGCCGGTGCCGTGGCTCACCTGGCTCGCACCGCTGCCGGTGCTCGTTCTCGCTCCCCGTGTCGGTGCTCGCACCGCGTTCCTCGCGGCATCGGCCGCCTGGCTCGGCGGTGAGACGACGATGTGGGGCTACTTCCTGAGCACGCTGCAGGTCCCGTCGCCGCTGGCCGTGTCGCTGATTGTCGGGTCGGCGCTGCTGTTCGGGCTGGTCGTCCTCCCGTCACGGATGCTGATGCTGAGGGGACATCCGCTGGCCGCCGCCGCCGTCGTGCCGACGGCCTGGGTCGTCATCGAGTACGCGGTCTCGGTGCTGTCGCCGAACGGAGCATGGTGGAGCCTGGCCTACACCCAGGCCGACATCCTCGCGGTCCTGCAGACCGCCTCGGTCACCGGACCGTGGGGGATCACCTTCCTGCTCCTCGGGGTTCCCGCGGCCGCCGCCGCGTCATTCTCCGCGCGAAGGGCCGGGAGGCTGCGAGTGGCGGTCACCGCCGTGATCATCCTGGCGGTGGCGGTGGGGTACGGCGCCTGGCAGCTGAGCGCACCGTACGGCGAGAGTTCGGAGAAGGTGGCGCTGCTCGCCACCGACCATGACGGCTGGGCCCCGGTCGCCTCGCCGGAGGGACGTGCCCTCCTCGGGCAGTACACCGCGCGGATCCCGGACCTCGCCGCACGCGGCACCCGGGTCGTGGTCATGCCGGAGAAGGTCTTCATCGCCGACGACACCACGCTGCCCGTGCTGGCGGCGCCGCTGGCACGGCTCGCCACCGACCACCACGTCGACATCATCGTCGGGCTGATCCTCCAGCGATCCGGCACTCTCCGCAACGCGGCCATCGACTTCCCCGCCGACGGGAGCCGGCCGATCGAGTACTTCAAGCACCACCTCATCCCCGGGCTGGAGAGCGACTTCCAACCCGGCGACCGGAAGGCCTTCGTGCCCGGTTCCGGCTCCCGCTGGGGGATCGCCATCTGCTTCGACCTGGACCTGCCCGGCCTGGTACGCGACTACCGCAGGAGCGGCGCCACGGCGATCTTCGTGCCCGCCTGGGACTTCGACCGGGATCGCTGGCTGCACGGCAGGATGGCGGTCACCCGGGGTGTCGAGAACGGGCTCAGCGTGGTGCGCGCGGCGCGGGACGGCGACCTGGTCGTGAGCGACGACAAGGGCCGGATCCGGAGCGAGGCGCACAGCGACGACGCACCGTTCGTGTCCGTCGTCACCACGTTACCCACCCGCTCGGCCCACACGCCCTACACAAGATTCGGCGACTGGTTCGCCGGGGCCTGCGCACTCCTGCTGGCGCTCTCACTCGCCTCCCTGGGCCGTACCCGGCGTGCGGGAGGCGCCCGGCACGCACCGGCCCGTGAGTCGTGGATGAAAACGCACGGGCCGGGTGTTGCAGCGTCCTGAACGTGAGTTGGCCGACCAAGGGATGGCTGCCATGCCTCTTGCAGGTGAGTACGAACCCAGCCCGACGCAGTGGGTGCGCGAGCAAGTGGAGCTGTACGAGAGCTCCGGTGGCACCAAGGGAACAACCCTGCTGGATACGGGAATGCCCGTCATTTTGCTGACCACCTTGGGTGTCAAGAGCGGCAAGATCCGCAAGACGCCGCTGATGCGCGTGGAGCACGAAGGCCGGTACGCCGCGGTCGCCTCGCTGGGCGGCGCTCCCGAGCACCCCGTCTGGTACTTCAACGTCAAGGCCCACCCTCATGTGGAACTTCAGGACGGCCCTGCCAAGCAGGACATGAAGGCCCGTGAGGTGACCGGCGCGGAGAAGGCCGAGTGGTGGGAGCGTGCGGTGTCGGCGTATCCGCCGTACGCCGACTATCAGAACAAGACGGACCGGGAGATCCCGGTGTTCGTGCTGGAGCCGCTGGACAGCGACTGACCGCGCGGAAGTCGTGCTCCACGGGACGGACGGGGTCCACGCCCACCGGGCGCCTGTACGTCCCGTGGTGCTGCTCCAAGACCCTCCACGATCCTGGTGCCGTAAGGCTCCTCCCCATGCAGGTGATCGGCACCTTGCCAAGCAGCCACGCACGAGAGATACGTGGAAGAGAGATCCGTGTAGATCCGTGTATCCGTGGAGGGAACGTGTCGGTGATTCCCGGACCGCCCGTACGAGGTGACGGCGGGCTGCATGACATCGCTGCCGCAGGCGGCCTGCACGCCTACCAACTGCGGCTGCACGCCGAATACGGGCCGGTCGTACGTTTCGAGCTGCCCGGCACGGACTCAGCGGTCTCCATCGCCGACCCGGTGCTGCTCGAGGCCACCGCCGGGATCAACAAACGGCCGGAGGAACTGTTCGAGTTCCTGGCCCCGCTGTGCGAGGCCGGCAACCTGCAGACCCTGCCCGCGGACGAGCACACGCCATGGCGCCGCGCGGTCCTGTCCGTACTGGCCGGCCGCCGCTCCCACGAGGCCCACTTCCCCGGCCTGACCGCGCTCGCCGGCCGGCTGGCGGACCGGTGGGCGGAACAGGCCGGAGAGGGACCGGTCGAGCTGCAGAAGGACCTGAGCGCGCTGTCGCTCCGGATGATCTGCCAGTACGCCCTCGGCAACGGCGTCCACGACCCGGACGAGGTCGTGACGGCCTTCGAGGTCGTGCTCACGGAGTACCTGGGCCGTCAGTACCAGCCGGCCGACCCGGGAGCCGAGGAACAGAGACGGAAGCGTGCCCAGGAGTCCCTGGCCTACCTGCGCGCAACCGTGGACGACGTGCTCGCCCCGGCCCGGCAGGACGGCAACGCCCTGGCCGCGGCCCTGGTCGCGGCGGGGATGAGTCCGGCCCGCGTGCGGGACACCGTGTTGATGATCATGCTTGCCGCTCATCACACGACCGGCGTGGCGGTCTCGTGGACCCTCCACCTGCTCTCCCGGCACCCCGCTGAGGCCGAGCGGGTCACGGCGGAGATCGACGAGGTCCTGTCCGATCGTGACGCACCCGAGTACGCCGACCTCAAGCGGCTGACCCGTCTTCAGATGGCGCTCAAGGAATCGATGCGCCTGTATCCGCCGGGTCCGTACGGGGCTCGCGAGACCACCGAAGATCTCGTCCTGGCCGGCTACGAGATCCCCACCGGGACGACCGTCTTCTATCCGTTCTGGGCCGTCCACCTGAACCCGCAGTACTGGCCCGATCCCGAGACGTTCAACCCTGGCCGTTTCACCCCTGACCAGGTCGCCGGCCGGCCTCGCTATGCCTACGTCCCGTTCGGCCTCGGGCCGCGCAGCTGCGAAGGCGCGAGCCTGGCCATGATGGAGGCCGAACTGGTGCTGGCGATCCTCCTGAGAAGGTTCCGCTTCGAGCCGGCCTCCGGACACGACGTCGTCCCCGTCGAACGGTTCGTGCTGTGGGCCGCGGACGGGATCCGCATGAATCTGACGCCACGGCCGGCTACCCGGTGAGGATCGGACATTTTCAGCGAACCTGCAGGCCGGTCACGGCACGGCCGATGATCAGCCGCTGGATCTCCGACGTGCCTTCGAAGATCGTGTAGATCTTGGCATCCCGGTGGAAGCGCTCGACCGGGTGCTCCCTGGTGTAACCGGCGCCGCCCAGGATCTGGATCGCCTGCTCCGTCACCCACACCGCCGTCTCCCCCGCCACCAGCTTCGACATCGACCCCTCCGCCTGCGTGAACTGCCGGCCGTTGCGCGCCATCCAGGCCGCCCGCCACGTCAGCAGGCGGGCCACGTCCACCCGCGTGGCCATCTCGGCGAGCAGGAAGGCGATCGCCTGGTTCTCGCCGATCTTGCGGCCAAACTGCTCCCGCTCGCGGGCGTAGTCCCTGGCGTACTCGAAGGCCGCGCGCGCGATGCCCACGGCCATGGCGGCGACCGACGGGCGGGTGGTCTCGAACGTGCGCATCGCCGCCTGCTCGCCCGCCCGCTCCCCATTGCGTACGCGCGCCAGCCGGGCGTCCAGCTTCTCCTTGCCGCCGAGCAGGCAGGAGCCCGGTACGCGCACGCCGTCCAGGACCACCTCGGCCGTGTGCGAGGCGCGGATCCCGTGTTTGCGGAACTTCTGGCCCATGGACAGACCGGGGGTGCCGGGCGGGATGACGAAGGTCGCCTGGCCCCGGGTGCCGAGTGACGGGTCGACCGAGGCCACGACGACGTGGACGTTGGCGATGCCGCCGTTCGTGGCCCAGGTCTTGACCCCGTCCAGCACCCAGTCGCCCCGGTCGTGGACGGCGCGGGTGCGGATGGCGCCGACGTCGGAGCCGGCGTCCGGCTCCGAGGCGCAGAAGGCGCCCAGCTTGACGTCGTTCTCCGTGCCGAACATCTGCGGCAGCCACTCCCCCATCTGCTCCGGGGTGCCGTTCGCCGCGAGGGCGGCGGCGGCCAGGCCGGTGCCGACGATGGCCAGGCCGATGCCCGCGTCGCCCCAGAAGATCTCCTCGAACGCCACGGGCAGCGCCAGCCCGCTCTCCTCGAACCACTGGGTGGCGAAGAAGTCGAGGGAGTACAGGCCTACCTTGGCCGCCTCCTGGATGACCGGCCAGGGGGTCTCCTCGCGCTCGTCCCACTCGGCGCCCGCCGGGCGGATCACGTCGCGGGCGAACTCGTGCACCCAGTCGCGTACCTCGACCACGTCAGCGCTGGGCTCCAGGCAGAAGCCGGCCATGTGCGTACTCTCCTCAGACGGGTTACCGTTGGTAACACATTACCGGCCGGTAGCCATGGGATGGAATGCCCGGCCTCAGTGTCGGGGTGACCTCGCGGACACGAGCACGGCCAGGGCCGCCAGCGCCATGCCGATCGCGAGGCCGTACATCAGCGGGGTGAACCCCCCGAACGCGGCGGCCACCTGCGGCCCCACGCTGCCGCCGACCGCGAGGGCGAAGGAGAACAGCGACAGCGCGGTTCCGCGGGCCTGGCCCGCGCCCGCGGAGATGGACTCGTTCATGCTGGGCAGGCCGCCGGTGATGGCGGCGACGTAGACGGCGAGCAGCAGCACCAGCGCGGCCGCACCGGTCAGGCCGACGGCCGCGAGCGCGAGGGCCCCGGCCGCCATGAACGCCGTCGCCCTGATCGTCGTGGGGATCCGGGCGAGCCAGGGCATGAGCAGCGGCACCAGCACGATCGAGGGGAGCCCGGCCGCCCGGAGCGTCAGCAGGTCGGAGGACGACGTCACGCCGTAGATCTGCAGACCGGTGTACACGGCCACGAAGCCCACCATCAACATGATCGTGGCGATGTACCGGAGCCCGAGGACGCGGTGGAACAGCAGGCCCGGCACCGCCCGATAGACCGACAGCAGCGAACCGGCGCCCTCGCGCGGCAGGTCGGGCAGCATGACCGCCCGCACGCCCAGGAAGGCCAGGGAGAACCCGGCCGCCGACAGCAGGAACAGCCCGCGCCAGCCGATCGCGTCCACCAGCAGCTGGGCGGCTACCTGGAGCACCACGGCCGAGGCAAGGAACGCGCCGGTCACCGCCGCGATCGCGATCACCCGCCGGCGCGGCTCGACCCGTTCGGCCAGGTACGCCATACCGGCAGGCGGGAACATCGCCACCGCCAGCCCCTGTATGGCCCGCAACGCGAACGCCACCTCGGGTGACGGGCTCAACGCCACCGCCGCCGAGGTGAGCGCGGCCAGCGGCAGTCCGATCATCAGCAATCTGCGGCGCCCATAACGGTCGGAAAGCGGGCCGAACACTAGGAAGCCGGCGCCGTACCCGATGCCGAACGCGGTCACCAGCCAGGTCAGCCCGCCCGGCGAGGAACCCCAGCCGGCGGCCATGTCGTGCAGGAGCGGGATCACGACGTACAACTGGCCGCTGACCAGCACGGCGGTGAGGGTGAAAGCCGTCATCGTGCGCCCGAAGGGGGCGCGGACCGGTGCGGCCGCCGCGACGGTGGGCGGCGCGTAAGGAGTGGTTGTCGCCATGTCTCCGGACGGTACACCAACCAACTAGTTGGATGTCAACTGAATGGTTGGATTGCAACCAACTGGTTGGTGGTTATGATGGGCGGCATGGCACCCAAGGTCTCGACCGCCGCCACGCGCGCCGCCCTGCTGGAGGCCGCTCGGGAGGAGTTCGCCGCGTACGGCGTGGCGGGCGCCCGCGTGGATCGCATAGCCGAGCGCGCCGGCGTCAACAAGGAACGCATCTACGGGCATTTCGGCAGCAAGGAGAAGCTGTTCGACGCCGTCATCACCGAGGCGCTCGACGATCTGACCACCCGGATCGCGCTCCCCGGCGGCGACCCCGCGGACTACGTGGCCAGGCTGACGGACTACTATCACACGCATCCCGAGCTGGTGCGGCTGCTGATGTGGGAGGCGCTCAACTACCGCGGCCCGGAGCTGCTGCCCGGCCAGGAGGCGCGGGTGGAGCGGTGTGGCCGCAAGACGCGCTCGCTGGCGGAGGGGCTGGGGGTGGAGCCCTCCCCCAGGGTGGCGCGGATGGTGTTCCTGCTGACGGGGCTCGCGCTGCTGCCGTCGATGCTGCCGCAGCTCGGACGGATCATCCTGGGGGATGCCGCGGACGACCACGAGGCCATGCGGGAGCAGATCGCCGAGATCGTGGCAGCCGGCTTCAAGTAACGGCGGCTTGGGAGCACGCCACTAGTCATGGGACAGCGGGGGAACACAGTGATGGCCGGCACACCTGAGGGCGGGAGCGGGGCGCCGTTGTGGCGCCGGATGGCCGGGCGTGACCCCGCCGAGCCACATCGGGTCGCCACCCCGCTGGAGCTCCTGTCCGATCTGTGCTTCGTGGTCGCGGTGGCGCAGGCCGCCGCCGGACTCCATCACGCCCTGTCCGAGGGGCATGCGGGCACGGGCGTGCTCGGCTACGCGATGGTGTTCTTCGCGATCTGGTGGGCGTGGATGAACTTCACCTGGTTCGCCTCCGCATACGACACCGACGACACGTCGTACCGCTTGCTGATCTTCGTGCAGATGGCCGGGGTGCTCGTCCTCGCCGCCGGGATCCCGCGGGCCCTGCAGGACAGGGACTTCGCCCTGGTCACCCTCGGTTACGTGGTCATGCGGGTGGCGCTCGTGCTGCTCTGGCTGCGCGCCGCCCAGGGGCACGCCGAGGGGCGGCGCAGCGCCCTGCGGTACGCGTTCGGCGTGGCGGTGGTCCAGGTCGGCTGGATCACCCGGCTGGCACTGCCGGAGCAGACAGGGCTGGCGAGCTTCTTCGTGCTGGTGCTCGCGGAGCTGGCGGTGCCAATCTGGGCGGAACGGTTCTGGTCCACCGCCTGGCATCCGCATCACATCGCCGAGCGCTACAGCCTGTTCACGATCATCGTACTCGGCGAGTCCATCCTCGCCGCCACCATCGCCGTCCAGACCGGACTGGAGCGGCGGCTCGACGCGGGTCCGCTGCTGACGGTGGCGCTCAGCGGCATGGTCATCGTCTTCGCGATGTGGTGGCTGTACTTCTCCCGGCCCGCCCACCTGTTGCTGACGTCGAACAAGGCCGCTTTCCTCTGGGGCTACGGCCATTATCTGATCTTCTCCTCCGCCGCGGCGATCGGCGCGGGGCTGGCGGTGAGCGTCGACTTCCACACCCATGAGGGGCACATCGGCCCCTGGGCGGCCGGGGCGGCGGTCGCCGTACCGGTGGCCGTCTTCCTCATCAGCCTGTGGCTGGTGCACGTGCGGCCGCATCGCCCCGGCCCCCTGGTGGACGGCTCCTATCTCGCGGGGGTGGCCGCCGTGCTGGCGATGCCGTTCACCGGCCTGCCGCTGCCGCTGATCGCGGCGGTGATGATCGCGCTCGTTGTGGTGACCCAGCACGCGGAGGCGTCCACGCCGGAATCCGGGTCGACGGCCGTGAGGTGACAGCAAGGCCGAGCCGTACCGCGTTCACGTGGTGATGGTGATCATGGGTGGGCGTTCGCCTATCCCGATGTCGCGCAGCAGGACGTCGTGTCCGTCCAGCCCCCTGCGGAACTGCGCCAAGCGCACCGAAGGTTCGTGACAGTCACGGATCTTGCCCTGCCGCCGCAGCCGCGACCACGCGGCCAGCATGATCTGGGAAGCCATTCCCCCGAGCGCCTCGGTCGACTGCGGGGCGTGCTCGCGCGACCCCAGATCCACCTGGGCGAGCGCGTCCAGCCCGGCCAGCTCCAGCAGGTCGATCAGGAGCCCGAGCTCCACGCCGTACCCGGTGAGGAACGGCACCCGCTCCAGGGCCGAGCGGCGGCCGGCGTACTCGCCGGCCAGGGGCTGGACGAAACCGGCCAGTTGCGGCCAGTGGAGGTTGATCAGCGGGCGGGCCACGAGCTCGGTGACGCGGCCGCCGCCGTTGGAGGTGTCGTACAACGGGCGGTCATAGACACCCTTGGAGTACACCACGGTGGGGTCCGCGAGGAGCGGCCCGAGCAGGCCGAATATCAATGAAGCGCGAAATTTCCGGATATCTGCGTCGGCGAACACCAGCACGTCCCCCGAGGTCACCGCCAGCGACTTCCAGAGCGCCTCGCCCTTGCCGTCCAGCGGCGTGAGCTGCGGCAGGATCTCGTCCTGCGCGTGCACGCAGGCCCCCGCGCGCGCGGCCACGAGCGCCGTGTCGTCGGAGGAACGCGAGTCGATCACCACGATCTCGTCGACGAGCCCGTCCAGCTCGCGCCGGATCACTCTGACGATCTCGCCCACGGTCTCCCGCTCGTCGCGGGCCGGGAGCACCACGCTCACCGTGGTCCGCCCCTTGACGGCCTTCAGGTCCCGGAGTGGCCAGTCCGCGGCGGACGAAGTACGGCGCCGCAACCATCCCCGCACTTCAGGAAGCATGCGACACCTCCCCCCGTATCCCACATTTCAGCTTATGCGGTCGTGGCGTGCCGCTCCAGGAACGTGTACACGTCGGCCTCGTCCACCCCCGGGAACGAGCCCGGCGGCAGCGCGGCCAGCACGTGGGAGTTGGCGCGGGCGGACGGCCAGGCGTACCCCTCCCAGCGTTCGGACAGCTCGGCGGGCGGACGGCGGCAGCAGTCGCCGTTGGGGCAGCCGGACCTGGTGCGGTTGGTGGTCTCGCGGCCCCTGAACCAGCGCGACTCCTTGTACGGCACCCCCAGCGTGATCGCGAAGTCCCGCTCGCGCGACGGATCCACGTGCGCCACGCAGAAATAGGTCCCGGTGGGCGAGTCGGAGTACTGGTAGTACACCGAGAACCGATCGGGCGAGGCGAACACCTGCCGCCCCGACCACTGCAGGCACATCCGCTGCCCCTCGATGGCCCCCTGCTCGTCGGCGGGGAAGACGATGCCGTCGTTCTCGTACGCCTTGTAGATGGTGCCCCCGGCGTCATTGCGGACGAAGTGGCAGACGAGGCCCAGGTGGTGGGTGGCGAGGTTGGTGAAACGGTGGGCGGCCATCTCGTACGAGACCGCGAAGACGTCCCGCAGGTCCTCCACCGACAGCGCCCGGTCTGCCTTGGCCTCCTGAAGGTAGAGCGCGGCCGCCCGCTCGGGGACGAGGACGGCGGCGGCGAAGTAGTTGGCCTCGGTGCGCTGGCGCAGGAAGTCGGCGAAGTCGCGCGGCTTGCCGTGGCCGAGCGCGAGGTGGCCGATGGTCTGGAGCAGGATCGTGCGCGGGGTGTGCATGCCGAGCTGCTCGTGTTTGACGTAGATGCGGCGGTTGCGGAGGTCGGTGATGGAACGTACGGACCGGGGAAGATCTTGCGCGGTGTGCACCGTGTAGCCGAAATGGGTGACCAGGCTCTGGATCATGCTCTGGGACAGGGCGCCCGTGCGGTAGCCGACCGCGTCGAGCGCCTTGGCGGCGGCCTGCTCGATCTCGCCGAAGTAGTTGCCCACCTCGCGCTGCCTGCGCCGCAGCTCGGCGTTGGCGACCCTGGCCTCCTCCGGGGTGGCGGTGCCGCGGGCCTGCCGGGCGCGCAGCTCTCCGTACAGGCCGAGAATGTGTTCGAGCACGTCGTTCGGCACCCGGGCGGAGACCTTCAGGCGCGGCAGCCCGAGCGCGGCGTAGATGGGGTCGCGCTGCGCCTCCTCCAGCGCGATCTCGAGCTGCGCGCGGCGGTTGGGCGCCTGACGGCGCAGCAGCTCCTCGACGGGCACGCCGAGAGCGGCGGCCAGGGCCTTCAGCAGCGAGAGTTTCGGCTCGCGCTTGCCGTTCTCCAGCAGCGACAGCTGGCTGGGCGCCCTGCTGACGCGCGAACCGAGGTCCGACAGGGTGAGACCGCGCTGTTTGCGCAGGTGGCGCAGGCGCTGACCAAACGCGATGAGATCGAGCTCCTGCGTCAAAGACAGCGGTTCTTCACCTAGCAAGGGCGCCATGCGGGCATCTTAGGCAGAAATTCGGCCCATTTTCTAGAGTCTTCCGGCACGCGTCAGGTCAGCCGGATTGGTCTAGGCCAAAGAGAAAACTATGGATTTCTTCACAGTTGAATACCCGTGAGTAATACACATTCAGGAAAATTACGCGATTCTTCTGCACGTTCTCGACTATGGGGCGGGCGTGCCGGGGCACAGACTCGGCGTGAGCCCCAGGGGACGAAAAGGAGTGAACCATGATCAATCGCCTCAAGGGAGCTGCTGAGCAGCTGCAGGACGAATGGGACAACGACCCTCGCTGGGAGGGCGTCGAGCGCACGTACCGCGCGGAAGACGTGATCAGGTTGCGCGGCAGCGTGCAGGAGGAGCACACGCTGGCCCGGCTGGGCGCCGAGCGGCTGTGGGACCTGCTGCACACCGAGGACTACGTGCACGCCCTCGGCGCGCTGACCGGCAACCAGGCGGTCCAGCAGGTGAAGGCGGGCCTGAAGGCGATCTACCTGTCCGGCTGGCAGGTCGCCGCCGACGCGAACCTGGGCGGGCAGACGTACCCGGACCAGAGCCTGTATCCGGCCAACTCCGTCCCCGCCGTCGTGCGCCGCATCAACAACGCGCTGCTGCGCGCCGACCAGATCGCCTGGTCGGAGGGGAGCTCCGACACGCCGTACTGGCTGGCGCCCATCGTGGCCGACGCCGAGGCCGGCTTCGGCGGAGTGCTCAACGCGTTCGAGCTCATGAAGGGCATGATCGCGGCCGGCGCCGCGGGCGTGCACTGGGAGGACCAGCTCGCCTCGGAGAAGAAGTGCGGCCACCTGGGCGGCAAGGTGCTCATCCCGACCGGCCAGCACATCAAGACCCTGAACGCCGCCCGCCTCGCCGCGGACGTCTCCGGAGTCCCCTCGCTGATCGTCGCGCGGACCGACGCACAGGCCGCGACGCTCCTGACCAGCGACGTGGACCCGCGCGACCAGGAGTTCGCCACCGGCGAGCGCACCGCGGAGGGCTTCTACCGGGTCAGGAACGGGGTGCGGGCCTGCGTCGCGCGCGGCCTGGCGTACGCGCCGTACTCCGACCTGCTCTGGATGGAGACCGGCACGCCCGACCTGGACGTGGCCCGAGAGTTCGCCGAGGCGATCAAGGCCGAGTACCCCGACCAGATGCTCGCCTACAACTGCTCGCCGTCGTTCAACTGGAAGCAGCATCTGGACGACTCCACCATCGCCAAGTTCCAGCGGGAGCTGGGGCACATGGGGTACAAGTTCCAGTTCATCACGCTCGCCGGGTTCCACTCGCTGAACTACGGCATGTTCGACCTGGCCCAGGGGTACGCGGCCGAAGGCATGCCGGCGTACGTGGAGCTGCAGGAGGCCGAGTTCGCCGCCGAGTCGCGCGGCTACACGGCCACCCGGCACCAGCGCGAGGTCGGCACCGGCTACTTCGACCTGGTCAGCACGGCCGTCGCGCCGGACTCCTCGACGACCGCGCTCAAGGGCTCGACGGAGGAGGAGCAGTTCGCCCACTGATCTCGCCGGGCCGCCCTCCGGGCATGCGGCGGCCCCCGGCGACGGCCGCGCCAGTGCTCCCCCAGCACTGGCGCGGCCTTTCTCGTGCAACAGTTGCCGCACCTTGTTCCTCTCGGAGGTGATGGAAACGACGAAGGGCGAAGGGTGTTGGAAGCTGATCCCCGTTTCGCGGAGTTCGTCGCCGAACGCGGCGACGCGCTGCTGCGGTACGGATATGTCCTGGCCGGCAATCCGCATGACGCGGCGGACCTGGTCCAGGAGGCGCTGCTGAAGTTACGCGGCGCCTGGCCCCGGTTGCGCTCGAAGGAGAACCCGGAGAGCTACGCGCGCACCACGATGGCCCGGCTGCACATCGCCGTCTGGCGGCGGCGCAGGCGCGAACTGCTCGCGTGGGAACTGCCGGAAGGCGCGCACCACGACGCGCTGCCCAGCGGCGACGAGCGCCGGATGTGGCAGGCGCTGGCCGGCCTGCCGCGCAAGCAGCGCGCGGTGCTGGTGCTGCGCTACTACGAGCAGCTCGACGACGCCGAGATCGCCGACGTGCTCGGGATCTCGCGCGGCACGGTACGCAGCCAGGCCTCCCGCGCGCTGGACAAGCTCCGCGCCGCCATCCCGACTGAGCAGCTGACGAGGGGGAACGTACGATGACCGACGTTGAGCAGACCCTGCGCAGGACGCTCGGCCAGGCCGCCGAGCAGGCGCCCCGGCTGCCGGCCCTGCTGCCGCAGCGGCTCGAGCGGATCCACCGGCGCCGAAGGCAGCGGGCCCGGATGGCGCTGGCCGCGGCGGCGGTCGTGCTGGTCGCGGGCGGGAGCGTGGCCGTGGTGGGCGGCGGTGGCGGCGGCGGCGACACGATCATGGCGGCGACCGCCTCGGGGCCGCGCTCCGAGAAGCCGGCCGAACCCGTGGAGAAGGTCTGGCCGGAGGCGGTGCGGAAGATCCCGGCTAAGAGCCCGGACGGAGGGTCGTGGCGGCCGTGGACGTTCATCGACGGGCATACGTTGCTCATGACGAGCTCGGCGGGATCCGACCGGACGACCGCCGTCTACGCATACGACCTCGACGGCGACGCGCCACGCAAGATCGCCACTGTGCCGACGCCCAAGGGCACGGTGGGCTCCGCCAACGGTTTCACCGCCGGGAACGGTTACGTGGCCTGGTGGACCGAGACCAAGGACCGCGTGGCGCACCTGTGGGCGGTGCCGCTGGACGGCGGCACGGCGAAGATCGTCGGTGACCAGCGGCTTGACGTGGCCGACGACGGCAGCGGGATCGACGGGCTAGCCCTGGTCGACGGCAAGATTGTTTTCTCCTTGTATACAGGCGGCGTCTTCACCGTCCCCGTCGAGGGCGGGGAGGTGCAACCGGTCGACAGGGGCACCGGGATGCACCTGCTGTCCTGGCCGTGGGCCGGCACGCCCGGGTTGGGAGGCGAGCCCAACGGCACCAGGTTCGGCCGGATCGTCAACATGGAGACCGGCGAGACCAGGACGGCCGTCGTGAATCCGGGCGAGCAGCTCCAGATCTGCGGAGTGACCATCTGTGCCGGCCGGACCGCCGAACACGAGCCCTTCTTCCGCAAGCGCGACGGCTCCGACCAGAAGATCGTGCCGCACGACATGATCCCCATGCGCCCGCCGACCCAGGACCACCGCTTCTACGTGTCGTCCTATGGCGACGGAAAGCCGGAGGGTGTGGGGCTGTACGACATGGACAACGGCAGATCGGGCGACCTGGGCATCCCTGGAGAGGGCTACTCCATCAAGATGCCGTCCCCGGATGCGACCGGCAGGCTCTTCAGCTACACGCTCGGGAACGACTTCTACCTGATCGACCTGGCTAAGATCCGGTAGCCGTAGGCGTCTCCGGGACGGACACGGTCGGGTCCGGCGACTCGCCGGGCCCGTCCTGCGGGATCGTGGTGATCGAGCCCGACGGCTGCGGGCAGTCCCGCCGGGCCGCGTTGCCCCGCCTCCTCCCCGCCGGGTTCGCGCACTCGCCCGAATCATCCGGAACGTCAGGACCGCCCGTGGCCGGGGGCTGGAAGGTGTTCCTGCGCTCGGGTGGCGGGTCGAGCAGGGCGGACGGGCTCTTCGTACGCACGCGGCTGGCGGACGCCATGGGGGTGGACGTGGCCGGGACGACGGGGGCCGTGGCGCCGGCCCGCGTGGGCGGGAGGCCCCCGGTGGGTCTGGCCGAAGGGCGGACGGTGGACTCGGCGCTGCCGTGGGGCTGCACGACGGACGGGTTACCGGGCAGCAGCGAGCCTCCCCCGACGCTCATCCCGTCGCCGCCCGCCGCCGCGATCACCGTGACGGCCGCGATGGAGACCGTGGCGAGGGCGGCGAAGCTGGCGTGCGACAGGTGCGCCCCGGCTTTCGCCCTGCGCCTGCGCACGTGGGAACGCTCCACGCCCTCCTCCGGCGCATCGGACTCGCCTGGGGCCGGTGCGAGACGTACCCGGCCTCCCCCGGGCGGATAGGGCACCGGCGTCCAGATCTCCTCCAGCACCCCGGCCACCGCCTGCCGCAGATCCCACGGCTCGCCGACGCCCCCGGCGGCCAGCAGCGCCCGCAGCAAGTCGGCGGAGGCGGGGCGGGCGGCGGGGTCCTTGGCGAGCGCGGCCTCGACGGCCGGCCGGAGCATCGCGGGCACGCCCGCGAGCCGCGGCGGATCGAACAGGATGCGCCGGGTCAGCACATCCGCCTCCCCGCCGCCGAACGGATGATGGCCCGTCGCGGCGAACGCCACCAGGCATCCCCATGCGAACACGTCCGAGGCGGGCACCGCGGCGCCGCCCGTCAGCCGCTCCGGCGCCACCCATCCGGGACTGCCCATGACCTGCCCGGCCTGCGTGTGCGCGGCCAGCGTGTCGACGTCGCGCGCGATGCCGAAGTCGATGACGCGCGGTCCCCGCGTGGACAGCAGCACGTTGCCCGGTTTGAGGTCCCGATGGACCAGCCCGGCCTCGTGCACCGCCACCAGGGCCGCGGCCACGCCGAGCGCCACCCCGTACGCGAGGTCGGGCGTGAGCGGCCCCTTGGCCCCGACGACCTGGGAGAGCGCCGGTCCCGGGATGTACTCGGTGACCAGGTAGGGGCGGTCCTTGTCGGTGCCGTCCTCCACGACCCCCGCCGTGCAGAACGGCACCAATCTTCGTGAGAAAGCCACTTCCTCAGCGAAACGGGCGCGTAACGTGGCATCGTTGAGATGCACCGCATGCGGCGTCTTGAGCGCGACCAGGCCACCCTGAGGGTGTTCGGCCAGATACACCACTCCCATCCCGCCCGTGCCGAGGCGGCCGAGGAGCAGGTACCGGCCGATGATGACCGGGTCGCCCACCGTAAGCGGTCGCACGCCAGGAGGCATGTCACTCGCACCACGCGCCATCCGGTTTCGCCTCTCCTGATCAGGGACACGGCAAAGCACACTGTGGCCGGATCCGCGGAGGCTTTCCGCATGTCTGTCATAAGGGGTATTGGAGGTAAGGCGGCTGTTCCCACGGGGTGATTAAGTGCTGTGGTTGGACGGTCTGAAGTGGTGTTCTCGCCCTGGCGTGGCTAGGAGGCGAGCGCCTCTTCCTCCTCGGTCTCGACCCGCCGGTTCCAGTCGCGCTTGATCGCGCGCCACTGCTCGTCGTCGGCCCCGGCCCGCCAGTATCCGGAGATCGACAGCCGGTCCATCCCGATCCCCCGCTCGACCCGCAGGTGGTGGCGGAGCTGCTTCACGAACCCCGCCTCGCCGTGCACGAACGCGCACACCTCGCCCTCGGGGAACTCCAGCGCCCGCACCGCCTCCACGAGCCTCTCGCCCACCGGCCGGTCGCCCCGGTAGACCCAGGTGATCCGCGCGTCGGCGGCCGTCTCGATCTTCTGCTCGTCCTCGGGCGCGTCCACCTCGATCAGCACGTGCGCCGTCGCGCCGTCCGCCAGCTCCTCCAGCGAGGCGGCGATGGCGGGCAGCGCGCTCTCGTCGCCCACCAGGAGGTGCCAGTCGGCCGCCGGGTCGGGCGCGTATCCGCCGCCGGGGCCGAGCATGAGCAGGACGTCGCCGGGAACGGCATTGTCGGCCCACGGTCCGGCGAGCCCCTCGTCGCCGTGGACCACGAAGTCGAGGGTCAGCTCGCGGCTGTCGGGGTCCCAGGCGCGCACGGTGTAGGTCCGCAGCCGCGGCCAGTGCTCGCGCGGCATCGTCTCGCGGCAGGTCTTGACGCTGAACGGCTGGGGATACTCCACTCCTTCGTACGGGAAGACCAGCTTGACGTAGTGGTCCGTCAACCCGGAAGTGGCGAAGTCGGCCAGACCGTCGCCCCCGACGACGACGCGGACCATGTTCCGCGTGAGCCGCTCGGTCCGCAGGACGACGCCTCGGTGATGATCCGTGGGCTTCTCAGCCATCAAACAGGCCCCCTGACTTAAAGTTAGGTATACCTAACCTTACACTTCCCTGAAGGTGCCAGCGTACGCCGATCACCTCAAAAGGGGCAGTGCTCAATTTTGGGTGGTCAATTTTCACGCCACGGCGATGTCCCCCGCGGCCGCGCGCCGGGCGGCCACCGCCCGCAGGAAGTGCGACATGTGCCGGAACGCCAGCCGGGCCTCGGGGAGCACGTCCGCGAGGATCGGGAAGACGTGCGGCATGTGTTTCCACTCCTCGTACCGGACCTGGACCCCGTGCTCGCGCGCCCGCTCGGCCACCCTTCTGGCCTCGTCACGCAGCACCTCGGTCGACCCGGTCACGATCATGAGGGGCGGCAGCCCGGTGAAGTCCCCCAGCACCGGCGAGACGAGCGGATCATTGGGGTCGAGACCGGAGGTCCACCGGCGCGCCAGCCACCGCACCCGGCCGGCCGGGAGCATGGGATCCTGCCAGCGGTTCGCGCGGCGCGGGAAATCCGTCAGGTCGGCCCACGGCGACAGGCAGATCGCCGCCCCCGGCAGCGGGAGCTTCCGGTCGCGCAGCGCCAGCAGCGTCGCCAGCGTGAGGTGGCCGCCCGCCGAGTCGCCCGCCAGGATGACGTCCTCGGGGGCGTAGTCACGTCCCAGCAGGCAGTCGTACGCGTCCAGCGCGTCGGACAGCGAGTCCGCCAGCTGGTGCACGGGCCCCTGCCGGTAGTCGAGCGCCAGCACCGGCCGCTTGGCCGCCGCCGACAGCCGCCACGTGATGGACCGATGGGTACGCGGCGAGCACGAGAAGTAGCCGCCGCCATGGAAATAGAGCACCGCCTTGCGCTCGTCGAGCGCCCGGCCGCCCCGCACCCACTCGCCCTCGCACGCCGAGAATGCCTCGGGCGCGATGGTGACGTGCTCGGGCTGCGGCACCCTGACCAGCCGCCCGAGATCACCGAGCCGGGCGGCGCAGACCAGCGCGAGAGGATGGCGCATGAGCAGCGTCGAAGCCGGCTTCAGGGTGCCGTGCATCAGGCCGATCAGCGCGCGGGCCTGCCAGCTCAAGGGATGCTCCGGCATCACGTCCCTGTCGATCCGCATGTTGACCCTCCGACGGATCTCCTTCCCTCAACGAGATCGTTCTACCGGCCAGTAAGTATCTCGTCGCTTATCTGGATATTTCCCAGCTATCACCCGCTTACCAGCCCGTACGACGTCATATTGGTCTTCTGCCCCGACAGCCCGGCACTTCACCAGGCGCTCCCCGCCGCTGAGGTTTATTGCGTTGCGGGGCATGCAGCCCTCGTCGCATAATTCCGTGCTCCCCATGGCAGGCCCGTGCGCGGGCCCGAACACGGTTGGTAACCGTGTCCTCACCCCCCGGAGGTGCAAAACCATACCGCTCTATGCCCGGCTCGTCCGGTACGGCTTCCGCAAACACGCCACCTACGTCTGGGCCGCGATCGCCGGCGCATTCACCAACAGCGTGTTCGGCATCCTGCGCGCCTACATCCTCATCGCGCTCTGGCAGGCCCGCCCCGGCCTGGCCGGCTACGACATGTCCGACGCCATCACGTTCTGCTTCATCACCCAGGCGTTCATCGGCCCGATGCAGCTGTTCGGCGGCGGGCTCGGCCTCCCCGAGCGCATCCGCAGCGGCGACATCGCGCTCGACCTGGTCCGACCGGCCTCGCTCCAGCTCTGGACGCTGGCCGAGGATCTGGGCAGGGCCGCGTACCTGTTCCTGGTCCGCGGCATCCCGCCCATGCTGGTCGGCGCGGCGCTGTTCGGGATCACGACCCCGGACAGCCTCGGTCAGTGGCTGGCCTTCCTGACCGGCTTCGCCATCGCCGTCGTGGTCAGCTTCGGCTGGCGCTACCTGATGGCGCTGTCCGTCTGCTGGCTCGTCGACGACCGCGGCGTCGCCGTGGCGTCGATGGTCCTGACCACGTTCTTCTCCGGGATGATGGTGCCGCTGCACCTGTTTCCCGGCCGGCTCGATGATCTGGCCATGTCGCTGCCCTGGGCGGCCATGGTCCAGCTCCCCACCGACCTCTACCTCGGCAAGGCCCCGGTCCTGGAGACGTTCGCGTTCCAGGCGCTCTGGGCGGTGGTCCTGCTCGGGCTGGGCGCGCTCGCCACCAGGGCGATCCGCCACAAGGTGGTGATCCAGGGTGGTTAGGACGTACTTCCTGCTGCTGTGGACCTGGACCCGCGCCGCGGCGGCGTACCCGGTGTCGTTCGCGCTGATGGTCCTGTTCGGCGTGGTCACCGCCGGCCTCGACGTCGCCGTGATCCTGATCGTCTTCGCCAACACCACCACCCTCGCCGGCTTCTCCCGCGACGAGGTCCTCTTCCTGTACGGCGCCGCCGGCGTGTCGTTCGCCGTCTGCGACACGTTCGTCAGCAACATCGACCGGATCAGCCAGCACATCAAGGCGGGCACGCTCGACACGATCCTGATCAGGCCCGTGAGCGCGTGGGTCCAGCTCACCACCGACCGCTTCGTCCCCGCCCGGATCGGCCGGGTCCTGCAGGCGGTCATCGTGCTCGGCTACGGCATCGCCGCGCTCGACCTCGACTGGCGGCGTGCCTGGATGATCCCGGTCATGGTGGCCACGGGCGTGGTCATCTTCGGGGCCCTGTGGACGCTGGCCGGGGCGATGCAGTTCCTGCTGACCGACGCCCCCGAGGTGTCCAACGCCCTGACCTACGGCAGCGCCCAGCTCAACCAGTACCCGCTCAGCATCTACGCCCGCGACCTGGTCAGGGCCGTGACGTACGTGTTCCCTCTGGCCTTCGTCAACTGGCAGCCCGGCCTGTACGTGCTGGGCCGGGCCGACCCGTTCGGCACGCCCGAGCTCATGAGATTCGCCGGACCGGTCGCCGCGCTGGTCCTCGCCCTGCTGGCCGGGCTGGCCTGGCGGCAGGGCATCAGGCACTACCGATCCACGGGGAGTTGACCATGATCGAACTTGACGGGGCCGGACGCTCGTTCAAGATCAAACGGAGGGTCGTGCACGCCGTGCGCGATCTGTCGTTCACCGTGTCGGCCGGGGAGTTCGTCGGCTACCTCGGACCCAACGGCGCGGGCAAGTCCACCACGATCAAGATGCTGTGCGGCATCCTGACGCCCACGTCGGGCCAGGTCCGGGTGGCCGGGCTCGACCCATCGCGCAGGCGCACGACCCTGGCCCGGCGGATCGGGGTGGTGTTCGGGCAGCGTACGACGCTCTGGTGGGACCTGCCGCTCGCCGACAGCTTCGAGCTGATCCGCCACCTGTACAAGGTGGACCGCGCCACGTTCAGGTCGCGGCTGGGCGAGCTGACCGAGACGCTCGACCTGGGCGGGTTCATGCGTACGCCGGTGCGCCAGCTCAGCCTGGGCCAGCGCATGCGCGGCGACCTGGCGGCGGCGCTGCTGCACGCGCCCGACGTGCTGGTGCTGGACGAGCCGACGATCGGGCTGGACGTGGTGAGCAAGGCCAGCATCAGGGACTTCCTGCAGCGCGTCAACGCCGAGCAGGGCACGACCGTGCTGCTCACCACGCATGACCTGGGCGACATCGAACGCCTGTGCCGCCGGGTCATGCTGATCGACCATGGGCGGCTGGCCTTCGACGGAACGCTCGACGACCTGATGGCCACGGCGCCCGAGCAGTCGAGCCTCGAGGAGGTGGTCACCCGCCTCTACACGGCCGCGCCTCAGTAGTAGCTGCCCTCCGGCGTGGCCTCGTAGTCCTCGTCCAGGTCGTCGTCCCGCCGCGACCAGCGCGACGGCATCAGCACGGGGATGAACAGCGCCACGCCGAGCAGGGCGTACACGCCCGTCGTGAGCAACGTCTTGGCGCCGGAGCCGGCGTCCCTGATGAGCTGGTTGACCGACGGCTCGCTCGGGATGAGGGAGAGCGCCCGGTTCACGTCGAGGGCGTAGACGACCGTCCAGGCCAGCAGGACCATCGACGGCACGAACGTCGCCAGCGGCGATATCCGGCCCGCCACCACCAACCCGTAGACCAGCCCGATCGCGGCCATCGCGCCCAGCGCGATCCACATCTTCTGGTTGTCCGGCGGGTTCGCCGCCGCATTGCCGACGGCCTGCTGAACGGCCCAGCCGCCGCCTCCCAGCAAGGCCGCCGTCACGACAAGCCCGATGAAGAATCCACCTAAGTGCCGCAACGTTCTCACCTCTATGTCAACGCGGTCGGCACGACCCTAGCGACAAATGCCCATTTCGGACAGTTATTGCTGACTTCGCACTCTGGGTCTCATGAGTGACTGCCCCGTGAGAGCATGAGGCACACCCATGCATGCGCAACTCCCTCTCCGACTCGCGCGGACGGCCGCCTTCTCCGCCGTCTGCGTGGCTCTCGCCGCGTTCGCCCACATGCTGGGCGGCGGCTCGGCGCCCGCGCCGTGGGCCGCCGGTCTGGGGCTCGCGGGCGTGTCCGCGCTGGGGCTGGCGCTGTGCGGCAGGGAACGCTCGACGACGACGGTCACCATCGTGCTGATGGGTGCTCAGCTGGGTCTGCACGAGCTGTTCGCGGGCGACGGCGGGACCTACTTCTCGCTGCGCGGGCTGTTCTCGACGGACGTCGTCGGGCACAGCCATGCTCAGGGCGGCCTGAGCGTGACCACCGGGATGCTGCTCACGCACGTGACGGCCACGCTGATCACGGGCCTGTGGCTGGCGCGCGGCGAGGCCGCGCTCTGGACGCTGCTGCGCCTCGTCGGCCGCCGCCTCATGCTGTTCCCGGCGATCGCCGTGCCTGCCGTACGGGCTGCCGCGCCGATCGTGCTGACCAGGGTCGTCCCGCTCCAGCCGGAGTTCCGGCACTGCGTGGCCAGGCGAGGTCCTCCACTTCCCGCCTGACCATCTGACACCCCTTTTGCTTTCCCATTCACCAAGTGGAGTTCTCCGCATGTCCTTCGTACGTCGTACGGCGACC
Organism: Nonomuraea helvata; assembly: GCF_039535785.1. Taxonomy (NCBI): domain Bacteria; kingdom Bacillati; phylum Actinomycetota; class Actinomycetes; order Streptosporangiales; family Streptosporangiaceae; genus Nonomuraea; species Nonomuraea helvata. Next base: position 633,430 of record NZ_BAAAXV010000001.1, read on the forward strand.
GTGTTCGCCGCCGCCACCGCCCTCACCGTCGGGCTCGCCATCCCGGCGCTGGCCCACGTCACCATCCAGCCGGGCACCGCCGAGCAGGGCGGGTTCACCAAGGTCGCGTTCCGGGTGCCGAACGAACGCGACGACGCCTCGACCGTCAAGATCGAGGTCGACTTCCCGACCGACCATCCGCTGGCGTTCGTGTCGGTCAAGCCCCTGCCGGGCTGGGACGTCAAGGTCACGCAGGGCAAGCTGCCCAAGCCGGTCAAGACCGAGTACGGCGACCTCAAGGAGGCCGTGACCAAGATCGTGTGGTCGGGCGGCAAGATCAACTCTGGGGAGTTCCAGGAGTTCGAGGTGTCCATGGGGCAGCTGCCCAAGGACACGGAGTCGCTGACGTTCCCGACCAAGCAGACGTACTCGGGGGGTGAGGTCGTGACCTGGGCAGACCCGCCCAAGGCTGACGGCACCGAGGCCGAGCACCCTGCCCCGACGCTCAAGCTGGTTCCTGCCAGTGGGGATGACGATCACCACGGCATGGCCTCCGCCTCTGCCGCTCCGGCCGGCGCCGCCCCTTCGGTGACTCCCGTGGCGGCCTCCTCGGCGTCCACCTCTGACGGGACGGCCCGCCTCCTGGGCGGGGCCGGGCTGGTGGTGGGCGTCATCGGCATCGTGATCGGCGCCCTCGGCCTCCGCCGCCGCCCCACCTCCTGACGCTCCCGGTGCCCCGCCTCCCCGGGCTCCCACCCCATCCGAGGGTCCCGAGCGGGCGGGGTGCTTCCCACCGCCTCCCCAGGGGCTGAGCACCCGGCGAACGCTTCTCACCGCCTCGCCAGAGGGCCAGGCACTGCACACATCGCGCCGGGCGCCGTTTGCATGCGGGGGCGCCGTCACGCAAGCCGAGCGCCGTGGCGCGGGGCGGCCGCATCCACGTGGTCGTGGGGGCGCGCAGGCGTCGTCGCGTGCGGGTAGCGCTCAGGGCAGTCGCCGGACCGGGCGGCAGCCGGGTCGGCGGTGCGGGGTCAGGAGGTGATGTCCTTGCCGGAGAAGCGCGCCCACGCGATCGAGCCGAACAGCACGATGTACGCCCCGAACGTCACCAGCCCGTCTCTCAGCGCCCCCATGTCGATCGGGCTGCGCAGCACCGCGTCGAAGTTCGTGAACCTGGTCGGCAGCAGGTACGGCGTGATCGAGTTCAGCTCCGGGATCGCCCGGAGCACCTGGCAGACGATGACCAGCACCAGGGTGGCCGCGATGGCCCCGATGGAGACCTCGGTGAACGTCGACAGCGCCACCCCGATGGCGGCCAGGGCGGCCATCCCGGCGCCGACGTACCCGACGGCGATGAGGATGCGCAGCAGGCCGTCCGTCATCGAGATCGTGGTGCCCGACAGCAGCGTCACAGGACCGGCGGGGAAGAGGATCAGGCCCGTCAGCAGGGCCGTCAGCGCCACCACCGCGGTCACCGCGTACGCGAAGACGACCGCGTTGAGGTATTTGACGAGCAGCAGCCGGGTGCGTCCCGCCGGAGCGGCCAGCAGGTAGCGGAGCGTCCCCGCCCCGGCCTCGCCCGCGATCGAGTCGCCCGCCACCACGCTGACGGCGACCGGCATCAGCAGCAGCACGAGGAACGAGAACGAGGCGAACGTCAGCATCAGGCTGTTGCCCGCGACGTCCGCGATGATCCCGCCCATGCCCTCCTCGGAGCTGACGATGCGCAGCGCCACGCCGATGACGACCGGCACGACGCCGAGCACGGCCAGCATCACCAGGTTGCGCGGGCGGCGGAACGTCAGGCCCAGCTCCGAGCCGAGCAGGCGCCAGAACGGCCACGTCCTTCCCGTGAGGGCGGGGGCGGCGCCGGGTGGCTCCGGCGGCCGGCGGCGTTCCGTGGTGCGCATGGTCTCCGTGACGGGTACGAGGCCGGGCGTGCGGCGGGCGGTCTGCGTCCCGGTCGCCGACGTTGAAGCCGAGGCCCCCACCGACGTCGCCGCAGCCGACGTGGCCGGTCCCAAGGGTCCCGCCGTTTCAGCCGTCGACATCGAAGCCCTCCCCTGTCAGTCCGACGAACACGTCCTCCAGGCTCGGCCGCAGCACGGCCAGCCCGCGTACGGCCACGCCCTCCTCCACCAGCGCGGCGTTGATCCGCTCCGGCGCGTGCCCGCCCAGTTCAGCCGTCGCTTCCCCGGACGCGGACCGCACGTCGGCGAGGCCGAGCCGGCCGAGCACCCGGGCGGCGTCCGCCACGTCGGGAGTCTCCACCCGGACGCGTGCCACGATCCCGCCGCTGAGGGAGGCGATCGTGCCCTGGGCCACGAGCTTGCCGGTACGCATGATCGCCGCGTGCGTGCACATCTGCTCCACCTCCGCGAGCAGGTGCGAGGAGACGAAGACGGTGGTGCCGTCTGCGGCGATCTCCTTGACCAGCGTGCGGACCTCGCGCGTGCCCTGCGGGTCGAGGCCGTTGGTCGGCTCGTCCAGGATGAGCAGCTCGCGCGGCCCCAGCAGGGCGGCGGCGATGGCCAGGCGCTGGCGCATGCCGAGGGAGTAGTTGCGGTAGCGCTTGCCGGCCGCGGCCGACAGGCCCACGCGCTCGAGCGCCTCGGCGATCCGCCGCCTGGCGGTGCCACGCGGGGCGGTGGGGTCGGCGGCGTCGAAGCGCGTCAGGTTGGCCGAGCCCGACAGGTACGGGTAGAAGGCCGGCCCCTCGACCAGCGCCCCCACCTTGGGCAGGGCCTGGACCTGCGGCAGGCCGAGCACGGAGTACTCCCCCGACGTCGGCGCGACCAGGCCGAGCAGCATGCGGATCGTGGTGGTCTTGCCCGAGCCGTTCGGCCCCAGGAAGCCGAACACCGAGCCGCGCGGGACGGCCAGGTCCAGCGCGTCCACGGCGACCTGGCCGTCGCGGAAGCGCTTGGTCAGCCCCTCCGTGACGATGGCGAACTCCCCGGCCTCCGCCCCCGGGGGCGGGGCCGCCCCGAAGGGCGCCCCCGCTTCCTGCGTGACGGCGGTCACTTGATGCCCGCCGCCTTGGTGATCTCCTCCGGGGTGACCGCGCCGACCAGCAGGCGGCCGTCGTCGGTCAGAAGGGCGGTGACGAGCTTGGTCTTGATCAGCTTGCCGGAGCCCCACGCGCCGCTCACCGGGGTGGCGGACTTCAGCACGCTGTCGACCAGCACGCTCGGGTCGGCGTCGCCGCCGCCGAAGCGCTTGCCGTCACCCGTGTCCGAAGGCGTCCCAGTGGCCGACGGCGTCCCAGTGGCCGCGGACGTCCCGGCCTTCAGGTCCGCCAGCGAGAACGGCACGACCGCCACGGTCGTCCAGCCCTGCCCCACGACCTTCGCCCGGTCCGCGACGTCCTTGGCGTGCTCGGCGCGCTGCTCCGCGCCCTGCTCGATCTCCGTGCCGAGAGTCTGCTCCTTCACCTTGGCGCCCGCGGGCGGGGTGAAGGTGAAGTTCTCGTCCGCCGGCGGCGTGAACGTCACCTGCGTGAACCCGACCTGGAACGCCGGCTCGGCCGACTCCTTGGCGTAGACCTGCACCTGCAGCGGGACGTACGTCTCGCCGTCGAGCGCGATGCGGATCTCCTGCACCAGGGAGCCCGCGTCCTTGGGCGCCAGCACGAGCTGGTAGGCCGACCGGCCCGCCACCTCGGCCGTGTTGATCACGCGGACCGCGGTGTGCTGGTCGACGTTGGCCAGCAGCCGCTCGGCCACCTGCTGCGGGGTCAGGTCGGTCGGCTTGGGCGTGGCCAGGTTGTGCTCCTGCTCCGTGCCCGCCTTGACGGTCACCTTGGTGGCCGTGTTGGTGGCGCTCTCCCAGTACCAGGCCTGGTCGCCGTTGACGATCAGGTTGGTCTCGTTCAGCTGGGTCGGCATGGCCACCCGTAGCTTGTCCTTGGCGCCGTACCAGACCTTCACCTCGTGCGAGCCCGACAGCAGGCTCAGCGGCGACTCCGCGCCGGTCTGCGGCAGCGCCGGCAGGCCGAGCGAGGCCGTCTGCTGCACGGTGCCGGACATCGGCGGGATGCCGCCCTGCTTGCTGGTCGCCGCCACGGCGTCGGCCAGCAGCTGCTGCGCCGAACGCTCCGGCAGCACGGGGTCACCGCTCACCGCGGCTATCACGGGGCCGGCGCCGATCGCGGCTCCGATCACCGCCGCGGCGGCGATCGGGACTCCCCACCTCACGAACGTGCCTCTGCGCATCTCACTCCTTAACGGTATGTCGATGCTCAGAGCCTGCGTGATGCATCCTTAGGCAAACCTGAGACTGTCTGAGACGGCTCTCAGTCTTCTCAGCGTCATCTCAGGGCAGGAACGGGAGAATCGCCACATGAGAGTACTTGTCGTCGAGGACGAACGGCGGATGGCCGCCGCGCTTCAGCGGGGGCTCCAAGCTGAGGGGTTCGCGGTGGACCTCGCCCACGACGGCGAGGAAGGGCTCCACGCGGCCAGGCAGGGCGACTACGACATCGTGGTGCTCGACATCATGCTGCCCAGGCTGTCGGGCTACAACGTGTGCAAGCAGCTGCGCGCCGAGGAGAACTGGGTGCCGATCCTCATGCTCTCCGCCAAGGACGGCGAATACGACATGGCCGACGGGCTGGACCTGGGGGCCGACGACTACCTGACCAAGCCGTTCTCGTACGTGGTGCTGGTGGCGAGGCTGCGGGCGCTGCTGCGGCGCGACTCGGGGCGGCGGCCGTCGGTGCTGGTGGCGGGCGATCTGTCGCTGGACCCGGCGCGGCGCAGGGTCGAGCGGGGCGAGAGCGTGATCGAGCTGACGCCGAGGGAGTTCTCGCTGCTGGAGTACCTGATCCGGCGGCGGGACGAGGTCGTGTCCAAGGCGGAGATCCTCGAGCACGTCTGGGACACCTTCGACACCGACCCGAACGTCGTCGAGGTGTACGTCGGCTACCTGCGTCGCAAGATCGACGCCCCCTTCGGCAGGAACGCGCTCCAGACCGTGCGCGGCGCGGGCTACCGCCTGGCGGGCGACGGTGGCTGACTCCCCGCTCCTGTGGTGGCGGCGGCAGGGGCTGCGGTTCAGGCTCACGGCGGCGGCCGCCGCGGTGCTCGCACTGGCGCTGGCCGTGTCGGCGTCGGTGCTGCTCAGCGTGCTGGAGCGGGCGCTCATGGACACGGTGGACGAGTCCATCAGGCAGCAGGCCCAGTCCGTGCGCGTGGCGGCCGACGCGGGCACGCTGACCAGCCCCATCACCACGCACGACGGCACGATCGTGCAGGTCATCGACGCCCAGGGGCGGATCACACACGTCACGTACGGCACCGACCGGCTCGTTCCGCTACTGGACGCCCAGGCCAGGGCAAAGGTGCTGAAGCACGGGCAGGCCACGCTCCTGGACGGCCGGCCGTACGCGATCCCCGGGCCGCTGTGGGTGATCGTGCTCCGCGCGGACCACGGGCAGACCGTGATCGCGGCCAGGCCCATCAGCGAGATCCAGACCAGCCTGGGCACGGCAGGCAGGGTGCTGCTGGTGGGCACGCCCGCGCTGATCGTGCTGCTCGCGGTGGCGAGCTGGCTCATGATCGGTCGCACGCTGCGCCCGATCGCGGCGCTGCGCAGGGGCGCGGCTGAGATCACGCACACGGCCAGATCGCGCCGGCTGCCGGTGCCGCAGTCACGCGACGAGGTGCACTCGCTGGCCACCACGCTGAACGACATGCTCGCCCGGCTGGAGGAGGCGGAGCAGCGCCAGCGGGCGCTGGTCTCCGACGCCGCGCACGAGCTGCGCAGCCCTCTGGCCAGCATCAGGCTGCAGCTGGAGGTCGCGCTCGGGCATCCCGAGGGTCAGGACTGGCAGGAGACCGCCGAGGGCGTCCTGGAGGACACGATGCGGCTGTCCAGGCTGGCCGAGGACCTGCTGGCGCTGGCCAGGCTGGACGAGCGGGGCGGCGTGCCCGCCAGGCGCGAGCCCGTCGAGCTGGACGAGGTGGTGCGGCAGACCGTCGACAGGTACGCCGAGGCGCGCCTGACGGTGTGCGACCCGGTCGTGGTGCGGGGCGACGCCCTCGACCTGAGCCGGGTGTTGACGAACCTGATGGACAACGCGGTACGTCATACCTCGTCGAAGGTCGAGGTGGCGCTGACCGCGGACGGCGTGCTGACGGTGACCGACGACGGGCCGGGCATTCCCGAGCAGGATCGCGAGCGCGTCTTCAACCGTTTCACCAGGCTGGATTCCGGTCGCAGCCGTGACGAGGGCGGCACCGGGCTGGGGCTGGCCATCGTACGCGAGACCGTGCGGGCGCACGGCGGGACGGTCGTCCTGGAGGACGCCGGGCCCGGGCTGCGGGCTGTGGTGCGGCTGCCCGTCTCCCCCTGACGGGCCTTCGCGTGCGTTCTCTAGTGCGGGTGGTGCGAGGGAGCGCCGCCGCCTGGAGGAGCGGCGGGAGCGTAGCGACCAGAGCGGGGGAAGGCGGCGGTATCAAGAGCGACCGAGCCCGCCTCTGCGGAGCAGAGGCCATAAGCATGGAGCGTTCCTAATCTGGTCAGGCTGCTGTCCCCTTTTCTGCCGTCGCCAGGAAGTCCTGGGCGATCAGCGGGAGGCGGCGGCGGGCGTGCACGACGGCGATGACGCGACGCACGGCGGGCTCGAGCGAGCGCACGATCAAGCCTGCGCGGGCGGCCTGTTCGGCCATGCCGCGGTACCAGAGCAACGACGCCTGGCCGGCGCGTACGGCGTTGAGCCAGCCGTTGCGCTCGTCGGTTTCGAGCACGACCACGGGGCTCACCGCGTACTTGCCGAACATCGCGTCCAGCTCCCTGCGCCGCATGCTGCCGCGGGCCGGGAGTGCCAGGCGCATGCCGTGCAGCTTGCCCATCGGCACCGGATTGGGGAGTTCGAGCCCGGGCGGGGAGATCAGCACGATCTCCTGGCGCTCGAGCGGGTGGGTGATGAGGTCGGTGGGGACGGGCAGATCGGTGAGCCCGAGGTCGGCCCGCTGGTCCCTGATGGCGCTGACCACGGCGTCTCTGCCGTCGCAGCGGACGATGTGCACGCGTACTCCCGGGTGCTCGGCCGCGTAGGCCGGGAGCAGCCGTCCGGCGAGGCCGGGTTCGAGGCTGGGCGTGGAGGCGATGCGGAGCTCGGCGTCCGTGACTCCGCTGGTGTTGGCCAGGCTCTCGATCTCGTGAACGGCATCGAGCGCCTCCCTCGCCAGCTTGACCACCCGACGACCTTGGGCGGTGACGACCACGCCGCGGCCGGAACGAGCGAAGAGCGTCATGCCTAGCTCTCGCTCAAGATCGCGGATCGCGCGTGACAGCGCAGGCTGCGCGATGTAAAGCGATCTGGCCGCGTCGGTCATGGTGCGGTGCTCCGCAGTCGCGACCACATAGCGGAGCTGCTGGAGATTCATGCCAACGAAGCTAGGGCAACGCCCGCCGCGGAGACCGGGAGATAACCGAGATCACCTCGAATGATTTCGGACCGTAACCGAGCACTGCTACATCCGTGACGGGTGATAAATCAGTATGCTTTTGCCCCAAATTTGGCAAGGGTCCGGCAAGTCGCACCCCAGAGCCATCCATTCCAGACAACCGGGTGAACGGGGAGACACGGTGACAGGGAACGGACACTATCCACCCCCGCCACAGGGGCCAGGGCAGCCACAGAGGCCACCGTCATTGCCGTGGCCGCCGCCGAACTACGGCCAGCCGCAGCAGGGCGGCAGGCAACCGTACCCGCCACCGCCACCGCCCCCAGCTCCCCCGCAGGGCCCTGCCCAACCGCAGTGGCCACAGCAGGCGCCTCAGCGGCCGGCGTACCCGCCGCAGGGCAGCCCGCAGTACCCGCCGCCACCGCAGCCGCCGTACGGACAGCAGCCGTACCGGCAGCCGCCGCCACCCCCTCCCCCTCCGCCGCCCTTGCCGCCGGCGCAGTGGGGGCCGCCGCAGCGCAAGAAGTCGGGCATGGGCGTCATCGGCGTGATCGGCACCGTGGTCGGTTCGGTCGCGGCGCTGTTCGTGCTGCTCGTCATCGGGGCGGCGTTGCTCAAGAGCTCGTCGAGGTCGGAGACGACGACGCCGGTCGCCATCCCGACGTACGAGCCGTCGGAGAGCAGCACCGACGAGCCCACCCCCGACTGGACGCCGACGCGGTCGCACTCCGAGGAGCCCACCCAGCAGGAGACCAGCGAGCCGGAGACGACGCCCACCCAGCCGCAGCAGCCCAGGGCCACCCTCAACACGAGCCTGAAGAACAACACCATGTACCGGGCCGGCTCACTGCCCAGGTTGAGCTGCCCCGCCGGCAACGCGAACATCTTCAGCCACAGCCAGCTCAAGGCGCTGATCCTGAAGACCGGCAAGTGCATGGACCAGGCATGGGGCCCGATCCTGGAGAAGCAGGGCATCCAGTTCAGCCCGCCCAGCTACGCCATCGCGGCCAAGCGGGGCAGGGGCGCGTGCGGCGACTACCCGTCGGCCGGCAGCATGGTGCCGTACTACTGCCCGCGCAACAACACGATCTACGCCTCCACCTCGGCCATGGCGAGGGGCAACGGCAACGCCCGCGGGTACGGCCAGATCATCTCCTGGCACGGCGGCATCATCAGCATGCTGGCCCATGAGTACGGGCACCACGTCCAGAACATCACGGGCGTGATGAACTCCTGGTGGCAGGCGACCGTCGACTCCTCCGGCCAGAGCGGCAAGCTGGCGCTCAGCAGGCGGCTGGAGCTGCAGGCCACCTGTCTCGGCGGCATGTGGATGCGGTCGGTGGCGTCGTCGTACCCGGTGACCACCTCCCTGCGCTCCCGCCTGTTCTGGTTCTACGGCCAGGTGGGCGACTATCCGGGCTGGCCGCGCGACCACGGCAGGCCCGCGAACAACAACCTCTGGTTCAGGCAGGGCTGGGAGAAGAGCAAGACGTACCAGTGCAACACCTGGCTCGCGCCCGCCTCGACGGTCTCCTGACCTTCGTGCAGGTGAAAGGTAAAAAATCCCCCACAAGGCACGCAATGTTCATCTCAGCTTGGGCACATGTCTCTGATGTCCAGATATGGCAGCTAGAATCCTGGCAATCTTGCCCTCAAAGGGGGACAAACACCAGTTTTACCTGGTAGGCGTGTAAGGAGCCGGGTGTGAGCAACAGCGACGGGGCAGAGACCGCACCCGGAGACACGAAACGGCGGCCCATCCGCCGCCCGCGTCCCGGCTCCTCCGCCCCTCGCTTCGCCAAGCCCCTCACGACCGCCTCCGTACTCGGGTGGACCGCCCTGTCCGCCATCGCGCCCGGCGCCGCCCATCTGCGCGCCGGGCGCCGCCGTGCCGGGCTGGCGCTCCTCAGCGCGTACGTGGTGCTGCTGCTGGCGGCGCTGGCCTTCTGGCTCACGCATCGCAACGCGGAGGACTACGCCTCGTTCGCCGGGGACGGGAAGATGGTCACCGTGGTCGTCGTGGCCTCGGTCGGCGCGCTGGTGTGGTTCGCGGTGCTGGTGACCTCGTACATCGCCCTCGGCCCCAACCGGCTCAACCAGCCCGGCCAGGTGCTGACCGGCATCATGGTCGGGGTGCTGTGCGTGGCGGTGATGTCGCCGTTCGCGCTGACGGCCAACTACGTCCTGACACTGCGGGACACGATCCAGAAGATCTTCCCCTCGCAGCCCGACGACCCCGAGGTCCCGCCTCCTCCGAAGGAGGGCGAGGACCCGTGGGGCGGCAAGGACCGCGTGAACTTCCTGCTCATCGGCGGCGACGCGGCGGGCAACCGCACCGGCGTGCGGACCGACAGCATGAACGTGGCCAGCGTGGACCTCAAGACAGGCAACACCGTGCTGTTCAGCCTGCCGCGCAACCTGCAGCACGTGCGCTTCCCCCCGAGCTCGCCGCTGCACAAGCAGTTCCCGAACGGCTACATGGCCGAGCTCCCGAACGGCGGGCTGCTCAACGAGGTCTGGCAGTACGCCAACGACAACCCGCAGCTCATGGGCGGCAAGGACAAGGGTCCCCGGGCGCTGATGGACGCCATCGGCTACACGCTGAACCTCAAGATCGACTACTACATGCTGATGAACATGTACGGCTTCGCGGACCTCGTCGACGCCATCGGCGGTCTCAAGATCCGCGTCGAGCAGGACGTCAAGTGGGGCGGCCACTACGGCACGGCGGGCACCATCAAGGCGGGCTACCGGAAGCTCTCGGGCGAGCAGGCCCTCTGGTACGGCCGCTCCCGCGTGGACAGCGACGACTTCTCCCGCATGGCCCGCCAGCGCTGCGTCATCGGCGCCTTCGCCCAGCAGGCCACCCCCGCCAAGATCCTCACCAACTTCTCCAAGATCGCCGGCGCGGCCAAGCGGCTGGCCAGGACCAACATCCCGCAGCACCTGGTGCAGCCGCTGGTGGAGCTGGCCGTCAAGGTCAAGAACGCGCGGATCACCAGCCTGCAGTTCGTCCCGCCGGAGTTCTACTCGGGCCGGCCCGACTGGATGAAGATCCGCCAGGCGGCGAAGAAGGCGCTGAGCGACTCGATGCGGCCCGCCGGGCAGGCGCAGACGGCCAATGTGACCGCGTCCCCCAGCGGGACGTCCTCCTCGGCCTCGCCGACGCGCACGCAGGCCGCGACGCCCACGCAGACGCCGACGAGGAACTCCCAGAAGTCCGGCGCCAAGTCCCTCAGCGAGCTCTGCGGCCTGTCATGACCTTCCGGGCCGCGCCCGTCACACCGCCGCGGACTTCCTCGGCAGCAGCGCCATGGCGCCGAGGTAGAGCACCGCGGCCACGATGAGCAGGCCCTTGTAGCCGATCACCAGCGCCGCGTACTCGAGGCAGCCGCCCACCATGGCGCCCAGCAGGTTCGCGCCGAAGGACGTGGTCGCGTCGGCCGTGTCGGCGAAGCGCTTGGCGAAGACGACGTTCGCCGCGAAGATCGGCAGGAACGCCACGACCACGGCCGCCACGGCCCGCAGCGGCAGCGGGAGCGACAGGAGCCACGCGTTCGGCACCAGCCAGGCCAGCAGCAGGCCCGCGAGGAGCACGCCGTACATGACCGGCAGGGGCGGGACGCGGAAGCGGCGGGTGACCTCGACGGCGGCGAGGACCGCGACCAGGACGCCGGCGAAGACGATCGCGTTCACGACCCACGTGGTGCCGAACAGCAGCGCGAACCCGGTCACGCTCTTGGTCTCCAGCAGCATGAACGCCACGCCCAGCAGGAACAGGTCCGAGTAGGGGCGCATCCGCTCATAGGGCCCCGCCACGACGCGGACGGCGAAGAGGCTGACGAGGAGGATCAGGCCGAGCGTGATGATGTAGATCGGCGGGATCGTGGCGTCCTTGAGGTAGAGGAACGGCCGGTCGTCGTTGGCGGGCTGCGGGGTGCCGGGGGCGGCGCCCGGCCACTCGGCCGCGCAGCGCTGGTCGGACGTGGTCAGGCCGGCCGTGATCACGGCCTGCTGGCCGGCGGTGCTGACGACGTCCACGCACGGCTTGTGGCCGAAGGCGCGCTGCATCGTGGACGCGAGGCGGTCGACGAGCCAGCTCTCGCGGTAGTAGTTGTACATCGAGAACGTGCCGCCCGGCTTGAGGTGGGCGCGGGCGGCCCGCATGGCCTCCTCGGTGAACAGGTAGCTCTCCAGGCGCAGCGAGGAGGCCCCGGAGACGAGGGTGAGCGAGTCGGGCAGGGCGAAGAGGATCAGGTCGTACTTGTCGTCCGTGCGCTCCAGGAAGGCGCGCCCGTCGGTGATGTGGGTGGTGACGCGCGGGTCGTCGTACGGCCGGTCGGGATGGACCGAGCCGCCGAGCTCGCGCAGCTTGGGGTCGATCTCCACGGCGTCCACGCGGCTCGCGCCCTTGGACAGCGCGATGGCCACGTCGGTGCCGCTGCCCGCGCCGACGATGAGCACGTCCCTGGGCTGTTTCATGTTCCGCTCGTACGGCAGCCCGTACTGGGCCTCCCACTGCAGGCGGGCGGCGGCGGGCACGGCCTGCTGGTGCGGGATGCCGTTGACCGCGATGTCGGTGACGAGCACGCCGAGCTGCGTGAGCTGCCTGGTCGTGACCTTGTAGTACGGCGACCAGATCGCCCCTGCGGTGAGTGTCTCGATCAGCAGCAGCCCTACCACGGCCAGCGAGGGCACGGTGACCAGCCCGACGTAGAGCGAGCGCGGCCGGGGCACGAGCAGCAGGCCGTAGCAGATGGCCGCGATCAGGCCCCAGAACACCGGCGGCGCGCTCAGGAACGACAGCGCCGTGAACGCCGCGATCCCGCTGAGGCTGCCGATCAGGTCGTAGCGGTACGCCTCCAGGCGCGGCAGCTCGGGGAAGCAGCGCCCGACGAGCTCGGCGGGCCCCATGAGGACCAGCGCGGCGGCGCAGAAGATCACCGGCAGGATGAGCCAGGCGGGCGGGCCGGTGGTGGACAGGCTGGTCCAGTAGAGGACGCCCTCGGTGTTCCTGTCGACCGTCACGGGGAAGGTCAGGACGACGGCGACCAGCAGGGCGAGCACGACGGGCGAATAGTACGGCTGCCGCCGCGACCGCCCCACGCGCAGGAACCCGAGCCCGATGCCGAGAAATGAGCCGAGCAGCACGAAATTCGTGAAATAGCTGAGATGGACGATGTTCGACCCGGTCCACCGGATGAGTGCCAGCTCGAGGAAGAGCATGAAAGCGCTGGCGAGGATCAGCCTCGGCCGCACCGCCAGCCAATGAGCTCTTTCCCCGTCCCCGACCGGCTTCTGCGCCTGGAGCGTCATGCTGCCTCACCGTAGTGAAGAGAGAGAAAACTAGGAAGTCCGGCGGCCGGCGAGAAATGTCGTCCGCTTCGCACTAATTAAGGCATTTACGCAGGTCAAAGCCCTGAAACTCGCTGGACGCCAAACCATGGAATGGATGAAAGTTGGGGAGTTCGTTTCCCTGCACATCCTCCGGTGGTGACACATGCGGGTTCTGATCCAGCTCCGCCCCTCCCCCGATCTGGTCGCGGCGGTCGCCGACCCCGGCCGGACCGCGACCACGGCCGACGTGGCCGACGGCCTGCCAGGGGTCGAGCTCGACCCCGCCTTCGTTCCCGTGGCCGTCGCGCGGCCCGTCCCCGCAGCGGGCGGCGATCCGCTCTCGCTCAACCAGCCGCTCGCCTTCTCGCTGGCCGCCGAGGACGCCTCGGTGCTGGTACGCGGCACGATCTCGGGCGACGAGCCGGCCTCCAGGATCGCGATGCTGCCCACGCTCAGGCCCGACGTGGTCGGCGTCTTCGCCGATCCGGTGATCGGGACCACCCAGACATGCGGGGGCGACCCGCCGGTCGGCGACTGGCACGACGTCGAGCGGCTGCTGAACGTGCCGGCGCTGCACGCCGAAGGGCTCGACGGCACCGGCGTGGCGCTGGCCGTCCTCGACACCGGGATCAACGTGGCCCACACGGCCAGGCAGCTCGGCAGGAGCGTCACGCTGGACGTCGCGCGGTCATGGAGCCCGCAGGGCGTGTCGGGCACTCCGGGCGAGTTCGAGGTCGACCACGGGACGATGTGCGCGTTCGACACGCTCATCGCCGCCCCGCAGGCGTCGCTGATCGACATCCCGGTGCTGCTGTCCACCCGGCCTGGCAGCACGGCGATGGACGGGCTGCTGTCGGACGCGGTGTCGGCGCTCGCGCACCTGCGTGACGTGCTCGCCGCCCAGCCCGCCGCCACCAAGGCGCTGGTGGTCAGCAACTCCTGGGGGTCGTTCTCCCCCGAATGGGACTTCCCGGTCGGGCATCCCGGCAACTACTCCGACAACGCCGCCCACCCGTTCAACCTGATGGTGTCCGAGCTCGACGCGGCGGGGGCGGACGTGCTGTTCGCGGCGGGCAACTGCGGGCTGCAGTGCCCCGACGGCCGGTGCGCCTTCCCCAGCCGGCCCATCGCGGGCGCCAACTCCCACCCGAAGGTCCTGTCGATCGGCGCCGTCGACGTCAACGGCGAGCGGGTGGGCTACTCCTCGCAGGGTCCCGGCCGGTTGACCGCCCGCAAGCCCGACGTCTGCGCCTACACGCACTTCTCCGGGTCCAAGGCGTTCGGCGAGGGCACGCCCGACTCGGGCACCTCCGCGGCGACGCCGGTCGCCGCGGGGCTCGTCGCCGCCGTACGCACCCGGTGGCCGGCCACCAGGCTGTCGCCCGCCCAGCTGCGGGCGCTGCTGCGGCGCACCGCGGAGGACCGCAGCGAGGTGGGCTTCGACTACGACTACGGCTACGGCAACGTGGACCCGGCCGGCATCCTGGCCGCGCTCCAGCGGCGGCTCAAGAGCGCGGCCTGACGCCTGTCAGGCGTTCTCCCGGTTGAACACCCGGGTCCCCACCGTGAGGCTGACCGCGGCGAACACCACGGTCACCGCCACGCCCAGGCCCACGGTGCCCGTCAGGTAGCGGCCGTTGAACAGGTCGCGCAGTGCCTCCAGCACGTACCTGAACGGGCTGACGTGCGAGATGGCGTCGAGCCAGCCCGGCGCCATCGACATCGGCAGGAACGACCCGGAGAGCAGGACCAGCGGGACCACCGCCGTGGACATCACGGGCGCGAACAGCTGCTCGTGGATCGTCAGCGCGACGGCGTACGACAGGGCGGCCAGGCTGACCCCCAGCACGACCACCAGCACGAGCCCGGCGGCCAGCCCGGGCGCGGGAGCGCGCAGGCCGAAGGCGAAGGCGACGGCGAGGAGCAGCACCAGCTGGATCACCAGCGTCAGCGTGTTGTTGAGTACGCGCCCGAGCAGCAGCGCCAGGCGGCTGGCGGGGGTGACCCGGATCCGCTCCAGCACGCCGGAGCGCTTCTCGAACACCACCCCGAACCCGGCCATGCCCGTGCTCATCAGCCCCAATTGGATGATCAGCCCTGGAACAAGCGTCTCCCACGTGCCGAACGTGGTGAAGATGGGGCCGAACAGCACCAGGAAGAGCAGCGGCTGGATCGCGCCGATGACGATGGCGATCCTCTGCTGGAGCGTGGCGCGCACGCCGTGGCGGAACAGCACCCACGTGTCGCGCAGCATCACACACCCGCCTCTTCGCGCAGCGAGCGGCCGGTGATGTCGAGGAAGACGTCGTCGAGCGTGCGCCCGCCGGTCTTGAGCTCGGCCGGGGCCCCCTCGGCCACGATCCGGCCGTCATCGATGATCAGAATCCGGTCGCAGAGGGCGTCGGCCTCGTCCAGGTAGTGGGTGGTGAGGAAGACCGTCATGTCCTTCTCCTCCCGCAGCGAGCGGATGTGGTCCCACAGGTTGGCCCGGCTCTGCGGGTCGAGCCCGGTCGTGGGCTCGTCGAGGAAGAGCAGGACGGGGCCGTGCAGCAGGGCGAACGCGATGTCGAAGCGGCGGCGCTGACCGCCTGAGAGCGCGGCGCCCGGCTTCTGCTCCAGCCCCGTGAGCCCGAGCCGCTCCACCGCCTCCCGCGTCCTGGCCTCCGCCTCCTGGCGGCTCAGCCCGTACAGCATGGCCTGGAGTTCGAGCTCGCCCCGCAGCGGCGCCACCGGCGAGATCCCGCCGCTCTGCGAGACGTAGCCGATGCGCCTGCGCACCTCCTTCGCGTCGCCGAGCAGGTCGTGGCCGGCCACCGTTGCGGTGCCCGAGGTGGGGCGCAGCAGCGTGGTCAGCATGCGCATGGTCGTGGTCTTGCCGGCGCCGTTCGGGCCGAGGAAGCCCACGATCTCACCGGACCCGACCGAGATGTCCACGTCTTTGACGGCTTCCACGCCGCCGTCGAAGGTCTTGCTCAGACCTGATGTCTTGATCATTTCATCGCCTCCAAAATTAGAGTAGCCACAATTTTGGAGTCGCTGCAAGTTGGATACGATGAGGGCATGGAAGAGGGGCTGCGGGAGCGGAAGAAGCGCGAGACCAGGCAGCGCATCGCGGACATCGCGATGGGGCTGTTCATGATCAAGGGGTTCGACAACGTGACCGTGGCCGAGATCGCGCGGACCGCCGACGTGTCGGTCAACACGGTCTTCAACTACTTCGGCACCAAGGAGGACCTGTTCGCCGACCGGCAGGACGTGGCGATCGACCTGGCGCCGCAGGTGCTGCGCGAGCGCGAGCCCGGGGAGAGCGTGGTGGAGGCGTTCCGCCGCGACTTCTTCGACGCGCTCGACACGCGCCACTGGCGCTACGGGCTCAACCAGGGGGCCGACGTGTTCGACCGGATCGTCAGCGAGGCGCCCTCGCTGGTGGCCAAGCTGCGCGAGATGCAGGAGAAGCGGGAGGACGCGCTGACGCGGGCGCTGGCCGACGAGCTCGGGTCCGAGGCCGACGACCTCACGCCGCGCCTGGTCGCCACCCACATCCTCAGCACGACGCGGATTCTCACCCAATCCGCGGTGCGCAGGCAGGGGGCGGGCGAGCAGTGGGAGAGCGTCGAGCCCGACCTCAAGGTTCAGGCGGCCAAGGCGTTCGACCTGCTGGAGTCGGGCATCGGCGACCTGCTAGCGGGAGAAGGCCCCAGTCAGCAGCATGATCCCGAAGGCGAAGATGACGAAGCCGAGGGTGACGATCATCAGGACTGAGCTGACGATGCCGCAGATGCGCCCGGCCTGGACCATGCCGCGGTTCTCGTAGTAGTAGCCGCTCTCGTCGATCTCGCGCAGCGCCCTGGTGCCCAGAGACCAGGCGAAGGGACCGATGAACGTGCAGACCACCAGGCTCAGGATGCCCAGCACGAGGATGGTGGTGCCCTGCGGGTGACTCTGCGGCGGCGGCCCATAGGGGGAGGGGCCGTAGTTGGGATAGGACATGGTTGCTGCGCCCCCTCTCCGGTCGTGATCCAGGCCCGTTTTTATACCACAGCCTCCCCCTTGATCACGTTGCGACATCATGGTGGAGCACCTGTTCGGACCCTTTAGGAGCCTGTCCCCGTGCGTGAACGCACTGCCGCCTTACTCGCTCATCCGGTCTTCCAGCGCTTCATCGTCGGCGTCATCCTGCTCAACGCCGCCACGCTCGGCCTGGAGACCTTCCCGGCCGTCGTGGCCGTCCACGGCCACCTGCTCACCGCGGTCGACCACGTCGCGCTGTACATCTTCGCCGCCGAGCTGGTGGCCAAGATCTATGTCGAGCGCTCGCGCTTCGTGCGTGACCCGTGGAACATCTTCGACACGTTGATCGTCGGCGTCGCCCTCCTCCCCCACTCGGGCGGCCTGTCGGTGCTGCGCTCGCTGCGCATCCTGCGTGCCCTGCGGCTGCTGTCGGTCGTGCCGAGCCTGCGCCGTGTGGTGTCGGCGCTGCTGCGCGCGATGCCGGGCATGAGCTCGATCGTGCTGCTGCTCGGCCTGGTGCTGTACGTGGCCGCCGTCATGGCCACCAAGCTCTACGGGGACACCGCGCCCCATCGCTTCGGCAGCCTGCCGACCTCGCTGTTCACCCTTTATCAGACGATGACGGGCGACGACTGGGGAAACATCGCCAGGGAGGTCATGACCCGGCATCCGTCGGCCTGGATCTTCTTCACCATCTTCATCCTGATCTGCACGTTCGTGGTGCTGAACCTCTTCATGGCCGTCGTGGTCAGCGCCATGGACGAGGAGAGCGCCGAGGAGCGCGCGGCGCTTGAGGACACCGCCACCGCGCAGACCCAGCGGATCCTGGACGAGCTGGCCGAGCTCCGCAAGGAGGTCGCGGCACTCCGCAAGCAGGACATCATGGACTGAGCCCCTTGGGACGCCGCCCGCGACCACGCGGACGCCGCCCGGGATCACGTGGACGCTGCCGGGACTACGCCGGCTGCATCGCGCCGACGCGTGGCCGGTAGGCCACCCGCCACAGGGTGACGGCCAGCACCAGCGCGACCACGGCCCAGCCCGCGATCAGGCCGGACACCGCGGCCACCGCCAGCGGCGCGACGACCGAGGGCAGCGCCCAGCCCCAGATCCACCGCCGCTCGGCGCCCGTGGCCACGCCGAGCACGGTGGAGGCGGCGAAGTAGACCGCCAGGCCGGCGCCCAGCACCCAGCCGACGCCGCCGTGCAGGTGCTCGGCCGGATGGGCGGCGACCGCGCCGAGCCCGGCCGCCGTCGCGGTGATGCCCACGGTCATCGCGAAGTGCGCGGGCAGCGCGATGTACGCCCTCAGCCCCCGCTCGGCCGCGCCCGGCACCGCGCTCACGCCGTACTGCAGGGTCAGCCACCACAGCGAGACGACCAGCCCGAATCCCGCGACCGCCGCCAGGCCGAGCTCCCAGCCCCAGGACTGCCCGGAGGCGGCCATCACGACCTGCATGACCGCCTCGCCGATCACGATGATCACGAACAGGCCGAGCCGCTCCCCCAGGTGCGCGGGGTCGAGCACGGCGGCCCTGACCGCCTCGATCGGGCGCGGTGTCCGCCCGCTGAGCTGCGCCCGGCGCAGCTCGCGCTCCTCCAGCCGCCTGCCCTGCCGCTGCATCTCGCTGACCAGGCGCTCCGGCCTGCGGCTCTGCAGCACGGAGAAGAGCATGTCGAGGACGACGCCGACGCCCCACAGCCAGTACCGCGCGGACCCCTGGACCCCGATGGAGGCGAACCACGGGACGAGGCCCGCGCCGAGCTGCGCCGCGGGCCAGGCCGTCATGACCATGCCGGAGCGCTGCAGGGTCTGCGAGGCGCCGATCCGGCAGGTGATGTACGCGGCGATGAACCAGCCGTCGTGCGTGTCGCCCGTCGCGGCGATCTCGTGCGCGACGTTGGGCGCCGCGGCGGCCATCACCGCGATGCCGAACATCCCGATCAGCATGCCGCGCGTGCGGGTGCGCTCGGCCTCCGCGTTCGAGTAGAGCGTCAAGGTCGTCCACACGCTCCACACGGCGTAGTAGAGCACCACGAACAGCCCCACGTCCGCCCACGTCGGATGCGCGAGCCGGTGGGCGAGCTGCGCCACCGCGACGACGACAACCAGGTCGAAGAAGAGCTCTAACCAGCTTGCATGGCGCTCTACCGCTTCAGTCACGGCTAACGAGAATAGAACTCCACGACGAGCTGTTCGTCCACGGGGACCGTGATCTGCTCGCGTTCGGGCCGGTGCGTCAGCGTGAAACGCAGGTCGGCGTGGTCCACGGCGAGGTAGGGCGCGATGCGCTCGTCGGCGTGCACGCCTTCCGCGGCCGCCACGAACGGCTGCATCCTGCGGGACCGCTCCCGGACCGTGATGACCTGTCCGGGCTTGACCAGATAGCTGGGGATGTCCACCTTGCGGCCGTCCACTGCGATGTGCCCGTGGTTGATGTACTGCCTGGCCGCGTAGATCGACGGCGCGAACCCGGCCCGCAGCACGAGCGAGGCCAGCCGGCTCTCCAGCAGCGTGACCAGCTCGGTGCCCGACGCGCCCGGCTTGCGGACGGCGAGGTCCCAGTAGCGGCGTAGCTGCCGCTCCGACACGTCGTAGTACCAGCGCAGCTTCTGCTTCTCCATCAGCCGCAGCCCGTAGTCGCCGGTGCTGCGGCGGTTGGTCTTGCGGCCGTGCTCGCCCGGCGGGTAGGGGCGCTGCTCGAAGTAGCGGACGGCTTTCCTGGTCAGCGGGACGCCCGCGCGACGCGACAGTCGCACCTTGGGGCCGGTGTAGCGCACGTTCACCTCAATGTGATTAGGTAACCCTTACTTAGGTGAGGCTAACCTACCATTGGAATGGAGGGCCCATGCTGCCGATCCCCGAACGGGTCCGCACTCTCGCCGCGACCGCGAGCGTCGCCACGCTTTCCGTCGACGGCGCCCCCGCGCCGGCCCGGGGAGGGGTGGACGAGCGCGGCCGGCCGGTGCTGCTGGTGTCGCCCGGCGAGCCCCTGCACCTTCTGCGCGAGGACGCCGTCGTGGCGGTGAACCTGACGGCGATGCGGCAACTGGGGGACGCCACCCATCCCCGCGGGTTGCTGGAGGTGCAGGGGTGGGCGGAGGCCGTACCGGAGAGCGAGGCGCGCGACGCGGCGGTCGCGGTGGCCGCCCACAGCGCCGACGAGAGCCTGTTCGATGCGCTGGAACGGTTCGGGGAGCGCTCCGCGCCCCGGCTGCTGCGACTGGACGTGGGACAGGTCGTGTACCTGACCGGGCAGGAGTCGGGGCTGCTGGACGCCGACGACTACCTGGGCGCGACGCCGGACCCGCTGGCGGAGACGGCCGAGCGGGTGCTCGCGCACGTCAACGCCTCGCACCGGGCGCAGCTCACCGCGGGGGTGTCCCGGCAGCTCGGCGAGGAGGCCGGTGAGGTGTGGCTGTGGGAGCTGGACCGGTTCGGGGCGACCGTACGGGTGGACGAGTCGCTGATCCGCTTCCCGTGGCCGACCCCGGCCCGCTCCGACCTGTGTCTGGAGACGGCGCTGCGCGGGCTGCTGTGCTCCTGTTGATGATCACAATTGGCTCTGCGATTTGTCCGGATCGGTCCTGTCATAGGCGGCACCTCTCTAGCATTTGAGGCGTGACTGGCACGGAGCGATCATCCGAACCCCACCAGTTCGCCGACGAGAGCGGGCGGCGGGGGCGGATACTGATGATCGCCGGCGCGCTGATCGGCACGCTCATGCTGGCCTCGGCGGCGATCCTGGTGGGCGGGGCGTCCGCCGGCAGGCGACTGGACGCGGTCGACTGGCACCGCCCCCGCCCCGGCGCCCGCGACGGCTCCATCCATGTCGCCACCGAATCCCGCCTCCGCATCACGCCTACCGCCCTCGGCCCCAGCATCCCCGGCTCCTCCGCGCACCCGCCGCGCTCCCCCTCCGCGCACCCGACACACCCCGCCTCCGTCGCGCGCCGCCCCACCCCGAAGCAGGCATCCTCCGCGCATTCGACCCCACGGCGGACGATCTCCACGCACCCGACCCCCGGCGGTCCCTCGGTTTCCCGTACGCCCACGCTGATCACGGTCACTCCTGCGGTGCAGCCGACCCGCCCGTCCGTGGCGCCACCCCCCCACCGCCGCCACGACGCCTGGCCGCACTCACGTTCCGCGCGGTCAGACGCGCCACCCCCGAAAGCACTAAACCCCTCCTTTTACGGCTGCGCACGGTGGGCCGCATGCCGATCTTCAGGCCCGCAGCCCCCGTCCCGAACAATCTCGGTCCTATTCGTGGAATGAAGCGTTCCGTTCTGCTATTCTGGAACAGAACAAGCCGTTCCGATCGGGAGGCCCCGAATGACCGTCCTCGACACCCGCCCCGCGCAGACGCCCGCCGCACCCGCGCCCTACAAGTGGCGCTGGCCCGCGCTGGCGGTGGTCCTCGCCGGTTCGGTGATGGAGCTGCTCGACGCGACCGTCACCAACGTCGCGGGCCCGACGATGCGGGCCGACCTCGGCGGCGGCACCGCCCTGATCCAGTGGCTCGGCGCGGCCTACACCCTCGCCATGACCGCCGGCCTGCTGACCGGCGGGCGGCTCGGGGACATCGTGGGGCGCAAGCGCATGTTCCTCATCGGCGTCATCGGATTCACCATCGGGTCGCTGCTGTGCGCCCTGGCCGCTTCCCCCGAGACGATCATCGCGGCCCGGGTCGTGCAGGGGCTGTTCGGGGCGGCGATGATTCCCCAGGGCATGGGGCTGATGAAGGAGATGTTCCCGCCCAAGGAGCTGGCGGTCGCGATGGGGATGTTCGGGCCGGTCATGGGGCTGTCCGCGGTTGGCGGGCCCATCCTGGCGGGCGTGCTGACCGGCGTCGACTGGCGGCTGATCTTCCTGATCAACCTGCCGATCGGCACCGCCGCCGCGCTGGCCGCCCTGCGCTTCCTGCCCGCCTCCCGGCCGGTCAAGGGCGTGCGGCTCGATCTGCCGGGCGCCGCGCTGGCTTCCGCGGGCACCGTTCTCATGGTCTTCCCACTGGTTCAGGGACGCGAGAGCGGCTGGCCGGCGTGGTCCTTCGCGATGATGGCGGCCTCCGCGGCCGTGTTCGCGGTCTTCGCGGCCTACGAGAAGCGCAGGGCCCGGCGCGGCGGCGACCCGCTGGTGGCGCCCAGCCTGTTCGGCAAGCGGGCGTTCGTCTCGGGCATGGCGACCGGCACGATCTACTTCGCCGCCTTCACCGGGTTCTTCCTCGTGATCGGCCTCTACACCCAGCTCGGCCTGGGCTACTCCCCGCTCAAGGCGGCGCTGACCAGCGTACCCTCGTCGCTCGGCATGATCGCGGGCATGGGCGTCGCGCAGGCCGCCCGCAGGCACGGCCGCAAGGTTCTGCTGGCCGGCGCGGTCGTCATGGGGCTCGGCGTGACCGGTGTGATCGCCGTCGCCTCCCCAGGGGTCTCGCCCTGGCAGCTCGCCCCGGCGCTGGTGGTGGCCGGGCTGGGCAGCGGGCTGATCATGAGCCCGTACTTCAGCATCGTGATGGCCGCCGTCGAGCCGCAGGAGACCGGCTCCGCCTCCGGCGCGCTGACCGCGCTCCAGCAGGTGGGCGGGGCGCTGGGTCTGGCCGTGCTGGGCACCCTCTACTTCGGCACCGGGAGCGTCGCGATCACGCTGTGGGTGGCCGCCGGGATGATCGCCACGACGTTCGTGGTCGGCCTGATGCTGCCGAAGCAGGCCCGCCAGAACTGACGATCCCGCGAAGACGGCCGGCTCACCCGAGCCGGCCGTCTTCGCGTCTGCGTGCCTGCTCCATGCCGTCCAGCAGGTAGCCGAAGCCCTCGTCGAACGTGGCGTCCCACGCGTGGTCGAGGCCGTGCTCCGCGAGGGCCGGGTAGCGGCCGGCGCGCTGCCTGAGGAACTCGCCGGTGTCGTCCCGGTCACGGTCCTGCCAGGTCACCTGCATGACGACCGAGCCCATGACGTAGTTGGACAGGCTGTACGCGGCGGGCTTGGGGGCGGCGAAGCCGGCGGCGGCCAGCGTCGTGTAGAGGAACTCGGTGCGCTCCAGCGCGTTCGGGCCCATGAGAGGGCGGTCGAGGATGGTGGCCGACCACGGGTGCCGCAGCAGGGCCGCGCGCCAGCCGCCGATGAGCTCGCGTACGGCCTCCTGCCACCCGGAGCCGCGCACCGGTAGGCGCACCTCCCCGAAGACCGCGTCCAGGGCCAGGTCGAGGACGTCGTCCTTGGTCTTGACGTGCCAGTAGAGGGTGGTCGAGCCGGTGTCGAGCCGCTCGGCCAGGCGGCGCATGGTCAGCCGGCCCACGCCTTCCTCGTCGAGCAGCGCGACCGCCTCGGCCACGATCCGGTCGAGCGTCAGCGTCTGCCTCGGTGCCTTCTGGGGGCGCGACCACACGGTTTCCACCTGGCGATAATACGTTGTTCCAGCGACTGGATCGATGGTCTAGTTAGTCGAACGACGATCGAGTGGGGGCGGCTGTCATGGGGCACATCGAAGTGAGCGGGCTGACGTACCTGCTGCCGGACGGGCGGCCGCTGCTGCTGGAGACGTCCTTCAAAGTGGGCGCCGGTGCCAAGGCGGCGCTCGTCGGGCCGAACGGCGCGGGCAAGACCACGCTGCTGCGGCTGATCGCGGGCGAGCTGGCCCCGTCGGACGGCCGCGTCGTGAGCAGCGGCGGGATCGGCGTGATGCGGCAGTTCCTCGGCGCGGGCACCGTTCGCGACCTGCTGCTGAACGTCGCCCCGGAGCACGTCCGCGCGGCGGCCGCCGCGCTGGAGGCCGCCGAGTCCGCGATCTCCACGCAGGACGACGAGCCCACCCAGCTCGCCTATGCCCAGGCCATCGCCGACTACGCCGACGCGGGCGGCTACGAGCTCGAGGTGGTGTGGGACGTATGCGCGACGGAGGCGCTGGGGCTGCCGTACGAGCAGGTCAAGGCGAGAGGGCTGGGCACGCTGTCGGGCGGGGAGCAGAAGCGGCTCATGCTGGAGGCGCTGCTGCGCGGCCCCGACGAGGTGCTGCTCCTCGACGAGCCCGACAACTACCTGGACGTGCCGGCCAAGCAGTGGCTGGAGCGGGCGATCAGGAGCTCCTCCAAGACGGTGCTGCTCGTCTCGCACGACCGGCAGTTGCTCGCCGAGGCCGCGGACCGCCTCATCACCGTGGAGGGGCGCGGGGTCTGGGTGCACGGCGGCGGCTTCGCGACGTACGCCGAGGCCCGCAGGCAGCGCAGGGAGCGCCTCGAAGAGCGGCGCCGGCGGTGGGAGGACGAGCGGGCCAGGCTGCGCAGGCTGGTCCATACGCTGCGCGGACGCTCGGCCAACAACGACGCCCTGGCGGGGGCGTACCAGTCGGCGGTCACGCGGCTGGAGCGCTTCGAGCGGGCAGGGCCGCCGCAGCGCGCGCCCAGGGAGCAGAACGTCCGGATGCGGCTGCGCGGCGGACGCACCGGCAAGCGCGCGGTGATGTGCGAGGACCTCGAGCTGAGCGGGCTGCTGCGGCCGTTCTCCACCGAGATCTGGTACGGCGAGCGCGTCGGCGTGCTGGGCATGAACGGCACCGGCAAGTCCCACTTCCTGCGGCTGCTGGCCGGCGAGCCGATCGCGCACACAGGCGTGGCCCGGCTGGGCGCCCGGGTGTCACCGGGGCATTTCGCGCAGACCCACGTGCGGCCGGACCTGGCGGGGCGCGCCGCCGCCGACGTGGTGATGCGGGAGCACGCGATGACCCGCAACGAGGCGATGGCGGCGCTGGCCCGTTACGAGCTGGCGCCGGCGGGCGCGCAGCCGTTCGAGACGCTGTCGGGCGGGCAGCAGGCCAGGCTCCAGATCCTGCTGCTGGAGCTGTCGGGTGCGACGCTGCTGCTGCTCGACGAGCCGACGGACAATCTGGACCTGGCCAGTGCGGAGGCGCTCCAGCAGGGGCTCGCCGGATACGAGGGGACGGTGCTGGCGGTCACGCACGACCGCTGGTTCGCCGCCGACCTCGACCGCTGTCTGATCTTCGGCGCCGACGGCCTCGTCCGCGAGAGCGACACTCCCCGCTGGGACGTCTGACCGTCCGGAGCCCGGTTACAACGGCGCGGCCGTGAGGGACGGAGAAGAGGGACGGCCGGGGCGGGACAGGGCCGAGAGGGTCATGGTCTCGTCCACGGCCTCCGGCGAGAGCACGTGGTCGAGCACCATGACCGCGCACCCGCTGATGCCGGCCCCCGCGCCGAGCCGGCTCGGCTCGATGCGCAGCCGCCGGGTGGCCAGGGCCGTGGAGCGGCGGTAGACGACCTCGCGGATGCTCGACACCAGCGGGCCGAACGCCTCGGCCACGTCGCCGCCCAGCACCACCACCGACGGGTTGAGGATGTTCACGGCCATCGCCAGCACCTCGCCGATCCTGCGGCCGGCCCTGCGCACGGTCGCCATGGTCTCGGCGTCGCCCGCCCGCACCAGCGCGGTCACGTCCGCGATCGTCCTGACGTCCTTGCCCTTCGCGCGCAGCTCGCGCAGCAGGGCGGTGCCGCTGGCCACGGAGTCGACGCAGCCGGTGTTGCCGCAGCGGCACAGCACGTCGCCGCCGTCCAGCACCGGGATGTGCCCGATCTCGCCCGCGGCGCCGAGCGCGCCGCGCAGGATGCCGCCGCCGGAGATGACCCCGGCGCCGATCCGGGTCGAGATCTTGACGAACATCAGGTCGTCCAGGTCGGGGTAGGCGCCGCGGTGCTCGCCGATGGCCAGCACGTTCACGTCGTTGTCCACGAGCACGGGGACGGGGAAGCGCTCGCGGATGATCGGCGGGATCACCACGCCGGTCCACGACGCCATCACCCGGGCGCTCTCCGCACGGCCGTGCGCGAACTCGACCGTGGCCGGCACACCCATCCCGACACCCCTGACCATCGAGCGCGGCCGGTCGCCGAGCAGCTCGTCCCAGGTGTCCATGAGCAGCGGCAACACGACGTCGGGGCCTTCCTCCACGTCCATCGCGAACTCGCGCACGTCCAGCTCCTGCCCGGCCAGGTCGCAGAGCGCCACCCGGGTGCGGGTGGCGCCGAGCGCCGCCACCAGCACCACGCCGCCGGCGGCGTTGAACTCCAGCCGAACGGGCGGCCGACCGCCCGTGGAAGGTGCGTCGTCGCGCTCGAGGACCAGGCCGCGTTCCAGCAGCTCACCGACGCGCAGTTGCACCGCGGGGCGCGACAGCCCGGTCACCCGGCCGATGTCGGCCCGCGTCACGGCCTCACCGGTGCGGATGAGGCGGAGCACCTCACCACTGCTGGCGAGGGTCGCGGCGGTACGTCGAGGCATCGGCTAAGTGAATCACACGGGGTTAGGTAATGAAAAGTCCGGACTTTTTTATCTCAAATGCCAAAACTCCGCTTGTGTGCGACCCTAACTCTCGTTAGTGTCCGTTCTGTCCCTGCTTGGTAGATCATCGGAGCTCGTACCGTGTCCCCCCTATCGACCGCCAGCCCCGCCCACACCGCCGACCTCGTCGTCTTCGGCGGGACGGGCGACCTGTCCATGCGCAAGCTGCTCCCGGCGCTGTACCACAGCGACAGGGAGGGCCGGCTCTCCCCCGAGACCCGCGTCATCGCCATGTCCAGGGGCGGGCTGACCGACGCCGACTTCCGCGGCAAGGTGGACGCCGAGGTACGCGACCAGGTCCCGATGGACGATCCGGACCTGTGGCAGCGCTTCCTCGGCCGGCTGCACCACGTGTCGGTCGACGTCGGCGGCGCCGACAAGTCCGGGTGGGGCGCGCTGACCAGGCTCCTGGCCGGGTACGAGCAGCGCGACCGGATCTTCTACCTGGCCAGCCCGCCCAGGACGTTCGGCCCCTTCTGCCGTGAGCTGGACGAGGCCGGGCTGGTGACGCCGCGCTCGCGCGTGGTCCTGGAGAAGCCGCTCGGCCACGACCTGCCGAGCGCGCAGCGGATCAACGACGAGGTCGGCGCGATCTTCGACGAGCGGCAGATCTTCCGCATCGACCACTACCTGGGCAAGGAGACCGTCCAGAACCTGCTGGTCCTGCGCTTCGCCAACGCCTTCCTCGAGCCGATCTGGAACTCCCTGTGGATCGACCACGTCCAGATCACCGCCGCGGAGACCGTGGGCACGCCCGGCAGGCGCGGCTACTACGACCACGCGGGCGCGCTGCGCGACATGGTGCAGAACCACCTGCTCCAGCTCCTCACGCTGACCGCGATGGAGCCGCCGGCCCGCAACGACCGCGAGGCCATCCGCGACGAGAAGGTCAAGGTGCTGCAGGCCCTGCGGCCGATCACCGGCACGGAGGTGGCGCGGTTCACCGTGCGCGGCCAGTACACGGAGGCCGACGAGATGCCGGGCTACCTGGACGAGCCCGGCTCCACGCCGCCCACTGAGGCGTCGCAGCGGGTGGAGACATTCACCGCGATCCGGGCCGAGATCAAGAACTGGCGGTGGGCCGGCGTGCCGTTCTACCTGCGGACCGGCAAGCGCATGCCGTACCGGAGGTCGGAGATCGTGGTGCAGTTCAAGGACGTGCCGCACTCCATCTTCCCCGGCGGCAGCCCGAACCGCCTGGTGCTGCGGCTCCAGCCGGAGGAGGGCATCGAGCTGCACATCATGGCCAAGGAGCCGGGCGCGGGCGAGGTGACGCTGAAGCCGGTGCCGCTGTCGCTGAACTTCGGCAAGACGTTCACGGCGCGGGTGCCCGAGGCGTACGAGCGGCTGCTGATGGACGTGCTGGCCGGCAACCCGACGCTGTTCATGCGGCGTGACGAGGTGGAGGCGGCCTGGCGCTGGATCGACCCGATCCTGTCGGCGTGGGAGGCGTCCGCCGACCTGCCGGAGCCGTACCCCGCCGGAACCACCGGCCCCGCCGGAGCCCACGAACTGCTCGGCCGCAGCGGTCGCGCCTGGCACGAGGAGGAAGCGTGAGCGAGCGCAGCGAGCGAACCAATAGACGCAGCAACCTCGGGTTCATGGACCCGACGAAGGAGGGGCCATGAACCCGATCATTCAGGACGTCACCGACCGGATCATTGAGCGGAGCGCCGCCAGCCGGGCCGCCTACCTGGAGCGCATCCGCCGCGACGGCGAGGCCGCCAGGGCCAAGGGACCGGCCCGCGCCCACCTCGGGTGCGCGAACCTGGCGCACGGCTTCGCGAGCGCGTCCGCCGAGGACAAGCCCGCTCTGATGGGCACGGCCAAGCCGGGCGTGGCGATCGTGACCAGCTACAACGACATGCTGTCGGCGCACCAGCCGTATGAGACGTACCCGCCGGAGCTGAAGGCGGCCGTGCGCAAGGCGGGCGGCGTGGCGCAGGTGGCGGGCGGCGTGCCCGCGATGTGCGACGGCATCACCCAGGGGCGGCCCGGCATGGAGCTGTCCCTCTACAGCCGTGACGTGATCGCCATGGCGGCCGCGATCGCGCTGTCGCACGACATGTTCGACGCGACGCTGCTGCTGGGCGTGTGCGACAAGATCGTGCCTGGCCTGTTCATCGGCGCACTGCACTTCGGGCACCTGCCCGCGATCTTCGTGCCCGCCGGGCCGATGACCTCCGGGCTGCCGAACAAGGTCAAGGCGCGCACCCGCCAGCTCTTCGCCGAGGGCAAGGTGGGGCGCGTGGAGCTGCTCGACGCCGAGGCCAAGTCGTACCACTCCCCCGGCACCTGCACCTTCTACGGCACCGCGAACTCCAACCAGGCGCTGATGGAGGTCATGGGCCTGCACCTGCCGGGCTCGACGTTCGTCAACCCGCACACCGAGCTGCGCCACGCGCTCACCCAGGCGGCCGGGCGCCGGGCGGTGGAGATCACCGCGCACGGCTCCGAGTACACGCCGATCGGCGAGCTGGTCGACGAGAAGGCCATCGTGAACGCCTGCGTCGCCCTGCTGGCCACCGGCGGGTCCACGAACCACACGATCCACCTGGTGGCCATGGCCGCCGCCGCGGGGATCGTACTGACCTGGGATGACTTCGCCCGCCTGTCGGGGGCCGTGCCGTCGCTCACCAAGATCTACCCGAACGGCCAGGCGGACGTGAACCACTTCCGCGACGCCGGCGGCATGCAGGTGCTCATCGGCGACCTGCTCGACGAGGGCCTGCTGCACGAGGACGTCATGACCGTGGCGGGGCGCGGCCTCGACCGCTATCGCGAGGCCCCCGAGCTGGTGGACGGCGAGCTGGTGTGGTCGCCGGTCACGGGCGGCAGCTCGGACCTGGACGTGCTGCGACCGGTCAAGGCGCCGTTCTCGCCGGACGGCGGCATCCACATGCTCTCCGGCAACCTGGGCCGGGCCGTCTCCAAGGTGTCCGCGGTCAAGCCGGAGCACCTGGTGATCGAGGCGCCGGCCAAGGTGTTCGACGACCAGCTGGACCTGCTGAAGGCGTTCGAGGCGGGCGAGCTGGACGGGCAGGACTTCGTGGCGGTCATCCGCTACCAGGGGCCGAGCGCGAACGGCATGCCCGAGCTGCACAAGCTCACGCCGCCGCTGGCCGTGCTGCTCGACAGGGGACAGCGGGTGGCGATCGTCACGGACGGGCGCATGTCCGGGGCGTCCGGCAAGGTGCCCGCGGCCATCCACCTGTCGCCCGAGGCCGCCGACGGCGGGCCGATCGCGCTCGTCCGCGACGGCGACGTGATCAGGCTCGACTCGGCCGCCGGGACGCTGGAGCTGCTGGTGCCCGCCGAGGAGCTGGCCCGGCGCACGCCCGAGGGCCGTCCGCTGAGCGACGCGCAGTGGGTGGGCACGGGCCGCGAGCTGTTCGCGGCGTTCCGCCGGATGGCGGGGCACGCCGAGCAGGGCGCCGGGATCTTCGGCCTGAGCGGCGCCGAGTCGCCCGACCACGGCCCGGGGCTCGGCTTCCCCGCCGAGGCCGGCGCCTCCCACCTGGAGAGCGGCGCCCCGGTGGGCGCCCAGCACGCCGGACTGGCGCGGTGATCGATCACTACCTGAGGGTTCATCACCCCGCCTGGGGCCGCGTGAGCGCTCGTGGCATCCTTCGGAGTACGGCGTGCGATCATGTCGCCGCCCTGGATGCCGGAGGTATGCGGTGAGTGCCTTTGACCTTCCGTGGCTGGTCGCCGACATCGGCGGGACCAACGCCAGGTTCGCCCTGGTCACCTCGCCGGGAGCGCGGCCGTCGAACGTCGCGGTCCTGGCCGGGGCCGACTACGAGACCCTCCCCGAAGCCGTGGCCGCCTATCTCGCGGAACACGCGGGCGGGGTGCGACCGGGGGCGGTGTGCCTGGCCGTGGCCGGGCCGATCGACGGCGACCGCTACCGGCTCACGAACTCCACGTGGGCGGGCTCCGTACGGGACCTCGGCGTGCCGTACGCGGTGCTGCTCAACGACTTCGAGGCGCTGGCCGTTTCGCTCCCGCACCTGGAGGGCGGCGACCTGGTCTCCCTGGGCGGCCCCGAGCCGGGCCACGGGGTCAAGGCCGTGCTGGGGCCGGGGACCGGGCTCGGCGTGGGCGGCCTGGTGCCGGCGGAGCACGGCTGGACGCCGATCCCGGGCGAGGGCGGGCACGTCACGGTGCCGGTGGTGGACCAGCGGGAGCTGGAGATCGTCCAGGCGCTGCAGTCCCAGGGGCTGCCGCACGTGGTGGCCGAGCACGTGCTGTCCGGGCCGGGGCTGGTCCGGCTGCACCGGGCGCTCGCCCAGGTGAACGGCGTCGCCGCGCCGGAGCTGACCGCCTCGGACATCGTGGCCCGCCTGGACGACTCACTGTGCGCGGAGACCGTCGAGGTGTTCTGCGGGATGCTGGGCAGCTTCGCCGGGAACGTGGCCCTGACCCTCGGGGCGCGGGGCGGGGTGTATCTGGGCGGCGGGGTGCTGCCCCGTATCGTGGAACGGGTGCGCACCAGCACCTTCCGCACCAGGTTCGTCGCCAATCCCGACATGGCCGACTACCTGGCGGCCATCGGCACCGCACTGATCGTCGCCCCTCAGCCGGCCCTGACGGGCGCCGCGGCCTGGCTGGCCCAGCGTGCCCGCACGGAGCTGGTGGGCTGACCTCCGGGGCGGGTGGCCTGCCCGGTTGGGCCGTCCGCCTTGGGGAAGGGCCACTGTTGCGGCCGCGGGGTGGTGTGGGGACCTGTACGTGACTAGACGGCCGGAACGGGCCGACGAGGAGAAGAACTCATGAGCTTGCTCGATCTCGCCCCAGTGATTCCCGTTGTGGTGATCGAGGACGTCGAGAGCGCCGTACCGCTGGCCAGGGCGCTGGTCGCCGGCGGGTTGCCGGTCATCGAGGTGACCCTGCGCACCCCGGTCGCGCGTGAGGCCATCGCCAGGATCGCCGCCGAGGTGCCCGAGGCGACGGTGGGAGCGGGAACCATCCGCAGTTCGGAGGACATCTCCGCTTCTGTCGCCGCGGGGGCCAAATTCCTGGTGTCGCCCGGCACGACCCTGTCGCTGGTCGAGGCGATGGATTCGAGCGGCGTCCCGTACCTGCCGGGGGCGGCGACCGTGTCCGAGGTGATGGCGCTGGTCGAGCGGGGGATCAAGGAGCTGAAGTTCTTCCCCGCAGAGGCCGCCGGGGGCGTTCCGTACCTCAAGGCGCTGGGCGGTCCGCTGCCCGACGTGCGGTTCTGCCCGACGGGCGGCATCCGGGTGAACACCGCGCCCGACTATCTCGCGCTGCCGAACGTGGGCTGTGTCGGCGGCACCTGGCTGACCCCGGCCGACGCGCTGGCGGCCGGCGACTGGGGCCGCATCGAGAAGCTCGCCTCGGAGGCCGCGGCTCTCCGCTGACAAGGACAAGCCGGGGCGTCCGGCTGAGCATGGGCCCTGGTGACAGGACTGAACATCACCGTCTGATTACCTTCAGTCGCAGCCGATCGGCCCAGAAACCAAGCACAATTCTTCGGGCAGCCACTGGTTCGCAAAACAAGCACCGGCGACGTGGCCGGACTAAGGGTTGGCAGCGCAGGGGGGCTTCCCACGGCTGGGGCGAAATTCCTTCGCCTCGAGGTGACGGTGGCGGCTAGGGTGCGCTCGTGTCGACGCTGTTCATCACCTGTGGCCTGCCCGGATCCGGCAAGACGACCTTGGCTAGACGATTGGAGCAAGAGCACTCGGCGCTTCGGCTGACCGCTGATGAGTGGCTCCATGAGCTTCACCCGAACCTCAGTGGGGATGCGCTGGATGCAATGCGAGGTCCGGTGGAACGGGTCCAATGGAGCGTTGCTGAACGTGTCCTCCGTCTCGGTCAGAACGTGATGCTCGACTGGGGTCTCTGGTCGCGCGAGGAGCGTGATCATTACCGATCTCGGGCGCGGTTGCTGGGTGCCCGTGTAGTGCTGTGTGTCCTTGATCCGCCGCTGGACGAACTTCGGCGTCGTCTGGCAGATCGCAATGCCGAGTCGCCTACGGGGACTTTTCACATCACGGACGCCAGACTCGATGAGGTGCTCAAATACTTCCAGCGACCGACGCCTGCAGAACTGGCCATGTACGACGACGCGTACTGACTCGTTGGCGATCATGAGGTTGCCGTCTTCAGCACGCGAGGCAGATGGACGTGGAGGTGTTCGATCTCGGCATCGCAGCCCCGGCCGCGAAGGCGTTGGGCACGAGATGGGGTCGTTCGCCTCCAAGTGGCTGACCTCATCGAGGTAGAGGCGGCACCAGACAAAGCCTCCGCGCTGCCGGGCAGCCACTGCTCGGCGGTCGCGGTCGGAACGCAGGGCACCGAACAGGGCGTCCCACTGCCGATCCGGCACAGCTCGGGGCCTACGCTTGGGGACGGGAGGATTGACCGTGGCCGCGTGGCCTGCTGGCGCGCCACGACATCTCGCGGGCGTGTCGCACTCCGTAGTCCGGTCAACGGGTCAGTTCATACCCTGCGTTGAACGCGCGGCGGCCGGGTACAGCTCAGGGAAACCGCAGCCCCCGGGAAGCCCCTTCCGCTCCTCGGAGAGCGAAAGGGAGATGAATGCCGACGGAAACGGCCAGCCAAGTAGTGACGGACGGCCGCCCCGTGGCGCAGCCCGGCAGCCTGGAGCGGGGCATCGACATCCTGCTCGCCCTGAGTGCCGCCGCCCACCCGGTCAGCCTGTCGCAGCTGTGCCGCGCCACGGGCCTGCCCAAATCGACCGCGCACCGCATCCTGGGCGTGCTGTGCTCCCGTGAGCTGGCCAGGCGGGTGGGCAACGGCTACCTGCCGGGCGAGCTGCTGGAGACGATGACCGGCATCACCCGCCTGCACGTGCCGGGCACCCGCAAGGTGGTGCTGCCCTATCTGCTCTACCTGTACGAGACCACCAGGCAGACGGTGAACCTGGCCGTCCCCTCCGGCCTGGAGGCCCGCTACGTCGAGCGCCTGTACGGCCACAACCGGGTCGACTCCCGATCCGACGGCATGGACCGCGCGCCGCTCCACTGCACGGCGACCGGCAAGGCGCTGCTGGCCTTCGACCCGGCGCTGCGCCGCGAGCTGTTCGCGCGCGGCTCGTTCGAGCGGATGACGCGCCGCACGATCACCACCCTGACCGGGCTCGACCGCGAACTGGCCCAGGTCCGCAGCCAGGGCGTGGCGTACGCGCAGGAGGAGTTCACCGAGGGCGTGTCGTGCGTGGCCGCGCCGGTGTTCGGCCCGGGCGGCCGGATCTGCATGTCGCTCGGGGTGGCGGCCCCGGCCGGCGCGGCGCCGCTGGCCAGGCTCGGCATCTCCGTACGCGGCGCCGCCCAGGCCATCTCGGCCGCGCTCCTCAGCGCGTAGGCGTTCCGGTCATCGGAACACCTCATCGGCGCGCGACCGGAAGTGTTCCGTTGGCCGAAACCGCTCATTGCGGCGCGGCGGTCCCGGCGTTCACATCGGCATATGGACTTCCATCCCGCTCCGGCCACCCAGGAGGCGCCCGCGGTCCGGGAGGTCCGCACCCGCATGGCCCCGGACCGGCGGGCGCCGGTCGGAACGCGGGCGGTCGCGCGTGCCTAGAGGCCTCCCCCGGGCCACTGTGCTGGAGAGTCTGCGCCTGGCTGCCACCGTCGTCCCGCCCGGCGCGCCGCACGCGATGCCCGGACGCGACCTGCTGCGCTCCCGCGCGCTCCTGGCCGAGCTGGAGGCCCGGTACGGCGGCCGCCCCGTCCTGGTACGCGGGCTGCGCGGCCCGGCGCTGCTGGTCATGTCCAAGCGCGACGCCCTGCGCGTACTGTCAGAGGGGGGCGAGTACGCGCAGGGCGTCGAACAACGCCCTTTCGGCCTGCCGACGGACGTCCTGCGCCCGGCGTTCATCGAGATCGCCAGGGAGGAGGCCAAGGAGCTGACCTCGGGGGTGGTGGACCACGGCCGCCTCGACGCCCGCTGGCAGCGCGTGGCCAGACGCTGCGTCTATGGCGACGGCGCGGCCGACGACGAGGAGCTCACCAGGCTGCTGGCGCGCCTCACGTGGGCCGGCAGGTGGCGCGCCAGACGGCGCCAGGAGATCCTCTCGGGCCGGTACGACGCCCGCATCCTCGACCACCTGCGCCGCGCCGAGCCCGGCAGCCTGGCCGGCCTGATCGCGGAGAACTCCGGCGAGGCGGAGTCGCGCGGGCTCATGCAGGCGGCGTTCTGGCTGATGGGGTTGGGCGCGATCTCCGCCGGGCTGACGCAGACGCTGGCGCTGCTCGCCGCCCACCCCGCCCAGCGCAAGTCGGCCCGCACCGACCCCGACTACCTGCGGGCCTGCCTGCGCGAAGGGCTGCGCCTGTGGCCGCCGGTGCCCGCGCTCTCCCGCGTCACGACCACGCCGACCGACTGGTACGGCACCACCCTGCCCGCGGGCAGCACCGTGCTCGTGCCGATCGCAGCGCACCAGCGCAGCCCGCGCCTGCCGTACGCGAACACGTTCGCGCCCGAGATCTGGCTGGACGGCACCGCGGCGAACGAGTGGTGGGCCCGGCCGGGCTGCGACGGCGTGCACCTGACGCTCGCGGTCGGCACTGCCTTCCTCGCCGGCATCGTCCGCGCGGCCCGGCCCAAGCCGGTCGGCCGGCTGCTGTCATCCCACCGGCCGCTCCCCTACGCGCTCAACGTCTCCCGCCTGCGCGTCGCGATGCGCCCCCTGCGCATTCACCGCCTCACCCAGTGATGGCGCTGCCCCCGATCGCATGGGCGGGGCCGGGCGTGCTGATGCGCATGCCCGCTCAGAACCAGTGGCCAACGAGTGGCCCCTTCCTCCGTTAGAGTCTTGGGTACAAAAGGCGTGCCGGGCGGAGGAACGGTTCGGGTTGAGACGGGATGACGACGGCGAGAGGACGGCGACGTTGGGGCGCTCCGCAGGCACTCCGCTGGAGCCGGAAGATCCGCCGGCGATCGGCCCCTACGAGCTGATCAGCCGTCTCGGCTCCGGCGGCATGGGTGTGGTCTACCTCGCCAAGGCGGCCGACGGGTCGCGGGTGGCGCTCAAGGCGATCCGGCGCGACTACACGGCCGACCCGGTCTACCGGGCGCGTTTCCACGAAGAGGTGTCCAACGCGCGCAAGGTGGCCTCGTTCTGCACGGCGCGCGTGCTCGACCACGGCGAGGACCGCGGCGTCCTCTACCTCGTCACCGAGTACATCGACGGCATCTCGCTCGAAGACCACCTGATCGAGCACGGCGCCCTCTCGCCGTCCGTGCTGCACTCCGCCGCCGTCGGCGTGGCCGCCGCACTGACCGCCATCCACGCGGCGGGGCTGGTGCACCGCGATCTCAAGCCGGCCAACGTGATGCTGACGCTGGCCGGGCCCCGGGTGATCGACTTCGGGCTGGCGCGATCGACGCACGTGGACTCCCGGCACACGAACGCCGGCATGGTGATGGGTACGCCCGGCTGGATCGCTCCGGAGCAGGTCTTCGAGGGGCGTACGAGCCCGGCGGGCGACGTGTTCGCGTGGGGGTCGCTCATCGCGTACGCGGGGCTGGGCGGGCATCCGTTCGGCGAGGGCGACGCTTACGTGATGGCGGCCCGGGCCCGTACGGCGCCGCCCGACCTGCGCGGGCTGCCCGCGCCGCTGGACCGGCTGGTGGCCGCGGCCATCCACCCCGACCCGGCGCGCCGGCCCGCGGCCAAGCAGTTGCTGCTGGAGCTGGTAGGGGCGGCCGACGAGCCTGCGGCGCAGCTGGCCGCCACCAAGCACCTGACCAACACGTGGGACCCGTCGGACTTCCCGCTGATGCCGCAGCCGCCGCACCGGATGCCGCCCGACCGCACGGGCGCGGTGCCGGGCACCGTCCGGCCACGCCCGTCCCACGGTCCGTCCCAGAGCCCGTCCCACGGTCCGTCCCACGGCCCCTCGCGCAGTTCTTCGCAGCAGGGCCGCGGCGCGCACCCCGAGGCGCCCGCGCGCAGCCCGCAGCCTCCGCCACCCGCGGAGCGCACCGGGCCCACGCCCGGAGCGGGCCCGGTCCCGCCTGCCGAGCGCACCGGCCCCACACCGCGGACGGCCCGCGGGCCGCAGCAACCGCCACCCGCCGAACGCACCGGTCCCACGCCTGGAATGGGTCGCGGGCCGCAGCAGCCGCCGCCCGCCGAGCGGACCGGGCCCGTACTCCCTGCTCCCCATCCGGAGCGCACCGGCCCCGTGCCGGGCACCGGCCGGGGGCCGCTGGGGCCGATCCCCCACCAGCAGGGGCCGCTGCCCCACCACTCGACCACCGGTCAGGGGCCGCTGCCGGGCTACCCGCCCGCCAAGCGCAAGCGGGGCGTGCTGACGGGCTGCCTGACCGCCCTGGTCATCGCGGTCGTGCTGCTGGTGGCGCTGATCGCGCTGATGGCGTGGGTGTTCCGCTCCCCGGCGGTCGGCGAGGACGGGCCGGTGCAGGACGGCAAGCTGCGCTTCGCCGTGACGAGCACGAAGTGCCCCAAACCGGCGAGATCGGCGGCCAAGCGCACGTGCCAGGTCGGGGTGACGGTCAGCAACGTCGGGCAGGAGGCCAGGGTGCTCTACCCGGGCCAGCAGAAGCTGATCGACGAGAACGACGACCTGCACGGCGGCACCAAGCTGCTCGACCAGGACGGCAAGGAGATCACGCCGATCCGCATCGAGGCCGGTCGGTCGTTCACCGGCGCGCTGGTGTTCGACCTGCCGAAGGGCCTCGACCCGGCCGGGCTCGAGGTGCATGACTCGGGGCTGAGCAACGGAGCCCGGCTCAACCTGGGCTGACCCGCGCGGGGTGCCCCACGGACCCCGCACTCAGCCGAGAGCGGCGCGGCTGCACCGTGGCCCTGTCGGCCGGGCGGGCGCGCCTCAGAAGCCCCGGGACGGCGAGACCACGCCCTCCAGCGGAGCCCCGTCCTGGAAGCGCCGCACGTTGGAGGTGACGCGCTCGGCCAGGCCGCGCCAGTAGGAGGAGCGCGGGTTCGCGCAGTGCGGCGTGATGAGCACGTTGTCCAGGCTCCACAGCGGATGGCCGTCGGGCAGGGGCTCGGGGTCGGTCACGTCGATGGCCGCGCCGCCGATGCGGCCCCCGCGCAGCGCGTCCACCAGCTCGTCGGTGTCGACGAGCGAGCCCCTGGCGACGTTCACCAGCCAGGCGTCCTCGCGCATGAGCTCGAACTCCCGCTTGCCGAACATCCCTCTCGTCTCCGGCGTGGCCGGCGCCGAGACGACGACGTAATCGGCCTCGGGCAGCGTCTCGCGGTAGCGGGCGCGCGGGAGGACGAGGTCGGCGCCGGGCGCCTCGCCGCTGTCGGTGACCGCCAGGACGCGGCAGCCGAACGGCTCCAGCATCCGGATGAGCGCCCGCCCGATGCCGCCGAAGCCGACGATCGCCACCGTGGAGCCGGCGAACTCCCTGGACTCGTTGCGTCCCCACTTCGTGGCCCTGGCCGCCCGGTGCAGGCCGCGCGCGGCCGCCAGCATCAGGCCCAGCGCGTGCTCGGCCACCGGCACGCCGTAGGACCCGGTGGCGGCGGTGAAGACGGGGTGCTCGGAGACGACCCCCGCGTCCGCGAACCGCTCGATGCCGGCGCTGGGCAGCTGCACCCAGCGGATGCCGTCGTGGAGCATCGACCGCAGCTCCTCGGGGCCGCCGCTGCCGTAGTAGACGATCGCCTCCGCGTCCTCCAGCGGCACGACCTCACCGCCCGCCCGGCGTACGGCATCGATGAGCACAGGCACCGGCTCAGGTCCGACGTGGACGGCGACGGTCATGCTGCGTCTCCTTCTCGCATGGGGCCACCAGCGTACCGATGGCGTATGAGCACGGCGTTTCCGGGTGCCAGCATCTCTTCAGGGTGCGTGGGTATGTTGTGCCGGGTGTCCGCCGCCATCGCCCTGCCCGACTCCTCCGGGCCCGACTCCTCCAGGTTCGCGTGGCTGGACGCGCTGCGCGGGATCGGCGCGGTGGCCGTGGTGGCCGAGCACCTCCTGCCGTGGTTCCTTCCCCAGCTCAGGCCGTACTGGTTCAACCTCGGCGTTTACGGCATCCTGGTGTTCTTCCTGGTCAGCGGCTATATCATCCCCACTTCGCTGGAGCGCCACGGTGACGTGCGCGCGTTCTGGGTCAGCCGGTTCTTCCGCCTCTACCCGCTCTACCTCGGCGTGATCGTCGTCATGCTGGCTCTGGCCTGGTGGGTGCCGCTGCGCGCGGAGGTGCCGCGGGACGGGAGCGCGGTGGCGGCGCACGCGACCATGCTGCTCGACGTCGTGAGCGTGGGCGGCGTGGCCGACACGATGTGGACGCTTTCGTACGAGATGGTGTTCTACCTCCTGGTCACGGCGCTGTTCCTGGTCAGAGGACATGGCCGCAGCGGGCTGCTGTCGATGTTGTTCGCGGCGGGCGCCGTGGCGGTCGGGCTCGTGGTGTCGGGGGCGGTGGTGGCAGGCGGATGGCCCGCCTACGTCTCCGTCGCGGTGTTCGTGGTGGGGCTGGCGTGCGTGGTGTCGGGGTGCCTGCGCACGGCCTCGGCCTGCGTGCTCGGCCTGATGGCGCTGGCGCTGCTGCTGCTGAGCAGCCGGGTGCCGTGGCTGGGGACGGCGGTGCTCGCGGTGATGTTCGCGGGCACGGCCATCCACCGGTGGGAGCGGGGCGGCGGGCGGCTGTGGCCGGTGGCCGTCACGGCGGCCCTGGTGGCGGTCGCGCCCCTGTGGGCGATCGAGGGCGGATGGTGGTGGGTGCAGGCGGACGTGTGGCTGATGACGATCGCGCTCGCCGGTGCCACCTTCGCGGCGGGGATGGCGCTGCGCGGGCGGCGGCTGCCCAGGGTGCTCACCTGGCTCGGCCTGATCAGCTACTCGCTCTACCTGGTGCATCATCCGTTGCTGAAGTACTTCGTGGAGATCACCGGCGACCTGCGGCGGGCGGAGCTGCCGTACCAGCTCATGATGACGGCGCTGGCCGTGGCCGCCGTGCTGGCCGTGAGCGCGCTGTCCTTCAGATACGTCGAACGGCCCATGCAGGCGCTGGGCCGCCGCCTGTCACGCAGGAGCGCCCGCCGGCTCCAGCGCGCGGGCGATCTCCGGATGCCCGGACAGGGCGCGCGCCACGACGGGGTCCTCGGCCATGAGGAACGCCAGGTGCCTGACCGCGTGCGCGACCACGTTGGCCAGGGCGACGCGGTCGGGTGACGGCGTCGCGGGAGCCTCGCCCCTGGCGATCTCCAGTGCGGGCACCTCGACCGCGGGCAGCCACGGCGCCGGATCCGGGCAGACCGCATATGTCAGTACGATCCCGCCGTCCGGCTCATGGCGCCAGCTCGTGGAGTGCACGACGGTGCGGGGATCTCCCGCCGCGACCCCGCTGAGCCGGCGCGCGCACTCGTCCGGACTCTCCCCGCGCGCAGGCTGGGTGCTGGCATGGCGGTAGGACCAGCGACTGTCGGTGCCCATCCGTAGCATGAGCGTTTCAACCGAGACCACGTGTCTTCCCGTCACCGTCCACAACTTACTGCCAATGATATGCAAGTACGTCCCCAACGCATTATGTTCTCGCTCTTGAACACGGCGGCGGGCCCGGCTGTAGTCGATGGCGTGCGAGAGAGAGGCCCACAGCGATGCCCGGTTTGCTGGTGCTGATGGGGTCGGGCGAGACGAGCCCGACCATGGTCGAGATCCACCGCGCGGCGGCGCGGGCGCTGCGCCCGGGCGCGCGGGCCGTGCTGCTCGACACCCCCTACGCTTTCCAGGAGAACGCCGCCGACATCTCCGCCCGCGCCCGCCGCTATTTCGCGCAGAGCGTCGGCCTGCAGGTCGAGGCGGCGTCCGGGATCACGGGCGCCGACTGGGTCTTCTCCGGTCCGGGCAGCCCCACCTACGCGCTCGACCGGTGGACCGGCTCGGGCATCGCCGGCGACCTGCGTGCCCGGATCCGCGCGCGCGAGGGGGTGACGGTGCTGGCCTCGGCGGCCGCCTGCACGGCGGGCCTGGCCACGGTGCCGGTCTACGAGATCTACAAGGTGGGCGCGGAGCCCCATTGGCGCGAGGGCATCGACCTGCTGGAGCCGCTGGGCCTGCAGGCCGTGCTGATCCCCCACTTCGACAACGCCGAGGGCGGCACCCACGACACGCGCTACTGCTACCTCGGCGAGCGCCGGCTGTCGCGCATGGAGCGCGAGCTGCCGCCCGGCACCGCCGTCCTCGGCCTCGACGAGCACACGGCGCTGGTGATCGATCTGCAGGCCGAGTCCGTACGGGTGGCGGGCCGCGGCGGCCTCACCGTCCGCCGCCCCGGCTCCCAGACCGTCCTGCCCACCGGCACCCACATCGACCTCGCCGAGCTCCGCCGCCTGGCCGAGGGCGCCACCGCCTCGGCCACGATTCCGCCGCCCGCCGCTGAGCCCGCTCCGGCGGAGGTCACGCTGGAGGAGGTCGTCCACACGTGCGAGGAGCTGTTCAAGGCGGCGGTGGGCAAGCCCGACATGGTGGCGGCGGCCCAGACCGTCCTCGACCTCGAGGCGGAGATCGTCAAATGGGCCGCCGACACGGAGGAGGACTCCGGCGGGGTCGAGCAGGCCAGGGAGCTGATGCGGCTGCTGATCGCCCGCCTCGGCGAGCTCGCCTCGGCCGCCGGCCTCCGCTCGCGCGGCCTGCGCTCCCTGGTCAAGTCCCTGCTCGCGCTCCGGGCTCGGTTGCGCGAGGAGGGGCGGTACGACGCGGCGGACGCGGTGCGCGCGGCGATGCTGGAGGGCGGCGTCACGGTGGAGGACACACCTGACGGGCCCCGCTGGACCTACACCTCGTGAGAGTTCTGTCGGAAGCCTGACGAGATCGGTAAAGGCACGGTAACGCGGCCTCGTCACTCGACGTGATCACACGGATACACTTGGCTCTGTGTCGCCATGCGTGCAAGACTCGATCCATGGAAGGCGATGAGGCGATGACTGCTCTGCCGGATGAGGGCTGGCTTGTTGCGCATCCGCCACCCCGGCGGGTAAGGCTTTTCGCCCTGCCGCCGACTACGGATGGCTACACCGTCGAGGACTGGCTCAAGCTCCCCGAGACCGGGGAGCGGATCGAGTTGATCGACGGGAGTTTCGTAGTGAGTCCCATGCCCGCCTATGATCATGCGCTTGCGGCGAAACGGCTGGTCCGCATCCTGGATGACGCGTGCCCCAAGGACTACGAGATAGTCGAGACGGGCAATCTCGAAGTCGGCGAGGACGGGCTGATTCCCGACATCGTGGTTGGGCATGCCGAGGCCATACTTGAGGGCCCCGTCACGCTCTCCGCCTCCGACGTCGTATGCGTGGTCGAGGTCGTGAGCCCCGGGAAGGTCAATCGAGATCGCGACTACACGATCAAGCCGCCCAAATACGCCGCAGCGGGCATCCCGGTCTTCGTTCGGGTCGAACTTCAGGACGGACCTCGCGTCGAAGTCTTCAACCTGGGCGAGAAGGGCTACGAGCTCGTCGCGGAGGCGAAGGCGGGCACCATGCTGACACTTGAGCACCCCTTCCCCGTCTCCTTCGATCCAGCGGTGTTGACCGGGCCACGATCTCAATGAGGCGTCGTTAGAACGTCCTGGCGATCTGGCGGGCGCGTTCGTCGGCCTGCTTGCGTTCGTCATCGTACGAGCCCGTGAGCGTCGGATGATGGCGGATCTCCTGGATGTCGCTGATGCCGGTCCAGCGCAGCCAGCCGTTGAAGAACGTCGACTGGAAGTCGCTCCCGAACGCCGGCCCCAGCTCCGGCCCCCAGACCGCGCTGGTGTAGACGACGGCGGCGCGCTTGCCGGTCAGGAGCGGGCGATAGCCGGTCTCCGGGTGCACGTCGAAGATCATCGCAGGCTGGCTGACGACGTCGACGAACTGCTTCAGCTTGTACGGCACGCCCGCGTTCCACATCGGCACGCTGAAGAGGTAACGGTCGTAGGAGTCGAAGCGCTCGAACGTGCGCACGGCGGCCGCCCACGCCTCGGCCTGCTCGCCCTCGGGAGTGCCGCCCCCGAACACGGTCATCTTCGCCCCCGCCGCAGCAGGCCCGAACTCGGGCAGCGTCCCGTCCCACAGGTCGAAGTGGTCGACCGTCGCGCCCGGACGGGCTGCCAGGTACTCCTCGACGAAGGTCTGCGCGATCCCCAGCGAGATCGACTCCCCGCCCCGAGGGGAGGCGGAAATGTGCAGCAGTCTGCTCATGTGCTCATGTCCTTTCCGGACTTCGGTCCGTTTACTACACATGAAGATAGGGACTGCGGTCCGCTTAGTCAACCTGCG